>DASXDW010000193.1:0-39338 GCA_036490435.1 Solirubrobacteraceae bacterium
CCGTCCGCGCAGAGTCATCGAGTGCCACCACGGCGATGTCGAGGCCCCGCTCGTGAAGGCGCTCCTGCAATCTCGCGGCCGTGGGATGCATGGGTGCGTGAACGGTATCCGGCCGGGCGGAGACATACTGAAAGCGATGGAGCGACTGTTCGGCGAGGACGTGGCGCCGGGCGCGGCGCGGCGCGAGGACGCCCCGCCGCAGGACCCGGCCGGCGCCGAGGTCCCGCTGGCCACGCGCATGCGCCCCACAACACTGGACGAGTTGGTGGGCCAGGAGCGGCTCTTGGCGCCGGGCTCAGCGCTGCGCCGAGCCATCGAGGAGGGCCGTCCCCATTCGATGATCCTGCATGGGCCGCCCGGGTCGGGCAAGACGACGCTGGCCCGCATCGTGGCGCGGGCCTCCGACGCCGCGCTGGAGGAGGAGAGCGCGGTGGCGGCGGGACGCGCCGAGGTGCGTGCGGTCATCGAACGCGCGCGCGAGCGCCTGCGCAGCGGCCGGCGCACGGTGTTCTTCCTCGACGAGATCCACCGCTTCAACAAGGCTCAGCAGGACGCGCTCCTGCCCGCGGTGGAGGACGGGGTGATCACGCTCATCGGCGCCACCACCGAGAACCCCTACTTCGAGGTCAACTCCGCGCTCATCTCGCGGACCCACGTCTACCAGCTCGAGGCTCTCGGGCCCCCGCAGATCCGTACGGTGCTCGACCGCGCGGTGGCGGCCGGCCACTGCGGGCCTGAGGAGAAGGTGGACGAGGGCGCGCTCGAGTTCCTGGCCGAGCGCTCCGGCGGAGACGCGCGCACGGCGCTCAATGCGCTGGAGCTCGCGTGCGAGGCCGCGGGCGCGGATAACCAAGTCACCCTGGCCCACGCCGAGGATGCGCTGCAGCGCCGGGCACTGCTCTACGACCGCCAGGCCGACAACCACTACGACACGATCTCCGCGTGGATCAAGGCCACGCGGGGCTCCGACCCCGACGCCTCGCTGTACTACCTCGCGGTGATGCTGGAGGGCGGGGAGGACCCGCGCTTCATCGTGCGCCGGATGGTGATCCTGGCTTCCGAGGACATCGGCAACGCCGACCCCCAGGCCCTCACGGTCGCCACCGCCGCCGCGGCCGCCGTCGAGCACGTGGGGCTGCCCGAGGCCCAGTTCGCGCTGGCCCAGGCGGCCATCTACCTGTCGCTGGCTCCCAAGTCCGACGCGGCCAAGCGATCGGTCTTCGCTGCGCGCGACTACATCGCGCAGCACGGCGCCGCCGCGCCGCCCGCGCACCTTCGTTCGTCCACCCGCAGCGACGGCGGCTACGACAACCCGCACCGCCGCCCCGACCACCTCAGCCCGCAGGAACTGCTGCCCGACCCCGCCGTCGGGGCGCGCTTCTACGAGCCCGACGACGCCGAGGCGTCGCTGCGCGAGCGCCTGCGTGAGATCCAACGTGGGCGCGGACGTGCAGCCAGGCCGAAATAGCTGCACATTCCGCGTATTTGCGCGACCTGAAGCGCGGTGCCGTGGCTGGCCCAACCGACGAAGCTACTACGCTGTAGGAATGGTTGAGCGCCACACTCCGGGGGCCCTGCTTGCTCGGTACCACGCCCTGCCGCGAGGCCCGCGCGTGTGCCTGCGACTCGTGCGCCGGCGCGATCTGGCGGCGATCGCGGACCTCTACGCCCGTCAGAGCATCCCCGTCCACGAGCTGTCGTTGGCACGCCTGGTCAGCTTCGACCTGCTCACCAGGCTCGTGCTGTGTGCCACCGCGCTGATCGACGCTCGGGAGACCGTCCTGGGGGTCGCGGCGATCGAGCTCGACCGCCCCACCGAGCCGACGCTGGTGGTGGTCGACGAGGCACAGACCGACGGTCTGGCCGGACTGCTCTCCGGCGCGCTCGTGGCCCATGCCACGGCGATACGCTCGGCCGCATGACTGCCACCGCCTCCGCCGCCGACCAGCTCGAGTCCTTCAACCCCGCCACCGGCGCCCGCCTGGGCGCGGTGCCCGTCACCGCGCCCGACGACGTCGCCGCGGTCGTCGCGGGCGTCGCCCAGGTCCAGCCGTTCTGGGCCCAGCTCACGCTTCGCGACCGCGCCCGGTATCTGGAGCGCGCCGCTCAGGTCCTCATCGACGAGTCCGACGAGATCCGCGACCTCATCGTCGCCGAGCAGGGCAAGCCCCGCAACGAGGCGTTCGCGATGGAGGTGCTGCCGACGATCGACGCCCTGCACTGGATCGCGGGCGAGGGGCAGCGCATCCTGGCCGACGAGTCGGTCCCCATGCCCCAGCTGTTCCTCAAGACCAAGCAGACGGCGTTCACCTACGAGCCGCTCGGGGTCATCGGCGTGATCTCGCCGTGGAACTACCCGTGGAGCATTCCCTTCGGCGAGGTGGCGCTGGCCCTGATGGCTGGCAACGGCGTCGTGCTCAAGCCGGCGTCGCTCACGCCGCTGCTCGGCGACCGGATCGCCCGGGTGTTCGAGCGGGCCGGCGTGCCCGAGGGTCTCATCCGCGTCGTCCACGGACCGGGGACCGGCGCGGCGGTGGTGAGAGCCGACGTGGCCAAGGTGTTCTTCACCGGTTCGGTCGACACCGGGCGTGGCGTGGGGGAGGAGTGTGCCCGGCGCCTGAAGGGCTCGGTGCTCGAACTCGGCGGCAAGGACCCGATGATCGTGCTGAGCGACGCTCATCTCGAGCACGCCGTCGCCGGCGCGCTGTGGGGTGGATTTGCCAACGCCGGCCAGACGTGCTCGGGAATCGAGCGTGTGTACGTGATGCGCGACGTGGCCGACCGCTTCACCGCCGGGGTCGTCGCCGGGGCGCGGGCCCTGCGGGTGGGCGACCCCATGGGCTGGGACACGGAGATCGGGCCGATGGTGTCGCGCGACCAGTTCGAGATCGTGCGCGAGCTCGTCGACGACGCCGTGGCTGCCGGCGCCACCCTGCACGGCGGCGGCCCACTCGACGGGCCGCCCGCGGAGGGGCTGACGGGCGACTTCTACGCCCCGGCGGTCCTCACCGGCGTCAGCCACGAGATGCGGATCATGCGCGAGGAGATCTTCGGGCCGGTGCTCCCGATCATCACCGTGGACTCCGAGGACGAGGCGCTGGCGCTGGCCAACGACTCGGAGTTCGGGTTGGGCGCGTCGGTGTGGACGTCGGATCGCGGCAAGGGGGAGCGGTTCGCCCGCGAGCTTCAGGCGGGCATGGTCTGGATCAACGACCACATGTTCAGTCACGGCGCCTGCCAGTGCTCCTGGGGCGGGGTCAAGGAGTCGGGGCTGGGCCGCACCCATTCCAGGTTCGGGCTGTATGAGTGCGTGAACGTCAAGCTACGCGTGTGGGAGCCCTCGGCGATCCGCAACCCGTGGTGGCACCCCTACGACGAGACGCTGGGTCTGGCGCTGCGCCAGACGGCCAAGGTGCTCTACGGACGGCCGTCGATCCGCGCCGCGGCGCTGCGTGACGGGGCCGTCCCGCTCCTGCGCCTGGGCGGGCGGCTGGCCAAGGACGCGCTGAAGCGCTGATAGTGCAGGCACGGGCGGGCTACGCTTAATCGCATGCCCGCTCAGGCTTACTCCGGCAAGGAATGCGTCTGCCAGTACCGCAAGGGAATCTGCGACCAGAGCTGCGTGCGCGACATGCTCGACACGCCGTTCTACATCGCCTGCCTGCGGCTCAAGGGCCGCCGGTGCGCGGTGATCGGCGGTGGCGACGTCGGCCTGGAGAAGGTCGAAGGCCTGCTCGCCTGCGACGCCGAGGTCACGCTCGTCGCCCCCGAGGCGCATCCGGCGTTGCGCGAGCTGGCCGACGAGGGCTCGATCCGGTGGCAGCGCCGCGGGTATGAGTCCGGCGACCTCGACGGCTGCCTGATCGCGATCGCCGCCACCAACGACACCGACGTCAACATCCGCGTCTTCGACGACGCCGAGCGGCGGGCCATGCTCGTCAACGTCGTGGACGTCCCGCCGCTGTGCAACTTCATCTTGCCCGCGATCGTGCGCACTGGCCCGCTGGCGGTGGCGATCTCGACCGCGGGCGCCTCGCCCGCGCTGGCCAAGCGGATGAAGCGCGAGATCGCCGAGCTGTTCGGCGAGCCATACGCAGACCTCGCCGTCCTGCTCAACGACGCTCGCGGCTGGGCCAAGGGCACGCTGCCCACCTATCAGGACCGCAAGGAGTTCTTCGAGTCGATCGTCAACGGGGACCCGGATCCCATCGCGCTCCTGCGCGGCGGACGGCCGGCCGAAGTTCGCGATCTCATCGCGGCGGCCCAGCGCGCCCACGCTCCCGTCGCCGGGTGAGCAGGGACCCGCGCCGGCCATGAGCGAGAGCGAGCTCACCCACTTGGACGCCTCGGGGCAGGCCAGCATGGTCGACGTGTCCGCCAAGCCCGCCACCGAGCGGCGTGCCCGGGCGCGCGCGGTCGTGCGGGTCTCGCCCGAGACCGCGGCCAAGGTCGCCGAGGGCAATGCGCCCAAGGGCGACGTCATCGGCGTGGCGCGGATCGCCGGGATCCAGGCGGCCAAGCGCACCTCCGAGCTCATTCCGCTGTGCCACCCCCTGTCGCTGTCCTACGTCGGCGTCGAAGGCGCCATCGACGTCGCCGCCGGGGAGATCGAGCTCATCGCCGAGGCGCGCACCACCGGCCCGACCGGGGTGGAGATGGAGGCGCTGACGGCGGCCTCGGTGGCGGCGCTGACGGTGTACGACATGGTCAAGGGCGTCGAGCGAGGGGCCGAGATCGCCGGCGTGGCGCTGCTGGAGAAGTCGGGCGGGCGCTCGGGGCACTGGCAGCGCTGAGCCGTCGCTGAGCCGCATCGGCGCCCCTCCCGGACCGGCACCGCTCCCGGACCGGCGCCCACCTATGCTCAGCGTGATGAAGACCGCCATCCTCACCGTGTCCACATCCGTCGCCGCGGGCGAGACCGAAGACCTCTCGGGCGCGGCCCTGGCCGAGCACGCGGAGGCCGCCGGCGCCGAGGTCATCGCCCGCGACGTCCTCCCCGACGACCGAGCCGCCATCGAGGACTGGTTGCGCCGACGGGCTGCCGAGGGAGCGTCACTCATCTTCACCACCGGCGGGACCGGGCTCACCGACGACGACGTCACCCCCGAGGCGACCGAGGCGGTGATCGATCGCGCCGCGCCGGGCTTTGCCGAGGCGCTGCGCGCCGAGGCGGTGCGCCATACGCCGATGGGCATCCTGACGCGGGGCGTCTCCGGGATCGTGGGCCGCTCGTTGATCATCAACTTCCCTGGCAATCCGAAGGCGATCGGCGAGCTCTTCGGAGTGATCGCGCCGACGCTCCAGCACGTCGTGGCGACGTTGCAACGTGAGCGTGGTCAGCGGACCCCCGGCCATTGAGTTGCGCGCGGTCGGACGCCACTTCGGCGAGCGGACCGCGCTGCGCGATGTCTCAGTGACGGTGGCGGCGGGCGCCACGCTGGCCGTGCTGGGCCGCAACGGCGCCGGCAAGACCACCCTCCTGCGGATCCTGGCTTCCCTGCTGCGCCCCCACGAGGGCGAGGTCCACCTGCTTGGTGAGCCCGTACCCGCCCGTGCGCACCTGGTGCGCGGCCAGCTCGGCCTGCTCGGCCACGAACCCCTGCTCTATCGCGATCTCAGCGGTCGCGAGAACCTCCAGTACCACGCGCGGCTGCATCGGATCGAGCCCGAGCGCGTGGAGGAGGTCCTCGTGGCGGTGCAGATGGAGCGCCGAGCGTCGGACCCGGTCAGGCTGCTCTCGCGGGGGATGACCCAGCGCCTGGCCGTCGCCCGGGCCGTCCTGCACCGCCCCCGGCTGCTGCTGCTCGACGAGCCGCGAGCCAACCTCGACCCCGGGGCCTCGGAGCTCATCGAGCCGCTCATCGGCCGCGACAGCGGCTGCACCCGGGTGCTGACCAGCCACGATCCGCGGGCGGCGCTGGCCGAGGCCGACGTGGTGCTGGCGCTCAAGGACGGCCGGCCGGCCTACGTGGGCGATCCCGGTCAGTTCGGCGAAGAGCAACTCGGGGCGCTGTACGCATGAGGACCGCCGTGGTGGTGCTGCGCAAGGACCTCCGCCTGGAGATGCGGACCTGGGAGACCGTTCCGGCGATGGTCCTGTTCGCGCTGGTCACGTTCGTGATCTTCCACTTCGGCCTGAACCGCGCGACGATCGACGGCCAGCTCGCCGCGGGGGTGCTGGTGGTCACGCTGCTGTTTGCGGCGATGCTGGGCGTCAACCGGCTGTTCGTTGCCGAACGCGAGCAGGGCGGCTTTGACGCCTTCCTCCTGGCTCCGGTGGACCGCAGCGCGCTGTTGGTGGCCAAGGCCACCGCGCTCTTCCTGTTCCTGGTGGTGCTCGAGATCGTCGCCGTGCCGGCTTTCGGGCTGTTCTTGCTGGGCCCGTCGCTGGGTCACGCGCTCCCCGGGCTGATCCTGTTGCTGGCACTGGCCAACCTGGGGCTGTCGGTGATCGGGACCTTCGTGTCCGCCATTGCGGTCCACACCCGGGCGCGGGACCTGATCGGCCCGATGCTCGGTCTCCCGCTGCTGGTCCCGGCGCTCATCGCCACTGCGCGGGCCGCCGGCCCCCTGCTCGCCGCCACCCACGCCTCCCGGACCCCGCCAGGGAAGTGGCTCCTGATCCTGGCTCTTTATGATGTGGTGTTCGGACTGATCGCGTACGCGGTGTTCGATTTCCTGCTGGAGGAATAGCGATCTCCCCCACTTACGGCAAGGGCCTGCGCACTCTGTCGCTGGCCACCACAATCACTCTTGGCGCCGCGCTCGCGCTGGTGTTCTTCTATGCGCCCCTGGACGCCAGCCAGGGCTTCGTGCAGAAGATCTTCTACATCCACGTGCCGCTGGCCATCGTCTCGCTGGGCGGGTTCATCTTCGGCGGCCTGCTGGCCATCGGCTATTTGCGGACCGGCGATCGGGCCTGGGACATGCGCTCCTACGTGGCCATCCACATGGCGCTGATCTTCGGCGTGGGCGGGCTGCTCACTGGCTCGATCTGGGCCAAGGCGTCCTGGGGCCACTGGTGGGTGTGGAACGAGCCGACGCTCGTCTCCTACCTGATCGTCCTGCTGCTGTTCGCCACCTACCAGCCGCTGCGCTTCTCCATCGAGGACCCTGAGCGCCAGGCGCGCTATGCCAGCGTCTTCGCCATCGTCGCCGGCGCGTTCGTGCCTCTGAACTATCTCGCGGTGTCGCTGGCCACGGCCTACGTGCACCCGCGTGTGCTGACGCTGAGCAGCGCCAACCTGCCCCCGGCGATGGCGCTGGCGTTTGTGATCGCGCTGGCCGGCGTCGCGCTGCTCTACGTGACGTTGTGGAAGTACGAGATGGCGGCCAAGAACGCCCGCTCGCAGGTGCGCCGGCTGCGCCGCACCCTCCTCGGCGACGATGCCGTGCGGCCGGTGGGACGGAGCGCGGCGCCGTCGTGAGCCTGCTGATCGCCTCCGCACCGGCGCTGCCGCTGGGCACCTCGGGCAAGTACGTCGCCGCGGCCTACATCGTCTTCGTCGTCCTGATCCTCATCTATGTGTCGATCATGGCCGTCCGGGCGCAGCGTCTCGAGCACGAGCTCGCCGAGTTGCGCCGCGACGTCGAGGCCGCCCGCGCCGCCGGCGACCCAGGCGCCGATCGCGAGCACGAGGCGGTGCTGTGAGCGAGCTGCTGACCATCGGCGTCTCGCACAAGACAGCGCCCGTCGAGGTGCGCGAGCGCATGGCCCTCCCCGAGGCGCGCGCCACGGCGTTCCTGCGTGACCTGCGGGGTGGCGCCGAGGTCCACGAGGCGGTCGCGGTCTCGACCTGCAACCGCACCGAGCTTTACCTGGTCGTCGGCGACCCGGTCGAGGCCGAGTCCACGGTGCTGACGATGCTCGCCCGTCAGGCCGGGATCCGTCCCACCGAGCTGGCCGGCGCCATCTACTCACATCGCAACTGCGACGCCGCGCGCCATCTCTACCGCGTGGTCTCGGGGCTGGACTCGATGCTCGTCGGCGAGGCCGAGGTCCAGGGTCAGGTCAAGCGCGCATACGAGGCGGCGCTGAGCCGCGAGACCACCGGCCCCCTCACCAACCGCCTGTTCGGCGCGGCACTGGCCACCGGTAAGCGCGTGCGCACCGAAACGGCCGTCGGCGAGGGCCAGCTCAGCCTGCCCGGGGCGGCGGTGGCGCTGGCGCGAGAAACCCTCGGGGCTCTCGACGGCCGGCACGTGGTCATCATCGGCACCGGCGAGACGGGCGAGCTGACCGGGCGCGCCCTGGCCGACAGCGGGGCCGCCCTCGTCTTCGTCGCCAACCGCCGGCGCGACCGAGCGCTCAGCATGGCCCGCCGCTACCACGGCACGAGCATCCCGCTCGACGAGCTGCCCGAGGCGCTCGCGGGCGCGGACATCGTCGTCGCCGCCACCGCGTCACCGCATCTGCTGCTCGAGGTCCGCGAGATCGCCGACGTCATGCGCGCTCGGGAGGGCCGGCCGCTGCTGCTCATCGACCTGGCCGTCCCCCGCGATATCGACGACGCATGCGCGGGCCTGGAGGGCGTGACCCTGATCGACATCGACGACCTGCAGGCGATCGCCACTCGCAACCGGAAGGTCCGCCAGACCGAGGCGCGGCGCGCCGAGGGGATCATCGAGGAGGAGATCCAGAAGTTCGCGGCGTGGCTGGGTTCGCTGGAGGTGCTGCCGACGCTGGCGGCGTTGCGCACCCACGCGGCGGACATCGCCGGCCAGGTGGTGGACGAGAACCGCGCCAAGTGGGAGTCGGCCTCGCCGCGCGATCTCGAGCGGGTCGACGCCGTCGCACGAGCCGTGGTCAACCGTCTGCTGCACGAGCCCACCCTGCAGATGAAGACGATGCATGACGACCGGGTGCACGCGCGCATGGCGCTCGTCCGCGATCTGTTCGGGCTGACGGTGGAGGAGGGCGTCCCCGCCGGCGAGGCGCTCGACGCGGCCCTGGCCGACGACGGCGAGCTCGCCGCCGGAGGGGCAGAGATCCACGAGCTGCCCGCCCGCGCGGCGGCTCGGGGAAACCGCTCCCGGCCGCCTCGCTGATGCGCATCGGCACGCGAGGCAGCGCCCTGGCCCTGGTGCAGGCGCGCTGGGTGGCCGAGCGCCTGGGGCCCAGGGTCGAGATCGTGGAGGTCACCACCCTCGGCGACCGCGGCGCCGCGGCCAGTGACAAATCGCGGTGGGTATCGGCGCTGGAGCAGGCGCTGCTCGACGGCCGCATCGACGTGGCCGTGCACTCGGCCAAGGACGTTCCCACCGAACTGCCCGAGGGGCTGGAGCTGGTGGCGATCCCCGAGCGCGCCGAGGCCCGCGACGTCATCTGTGGGGCCGCCGGGCTGGCCGAGCTGGCCCCGGGCGCCTCCGTGGGCACGAGCAGCCTGCGCCGCACCGCCCAGGTGCGCGCCCAGCGTGGCGACCTCGACGTCCGCGAGCTGCGCGGCAACGTCGACACCCGGTTGCGCAAGCTCGCCGCGGGTGAGGTGGACGCCCTCATCCTCGCTGCCGCGGGCCTGGAGCGCCTGGGCCGCGGCGACGAGGCCGGGGGGCTGATCACGGAGTTCGTCCCCGCCGCGGGACAGGGTGCGCTGGCGCTCGAGGCCTGCTCGGGAGCGATCGCGGCCGATCGGCTCGCCGCCGTCTCAGACCCGGACGCGACGGCGTGTGTCACCGCCGAGCGCGTGCTCGTCAACGCCCTCGGCGCGTCCTGCAACACCCCGGTGGGCGCCCATGCCCAGGTGATCGGCGACGGCCGTCTCACCCTCACGGCATGGGTGGGCCTGCCCGACGGCTCGGCATGGCTGCGCGACGAGGTGAGCGCGGGCGCGGACGAGGTCGGCATGGCCTGCGCCGAGCGGATGCTGGCTGCGGGGGCCGCGGAGCTCCTGCGCCGGTCCGAGGTCGCGGTGTCGGCGTGACCGTCTACCTGGTCGGTGCCGGGCCGGGCGACCCGGGCCTGCTCACGGCGCGCGCGCTGGAGCTGATCGCGAGCGCGGACGTCATCGTCTATGACCGCCTCATCCCCGCGACCGCGCTGGACGGCGCCCGGGCCGACGCGGAGCTCATCTACGCCGGCAAGGAGGGCGGTGGCCCGTCGGTATCGCAGGACGACATCGTGGCGCGATTGCTCGAATACGGCGCCTCCGGGCGCGAGGTCGTGCGCCTCAAGGGCGGGGACCCGTTCGTCTTTGGGCGCGGGGGCGAGGAGGCGGAGCGGCTGCGCGCCGCCGGGATCCCGTTCGAGGTGGTTCCGGGCGTGACCGCCGGCGTGGCTGCGTCCGCCTACGCCGGCATCCCGGTCACTCACCGCGACGCCGCCAGCGCGGTGGCTTTCGTGACCGGCCACGAGGACCCGGCCAAGTTCGGGGTGGGTGGGGCCGAGTCATCGCTGGACTGGGCGGCGCTGGCGCGCTTCCCGGGCACGCTCGTGGTCTACATGGGCGTGCGGCGCCTGGAGGCGATCGCCCAGGAACTGATCGCGGGTGGACGCTCCGGCGACGAACCCGCCGCGGTCATCCAGCGGGGCACGCTCCCCGATCAGCGGGTGGTCGCCGGGACGCTCGAGACGATCGCCGGCGTAGCCGCCGACGCCGGGGTCAGGGCGCCGGCCATCTCGGTGTTCGGGCCGGTGGCCGCGCTGCGCTCCGAGCTGGCCTGGTTTGAGTCGCGCCCGCTGGGCGGGCGGACCGTTGCCGTGACCCGGGCGCGAGCCCAGGCCAGCGGGCTGGCGTCGCGGCTGCGCGGCCTGGGCGCCGCCGTGGTCGAGGCACCGGCCATCCGCATCCAGGAGATCGACGGGCCCGCTCCCGACCTTTCGCGCTACGACCTCGTCTGCCTCACGAGCCCCAACGGCGTGCGGTTGCTGTTCGATCGCCTGTATCGCGCCGGGCAGGACGCTCGGGCGTTCGGCGGCGCGGCCGGCGCGGCCCGCCCGCGGATCGCCGCCATCGGCCCGGGGACGGCGGCGGCGCTGCGCGAGCATGGCCTGGTGGCCGATGTCGTGCCTGAGAAGTTCGTCGCCGAGGGCCTGGTGCAGGCGCTGGAGGGCGTCCCGGTGACACGGGCGCTCGTCGCTCGGGCCGCCCAGGCGCGCGACGTGCTCCCTGACGCGCTGCGCGAGCGTGGCGCCGAGGTCGACGTGCTGGACCTGTATGAGACGGTGGCCGAGCCGATGTCTCACCTCCAGCGCGAAGCGGTGGCCGGGGCGGATTACGTGACCTTCACCTCGTCCTCCACGGTCCGCTTCTTCTTTGCCTCGCTCGACGGCGAGATGCCCGAGGCCGCCCGCCTGGTCAGCATTGGCCCCGTGACGAGCGCCACCCTGCGCGAGCACGGCCGCGAGCCCGATGTCGAGGCCGCCCGGCACGACATCGACGGGCTGGTCGGCGCCATCGTGGATGATGCGACGGCACGCTGATGCCCAGCACGCAGCATCCGTCACCGGTCATCACCTTCCTCTCTGACTACGGGCTCGTCGACGATTTCGTCGGCATCTGCCACGGGGTCATCGCCAAGGCGTGCCCGCAGGCCCGCGTCATCGACCTCACCCATGGCATCGGACGCCACGACGTGCGCTCGGGCGCGATCGTGCTCGCCGAGGCGATTCCATACCTCCCGGTGGGGGTTCACCTGGCCGTGGTGGACCCCGACGTCGGGGCGCAGCGGCGCGCGGTGGCCCTGCGCACCGGCGACGGCCGGCGATTCGTCGGCCCCGACAATGGTCTGCTGACGGTGGCCACCGAGGCGGCGGGCGGCATCGTCGAGGTCGTCGACATCGCCCAGAGCACGTTCCGTCTCACGCCCGTCTCGGCGACCTTCCACGGCCGCGACATCTTCGCCCCCGTGACCGCCGCGCTCGCCGGCGGGGCAACCCTGAGCGACGCCGGCTCGCCCCTGGATGCGGGGGACCTCGTCGTGCTCAGCCTTCCCGCGTCCGAGGTTCGCGACGGGGCTGTGGTGGCTCATGTGCGCTATGTGGACCGCTTCGGCAACCTGCAGCTCAACGTGGGCCATGAGGACCTGGCGCAGTCCGGACTGCGGCTGGGGCGTGCCGCCACCGTCGAGCCCGGCGACGGCAGCGCGCATCCCGTCCACTACGTGCGAACGTTCGCCGACGCCGTCCCCGACGAACTGCTCCTCTACGAGGACGCGCAGCGGCGCTTGGCCGTCGCCGTCAACCACGGCGACGCGGCCAAGCGGCTGGGCCTCGGGCTCGACGACGAGCTCCGCATCCGCCCGGGATGAGCGCCACCGCGCCGTTCGGCTCCCCGCGGCTGCATCTGCGCAGCACCGACTCGACCAACACGCGCGCCCGCGAACTGGCGGCGGTCGGCGCCCCTCACGGGATGCTCGTCACCGCCGCCGAGCAGACCGCGGGGCGCGGGCGCCAGGGGCGCAGCTGGACCGCTCCGCCCGGCCGGTCGCTGCTGTGCTCGGTGATCGTGCGCGACCCGCCGGCGCTGATGTCCCTGCGCGCCGGGGTGGCGACCGCGGAGGCGGTGGGGCCGCAGGCACGGCTCAAGTGGCCCAACGACGTCCAGGTGGAGGGACGCAAGGTCGCCGGGATCCTCGTCGAGGGGCGGCCCCAGGAGGAGTGGGGGGTCATCGGCGTCGGCGTGAACGTGGCTGTAGCACCGGCGGACTTCCCGGCAGAGCTGGCCGGCCGGGCGGGGACGCTCGGCCTCGCGCCTGAGGCGGTCGAGCCGCTGCTGGCACGCTTGCTGGCGGCGCTGGAGCGGTGGCTGGCGGCGGCCGAGGCGGCGATGCTCGAGGCGGTGCGCGCCCGCGACGCCCTGCTGGGACAGGCGATCACCTGGGCGGGCGGGACCGCTCAGGGAGCGGGGATCGACGCACACGGGCGCCTGCTGGTCGACACCCCCGAGGGACGCCAGGCGCTCAGCGCCGGCGAGGTGCACCTCGGCCCACAGCAGTGATCAGACATCCGTCCAAAAGGCGGAGTCGCTATTGACCGTTATTGAGTGTGATGGGTATATTGCCCGTCGCCTATAGGGGGCTATAGGGGTTAGAAGGGGCCGCGCCCGGCCAATTGTCAGGCCGAGGCGCTCGACGTTGTCAACCATTCCAGGAAAGGACGCAGCCATGCTGCTCGAGCCCGTTGTCATGAGCTCCCCCCGGATGCACGACTAGCCAGTCGCCGCGAGGTCGGTCGCCGGCTCCTGCGCCGGCGACCGAGCCCGCATTCCTCCCAACCCGCCCTGATCGTGATCTCTCTTCTGCGCCAACCCCGCACTCGCCGTTTCTTCATCGCCCACCTTCAGTCCCAGCTCGGGACCGGCGCCGCCTACGTCGCGCTCGTGCTCATCGCCTACCAGCGGCTGCATCAGAGCTGGGCGATCGCGCTCGTGCTGCTGGCTGACGTGTTGCCCGGCGTCGCCTTGTCTGCGCCCTTCGGCGCATTGGCCGACCGTCTGCCCCGCGCCCGCGTGGCGGTCGGGGCCCAGATCCTGAGCGCGGCCGCCTTCCTGGGGCTGGCGCTCGTCTCGTCATTCCCTGCCACCGTGGCGCTCGCGCTGGTGGCCGGCGTCGGCACGGCGATGCTCCGGCCCGCCGTCGGCGCCGCGCTACCGCAGCTCGTCGCCGAACGCCAACGTTCCTCCGCGACCGCCCTCTACGGGGCGATCTGCAACCTCGGCATGACGGCCGGACCCGCACTTACGGCGCTCGTCCTGCTGTTCAGCACGCCGGCGCTGGTGCTGGCGATCAACGGCGCCACGTTCCTGGTGGCGGCGGCTCTGATCTGCCGTCTGCCGCTGGGCGGCGGCGCCCGCGAGGCCGGCGATGAGGGCGAGGAGACCCTGTGGGCGGCGACGCGAGCCGGCGTGGACGCTGCCCGCCGCACGCCCGGCATTGCGACCCTTCTGGTGATCGGATCCGCCTCTGTGTTCGCCGGAGCGGTGATGAACGTCGCCGAGCCGATCCTTGCCACCGGTGCGCTGCACGCCGGGCGGGCCGGCTACGCGGCGCTCGTCGGTCTCTATGGCTGCGGCATGGTCGCCGGCTCACTGCTCTCCGGTCGCGCGGGCACCCGCGTGGCCGGGCTTCGCCGGCTGTGGCTCGTCGGCAACGCGCTGTGCGCGGTCGGGATGCTTGGCACGGCGGCGGCACCCACCCTCGTGGTGGCGGGAGCGACGTTCGCGGTCACCGGCGTCGCCAACGCTCTCATCTGCTCCCCGGAGATACGCCTGTTCCAGGAGCTCGCGCCCGGCCCGGTGCTGGGTCGCGTATTCGGGCTGCGCGACACGGGGGCGAACATCGCGATGCTGGTGGCCTTCGTATCCGGCGGTCTGCTGCTCTCAGAGCTGGGCACTCGCGCGGTGTTTGCGACGGGCGGCGCCGCGTTGTTTGTGCTGACATTGCTGGCGGTGCTGACCTTTAGACCCCACCAGGACGAGGCGTCGGTGGACCGCGGCCCCCGGCTGCGCGCCCTCGCCGCGGCGGAGGTGGAGCAGGCTGTCGCTGGCGCGCACTGAGGGGCCCGCGCGACGCGCTGCGCTCCAGCGTCGCGTGTGCGACGCCGAGCTCGATGCGCTCATCGTCACCGACCCGGCGTCGATCCACTATCTGACCGGCTTCTCTCGCGAGGCCTTGGCGATCGTGCTGGTCAGCGCCGACTGGGCAGCGTTCCTGACGGTCGAGGGGTTCAGCACCGAGGCTGAGGAGATCGCCGGCGGCTGGGAGCCGGTGCTGGTCCCGATGGGCACGTGGGGTCGCGCGATGGCCATGTTGCAGGAGCGGCTGTCGCCCGGGGCGCGGATCGGCTTTCAATCCGGGCAGGTGACCCATGCCCTCTTCACCCAGATCGCTGACGGGCTGAGCGCGCTCTCACCCGAGCTGGTCGGCGCCGACGGTGAGCTTGCAAGCCTGCGCGCGGTCAAGAGCCCCGCCGAGATCGAGCTGCTGCGGGCCGCGGCCGTGCCGCTGGAGGCGACGTTTGCGTGGCTGTATGAGCAGCGGCTGACCGGGATGACAGAACGCCAGCTGGCATGGGCCATGGAGCGCCGGCTGCGCGAGCACCACGGCGCCGAGGCGCTGGCCTTCGAGACGGTGGTGGCATGGGGGCCCCACAGCGCCAGCGCGCACCACACCGCCTCCGACAGGGTCATCGAGCCGGGCGGCCTGCTGATGGTGGACGCCGGCTGCGTGGTCGATGGCTATCGCTCCGACATGACCCGGACGCTGGCGATCGGCCCGCCTGACACGGACGCCGCCGAGATCCACGCCGTGGTGCGCCGGGCGCAGCAGGACGCCCTGGAGCAGCTCGGCCCTGGCGTCACAGGCGACGCGGTGCACGGGGCGGCAGTTGCCGTCATCGACGCGGCCGGCCACGCGGGCCGCCTCCCTCACGGCGTGGGCCACGGAATCGGCCTGGAGCTGCACGAGGCGCCGTACTGCGATGAAGGTGTCACGGAGCCGCTGGCGGCGGGTCACGTGGTGACGGTGGAGCCGGGCGTCTATGAACCCGGTCGCGTCGGCGTGCGTATCGAGGACGAGGTCGCGCTCACTGACGAGGGCCACGAGCGGCTCACCTCCCTGTCCTCCGAGCTGGTGGTCTGCGGCTGACCGTGGCGGTCGCGGCGCAGGATGCCGGTCGGCCCGCGCCCGCCGATCGCTCGGCGTGACGCGGGCCGGATGGACCGGCTGTGTTCCCGCCTCGGTGCTCAGTGCATCTTCGGATCGACGAACACGTCGTCGATCTGCGATGAACCGGTGAGCGCCGTGAAGCGAATCCCCATCGGGACGGTTCCCCCGTGCAGCAGGCCCGTCAGCACCGACGCGGTCAGCATCGGCAGCGACGGGCTCCAGCTGGTGGAGAGGGCGACCGGCCCGACTGGCACCGCAACCTCGAGACCGAGGAGCGGCAGCCTGTACACGACCGACACGAGGACGGTCGAGAGCAGGCCGTTGTTGCGCGCGAAGAAGCGGAAAGTCGGGTAGGCGGCGTCCACACACGTGAACGGCGATGTCACCGATGCCCCCGCGGGCAGGTAGACCGACGACGCTCCGACAGAGCCGGTTGCGCCGAAGGGCTCACTCCCCTTCACGATGCTGGCACCGTGGCTGAGAGTCCAGCCCGACGCTCCGTTCTCAAAGGAACCACCCGAGACGAGCTTGTACTCGTTCGAGTCGCCCCACTGAGTGAACGGATGCGACAACGCGGCGTTGTCGCACGCGTCGGTGCTGATCAGTGCCGCCTTGGCCGGAGCACCGGACAGGACGGCGATCCCGAGGGCCGAGATGACGGCGCCCACGAGACGGGTATGACGGCTGAAAAGGCCCTGCAACATGTGTACGCACCTTCCGTGGTGTGCACTGGCAGCCGAGCTATCTCAGACAGAGACCTCTAGCTTTGCGTCCCTGGCTCGCGCCAGGTTTGCCCTTTTCAGTTTGTTTGACGGGGAGGGCATCGGGCCTTCGACACCATTACTCATTTCTTTAGTTGTTTTGTGGACGCATGTCGGAGCGGTCTGACCGTCCTCTCTTCACGGCCCACCTAAGGCTCGCCTGCTATCCGGCCGATACGTGCGCAGATATGACCGGGAAGACTGCGTCACGATGATCAAGGAGCCCACTCTGGAAGAGCAGGAACGGCTCGCCGATACGCGCCGTCGCGCCACGGCCGCCAGGCCGCGTGGTGAGCTCCTGGTCGAACTCGCGATCAACTGCGCGTTCGTCGCCGCGGTCGGCGCGATGTTTCTGCTGTCGTCGCCGCAGGGTTGGAACCCCGTGGGGGCCGTCCTCTCCGTGGCGGTCATGTGCGTGGCCATCCGGGTCGAGTTCGAGACACCGTCAGGGTTCACAGTGGCCAGCCAGCTCGCCTTCGTCCCCATGCTCTTCTCGATGCCGTTGCCGTTCGTCCCGGTGGCGGTCTCAGGAGTGTTGGCCGCGCTGCTGCTGCCGGAGGTGCTCGCCGGACGTGTGTCCGCGCTCAAACTGCTCAGCTGTCCGGCCAACGCATGGTTTGCCATCGGACCGGCGCTGCTGTTCACGATCGCCGGTGTCCGCCCCGACGCCGCCGGGCCGGGGCTCCTGGTCGCCGCGCTGGCCGCCCAGTTCGCCGGTGACTTCCTGGCCGACGCCGTATACCAGGTGGTGACACGTGGCTCGAATCTGCGCCAGCGGCTGCGCGACTGCGTTTGGGTGTACCCGATCGACGCCGCCCTGTCCGTGGTGGCGCTCCTTGCCGCCGAGGAGCTGCACGCCGCCCCGTACGCAGTGCTGGCGGTGGTGCCGCTGCTCGGGCTCCTGCGGATGTTCGCCAACGAGCGGCGCGAGCGCCTGGGCAAGCTGCTGGAGCTCAACGAGACCTACCGGGGCACGGCGCTGCTGCTGGGCGACGTCATCGCAGCGGACGACGGCTACACCGGCGAGCACTCCGAGGGCGTGGTCGGCCTGGCGCTGGCGATGGGCGACGCGCTCGGCCTGGACCCCGAGCGCCGGCGCAACCTCGAGTTCGGCGCCATGCTCCACGACGTCGGCAAGATCAGGATCCCGAAGGAGATCATCAACAAGCCCGGAAAGCTGGACCCCCACGAGTGGGAGATCATCAAGACCCACCCGGCCGAGGGACAGCGCATGCTCGATCGTGTCGGCGGCTTCATGCTCGAGGTCGGCGCCATCGTGCGTGCCCACCATGAGCGCTGGGACGGCGGTGGCTATCCGGACGGGCTGGCCGGCGAGGCCATCCCCCTCGAAGCGCGCATCATCACGTGTTGTGACTCCTGGAGCGCGATGCGCACCGATCGCCCGTATCGGCGTGCCATGTCGTTCGAGGCGGCCGCCGAGCAGATGATCACCAACGCCGGATCCCAGTTTGATCCTTCACTTGTGGAGGTCATGCTCCCCGTGGTGGAGGCGGCCGAGGCGGCGCTGGGCACCGCCGGGCACGTCGATGGGACCGCGGCGGACGTCGTGACCGCTTCGCCACAGGAGCTCTCGGCGGCGGCCGCGCAGCTCGTGGTGCCCGTCGCCACCGTCTGAGTTCGCGCTACGCGGCCTCTTCGGCGTCCTGTGCCGGGCGCGCCCGGGTCCGGCGCTTGGGCTTGATCTGATCGACCGTGCCGTCGGCCGCGTCGGTGGCCTTGGCGGCTTCCGCGGCCGCTGCGGCGGCTTCCACAGCCTCGGCGGCCTCCGCGGTCTTGGCCTCCGGCTTCTTGCGAGGCGTCCGGGTGCGGCGCCTGGGCGCGGGCTTGGGCTTGGCCTCGGGCGCCGGCTTGGCCTCAGCCGGCTCGGGCTCCGCAGCCGCTTCGGGTTCAGGCTCGTCGCGGCTGTCGTCCTCGTCGCGGTCGTCGGTGTCGGCCGCAATGTCGAACTCGCGGTCCTCATCGTCTCCGGGGCCATCGGCATCGGTGCCGGCCGCGACTTCGAGCTCGTCAGTGTCCGGCGTGGTCAGCGTGGTCTCCCGCGGCTCGGCGGCGCCGTTGCCGCCCGGCCCGGCGGTCGCGCCCGTCTTGCGGCGCCGCCGCTTGGAGCCGCGACGGCCCTTGGGGAAGTTGCGCAGCAGCTCGCGCGCCAGCGCGGCGGGCTTGCGTGCCATCCGGGTCCGGGCGCCGCGCAGCGCCTCCTCGGCCTCGGGGGTGTGGGCGAGCGCGGCGGCGAGCAGGGCGGCGGACAGGCGCCGGTCCTCCTTGCGGCTGGCGTGCACGAGCCGGCGGGCGTTGCGCGCGTGCGCCGAGCCCGACGAGTTGACCAGCAGGCCCAGCAGCCGCTTGGTCTCGGGCCAGCGCTGCACGGCGTACTCCTCGTGCACTTCGCGCGTGTATTCGGCCATGCGCCAGATCCACGCGTTGGCCTGGTCGCGACGGCCGATGCGCCGCTCGGCCAGCGCCTGGAGCATGATCTTGACGCCGTCGCGGCGTTCGTCGCGCGGCCAGGTGCCCATGATGTCGATGGCGCTGTCGAATGCCTCGGCGTCACGGCTGGCGGCGATCTCCTGGAGTGCCCGCAGCCGCAACTGCGCGTTGCGATTGCGCTGGACCGCCGTGAGTAGGAAGCGGCGCTTGAGCTCGCCGCCGCGGTCGAAGTGGAGCATCGCCTTGGCGCGGCGCCAGCCGTTGGGGGCCACGCGCGCCCCCGCGAGCGCCGCCCACACATGCTGCTCGCCGTAGTCGAGGTGCTCGACGGCGATCCGCCACAGCTCACGCTCGAAGACCTCGGCCCGCCGCTCCGGATCGGGCGTCACCGGCAACACGCGCCGTTCCACGCGAACGCGCCGGCCGCGGCCGCGCCGCACGGGTCCGACGACGATGGCGCCGCCGCGGTAGACGTCGCGGTCAAGCAGGGAGTGCAGCGTGACCACCGGGTCGTCGTGCTTGGTCGCGGGGTGCACGAAGTCGATGACGATCCCGGCCTCCTTGCCCGGATGGCGCCGCGTGACGCGGCCGACACGCTGCTGGTAGATGCGCTTGGAGGCGGTGGGGGCCAGGTGCATGCAGATGGTGGCCCGGGGGCTGTTCCAGCCCTCGGCCAGCAGCTGGGCGTTGATGAGGACGTCGATCTTGCCCGACTCGTAGTCGGCCAGGATCCGGGCCAGCTCGCGCTTGGGTGTCTCGCCCGAGACGCCCTTGGCCTTGATCCCGACGTCGCGGAAGGCCTGGGCGACGTTGTAGGCGTGCTTGACCCCGGCGGCGTAGACCACGCCCGGCACGCCGTTGAAGCGCGTCTTGTAGAGGTCGGCGATGGCGACGTTGAACGGGGTCTGGTCCAGCAGCTGGGCCAGCATCTCCTGGTCGAACTCGGTATCCACCTCGCCACGGCGCAGAGGCACCTTGGCGATCGTGCGCACCCCCGGTCCGGGCGGGATGCGGATGCAGCGCAGCGGGGAGATCACGCCGCGCCGCGCCGCCTGGGCGAGGTCGAAGCGGCTGGTCTGCGTCGGGAACAGGTCCGTGACGTGGCGGGCGATGAGCGCGCCGGTGGCCGTCATGCCGACGAAGATCGGGCCCGACCAGGCGCGGATGGCGGCCGATGTCTTCTCGCCCAGCGCGGTGTGCGCCTCGTCGCAGATGACGATCGAGTAGGCGTCGGAGACGCGTCCGGCGTTGCGCACGAACCACTGGTAGGTCTCGACGGTGACCGGTCCGTTGGCGGCGTCGTGGCCGTCGAGCAGCGCGGCGCTGATCCGGTCGCGGTAGCCGCGGTCGCGCAGTTCGCCGTGGAACTGGTCAACCAGGTTGCGGCGATGGGTGAGGATCAGGACGCCGCCGGTGCGTGAGCCCTCGACGAAGCCCAGGGCGGCGACGGTCTTGCCCGCGCCGGTGGCGTGCTCGAACCAGAAGCGCCTGGCCGCGTTGGGATCCTCGGGCTGCTCCGCGAGCTGCCCGTCCTCCTCATCGCTCTCGTCCTGCCAGTCCTGGGGCTCCTCGTCCTCGGGCTCCTCGTCCTCGGGCTCTTCGTCTTCGTCTTCGTCTTCGTCTTCGTCCTCGTCGTCGAGGTCGTCGTCGAGGTCGTCGTCGAGCTCGCCATCCTCGTCGGCCGGCTCTTCGTCGGTGTTCGCCGGCTCTTCGGCTGCGACCGCGTCGAGCACCGCGGATGGTTCGCGGGCCACGATGTCCTCGGGAACGACGCCGTTGGTCGCGGACCCGTTGGCGGGCTGACTCTCGGCGAGAAGAGCGGTGAGCGTGCCCGACAGCGCGTCGACCTGGTGGGCGGAGAGCACCGTGCCGTCGACGAGGCGCGGCTCCTCTTCGGAGAGCAGCCGTTCGAGGCCGAGCAGCAGCGAGAACTGGCGCCGCCATTTGACGGACGGAGTCTTGTTGCCGGCGTCGACTTCAGCGACAGCCGCGTCCAGCGCGCGCCGACGGGCTGACCCAGGGGCCAGCGCATCTTCGAGCGATTCGCCTTCGTAGACGAAGCGCTCGTGCGTCAGCAATTCGGCGCGTGCGATCGCGTCAGGACTTGGAAAGGGGGTGGTCATCACCCATCAGTGGTTGAAGCGTTGCGTCAGGATGAGCGAGCCGCGGCATGAAGTCGTGGCGGCTCAGCCAGTCTCAGCACGAGGCCGAGCACAGCGATGTTTCTCAGAAGCGTCCCCCCGGCCTCGTACCCGAAGGATAACGGTTATTTAAGCAGATCTAACGGACCACCTCTAATGGCAGGCGCGCAGCGGGTTCGCGGCGACCGTGGACGGGCCGTGTGGCAACCTTGTCGGCTGTGAGTCCGCGCAAGAGATTGGCCGCGCTGGCGGCGCTGCTGGTGGCGCTGGTGGCGGTCGCGGTCCTGGTGACGCGGCCGAAGGCCAGCACACCCCACAGCGCGAACCTGTCCAGGTCCGCGGTCAGCTCGGCGCTGGCCGGCTCGCCCCCGGCGCTGGCCTCGTTGCACACGCAGCGCAACCAGCTCCTCCCCGGCGGTACCGCGGCGTTCCAGGCTCGCCTCAAGAAACTGCGCGGCCATCCCGTGGTGGTCAACGAATGGGCGTCGTGGTGTGAGCCCTGTCAGAGCGAGTTCCCGGTCTTCCAGCGTGTCTCGGTCCACCTCGGGCGCCGGGTGGCGTTCATCGGGCTCGACTCGCGTGACAGCAACGCCGCCGCCGGTGCGTTCCTGGGCCGCTTCCCGGTCAGCTATCCGAGCTACACCGATCCGTCGCAGAAGATCGCGAGCAGCCTGCAGGCGGTGGGCGGAATCCCGCAGACGGTGTACATCAACAGCAAGGGCACCCAGGTCTTCGATCACGCCGGTCCCTACGAGAGCACCGCATCACTGGAAACCGACATCAAGCGCTACGTGCTGCGATGACCGATGTGCTGACCTACGAGGTACGGCGGGTGCGCGGCGAGGCCGAGATGGCGGCGGCCCTGAGCCTGCGCCACGACGTCTTCTGCGTCGAGCAGGGCGTGCCCGTCTACGAGGAGCTCGACGGCCGCGACGGCGAGGGCGTCCACCTCGTCGCCATCTCCGACGGCGTCCTGCTGGCCACCTGCCGTCTGCTGTTCGTCGGCCCCACGGTGCAGTTCAGCCGCCTTGCCGTGCGCGAGTCGGCCCGGCGCCGGGGGATCGCCTCAGCGCTGCTCGCGCTCGCCGACGAGGAGACCCGCGCCGGCGGTGCGCGCCGCCTCGTGCTCCATGCCCAGACCTACGCGCGCTCCCTGTACGAGGCCGCCGGCTATGAGCCCCGCGGGCGCGTCTTCATGGAGGCCGGGATCGAGCACATCGCCATGGAGAAGCACCTCTCCTGAGCGCCCCGCCACGGCGCGGTGGGTCCCGGTAGCGTCCTCGCGGTGAGCGAGATCCGAATCGACCCCTTGACCGGTCAGCGTGCCATCGTGGCCGAGGTTCGGGCGGGGCGACCCGGGAGCGGCGTCGGCGAGCCCGCGGGCGGGGCGGGCGGAGCCGGGGGCGGCGAGGGCCGGCAGCTCGCGGCTGACGGTGAGGATCCATTCGCTGAGGGCAACGAGGCCCTCACACCCGCCGAGCTCTACGCGATCCGTCCCGATGGCAGCGCGCCCGACACCCCCGGATGGCGCGTGCGCGTCGTGCCCAACCGGTATCCGGCGCTGGATCCCGACGCGCGCGATCCACCGCCATCTGAGAACCCCGACCTGTTCTGGAGCGGCGCTGCTCGCGGCGCTCACGAGGTGATCGTCAACGCGCCCGAGCCAGTGAGCTCACTGGCTGACCTCGAACCTGACCAGGTTGCGCTCGCCGTGGACGTGTGGCGCGAGCGGATGCGGGCGCACCCGGAGGCGGCCTGCCTGCACGTCATGGTCAACGAGGGGCCGAGCGCCGGCGCGTCGGTCGCCCACACACACGCGCAGCTGTTCGCGCTGGACTTCGTGCCGGCGGCGATCGCGCGTGAGCGGGAGCGCTTCGGCGCCTATGCGACGCGGACGATGGGCGGCAACCTGCTCGCCGACCTCTTGCAGCAGGAGGTGCGCCGGCGCGAGCGGGTCGTGGCCGTGGACTCTGAGGCGGTGCTGCTGGCGGCCTGGGCCGCGCCCGTGCCCTACCAGTTGACGATCATCCCGCGCAGGCCGCGTCTGCGTTTCGAGGAGGACGGCCCCACGGCCGCGGCGCTGCTGCACGATGCCCTGGGGCGCCTGCGGCGGCGGCTGGGCCACGCGGCCGCGGTCAACCTCTGGGTGCGCACCGCCCCCCGGGGCGCCGAGCACTTCTGCTGGCGGATCGACATCGTCCCGCGCCTCACGCACCTGGCGGGCTTCGAGCTCGGCACCGGGGTGGGCCTCAACGTCGTCTCCCCCGAGCGGGCGGCGGCCGAACTGCGCGAGGCGTGAGGGCTCTGGTCCAGCGCGTCAGCCGCGCCTCGGTCGATGTCGACGGCGCGCGCGTGGCCGAGATCGGCTCCGGCCTCCTGGTGCTCCTGGGGGTGACCCACGAGGACACCGAGGCCGAGGCGCAGTGGCTGGCCGACAAGGTGCGCGCCCTGCGCGTCTTCCCCGACGCCGACGGGCGCATGAACGAGCCCCTGGGCGAGCGCGAGATCCTCTGCGTCAGCCAGTTCACGCTCTACGGGGAGACGCGCAAGGGCAACCGCCCCAGCTACGTCGCCGCGGCGCCGCCGGAGCTCGCCGAGCCCCTCTACGAGCGCTTCTGCGAGCTCACGGGCGCCGAGCGGGGAGTGTTCGGCGCGCACATGGCGGTGGCGCTCGTCAACGATGGTCCCGTGACGCTGCTCTTGGAATCCCGATGAGCGGAGGCGTGCCGGGCGGCGCAAGCCGGCCCAGCCCGGTCAGCTCGGCTGCAGGCCGGCGCGGGCGAACAGCTCGCGGTCATTGGTGATCACCGCGTTGACCCCGAGTGCGTGCAACGAGAGCAGCCGCTGGGCGTCGTCCACCGTCCACACGTACAGCTCGCCGCCGGCGGCGCGCACCGCCGCGACGAGCCGCGGCGTGACGATGCCCCAGTGGGCCATGATCGCGTCAGCCAGCCCGCTGCGCAGCGCCTCGGCGGCGCGGCGGGGCATCACCCGGCGCAGGTAGGCCAGCATGGCGTAGGCGGCCGGCCGTGTCAGGCGGTGAGACAGGTAGTCGCGCCGTGCCTTGGGGATCGACAGGCCCAGGCGCAGCTCGGGCGCGAGCCCACGCAGGACCCGGAGGCTGGACTCCTCCATGGTGGAGACGAGCGTGCGGTCGATGAGGTCCAGCGAGCGCAGCGTGTCGACGACCGCGCGCTCGTAACCGGTGCTCTTGAGGTCGACATCCAGCTCGACCCGCTCCGGGAGCAGGTCGCGCAGCGTGCGCACGGCGTCGGCGAAGACCACTGGTCGTGGGTGGTCAAGCTCTTCGGGGGAGTGCGCGACGACCAGCTCGTCACCGCGAGCCAGGACGTCGAGCTCCACCATGTCCCAGCTGGCGCCCTCCAGACGCTGCGCGAGCTGCTCCAGGTCGCCGCCGGCCTTGATGATGCTGTGGCCGACCCGGCGGCATCGGTGTTCGGTGACGGTCATCGTGGGTGAATGACCCCTCGCGGGTCGCGGGCCCCTTTGGTCAGCGTATCGGCCCGCCCGCTCAGGCTCGCGCCACGCGCGGCAGCCGCCCGCTGCGGATGTTGATCCGCGCGCGCTCGCGCCGATACCCGTGGGCGGTGAAGGTGACCGTGACGATGTCGCCGGCGCGGTAGTGGTGGCCGGTCAGCCGCTTGAGCACGTGGTGCACGCCCTTGGGCCCGGCGCCCGTGATCTTCGCCGGCCGTCGGCAGCCGCGTCCGTTGCAGGTCACGGTCAGGCGGGTTCTGTGGGGGAAGTGACCGATCTTCATCGCCTGCAGCGTTGTGGTGCGAAAGCGCCAGGTCCACTTCATCAGCAGCTTGATCCTGAGCGCGTGGCGAGCGCGTGGCGTGGGGATCGGGGTCGGCTGCGGCGTGGGCTGGACCGGGGGCGGTGGGGGCGACGCGATCGTCTGCTTGATCTGGCCGTTGCCGTACACCGCGTAGTGGGAGGCCGTGCCGGGATAGATGGCCCACGGGGGGCCGCCGTGCTCGAAGCCGCCGTTGAGCGCCAGCGACTGCTGCACGTTGACGTCATCGATCTCCACGGTGGGGGAGCCGACCGTGGGATAGAACTGGACGCGCAGGTTGGTGTGGCTGGTCGCCGCCTCCACGCAGGCCTGCAGCGGGCCCCAGTCCGCGCCGTTGCCCAGGCCGGCGTAGTCGTCAGAGCCGCTCACGCTGGCCGCGCCGCCGGTGAGCCACAGCGTGAACCTGCCCGAGGCGCCGGTGGCGCCGAACTCGGTGCGCACCACGGCCGACCCGCAGACCGTCTGGCCCGGCGAGGTCTTCAGCGGGATGTCCTGGATGATCCCGCCGCCGGCGGTGGAGGTGTTGATGGCGGCGAAATGCGTGCCGGCGTAGGCGGGCGGCGCGCCCGGCGCGTTACCGTAGACGACGAAGTTGGACTTGGAGCCGGGGTAGATCTTCCAGGGAGCGCCGCCGTGCTCGAAGCCGCCGTTGACGGCCAGCGATTGCTCGACGTTGACGTCGTCGATCTCCACGGTGGGGGAGCCGACGGCAGGGTAGAACTGGACGCGCAGGTTGGTGTGGCTGGCCGTGGCCTCGGTGCAGGTCTGCACCAGCGACCAGTTGCCGCCGTCGGGCAGGCCGCTGTAGCGGGCGCTCGAGCCGTCACTGGCCGCGTTGCCGGTCAGCCACAGGGCAAAACCGCCCGAGGCGCCGGTGTTCGGGTACTCCGTCCGCACGCGAGCCGACCCGCAGACCGTCTCGCCCGCGGAGGTGTTCAGCGGGATGTCCTCGATGATCCCGCCGCCGCTGCTGGACGTGTTGGTGGCGGCGAAGTGCGAGCCGGCGTACGCCGGTGGCGCGCCCGGCGCGTTGCCGTAGATGACGTAGTTGGACTTCGAGCCCGGGTAGATCCTCCATGGTCCGGTGCCGAACTCAAAGCTGCCGTTGGTCGCCAGCGACTGTTGGACGTTGACGTCGTCGACCTCGGTCGTGGGCGATCCCGGGGTGGGGTAGAACTGGATGCGCAGCCCGCTGTGGGCGCTGTTGGCCTCCACGCACGTCTGGGCCTGAGTCCAGTTACCGAGGTTGCCCAGGCCGCCGTAGGCGCTGGCCCCGCCATTGGTCGCGGTCTTGCCGGTGAGCCACAGCGTGAACTTGCCCGAGGCGCCGGTCGCGGGTAGCTGGGTGCGCAGCCAGGCCGACGCGCACACGACCTGGCCAGGGGAGGTGTTCAGCGCCACGTCCTGGTAGATGCCGCCGCCGGAGCTGGTGGTGTTGGCGGCCCCGTAGTGGGTGCCTGTGTGTGCGTTCTCCACCAGCACGGTGTCAGCCGAAGCCGCCGCCGGCGCGCAGAGCGCCAGCGCGAGCATGGTCCCCAGGACACGCATCGTCATCTCATCCCACCTGCCAGATCCTGATCGTACCCTCGAGATGATCAGGCGCGGGCCACCAGCGGCTTGCGCCCGCGGCGGATGATGATCCGCGCCCGCTCCCGCTTCCAGCCGTGCGCGGTGAAGGCCACGGTGAGGACATCACCAACGTGGTAGCCGCGGCCGATCAGCCTATGGAGGAGAGCGTGGATGCGCTTGGGGCCGGCGGCGTTGAGCTTGAGCGGACGGGGGCACCGCTTTCCCTGGCAGGTGATGGTGAAGTGGGTGCGGTGGGGGAAGTGGCCGACCGTGACCTTGCGGATCCGGGTGGTGCCGTACTTCCAGGTCCACTTGATGACGAGCTTGATCTTGAGCGCATGGCGTCCCTTGCCCAGGGGGATCGTCGTCGGCTGCGGGTTGGGCTGCACCGGCGTCGGGATCGTCGTCTTCACGCCGCTCGGGATGACGACGTAGCTGGCGGTGATGCCCGGGTAGGTGGCCCATCCGCCCGGACCGTTCTCAAAGCCACCGTTGGCGGCGAGGGACTCCTCGACGTTGATGTCGTCCATCTCGAGTGTGGGGCCGTTCGGGGTGGGATAGAACTGGGGCCGCACCAGGGTCTGGCCGGCGGTGCTCTCGGCGCAGGTCTGGACCTGCCTCCAGCTGTTGCCGTTGCCCAGGCCGCTGAAGTTCGCGCCGCCTCCGTTCGCGGCGCTCCCGCCGAGCGTGAAGAGAGCGAACGTCCCCGACGCGCCCGTGGCCGGGGCCTCGGATTGGACCCACGCGGAGCCGCACACCACCTGCCCCGGCCCGGTGGCGGCGCCGATGTCCTGGTAGATCCCGCCCCCGCCGTCGGTGGTGCTGGTGGCGCCGAAGTGCGAGCCCGTATGGGCGGTCGAGGCGCCGTTGGCAAACGCGGCGTAGAGGGTGCTGGTCCCCGGGTAGGTCGCCCAGGACCCAGCGCCTGTCTCGAAGCCGGCGTTGGCCGCCATCGAGACATCGACGTCGACGTCGTCCATCTCGACGGTGGGCCCACCGGGCGTGGGATAGAACTGGACGCGCAGGGTGGTGTGGGCGCCGGTGGCCTCGACGCAGTCGTGCACCCGGGTCCAGTGATCGCCGTTGGGCAGGCCGCTGAAGTTGGCGCCCCCGGCGTCGGTGGCGGCACTGCCGACGAGGAACAGCGCGAACGTGCCCGAGGCGCCGGTGGCGGGGGCTTCGCTGCGCACCCAGGTCGAGCCGCACACTGTCTGGCCGGCGGAGGTGTTCAGCGCGATGTCCTGGTAGATGCCGCCGCCGTCCGCGGTGGTGTTGGTGGCGCCGAAGTGGCTGCCGGTGTGTGCCGTGGTGGCGCCGTTGCCATAGACGGCGAAGTTGGAGTTCGTGCCCGGGTAGGGCGCCCACGAGCTCATGCCGGTCTCAAAGCCGCCGTTGGCGGCCAGGGACACGTGGGCGTCGACGTCGTCGATCTCGACCGTCGGACCTCCGGGGTTGGGGTAGACCTGGATGCGCAGCGTGGTGTGGCCGCCGGTGGCCTCGACGCACCCCTGCACCTGCGTCCAGTTGTTGTCGCCATAGCCGAGGCCGCTGAAGTTCGCGCCGCCGGAGTCCGTGGCGCTGCCGCCCAGCAGAAACAGGGCGAAGGTTCCCGAGGCGCCAGTGGCGGGGACCTGGCTGCGCACCCACGCCGATCCACAGACGGTTTCGCCGGCAGATGTGTTGAGCGCGACGTCCTGGTAGATGCTGCCGCCATTCGCGTTCGTGCTGGCGGCCGCGAAGTACCCGCCGCTGTGAGCGTCCTCGACCACCACGGTGTCGGCCGCGCGCGAGTGCGGCGCCGGCGTTGTGGGCGCGGCCAGAGCGGGCGTTCGCCCATGCGAGGCGGGCGCGGCCTGAGCCGCCGGTGCCACCAGCATCGCCCCCAACGCCATCCCTAGCGCGGCAAAGCCCCTCATTTCTGTCCTACCACCGCACGGAATGATTTCACATGACGCGCGCCGTGACAAAGGGGTGGTTTACAGGCGGCGGGGCGCGCGCCGGTTCCCCGGCGAGCCGGTGTGTAGCGCACGCTCATACACCTCCCACGTGGCGGCGGCGACGTGGCCCCAGGTCCACTCTGGGGGAGTCGCCACGGGCCGCGACAGCCCCTCGGCGTGGCGGACCAGGCCGTCGAGGTCGTCGACGTCGGAGAGGGTGACGCGTCCGGCCAGCACCTCGCGCAGGGCGGGGACGTCGCACGCGGCGACAGGGGTGCCGCAGGCCAGCGCCTCCACCGGGGGCAACCCGAAGCCCTCCTCGTCAGACGGGAAGATCAGCGCATGCGCGCCGCTGTAGATCGCGGCCAGGTCATCGTCGGGCACCGCGCCGGTGAGCTGCACCCCTCCGAGCTCCCGGGCCCACCGGCTCACCGGGCCGACGAGCACCAGCGGCATCGAGCGCTCCGCGCGAGCCAGGGCCGCCACCCGCTTACGCGGATCGGGCCGGCGCATCGTGCCAACCCACAGCAGGTAGCGGTCGGGCAGCTCGTAGCGCTCCCTGACCGCCGCCACCTCCTCGGGCGGACGTTTCCAGAACGCGGGCGCGGGGGCCTGGGGAATGACCTCGATCCGCTCGGCGGGGATGTCGAGCGCGCGGATGGCATCGTCGGCCACCGTTCGTGTCGGCACGATCACCCTCGTCGCCCGCTGGACGGCGAGGTAGCGCAGCTTGAAGCGCAGGGCCGTGCGCAGGTAATCGCCGGGATGCTTGAGCGGGATGAGGTCGTGGATGGTGACGACCGTTGGGACGGGGGAGCGCAGCGGCGCGCCATCGAGCCACGGCGAGTGAAACACGTCCCCTCGGCGCGGATCCCGGGTTTCCACCACCGCCCCGGGGGCGTGCTCGGCCAGCGCATCGAGCAGACAGCGCGCGTAGCGGCCGACACCGTGCCACACCGGGGCCGGGCGGCTGTCGAAGGCCAGCTTCATACGGCCAGACGGGCGCGCGCCTCAGCAGCCCGGGCAAGGGACAAGGCGACGGGGTCCGGTTCGATGACCGTGGCGGTGGGCATGAGCTCGACGTCGGTGTTCCCCGCGGCGGCACTGTATCCCGGCGGCGGCGCGGCTGTCGAGAAAGTGGGCCGGGACGATACGTTCACCGCGTGAAGGAGTACTACGAGGAGCTCTGGGCGCGGCTGCCCGAGGATCTGGCGCCGCCCGACCAGACGCGGCGCCGCCGCTTTGCGCTGGCCAACGTCGGCCCGGGCGACCGCGTGTTGGACCTTGGGTGCGGCACGGGCGATCTCGCGGCCGACATCGCCGGAGCGGGCGCCCAGGTGATCGCCGCCGACGTCGCCGAGAACGCGCTTGACCGGGCGCGCCGCCGCCATCCCGAGCTCGACCTACGCCTGGTGCCGTTCGACGGGCCGTTGCCCTTCGACGACGGCGCCTTCGCCGCGGTCTGGTCCAGTGAGGTCATCGAGCACGTCGCCGACACCGCGCGCTGGCTCTCGGAGGTGCGCCGCGTCCTGGCGCCTCGGGGCCAGGTGCTCCTCACCACGCCCAGTCATGGCCGGCTGCGCCTGCTGGCCGGCGGCATCGAGCGCTACTCCGAGCCGCTGGGCGACCACCTGCACCTCTACACCGCACGCTCGCTGCGCGACCTGCTGCGCGACTTCGCCTTCGACGACATCGACGTGCGGGCGGTGGCCGGTCCGCCGCTGGCACGTCGTCTTCTGCTGGCTCGCGCGGTGCGGTGATCGCCGGCTACGCGCCTCGGGCGTGCCGCCGTCGCGACCTGGCGCGGTCGCCGCGGTGGCGGGCCGCGCGGCGCCGGGCCGCGCGGTGCCGTGCGGCGCGCCGCTGGGCGAGCTGCGCCTGAGACTGTTGGATGACCGCCAGCGCGTTGAGCGTGTCGGTGTCGCTGGGATGCTCGAGCACCAACACGCGCTTCATCGCGGTGATCGCATCCCGGAGGCGCCCACTATGGAAGTCGAGCAGTCCCAACAGCACCCATGGGCGCGGGTTGTCGGGCTGCACCTGAGTGGCCTTCACCAGCTGCGTGCGGGCGCCGCGGGCGTCGTGGGTGGCCTGGTAGAGCCCTGAGAGGAGGTACAGGGGCTCGACGGAGAGCGGGTCGTGACTCGCCGCGGTCCGGGCGCTGGCAAACGCCCGGTCGGGGTGGTTCTCCGCGTCGGCCATCGCCTGGACGGACCGCAACGGCTGCCACATCAGCCACGCCCCGATGAGCGCCACCGCCGCCAGCCCGGTGATCGCCGCGCCCGCGCCGGGTCGCTCCAACACCGACACGCGCCCGCCCGCGCGCCGGCCGACCGCGGCACCCAGCGGGCCGCGCCCGGCCAACCAGCCCGCGCACAACAGGGCCGGGATGGCCAGGCCCGGGAAGTAGAAGGTGAAGTCCAGGCATGACTGGGTCCCGAACACGACGACGACGACCGCGAGCGCGATGAGTCCCTGACGCTCGGTCGCCTGCGCGGGGGTGAGCGCCCGCCAGCGATCGCCGACGGCGAGAGATCTCGCCGCGGCTCGCGCCCAGGCCACCAACAGCGCGAGCGTCAGAGCGATGCCGATGAGCCCGAGGTCGGCGAAGGTCTGGACCACGTAGCTGTGGGCCTCGTCGGTCTTGAACTGGCTGGTGGTGTAGCGCAGCCGGGCGACCCCGTAGCCGAGCTCGCCGGTGCCCTTGAGCAGCGCATGGATCCCGACGTCGAGGCCCTGCTGCCAGTACAGCGGCCGGCTGGACCCGAGCTGGGTGAGCCGTCGCGCGTTGTCGTGCACCACGCTGTCGGGGCTGGTCAACGACCGCCACGCGTGGGATATCTCGCCGAAGAGACCGCGGTGAGAGAGGCCCAGTGCCACCACGGCCACCACCGGGACGAGCGCCATCCCGCCGAGCAGCGCCATCCCGATCCGCCGGCGGGCCGCCTCCGGGAGCGCGACGCGCTCGATCGCAAGCGACGCCACGATGCCCGCCACCGCCGCGCCCACGAGCACCCCGAGCGCGATGGGCCCGAAGGCGTGCCCGGCGGCATCCTGGGCGGCAATCGGGAGGTAATCGCCGGTGAGGTTGTGACTGTGCACGGCCACCAGCACGATCGGCAGTGCGCAGAGGCCGGCCACCCCGAGCATGAGCGACGAGCGCAGCCGCAGCGGGACGAACGCGAGCCACACGGCCACCCCCACCACCGCCGCGAGCAGGGCGGAGCGTGAGTAGGAGAGGATGACGACGGTGATCATGAGCGTCATCGCCGGAACGGCCAGCCCGCGCAGGAGCGGCGAGCCCGTGCGCCGTGTGGCCGCCCACAGTGCCGGGACCAGCCCCATCGCGGCGCTCAGCCCGATCGCGTTCCAATAACCGTACGGCGCCAGCAGCCGGCCGTACTGGTTGGCCGAGGCCAGGGTCGACGGGAACACCTTGGCCAGCAGCGAGTACGCGCATACCGCGGTCGCCGCTGTGGCCACGCCTCCCACCAGCACGGGCCATCGCCCCGGCACCAGCCGGCCCAGCGCGACCGCGCCGGCGAACACGCTCAGATACGCCAGAAGCTGGTTGGCGCCGAACCAGGACCAATCAGGCTGCACCGACCACAGGATCGACAGGCCCGCAAAGGCCGTGAAAGCGGCGAACAGCGCCACCGCCGGGCCGCCCCAGGCCCGCCCGCGGCCCCCGACCAGCACAACGGCGGCACATGCGCACGCGCCCAACACGGTGATCGCGATCTGCGACCACGTGCCCGGCCCGGTCACCGTCTGATCGATGCTGCTGCTGGTGAGGAACACGAGCGCCACCAGCGCGGCGGCCACCCCGAGACCCGCGAGCATGCCGCGGATGGCTGACGGGACGGCGGTCGGCCGGCGAGACGGCGCCGGTGCTCCCTCCCCGGCGCCTTCCGGCGCCGGCGCGAGAGTCGACACGGGGGGTGAGGCTACCAAGCGGGTGTCGGAGTCCTGGCTCATGCAACAGGTCCTTAACCCTCTGCTCGCGCGATGAGCAACAGGGTGTGGCCGAGGCGCGCCGCCCGCGGGCGGGAGCCCATCGCATCCACAGGCCACAGTGCGCGCTGGAGCGCGGGTCCCAGTCGCCGCCACGTATACGTGACCGCGTGCAACTCGGGGACGAGCCCGGCAGCACGCGCCTCGGTGATCAGACGTCGTGGCGACAACGGGATGTCGTCGGGCGTCCCGTGCGCCCGCGTGGCCAGACCGGTCCGGTTGGCGAGGGCGAGCCCGGCGCCGACGGGATGCCACAGACCCGGCTCCACGGCGACGAGCGCGCCGCCCGGACGCAGCAGCCGTGCCGCCTCGTCAAAGCACGGCGCCAGCGGCCCCTGAAAGGCGAGGTGGTGCAGCACCAGCCGGTAGAGCACCACGTCGAACGAGCCCGGCGCGAGTCCGAGGTGCCCCGCGTAGCCGACGATGGCGTCGTCGGCGCGACCGGTCTCGAGGATCCCCGCCACCTTGGCGGGGTCGGCGTCGGCGCCCACCAGGCGAAAGGCGGGGGCGGGGAAGAGGTGCCGGCCCGGATGCCAGCCGCACCCCACTGACAGCACGTCGCCGGCGTGGAGCCCAAGCCGCCGATCGAGCAGGGCGCGCTCGCGCTCCATCATGTGGGCGTAGTTGAGCTCGAGCGTGCTGCGGCGGCTGTGGCGGTCCAGCAGGTTGTCTGCGTCGTAGGGCGCAGAGGCGAGGTCAGCCATCCAGCACCTCCCGGTAGGCAGTCACGGTCGCCTGACCGCACCGCTCCCATGTGAACTCACGGGCCACCGTGTCACGCGCGGCGCGGCGCAGCCCGGCCATGCGGTCGCCGTCGCTCAGGAGCGCGTCGATGGCTTCGGCGAGCGCCCGCGGGTCGCGCGGGGGCACGAGCTCGATGCCGCCGCCGGCGGCGGCGATCTCCTCGGGCCCGTCCTCACCCCGGGTGCCGATGGCGGCGACCCCGGCGGCCATGGCCTCCACATAGGAGACGCCGAAGGCCTCGGCGACGCTGGGCAGTACGAATAGCGAGGCACGGCGGGCCTCGGCCACCGCCTCGGGGTGGGGCAGCCGCCCCCGCAGCAGCACCCGGTCGCCGACGCCGCGAGCGGCGGCCAGCTCGCGCAGCGCGTCGCGTTCGGGACCGTCGCCGACGATCGTGTAGCGCAACTGCGGCCGGCGGTCGCGCAGCAGAGCCACGGCCTCGATCACGTCGGCGTGGCGCTTACGGGCGATGAGGTTGCCGACCGTGACGAGGGTGGGGGTCGCGGGCGGCGTCGCGGGCGCCGCGGGCAGGTCGGTACCGAGGTGCACGACGCGGGTCTGCTGCGCTCCGCTCTCCGCGCTCCGTCGTGCGGTCCCCGCGCTGTTGGCCAGAACCAGTCGGGCGTGGGCGAGCGCCCGGCGCACGGTCGGAGCGCCCGCATGGCGGCCGTGGACGTCGCCGCCGTGGACCGACACGAGCAGCGGCGCCCTTGGCGCGGCCCGGCGCACCGCATCACCGGCGGGGACGGCGTAGTGCGCGTGGACGAGGTCGAAGGGGAAGGACGCGCGCAGGCGCCGCAGGGCGCGGCCCAGCGCGGGCGCGGCCCACGCCCCCCACGAGGCATAGCTCCACGGCCGCGGCGGGGAGACGTAGCGCACGTACTCCACGGGCAGGCGGTCGATGACCTGCGCGGTGGGCTGGCGCACGGCGTCGCGCAGGGCCGGCGCGCGCAGCGCCCGCACGTCGGCCAGCGACGGCAGCGGCCGGTGGAGCACGAGCACCCTGATCTCGGCGCCGGCATCGCGGGCTGCGAGCGCCTGACGGTGCGCCCAGACGCCCAGGGTCGGGTCAGACGCCCGGGGGTAATACTCGGCGACGATCACGACCCTCATCACCAGTGGTGGTGGGCCGCGACGGTGAGCTGCGCTTCGCTCACGGCGGTGTAGGGGCGCTCGGCCAGGAAGGCGCGGGCTTCGGCCAGGGCCTCTCCGCGGTCATAGGAGGCAGCGATCCTGCGCAGGCCGTGCTGCACGGCGACCGCGTCGACGACGCCCATGCGCCACCCGCGCTGCGCGGCCACCGCTGACCAGTGGGCGTCCAGTCCCCAGCCGAACCGCAGGTCCGGGAAGGGCAGAAGCGTGGAGAGGGTGTCGGCGCGCAGCGCGCTCACCGGCCCGATCTCGACGAACCGCGTCTCGCGCGCCACTGTGCCGGGACGCCGGCGCGTCACCGCCCAGGCGGCGTGCGAGCGCCAGCGATGAGCCGGCTGGGCCAGCGCGAAGTCAAATCGCTCGGCGAGGAACAGGAACACGTCGAGAAAGCCCTGCGGCAGGCGGACGTCGTCGTCGAGAACCAGCAGCCAGTCATAGCCGGTCGCGGGGTGGCGCTCCAGCAGCGCGTTGAGGTTCTCGAACTTCCCGCGCCCCCCGACGGCGCCGGTTACGACGTCGACGGTGTGGTGCGAGCGCTCCAGTTCCGAGCGGGCGGCGGTGAGGATGTTGGGCGCGTCCGTGCGCTCCACCGCCAGCGCCAGCACGCGGCGAGGCGGCATCTCCCGCGCGGCCCGCCGCAGTCGCCACGGGTGCAGCGCGGCCAGCGCGGCGGCGTCGCACGCGGCATCGGCAAGCGCGGCGCGGGTGGTGGCGCGCACGCCGTGGACCTGGCCGCTGGTCCCCGACAGGAAGTCGCTGCGCTCAGCGCCCATGTCCCGCCAGCGCCTCGGTGAGGCGCCCCGTCGAATGGGCGGCGAGCACGATGCCCCGTGCGCACCGGCGCCTGACCACGTGCCACAGGCACCCCGCCAGCGTCCGCGCCTCGTCGGTCAGTGCGGGAGCGGTGCCCTTGCGCACGTCGTAGCGACGCGAGGCCCGGCCCTGGCGGTAGCCCGCCCGCGACAGCCGCGCCAGGGTGGCGTCGCGCGCGGTGCGGCGGTGGTCGAGCCCGGCGGCGGCGAGATAACGCACCACCCCGCCGGCAGCGCTGTAGCGCCGCTCCCAGTCCTCCTCGTCGCCGGGTCCGTGCCACGCTTCGTCGAAGCGCCCGACGCGAAGCACGGCTCGGCGGCGCAGCGCCATGTTGGCGCCCCACACCAGCGGCACGTCACGGTCGTCCCTGCCCAGGTCAAGGGTGGTGATCGGAGGGCTCTCACGCCCGCACGAGCGCGGACCCCCTCCCTCCAGTGCGGCGCGGATGGGGCCGCCGAAGACATCCACGTCGGGAGCGGACGCTGCTCCCGCGAGCACCGCATCGAGCCAACCGGCGGGCGCCGAGACGTCGTCGTCGATGAGGATCACCAGCTCGGCCTGCGCGGCGTCGATCCCGGCGTTGCGGGCCGCGTTGATCCCGCCCGGTGGTGGCGCGGCCAGCACGCGGGCCCCGTGTCGCGATGCCACGGCGTCGGTGGAGGCGTCGGCGCCGTCGTTGACCACGACGACCTCCGCGCGGGCGGCGCGCGCCTGGGGGACGACGCTGGCCAGCGCCACCTCGAGATACTCGGGGCGCCCCTTGGTGGGGATCACGACCGTGGCTGTCGGGGTGGCGGACACGACCGCAGATTCTGCCCAAGTCACCCGCCGTCGCTGCGGCGCCCGCCGCTGCCGCGGCGGCCGGGGCCGGTCAGCCCGAGGCTGAGCCGTTGCGACGATGCTGTCGCAGCTGCCGCGCGAAGGCGCCGACGAAGCGCGGGTTGTAGCGCGTGTAGCGCCGCCACAGACGGCGCGGCTCGTGGGCCAGCCGGTAGGCCCACTCCAGGCCCGACACCTGAAGCCATCCAGGCGCCTGGGGGACCAGGCCGGCGTGAAAGTCAAACGCGGCGCCGACGCCGACGAGGACCGGCGTGTCGAGTTCGTCGCGCATCTCCGCCATCCACTTCTCCTGCTTGGGCACGCCGATCCCCACCCACACGACGTCGGCTCGCGATCCGTTGATCTCCTTGATCACCGCCTGGCGCTCCTCAGGGTTGAGGGGGCGGTGGGGCGGCGAGTAGCCGCCGACGATGCGCACGCCGGGATAGCGCTGGCGCAGATTGAGCGCCAGCTGCACGAGTGCGCCCTGGTTGCGGCCTCCGTAGAGGTACAAGCGCTGGCCCGAGCTCGCCGCTCGCGCGCAGTGGCGCGCCATCAGCTCCGGGCCGTAGACCCGGTCGTCCAGGCCGTTGCCCAGCAGGTTGAGAGCCCACACCAACGGCTGTCCGTCCGGGACGTTCACGGAGGAGCCCATCAGCGCGGACTGCAGCGCCGGGTCCTCGGCGGAGGCCATCACCGTGTGGACGTTGCAGACACACACGTAGCCGCGCTGGCGGGCGGCCACCATGGCGTCGATCCAGTCCATCGCGCCGTCGTAATCAGTGAGAGCGAGCGGAACGCCCAGCACATCCGCGGTGTCCGGCGGCGGCACGGGCGTCGTCAACTCTGGCTCTATCGAACCCTGGGGGCGCATAGGTGTCGTCAGGTCTCCTCGCATTCGAGACTGGATTTCTCGGAGGTTATGCGTAGGAACGGGGATTGTGCCCGCAAGTTACGGTCTTGCCCACATTGGCTGGATGAACGTCAGGAAAGTTGCAGACAGCACGCAATCCCTAACGAAAGCTCACCGCGAACCGCCGCACGCCCTGGGGCGCAGAGCCGTCACGCCCGTCGCTCCGTAACCTCCACTGAGCATGGACTGCCTCGTCACCGGCGGCGCCGGCTTCATCGGATCCAACCTGGTCGACGCTCTCGTGGCGCGCGGAGATCGGGTCACCGTGCTCGACACGCTCGTCACCGGCAAGCGTGAGAATCTCGCCGGCGCTCTCGGGCAGGGCGCCGTGCTCGAGACTGTGGACGTCCGCGACGCCGAGGCGGTGCTCGCCATCTTTCAGGCCGCGCGGCCCGGGCTCGTCTTCCACCTGGCCGCTCAGATCGACGTTCGCCACTCGGTCGAGCAGCCGGCCGAGGACGCCCGGACCAACGTGCTGGGGACCATCAACGTCCTCCAGGCGGCTCTCGCTACCGGAGTGCGGCGGGTGGTCAACACCTCGACCGGCGGCGGTCTGTACGGCGATGCCGACGTGCTCCCGACGCCCGAAGACAGCCCGATCCGCCCGCTGGCCCCGTACGGCCAGAGCAAGCTCGGCGCCGAGGGGTACTGCGCGCTCTACACCCGCCTGCACGGCCTGTCCACCGTCTCTCTGCGCTACGGCAATGTCTACGGGCCCCGCCAGGACGTGCACGGTGAGGCCGGCGTGGTGGCGATCTTCTGCGGGCACCTGATCGACGGGATCGCGCCGACGGTGTTCGGGGACGGCGGCCAGACGCGCGACTGGGTCGACGTCGCCGACGTCGTCCGGGCCAACCTGCTGGCGGCGGACGCGACCCTCACCGGCGCGGTCAACATCGGCCACGGACAGGAGACGTCGGTGCTCGATCTCATCCGCGCGCTCGACGAGGTCTCCCCGGAGAGGCCGCTCCCGGAGCCGACGTTCGCCCCCGACCGCCCCGGCGAGGTGCGGCGCAGCTGCCTGGACGTGACCCGTGCCCGCGAGGAGCTTCGCTGGACGCCGCAGGTGTCGCTGCGCGACGGGCTGCGCACGATCCTCGCCGGGCTCTGACGCGGAGGCACGCCCGGGTGCCGGCCCCGTGAGCCTGACCACCGTCGCCCTGCCGGTGCGCGACGCCGGGCCGGGCCTCGAACAGGTGCTGCGCGCCGTCCTGGCCCAGCGCGTCCCGGGCGAGCTGGAGGTGCTGGTCTGCGATTCCGGATCCACCGACGGTTCCCCCGATCTCGCCCAGCGGCTCGGGGCGACGGTCATCCGGATCGCGCCGGCGGAGTTCTCGCACGGCGCCACCCGCAACCTGCTGATGGAGCACGCACAGGGCGAGCACGTCGTATTCCTCACCCAGGACGCGTTGCCCGCCGACGAGGGGTGGCTGGGACGGCTGCTCGGCGCGTTTGCCCTGGCTCCCGACGTGGGCCTGGCCTTCGGTCCCTACCGCCCGCGCCCGGAGGCCAGCCCGATGGTCGCGCGTGAGCTGACCGAATGGTTTGCCGCCTTCGCGCCCGACGGCCGGCCGCGCGTGGACCGGCTCGAGGAGTTCGATCGCGAACTGCCGGCGCGGGCGCTTTTGGGACCGCGCGGCTTCTTCACCGACGCCAACGGCTGCGTGTCGCGCGCCGCCTGGCAGCGGGTTCGCTTTCGCGCGGTTGCGCACTCGGAGGATCACGCGCTGGCCCTCGACATGCTCCGGGCAGGGTTCGCCAAGATCTTCGTGCCGGACGCGGCCGTTATCCACTCCCATGACTACTCCACGTGGGGATGGCTGAAGCGCAGCTTCGACGAGGCGCGCGCGCTGCACGGTCTGTATGGGTGGCGCGCCCCCGCCGACCCGCGGACCCTGACGCGCAACGTCTGGGGGACGGTGGGTGCCGACCGGCGCTGGGCCCTGCGAAACGGGCTCCCCGCCGGGCCGGGGCTGCTGGCGAGGGCGACCGCGTACCACGTGGCCCGCACGGCCGGAGCCGCGCTGGGTGGCCGCGCCGAGCGGCTGCCGGCGGCGGTGAGTCGCGTGCTCTCGCATGAGGGGCGCGCAGGCTGAGCGTCGGGGGGTGTGGCGCTCACCGCCCAGCGCAGGGCACCCCTGGCGCTACCCTTGCCCGCATGTCCCTCTCGGCCATCGACGGCGGGCTGCCCGCGGTGGTCGCGCGTTGCGTCAGCAAGTCGTTCACGGTTCCCGAGGAGCGCCGTCACACGCTCAAGGAACGCGCGATGCATCCCCGCCGACGGGTCCAGCATCAAACCTTCCGCGCGCTGAACGACATCTCCTTCTGGGTCGATCAGGGCGAGTTCTTCGGCATCGCCGGGCGCAACGGCAGCGGCAAGAGCACGCTGCTGAAGTGCCTGGCCGGGATCTACCGCGCCGAGGGCGACATCTGGTGCCGCGGCCGGCTGTCGACGTTCATCGAATTGGGCGTCGGCTTCAACCCGGACATGGCCGCCCGCGAAAACGTGGTGATGAACGGGATCATGCTCGGCCTCTCCCCCCGGGAGGCGCGCAAGCGCTACGACTCCGTCATCGAGTTCGCCGAGCTTCAGGAGTTCAAGGA
>DASXDW010000194.1:0-1917 GCA_036490435.1 Solirubrobacteraceae bacterium
ACCTGATGGCCTCGCTGACGACGATGACGGCGATGGAGCTAGCTACGGCCCACCAGATCGCGCTCCGTCTAGGCCACCGAGAACCGGAACACGGCAAGCCGGCCGACGAAGGGCATGGCAGCGTCGGCGGCGCGTCCCCAACCAGGGAACATCCGGTTCTGCGCGCCGCAGGAAGCGTCCGATCCGGTGAGCAACCCGCGCAGATCTATTAGGCGGGTAGGCGCGCGTTCTCCCTGACCCTCGTTCTCACTCAGAGCCATGCTCTCGATCGAGGTAGCCGACGGCAACCTCGGACCAGTCCGGGGGTGAGCGGGTCCGCAGGGGGTGCAGGCCGACTGTTAGCACCGTCGCCTAACCTGATCATGTAACCGGGGAGCCACCCCCGCCGATTTACACGGATTCCGAACGCCACCTGACCCACGGCCGCGTGAGGCGATCAAGGCTGCCCCGCCTGGACGCGTGGCGAGCTCAAGATGATGCAGGCTCGCGCGGCGGGCGGCCATGCCATGGGCGCGGCCAGAGACTTGCATGGGGCGGCCCGGCACGCCGCCGGCAAGGCCGCGGTGGTTGCGCACGTCGCCACGCACGAGCTCGGCGCGGCCGCCTATGCGATCAAGGCCCCCCGTGCCGCCGCGTCGGACGGCGAGGACGAGGCGGCAGGGCGCCTGGAGTGCCGGTGGCGGCGTCACCAGCTCCCGGAGGCGATTCGCGAGCTCGTCCTTGACGACCAGTGGTTGCGGAACGACATCTGCTGGTCGGTGTTCGACTGCTAGGCCCGACGCGATCGGCGCGCTGAGCGGGGACATTATCGTGACTGGCCGCGGGGGCCCGCTGGGCACCGGGAAGCCACAGGGAGAGCAGCACGGCGACATCAGATGCTTGATGGCGGGCATGGCCAACGCAGGGAAGCGCCGGTTGACCATCTCGCGGGTCTCGCCGAGCGTCCGCTCGACTGCGAAGACGTTGGCGATCTGCTAGCCCGGTGGGAGCACACCCCAGGTCAGGACTCCAGATAGCGGAGGACGGCGAGCACCCGTCGGTGGTCAGCGTCTGAGGGGGCCAAACCGAGTTTGGCGAAGATGTTGGCGACGTGCTTCTCGACCGCCCGCTCCGAGATCACAAGGGTGCCGGCGATGGCGCCGTTCGACCTGCCTTCGGCCATCAGGGAGAGGACGTCGTGCTCTCTGGGGGTGAGAGCATCAAGGTCATCGGTGCGCCGGGTGGCCCCTCGGAGGAGTTGCGTGACGACCTCGGGGTCGAGGGCGGTGCCGCCGGCCGCCACCCGGCTCAGCGCGTCGACGAACTCGCCGACATCGCCGACGCGGTCCTTGAGCAGGTATCCGATGCCGGCGGCACCGCGGCTGGATGCCCCTCCAAGGAGCTCGGTGGCGTGGCGGGTCTCGATGTACTGGGAGAAGACCAGCACTCCGGTGCCGGGGTGGTCACGGCGGATGGCGATAGCCGCCCGGACGCCCTCGTCGGTGTAGCCGGGCGGCATTCGCACGTCCACGACGGCAGCATCCGGCTCGTGTTCGTCCACGGCCGCTCGCAGAGCTTCGGCATCGCCCACGGCGGCCACCGTCTCGTGCCCCCGCTCGGCCAGGATCTCGACCAGCCCGGCCCGGATGACGGCGGAGTCTTCGGCGATGACGATCCGCATTCGAGGCTCCTCCCGTCGGGTCAGACGTGAGATGGCAGTTGGACGGTGACGACCGTGGGGCCCCCGGCCGGACTTTCGACCTGCAGCCTGCCATCAACGGTCTTCACCCGCTCTGCGAGGCCGGCCAGGCCTCCGCCGGGCTCGAGCCGGGCGCCGCCTGTGCCGTCGTCGCTGATGCGCATCGTCACCAAGCCGCGCTGGTGGTGCGCCTCCAACGTGGCGCGCTGGGCACAGCTGTGCTTCGCCGCGTTCGTGAG
>DASXDW010000233.1:0-91434 GCA_036490435.1 Solirubrobacteraceae bacterium
CGGCTTGAGGATCGAGGCCGCGTCGATCGCGCCCTCGGCCGCGCCCGCGCCGACGAGGTTGTGCAGCTCGTCGATGAACAGGATGATGTCGCCGCGCTGGGTGATCTCCTTCATCACCTTCTTGAGGCGCTCCTCGAACTCACCGCGGTACTTGGAGCCGGCGACGAGGGCGGCGAGATCCAGGGTGTAGATCTGCTTGCCCTTGAGCAACTCGGGGACGTCGGCGTTGGTGATGCGCTGGGCCAGACCCTCGACGACGGCGGTCTTGCCGACGCCGGGCTCGCCCACCAGGACCGGGTTGTTCTTGGTCCGGCGCGACAGGATCTGCATGATCCGCTCGATCTCTGTCTCACGGCCGACGACCGGGTCCAGCTTGCCCTCGGAGGCGAGCTTGGTGAGGTTGCGGCCGAACTGGTCCAGCAGCTTGGAGGACTTCTTGCCCTCGCCGGCGCCCGCGGCACCCGCGGCACCGGCGCTCGAACCGCGCTGGCGACTGCCGGGCCCGGACAGCATCCGGATGACCTCGTTGCGGATCTTCTCGGAGTCGGCGTCGAAATCGAGCAGGATGCGCGCGGCGACGCCCTCGTTCTCACGAACCAGGCCGAGCAGGATGTGCTCGGTACCGATGTAGTTGTGGCCCAGGCTCAGGGCTTCGCGAAGCGCCAGTTCCAGGACCTTCTTGGCGCGAGGCGTGAAGGGGATCTGGCCCGAGGTGACCTCCTCGCCGGAGCCGACGATGCGCACGACCTGCGCGCGCACGCGCTCCACGGTGATGTCGAGCGACTCGAGCACCCGAGCGGCGAGCCCCTCCTCTTCGCGGAGCAGGCCGAGAAGGATGTGCTCGGTGCCAATGTAGTTGTGCTTGAGAGTCCGAGCCTCTTCCTGCGCCAAGACGACCACTTGGCGGGCTCGCTCTGTAAATCGCTCAAACATGGTGGCTTCCTAAGTGTGGTTGTGGCTTACGACTGAGGAAGTTGGTCGGGGTGTGGTCCTGGTACTTGGCTTCCTACGGCTCCGCCCGGCTTCTGGTTCACAAACGTTTCCGGGGACGCCTAAGAATCCGCTTCACCCAATATATGTCGGCAGATCTGGCCGAATATATGAGCGCCACGGTTCTTTACTTGGGCCATAGCTCAGTCTAACAGGGGGTGTGCCGTACTTTTCCCGGTCCGGGCGCCCGCTACACCCCCGTCAGCCGCTCTGTGCGGCATGAAGATCGGACTCGACATCGCTCTCCTCCCCACGCGGGCGCCGAGGCCATGGGCGGCCGCGGGGCGGGAGCCGACCCCCTGTCGACAGCCATGATCCGGCCAGGATCAACGCCAATCCGGCCAGCGCACCGGGCCCGGGCCGCTCGCCCAGCAGGGTCACGCCGAGCACGACGGCGACCAGCGGGTTGACGTAGGTGATGATCGTCGCGCGCCCTGTGCCGGCCTCGCGGACGAGCACCGTGTAGACGACGAAGGCCATCGCCGTGCAGAACACGCCCAGCGTGGCCACCGCGGCCAGCGCGCCTGTCGTCGGCGTCCGCCGCGGAAGGTCCACCGCGGCGAACGGGGCCAGGATCAGCGTCGCGATGACCAGCGAGCCACCCATCGCCGCACGCCCGTCGATCCCGTCCATACCGAGCTTGACCAGCATCGGACCGATGGCGTAGCCAACCGCCGCCACCAGCACCGCCAGCGCCCCCAGGAGCTCCGCCGAGCTGCCGGCGACGTCGATCCCGACGAGCGCGATCACGCCGACGAAGCCGATCGCCAGCCCCAGCGCCCGCACGGGCGTCGGGCGCTCGGACGGGTCGTAGCGCAGCGAGAGCACGGTCACGATCAGCGGGACCGAGGCGATGATGATGGCCGCCAGCGAGGAGGCGATGTGCACCTCGCCCAGCGCGATGAGCGGAAACGGGATCGAGACCTCGGCCACGGCGTAGCCGGCCACCCAGCGCCAGCGTCCCGACAGGGTCTGAAGCGTGCCCGCGCGCCAGGCGAGCACGACCAGGATGATCGCCGCCATCGCCACCCGCAGCCACGCCACGTCGAGAGCCGGCACGCCGCCCTCGATACCGATCTTGATCAGCAGGTACGACGCGCCCCACGTCACTGACATCACGGCAAACGCCGACCAGGCGCGCCGGCTCATGACCGCAGCGCGGGGAACAGCAGCACATCGCGGATGGAGCGGGTGCCGGTCATGGCCATCACCAGCCGGTCGATCCCGATCCCGATGCCCCCGGTGGGCGGCATCCCCTGCTCCAGGGCCTGGACGAAGGCCTCGTCGTAGGGCTGGGCCTCCTCGTCGCCCTCGGCGGCGAACCGCCGTTGGCTCTCGAAGCGGCGGCGCTGCTCGTCTGGGTCATTGAGCTCGGTGAAGGCGTTGGCGATCTCGAGGCCGCCGACGAAGGCCTCGAAGCGCTCCACGAGCCCGGGGCTCTCGCGATGCTCCTTGGCCAGTGGCGAGATCTCGATTGGAAAGTCCAACAGGAAGGTCGGTTGCTGCAGGGTCGGCTCCACATGGTCGGAGACGAGGTCGTCGACGAGCTGGGGCCAAGTGCTGTCCTCGGGGGCCCGATAGCCCCCTTCCCGCATCGCCCCGGCCAGCGCGTCGCGCTCACGGTGCGCCAGGATGTCGATCCCCGTCCGCTCCAGCACCGCCCCGGCGAGTGTTTCGCGCTTCCACGGGGGCGTGAAGTCGAACTCGCCCTCGTAGCCCACCGCCTGGGCCACCGCGTGCACGAGGCGCTCGCAGCGGTCGGCGACGTCGAGGTAGTCGGCGTAGGCCTCGTACCACTCCAGGACGGTGAACTCCGGGTTGTGGGTGGTGTCGACGCCTTCGTTGCGGAAGTTCTTGCCGATCTCGTACACGCGCTCCAGGCCGCCCACGATCAGCCGCTTGAGATACAGCTCGGTCGCGATGCGCAGGTACAGGTCACGGTCCAGGGCGTTGTGGTGGGTGGTGAAGGGGCGCGCCATGGCGCCGCCGTAGAGCGGCTGCAGCACGGGCGTCTCGACCTCGACGAAGCCCTCCTCGTCCAGGAAGCGGCGGACGGTGGTGATCACCTTCGCGCGCACGATGAAGCGCTCGCGAGTCTCGGGGTTGGCCATGAGGTCCAGCTCACGGTGGCGGTGGCGCGTCTCGACGTCAGTGAGGCCGTGATGCTTGTCGGGCGGCGGTCGCAGGGACTTGGCCAGCAGCGTGAAATCGTCCGCGCGCAACGTCAGTTCGCCGCGGCGTGACACGAAGGCAGTGCCGTCCACGCCGATGAGGTCGCCGAGGTCCAGCGAGAGCAGCCGTTCCATCCGCTCGCCCCCCAGGACGTCGACGCGCGCCTGCAGCTGGATGCGACCCGATCGGTCCTCGAGGTCGAGGAAGGCCATCTTGCCCTGGCCGCGGCGCGCGGCGAGACGACCGGCGACGCGATGGGAGGCCTCGGTCTCCGTGCCGGCCTCGAGACCCTCGTGGGCGGCACGCACCGCTGCGATCGGCTCGACGCCGTCGAACTCGTGCGGGAACGGGTCCACGCCCGCGGCGCGCAACGCCTCGAGCTTGCGCCGGCGGTCGGCGAGGACCTCCGAGCCCTCGCCCCACTCACCGACCTCGTCCCGCCCAACCCGCTCACCCACGGGCCATCACCCCGTAGAACCTACGCGCCGACGTCGATCTTGGTGATCTTGAGCTTGCGCCCGCCGCGAGGGGTGACGATCGACACCTCGTCCCCGCGTTTGCGGCCGATGAGGGCCTTGCCGACCGGCGACTCGTTGGACAGCTTGGCCTCGGCCGGCTTGGCCTCGGCGGAACCGACGATGGTGTACTTGTTGGATTTGCCCGCCTCGTCCTTGACGTGGACGACCGAGCCGACGCGGACGACGTCGGTGCCGAGGTCCGACGCGTCGACCACCGTCGCCGAACGCAGCTTGTCCTCTAGCGACGCGATGCGCGCCTCCAACATCGCCTGCTCGTTCTTGGCGTCGTCGTACTCCGCGTTCTCGGAGATCTCCCCGAACTCGCGCGCCTCCTTGATCCGCGCCGCAATTTCGCGGCGGCGGGTGGTGGAAAGATGGTCAAGCTCCGCCTTGAGGGTGGCGAGGCCTTCCTGGGTGAGGATGACGTCTTTAGGCATAGCGATCAGACCTGTGTTTGCAATCGTCAGACGAGAAAAAACCCGCCGCGTGCGACGGGAATCCAGCGCGAGTGGCCCCGCAGTGGGCGCATGAGTATAGACAGCGTTTTCTGACTGTCGGGTCAGTCTTCCCGGTCCTCAGCGTCCCCGCGTTCCCACCCGCGTAGCACCGAGTCTAGTGGGCACTCGCACAAACCGGCGAGTGGGCCTATCCGCCGGAGTGTCCCTGGATCTCGTCGGCCTGCTGGAAGGTGGGCCGGTTGACCCACTCGATCAGCGGCTGGGTGATCGCGCCGATGGCGCGGAACTGGATCGAGTCGTGGCACTCCTGGTCCCCCGCCTGGCAGGGACCCTCAGCGGGGTAGACCTGCGCTGGGGTCTCGGCGACCGCCGCCGCCAGCGAGCTTTTCAGCGCGGCACGGCAACGCGCCAGTGAGCCGTCGCCGCAGAACACGCGGTTGAGCTTGCCCCTCTCGCGCTGCTTGAGCACCGTCCGCAGGTCCTTCTGGACGATCCCGTAGAAGCCGACGTCGAACGCCGAGCCCTGGTGCAGCGTGGACGGGGTGCCGTGCACGGGGGCGCCGGCGCCCGGCTCGTCGTTGATCGGGTAGTCGCTCTCCACCTGGTTGAGCAGGCTCTGTCCCAGTATCGGCTGGAGCTCGGACTGGACCCACAGCGGCCACCACGCGTCCATGATCCGCACCGCGTCTGACTGGTCGTAATCGCCAGACGCGCCGGGATCCTCGCGGTTGATCCGATGCGAGCCGCCGGCCATCCAGGCCCGCAGCTCGGAAACCGCCTTGGCCAGCGCCGGGTCAGATGGCGTGCCGATGATCTTCAGCGCGTAGGGGAGCACCTCGACGCCCCGCAGGTCCTGGGTCCCCGCCAGCCCCATGGCGTTGATGAGGTCGGCCAGGGTGATCTTGCCGTGGTCTCGCTTGAGGTATGCCCGGACGTTGTTGTCGAGCAACTGAGAGCGGTAGATGGACGAGAACTGCTGCCCGGTGGCCGGATCGCCGAAGCCCGACGCCTGCTTGTTGTTCCAGCTCGTGAGGTAGGGCTGGTCGGCGACGTGCGGGTGGCCGTTCTCCCCCATGTCGCGCTCGGTGAGGCTCTGGGGGGTCATCTGGGCCGCGCCGCTCAGACCCTTCCACGCGTCCGAGGACCAGGTGGGGAACAGCGGGTCGGTGTGCGGGGCTCGCACCGGGTTCTGACCCGAGTTGAAGTAGGCGATGTGCTGGTTGTTCGTGAAGAACCAGTTGAACGTGTAGCCAATCCGGTTGGCCGAGTTATAGAAGTCCTGCGGGGTGCGCATGTCCGCCGGGTTGTTGAAGTCGGCGAACCCGGTCGCCGAGTCCAGCTCGTGCATGTAGGTCGAGCGCAGGTTGGTGTAGGCGACCGGCCTGCCCCGGATCGTGGCGCGCGCCATGACGATCCCGTAGGCGGTTCGCAGGGTCTGCAGCGTGATCGAGCCCGCCGGGGTGGAGTCGGCCAGGTTGGGCGACCAGGACTCCTGGTCGGTCAGGGTCTCCATCTGCACGCACTGGCCGTGCAGGAGATAGAAGTCCGAGTCCTTGGACACCGCTCCGCCCGACGGGTTGCACAGGGGGACGGCGAAGGTGTCGATGATGTTCTGGCCCGCGGAAGTCGCCGACCACGCATAGTCGGTCCCGTGGCCGAGCTCCACGTAGAGGTTCACGCCCGGGAAGGCCGCGCCATCGGCGTCGATGCCGGGCCCGTGGATGTCCTCCTCCATGAGGATCTCGGGTGAGAAATAAGAGACCTGCGGTCCCATCACCGCCAGGGGGTGGCCGCTGGCCGAGTCCTTGGCGCTCACCAGCAACGCGTTGGACATCGAGCGCGGGAAGGCCAGCAGGCCGGGGCCCGCGTTGGCGGCGGTCCCGAGGCCCAGCCCCGAGTGGCCATTCCCGCCGGCGTGCGCCGCGCGGGCCTGCGCTGAGGGGGCGGCGCCGCCGACGACCTCGCTGACGGTCTGCACCGAGCCCGGGTCCGGGAGCGCGACCGTCCTGCTCACCGCCTTGCTCGGCTTCGGCAGCGTCTGGTAGGGGAACTTCGCCTTGTGGACCGTGGTGGGTGCTTCGGGGTCGTTGGGGTCGTTGAAGCTGAGGAAGGTGGCAAAGCCCGAGTGGTCGAGCACCGGCTTGGGCTTCTTGCGGGCCTTCTTCTTGGCCTTCTTCTTGGCCCTCTTGCTGGCTTTCTGCTTGGCCTTGGCGATCACTGTCGGCGAGCCGGCGAGCGAGACGTGCTCGGGGCCGAACTTCTCGAGCATGTTCTCGTAGAGCTGCGCGTTGAAGAGTTGGTCACCCCCGCCGTTGCCGAAGATCCCGCCCACCAGCGTGGCGATCGAGACCAGGTTCTCCAGCGTGAACGGCGCGGGCCCCTGCGGCTGGCCGATGGCGGCGTACTCGGCCGGCATCATCGTCAGGTAATTCAGCGGCTGCTTGGCCTGGTTGATGTACGCGTTGATCCCGTTGACGTAGTTCGACGCGTCCTGGAAGAGCTGCTCGCCGCCGGGCTGGGTGTGCATGTCGTTGACCTGGTTGACGAGATCCTGCTGGGTGTAGGGCTCGTCGGCCCACACCTCCTCGTCCATCGACACGTTGGCGCCGCCGGCAAACGACGCGAGGTCGCCCTGGCCGGAGTGGCGCAGCGCGTCGATGAAGAAGAGGCGATCCTCGCCGGTGGCGTAGCCGATTCCGAACATCAGCTCTGCCCGAGTGTCGCCGTAGATGTGGGGCACGCCGAACTGCTTGTCGCGCACGATCGTCACCCCGGGCTCCGGCGACTGCGTGCTCTCCGCGTCGCCCGCGGGGACGCCGAAGGTCGCGTCCTTGAAGTAGTTCGGGATCGTTGCCGGCGTCACCGAACCCGCCGCCGTGGTCAGGTTGGAGTACATCGACAGCTGGTCGTCGTTGTGCTCGGGGCGTGCACCGGTGGCCTCGAACTGGGCGAGCTGGGCGACGTCGTCAAAGCCGCTGGTGCCCGGGGGCAGGATGTTGCGAAAGCCCCCGAAGTCATTGGTCCCGTAGGGCTGCACCTGGGCGTCGGCGGCGGGCACGCACATCAACGCGACACAGGCCGCAAACGCGACGGCTCTCACGACGCACCGGAACATGGCGCGCAGACCCTACCCCGCGAAGGCGAAGGCGTAACCGATCTGTGACCAGCGCTCAGACGGCGGCGAGCAGCGTGCGAGCGTCCTGGAGCGACTCGGCGCGCTGCAGTGCGTCCTGGAGCGCCGTGTCGGCGCCCAGGCGCTCGACGTACCACGGGTAGAACTTGCGCAGGTAGCGCGCCGCCCGCGCGTCGCCGAGGTGCTCGGCGGCGCGCTCGATGACCCAATCGAGCTCGTCGAGGATCTCGGCCTGTGTCGGTTCGGACTCGCGCCCTCCCAGCAGCTGCGAGAACAGCCACGGGTTGCCCAGCGAGCCGCGCGCCAGCGCCACCGCGGCCGCGCCGGTGCGCTCGAATGCCTCACGCACGAGCTCCGGGGTGCGCAGGCCGCCCGAGATGACGACCGGGACCGGCAGCTCCTCCACCAGGCTGCGGGCGAGCTCGTAGTCGGGCTTGCCGGAGTGGCGCTGTGAGGCGTGGCGCGGGTGGATGCACAGCCCGGCCACCACGCCCTCCTCGGCCAGCCGCCGAGCGACCTCGATCCCGCCGAGATCGCCGGGGCGCGTGCCGGAGCGCAGCTTCACGGTCACCGGCAGGCCGCTGCCCCGGCCGGCCGCTCGCGCCACGGCCACCGCGCGATCGGGATCGGCCAACAGCGCGGCGCCGGCGCCGGTCTTGCAGACCTTGGGCACGGGGCAGCCCATGTTGAGGTCAATGAGGTCCGCGCCCGCAGCAGCGACCTGCTCGGCCGCCGACTCCATGATGTCGGGGTCGGAGCCGAACAGCTGCATGGAGACGGGGTGCTCGTCGGGGTGGATACGCAGCAGCTCGGTGCACGTGCGTTCGTTGCGGTAGTGCACGGCGTGGCTCGACACCATCTCGGAGACCACCAGTCCGGCGCCGTGGCGCTTGGCCTGTAGGCGCACGAACCAGTTGCCGATCCCCGCCAGCGGCGCCAGGACCACGCGGTTGGCGATGGGGATACCACCCAGGGTCCAGGAATCGGTCAGGGATGCCTGCACGCGGGGGCTGGGGCTGTCCAGAAGCGGAGTCACGAGCCACTCATGGTACGAATGGGATATGGACATCACTTCGCTGATCCGCCCGTGGGCCGAGCAGATGCTCGAGCAGGTCCCGGGCCTCGAGTTGTTCGACGCCCACACCCACCTCGGCCAGAACGACCCCGATGGCATGAAGCAGACCCCGGCCGAGCTCCTGGACACGCTGACCACCTCGCGGGCCCGCGGCGCCTTCGTCTTCCCGATGCATGAGCCCGACGGGTACCCCCCGGCCAACGACATGGTCATCGAGGCGGCCGCCCAGGCCGACGGGCTGCTCACCCCGTTCTGCCGGGTCAGCCCCAATAACGGCGGCGCTCGGGCCGAGGCCGAGCGTGCGCTGAGCGCAGGGGCCAAGGGGATCAAGCTGCACCCGCGCGCGGAGCAGTTCACCCTCGACCATCCCGCTGTGCGCGAGCTCGCCGCCATCGCCAACGAGCGCGAGCTGCCGATCCTCGTCCACGCCGGGCGCGGCATACCGGCACTCGGCATCCACGCGGTCGAGCTCGCGGGCGCGTTCCCCCGCGCCCGCTTCATCCTCGCCCACGCCGGCGTGTGCGACCTGTCCTGGATCTGGCGCGTGGCCGCGGATCACCCCAACCTCATGTTCGACACGGCGTGGTGGATGCCCGCCGATCTGCAGGCGCTGTTCGCGCTCGTGCCCCCGGGCCAGATCCTCTTCGCCTCCGACGCGCCCTATGGGCACACGCTGATGTCGGCGGTGTTCCAGATGCGCTCCGCGATGCAGGTGGGCCTGTCCGCCGAGCAGATCCGCTCGATCACCTCCGAGCAGTCGCTGCGGATCGCCGCGGGCGCGCCGCTTGAACCTGCCGGCCCCGCGGTCGGCGAGCGCGATCGCGCCTCACACGTACTCCTGGACCGCGTCTCGGAGTACGTGATGCTCGGGGCCATCGCCACCATGCGCGGCAATGACGGAGGGCCGGAGATGCTCGCGCTGGCGCGGATGGCCTGCGACGTCCCCGACGGCATCGACGACGCGCCCGTGTTCGCCGCGGTCCGCTCGCTGCTGGACGCCTTCGACGAGCTGAGCGTCGCCGAGCCCGAGAATCGCCGCCGCCTGGCCTTCCTCATCCTGGCCGCGAGCGTGGCCCGCACGCCCGACATACCGGTGCCCCCGGTCTAAGCGACCGGCGGCGGGGGCTCGAGGCGCGCCTCGGGCGCGTTGCGCTCCCAGATGAGGCGCAGCCCAGTGAGGGTGAGCAGGTCGTCGACCTCATCGATGGTCTCCTGGACGAACGGGATAACCACCTGGGCCAGGCCTCCGGTGACGATGACCGGCGTGTCCTCCCCCAGCTCCTGCCGGAGCCGCCCGACGATCCCCTCCACCTGCCCGGCGAATCCGAACGCGATCCCGCTCCGGATCGCCTCGACGGTCGACTTGCCGATCAGCGCTCGCGGCTCCAGGAGCTCCACCTTCGGCAGCTTGGCCGCGCGCTCGTAGAGCGCGTCAAGTGAGATCTCCGCCCCGGGCGTGATGATCCCTCCGAGGTACTCGCCGAGGTCGGACACCGCGTCGTAGGTGATGGCGGTGCCGAAGTCCACGACGACGCAGGCGCGACCGAACCGGGCGAAGGCGGCGATCGCATTGACCAGGCGGTCGGCGCCGACCTCCCGCGGGTTGTCGATCCGGATCGGCATACCCGTGCGGATCGCGGGCCCTACGTTGAGCATCTCGTGACTGAGGTACAGGCCCGACATCGCCGTCCACTCCTGCGACAGCTGGGGCACCGTGGACGAGACGATCGACCGATCGATGTCAGCCAGGCCGAGCCCGCGCAGCTCGAGCAGGTTGGACAGCCGGGCGCCGAGCTCGTCGCGCGTGGACTCGCGAACCGTGGCAAAGCGCCAGTGCTCGGCCACGACGTCCTCGCCGTTGCGGTAGACGCCGAAGTGGGTCTGGGTGTTGCCGACGTCGACGACGAGGAGCATGGTCGTCCCCAATTACAGCAACGGCGCGCCGACGCGGCGGACCGCCTGGGTGGATGCGGATTGGGTCAGGGCGGCAAGCGTGTCGGCCAGCCTCTGGCCGGAGGGCAGGGTCAGCTCGGAATCGAGCTCGAGCAGTGGCACGAGCACGAAGCGCCGTGACCCCGTCTCCGCGTGCGGGAGGGTGAGTCGCTCGGAGCTGTACTCGAGATCGTCGAGCAGCAGCACATCGACGTCGATCACGCGGGGCCCGTGGCGGGGGCCGCCCGAGGCGCGCCCCACTTCCCGCTCCACCGCCTTGCAGGCGTCGAGCAGGTCCTCGGGGCCGAGTTCGGTCTCGATGCGTACGCAGGCGTTCAGGAAGTCGGGCTGGTCGAGGACGAGCCCCACCGGCTCGGTTGCGTACAGCGATGAACACGCCACCACCTGGACGCCGTGGCCGGGGAGCGCCGCGATGGCCGCCGCCAGGTGCGCGCGGGTGTCGCCGATGTTGGAGCCAAGCCCCAGGTAGCCGGTCGCCGTCACGCCCGCGCTTTAGCCCTGGGCTTCGCGCCAGACCTCGACCGAGACCTCGGTCACGGGCAGCGCCAGTGGCGGCTCGGGCTTGGCGGCCTTGACCCACACCGCGTGCGCCTCGTACTGCTCCAGCAGCCGATCGGCGATGGCGGTGCACAGGCGCTCCAGCGTCTTGTAGGAGCGCTGTTGAGCGACGAGGTTGGCCATGTCGCACACCTGGGCGTAGTCAACGGTGTCCTCGATGCGATCGGTGAGGGTGGCGTCGCACTCGCCGACGTCGATGCGGATGTCGAGGAGCAGCCGCTGCCCCACCTCGCGCTCGGCGGCGGTCACCCCGACGTGGGTGAACAGCGACAGGCCCGCGATCTCGATCGTGACTTCGGGCTCGGCGCCCTCGTCATCGTCGTCTACGTCGTCGGCGTCCTCGTCGTACTCGTCGTCGGCGTCGTCGGCCATCGGCGTCGCACCGTAGCACCCGCGATGATCAGCGCGTCCCGAACCGGGGCCACGTCGTGGACGCGGAATACCCGCGCGCCGCGCTCGTAGGCCAGGACGTTGGTGGCGATGCTCGCCGCCAGCCGGCTCTCGACAGGGCGGCCGGTGACGCGCCCCAGAAACGACTTGCGGCTCGTCCCGATGACCACCGGGCGGCCGAGCGCCACCAGCTCATCCAGGCGCGCCAGCAGCTCGAGGTTGTGCTCGACGGTCTTGCCGAAGCCGATCCCGGGGTCGAGCAGGATCTTCTCCTCGGCCACTCCGGCGGCGGTGGCAAAGGCCATCCGCTCCTCCAAGAACGCCTTGACGTCGGAGACCACGTCCTCGTAGCGCGGGTCGTCCTGCATCGTGCGCGGCTCGCCGAGCATGTGCATGAGGCAGCACTCCGCGCTTCGCGCCGCCACCAGCTCGGCCATCTCCGGATCGCCCCGCAGCGCCGTGACGTCGTTGACGAGGCTGGCGCCCGCGTCGAGCGCCGCGGCGGCCACAGGCGCCTTGGAGGTGTCGATCGAGATCCGGGCCTGGACGCCTCGCTCGCGCAGCCCCTGGATGACCGGGAGGACGCGCTCGAGCTCGGCGGCCGCGTCCACCGGCTGGGCTCCGGGGCGAGTGGACTCGCCGCCGATGTCGAGGATCGCCGCGCCCTCAGCCTCGAGGTCGAGGCCATGGGCGATGGCGGCGCCCGCGTCGATGTAGAGGCCGCCATCGGAGAACGAGTCCGGCGTCACGTTGACGACCCCCATCACGCTGAAGTCGGTCTCGGGCGGCACGCCGCCGTTACTCCTCATCTGGCCAGCGGCCGGTGCGGTCGAAGTACTCGCGCGCCCGCTCCTCATCCTCGCGCTCCTCGTTGGAACGGACGCTCAGTCGGTACATCCAGTTGAGCATCCACACGATCAGCGCCACCAGCAACAGCGAGACGCCGGCCGCCGACTCCAGCGAACGGGTGTTGGCCAGGTTCGAATAGCTGCCGTGCCCGATGACGATGAGGGCCAGGCCCGCGACCACGATGGCCACCGGCAGCCACACGCGAGTGGCCGAGAGCCAGAAGCCGGATGAACGGCCGCGATCGTCGGTCATGCCCGCCACGTTACCCCTCCCGCACACGCATAACGGCGCGCTCGTTTCGTAACCCATACGTGAACGCCGGCGAGGTGATGACGCGACCAACCCCGGCGAGCGATATACATCTGCCGCGATGACCTCAGAACACTCACCCTCCTCACCGCGCCGGGCCGCGATGACCCGCCGGTCGCTCCTGGGCGCCGCCGCTGCGGGCGCAACCACGCTGGCCTACGGGCGTCTGCCCGCGTGGGCCAAGCCCGTCGCCGGCGCCGCTGGCGTCCGCCGCCCCGACAGCCTGCCCTTCCCGCACATGCGCGCGGGCACCGAGAGCCTGCCCCAGATAAAGCACGTGGTCGTGCTCATGATGGAGAACCACTCCTTCGACAACCTGCTCGGGATGGTCCCGCACCGGACCCCTGGCCGCCAGGGCGTCGACGGGTTCACCCTCAAGCAGGGCCGCCCGGTCGAAGTCAACCTCGACGCCAACGGCGCGTCCGTGTTCGCGCGAGAGATGTCCTCGCCATGCCAGCTCGTCGGCCACCCCGGACAGAACTGGAACGCCTCGCACCTGTCGTGGAACGGCGGGCGCAACGACGGCTTCGTCAAGGCGTCGGGACCGGTGGCGATGAGCTTCTGGGACAACGGCGACCTGCCCTTCACCTATTCCCTGGTCCGGCACTTTCCGATGGGCAATCGCTACTTCTGCTCGGTGCTCGGCCAGACCTACCCCAACCGTCGCTACCTGTTCAGCGGCACCAGTTCGGGCATCGTAGCGACCAACAGCCAGACCTTCACGACTCCGGCCGCCAACGGGACCATCTTCGACCGGCTCGATCAGCACCACATCGAGTGGGCCAACTACTTCCAGAATGTGCCGAGCCCCCTCATCGTCCCGGGCTGGCTCACCCCCGCCCGCAAGAAGCGCGTGCAGACGATCGACAAGTTCTTCGCCCGTGCGGCGGCGGGCACGCTGCCCGCGTTCACCTTCCTGGACCCCGAGTACGACACGACCTCAGAGGAGAACCCGCAGGACATCCAGGTGGGCGAGCGGTTCGTGGCCAAGGTGGTCAAGGCGCTCCTGCACTCGCCCGCGTGGCCGCACACCGCGTTCTTCCTCACCTACGACGAGCACGGCGGCTACTACGACCACGTCCCCCCGCCGCGCGCGATCGCGCCCGACAGCATCGCCCCCATCCCCGTTCCGGGCGGAGCGCCCCTGACCCCTGGCGGCTTTGACCGGCTCGGCTTCCGCGTGCCCACAGTGGTGGTCTCGCCGTGGGCGCGGACCCAGTACGTGTCCAACGTGGTCCAGGACCACACGTCGATCACGGCGTTCATTGAGCACAAGTGGAACCTGCCGGCGATGACCTTCCGCGACGCCAACGCGCACCCGATGACCGATTACTTCGACTTCCGTGCGCCCGCTTTCGCCGAGCCGCCGAAGCTGGCGGCGGCACCGGGGCTGGCGCGCGGACTGACGGAGTGCCACGCCGCCGGGCTCAACCCGCCGCTGCCGTAATGGGCCGCGGCGGGTACGCGGCCGTGGTCGTGGCGTCGCTGGTGTGCCTGCTCTCGCCCGGGGGGCAGGCGCTCGCGCGCACACGCCGCCCGGCGCCTGCGGTGATCCCAGTGCCCGTGCTCCAGCTCGAACAGCCGATGCGGGACTATCGCGCCTACGTGCGGCGGCTGCTCGGCACGCTGCAGGTGCAGCTGGCCGGTCTCAGTGCCCGGCTGCGCTCCGGCGACGTCGCCGGCGCTCACTCCGCGTGGCTGGCCGCGCACCTGACGTGGCTGCAGATCGGCCAGGACGACGGTGCCTACGGGGCGTTCGGGGATATCGGGCGCCAGATCGACGGCACGGCGGCAGGGTTGGTGCAAGGCACGGCCGACCCGGCGTTCAGCGGCTTTCACAAGGTGGAGCTCGACCTGTGGACGCGCGACGACCTCGCCGCGGCCGCGGTGGACAGCGCGCAGCTCCAGCGTCTGGTCGCCCGGCTGGCCGCACGTAAGCTGGGCCCCGAGCTCCCCATGAACCCCGTCGGCCTTTCGACGTGGACGCTCCGCGCCCACGAGGTCCTCGAGGATGCCTTGCGTGACTCGCTCAGCGGCAACGACGAGTACGGCAGCGGCACCGCGCTGGCCTCAGTCATCGCGGACGTGGCGGCCACGCGGGAGATGATCACGCTGCTGGCGCCGGCGATCGACCCGCGCGCGCCCCGCTTGGTCCGACGGGCGCGCCGCCAGTTGGTGGCCGTCGTCGGCGCCGCTCAGGCCGGCCTCGTCGACGGCCGGTGGGTGGCAGTCGCGCGGCTGCCAGCCGCGGTGCGCGAGCGGGTGGACGCCGCCGTCGGCGCCGTGCTGGAGACGCTCGCGCCCATCCCCGACGTCATCCAGGTGGCGGGGGGCACGTGAGCCTCGACCGCCGGCAGTTCCTGCGCCGGTCGGGGGCCGCCGCCCTGTCGGCGGGCGCGCTCAGCGCGCCGGGCGCTGCCGAGGCCGCCGACGCCGCCGACGCCGCGGCGCGGTCTGCACGATCGGCGCGCGATCCGCTGGAGGCCGACGGGCCGCTGCAGCGCAACCCGGTGGCCGGTCCGGCGGCGCGGCTGGCCGCGGTCCCCTTCCACGGCGAGCACCAGGCCGGGATCGTGACCGCCCCGCCCCCGGCGGCCTGCTTCGCCGCCTTCGACGTGGTGGCCGGTGACCGCGCCGGCCTGCGCGAACTGCTGCGGACGTTGACCGATCAGACACGGTTTCTGACCGCGGGCGGCGTGCCCCCGGCGCTGGGCACCGGGGCGCCGCCGTCAGACAGCGGCACGCTCGGCCCGGTGGTCCCGGCCGACGGCCTGACGGTGACGGTGGGCGTGGGCAGCACCCTGTTCGACGAGCGGTTCGGCCTCGCGGCCCACAGCCCGCGCCACCTCACACCGATGCGCTCGTTCCCCAACGATGACCTGGATCCGGCCCAGACCGGCGGCGACCTGTTGCTGCAGATCTGCGCGGGCGGCGCTGACACCGCCGTCCACGCTCTGCGGCAGATCGTCAAGCACACGCGCGGCGCGATGCAGATCCGTTGGCGCCTTGACGGGTTCGTGTCCCCGCCTCGGCCGACGGGCGTGCCCCGCAACCACCTCGGCTTCAAGGACGGGATCGCCAACCCGGACGTCGCGAATGCTTCGGTGGCCCGTCAGCTCCTGTGGGTGACGCGCGGGATCGGCGAGCCGGCCTGGGCGGTCGGAGGCAGCTACCACGTGTGCCGCATCATCAAGATGCTCATCGAGTTCTGGGACCGGGTGTCGCTCACCGAGCAGCAGCAGATGATCGGCCGCTTCCGCGACACCGGCGCGCCACTGGACGGCCGCGCTGAGACCGACATCCCGGACTTCCACGCCGACCCGCATGGGCGGAGGATCCCGCTGAGCGCCCACATCCGCCTCGCCAACCCGCGCACCCACGCCAGCGAGCACAGCCGGATCCTGCGCCGCGGCTACAACTACGACCGCGGCGTCGATCTCAACGGGAACCTTGACATGGGCCTCATCTTCAACGCCTTCCAACAGAACCTCCGCCGCCAGTTCGAGGCCGTCCAGATGCGGCTGATCGGCGAGCCCATGGTGGACTACGTGACGCCAGTGGGTGGCGGCTACTTCTTCGCGCTGCCGGGCGTGCGTTCGGACTCGGATTGGTACGGCCGTAGCCTGCTGTCGGCCTGAGCGCCGTCAGGCGGCGATCTTGAGGAAGTGCCGCAGGTCCTTGAGGATCCCCGGGAGGTCGTGCTCGACGCGGAAGTCGGTGAAGCGCAGCGGAGTGATGTCGCGGCGCAGCAGGGCGGCGTCCTTGATGCGGTCCTTCTCCATCGCGTTGGCGGCGACGTGGTACGGGCGGCCGTCGAGCTCCACCGCCAGGTTGTGCTCGGGCCAGAAGCAGTCGATCTCCCAGTGATCGATCTCGATGTTGCGGAGCGGCTCGGGGATGTCGGGATGGTCGCCAAGGAAACGGTCGAAGGCCACCTCGAGCTGGGACTTGCGGCTCTCGGTGCGGCGGTAGACGGCGAGGACAGCAACAAGCTTGGCCAGCCCGCGGTGGCGCGGGTGGCGGGCCAGCGCGGCCTCGATGGTCTCGCGGCCATCGCGGGCGTCGGGACGCAGCAGGCGCTTCTGCACCGCCATCGTCACCAGACGCTCGAGTTCGGCCGCGGTCTCGCGGGCGGCGAGCTCGATGAGCATGCGAGGCACCGCGCTCACCCGGAGGTCGCCGTGGGTGCGAACGTCGGCGGAGTGGGGCTCGGTCCTGGTGCGATGCATGGTCAGGCCCTCGCGCGTCCGGCCTCCGCTCCCCGGGAGCGTGACCTCGATGGCGTGCAGGTTGATCTTCCTCAGACCATGGACGGCTGCCGCGGTCCGATGGCTGAGGAAGGCGCGCGGGCCGAGGCTCAGGAGGGCAGCGAAGAGCTGCGCACGGTCACTCAGGCGCGGATGGCCGACCGCGAAAACGTTGTGGTGCAGCCGGTGTAGCCAGCCGGCTGCCACCCGGCCGAGGATCTGGTCGTCGGTAAATCCGAGGTCCAATAACTGCCCGCGACCGACCGCACCGCCTTGCCGGGCAGCGATCCGCGCCAACTGCAGACCTGGATGGTTAATCCCGCGTCCGAGCCCGGATTCGCCATCCACGTCGGCCATGCAGCCCACGGTGGCACGCCAACCACCGCCAGTGGGGCAACTGTGACCGAAGAGTTACAGCTACTCGGCGGCGCCGCCGGCCAGCCCAGGCCGGGGCAGCGGGCGGGGGCCCTCGGGCCGCGCACGCTCGGCGGGGGTGCCGGTGACCGAGGGGACCTCGGGCGGGGGCGGCGCCTCGGTGCCGAAGACGGCCTCCTCGGACTGGCCCTCGAGCAGCGTCTCGAACTGGAGCTTCTCGATCGTCTCGCGCTTGATGAGGATCTCGGAGAGCTTCTCGAGCTCGGCTCGCTTCTCGGAGAGGATGCTCTTGGCCTGAACGTGGGCGATCTCGACGATGCGGCGGATCTCGTCGTCGATCTCGCGCGCGATCTCGTCGGAGTAGTCGGGCTCGGCGGAGAACTCGCGGCCCAGGAATGGCTGGCCGTGGTCGTGTCCGAACACCCGGGGGCCGAGCTTCTCGCTCATCCCGAAACGCATCACCATCTGCTTGGCCGTCGCGGTGACCTTCTCCAGGTCGTTGGAGGCGCCAGTGGTGATCTCGCCAAAGCAGATCTCCTCGGCGGCGCGGCCGCCCAGGGTCATCGCCAACGTGTCCTGGAGCTCGGCGCGCGTGGTGAGGAACTTGTCCTCGCCCGGCAGTGAGATGGTGTAGCCCAGCGCCTGGCCGCGCGAGATGACGGAGATCTTGTGGATCGGATCGCTGTTGGGCAGGAAGTGGCCGACGATCGCGTGGCCCATCTCGTGGTAGGCGGTGATCCGGCGCTCCTTGTTGCTCATCACCCGGGTCTTCTTCTCCGGCCCGGCGATAACGCGCATGATCCCCTCTTCCAGCTCGTTCTGGGTGATCTCACGCTTGCCGTTGCGGGCGGCGAGCAGGGCGGCCTCGTTGACGAGGTTGGAGAGATCGGCGCCGGTGAAACCGGGGGTCTGGCCGGCCAGTGCATCGACATTGATCTCGCGCGCCAGTGGCTTGCCGCGGGTGTGGACCTCGAGGATCTTCTTGCGGCCACCCCGATCGGGCCGGTCGACGACGATCTGGCGGTCGAAGCGCCCCGGGCGCAGCAGCGCCGGGTCCAGGATGTCCGGGCGGTTGGTGGCCGCGATGAGGATGATGTTGTCCTTCATCTCAAAGCCGTCCATCTCGACGAGCAACTGGTTCAGGGTCTGCTCGCGCTCGTCGTGACCGCCGCCCAGGCCGGCGCCGCGATGGCGACCGACGGCGTCGATCTCGTCCATGAAGATGATGCAGGGGGAGTTCTGCTTGGCCTGCTCGAAGAGGTCGCGCACACGGGAGGCGCCCACGCCGACGAACATCTCGACGAAGTCAGAGCCGGAGATCGAGAAGAACGGGACGCCCGCCTCGCCGGCGACCGCACGGGCCAGGAGCGTCTTGCCGGTGCCCGGAGGGCCGTACAGGAGCACGCCCTTGGGAATCCGCGCGCCGAGCGCCTGGAACTTCTTGGGGTTCTCCAGGAACTCCTTGATCTCGTGCAATTCCTCAACGGCTTCGTCGACCCCCGCGACGTCCCTGAACGTGATCTTGGGCGAGTCGACCGACATGCGCTTGGCGCGCGACTTGCCGAACGACATCACCTTGGAGCCGCCGCCCTGGACCTGGTTCATGAGGAAGATCCAGAACCCGATGAAGATGACGAAGGGCAGGATGTAGGTCAGCAGCGAGAGCCAGCCGTTGGACGACTTGCTCTCAACGTTGAAGTTCGCGGCCGGCTTGACGTCGTTCTCGGCCTGCTGGATGAGCTGCGGCGCGTAGGAGTCGGGGTAGCCGACGGAATACTTCTGGCCGTTGGTCAGCGTGACGTCCGCACTGTTGGACTTCTGGTCCAGCGACAGGTTCTTGACCTGCCCGTGGTCAAGCTGGGAGAGGAGGCTGCCGAACGAGTAGTTCGGCCCGTTCTTAGAGCTCCCGATCAGCTTCTGGGCGAAGAACGCCAAGACGACGACGATCAGGATCGGAAATGCGGCGCTCTTGAAAAACCGGCTCATTGCTGTAGTCCCTGCGTTGCCCCGGTACTACCCGTTGTGATGCGAATACCGTGGGTCAGCAAGCGTAGCACCTGTGTTTGGCATGGAAATCACCTTCGCAGCTCGCAAAATCGCCTGCAATCGAACGCTCTATACGTTCAACGCGGCAACGAAGGGAAGGTTGCGGTAGCGCTCGGCGTGGTCCAGGCCGTAGCCGATGGCGAACCGGTCGGGGATCTCGAAGCCGACGTAGCGCGTGCTGAGATCCACCTTGCGGCGGGCGGGCTTGGTCAAAAGCGCGCATACCTCCAGCGAGGCGGGGTTGCGCCCGGCGAGGTTGCGCAGCAGATACTGCAGCGTCAGCCCGGAGTCGACGATGTCCTCCACGATCAGTACGTCGCGGCCCTCGATGGCGGCGTCGAGGTCCTTGAGGATCCGTACCACGCCGGAGGTCTTGGTGGCCGAGCCGTAGGACGCCACCGCCATGAAATCGACCTCGACCGGGATGTCGATGTGGCGCATCAGATCTGAGAGGAAGAACACCGCGCCCTTGAGAACTCCGATGAGGAGCAGGTTCTTTCCCGCGTAATCGCGTGAGACCTCCTCGCCCAGCTCGCGCACCCTCCGGCTGAGATCCTCGGAGGGCACGAGGATCTCCCCGATCGCTGGATCGTCGCTCACGTTGGCGCAGTCTAGTGTGGCCGCCCCGACGCATGACCGCCCCGCCCGGAGACGCCAGCAAGTACACCTATAAGTTTACTTTTCGGGGATGGCGGGCGTGCGTCCGAACGTGACCAGCCCATCGTGGACGGTGGCACGCACACCCGAGGGGAGGTCCAAGGCCGACGTCCCGTGCGCCGGCATCGCGACCACCTCCTCGGCGCGCCGGGCCACGCCGGCGGCCGGGTGACCCGCGGCGTCGTCGGCCAGGCGCTGGACCACGAGGCGCCGCAGCGCCGGCGCCAGCTCGCGCAGGCGGTCCAGCGAGATCTCCCTGCGCCCCTCGAGCGTCGCGGAGACGAGCTCGTCGAGCACCTCGGCCTCGGCGCGCAGGATCTCGGCCAGCGCCAGCACGTTGTCCTGGGCGGCGGGATGGACACGCTCAAGCGCGGGGACGAGCTCGCGTCGGATCCGGTTGCGCGCGTAGGCGTCCGTGTCGTTGGTCTCGTCATCGCGCCATTGCAGGCCATGGGCCTGGCAGTAGGCGCCGGTCTGCTCGCGGGTGACGATGAGCAGCGGGCGTACGAGCGCGCCGTCGCGGGCGAGCATGCCCAGGACGGCGCGACGGCTCGGGGACGACGCCAGCCGGTAGAGGATCGTCTCCACCTGGTCAGAGCGCGTGTGGCCCACGGCCACGTCCGCCTGACGCGCCAGCGCCAGGTCGGCGGCCGCGCGGTAGCGCTCGTCGCGCGCCCAGGCCTGGAGGTTCCCTCCGCCGTCAGCCCGGCGTACCGGGCGGCGGGTATCGAGCTGGATGCCGAGCCGTTCGCACACGCTCGCGCAGTGGCGCTCGTCGGCGTCGGCGGTTCCGCGTAGGCCGTAGTTGACGTGCAGCGCGCTGACGGCCGGCGCACCCGCGATCTGCGCGGCGAGGTGGAGCAGGCACGTGGAGTCGCGCCCGCCCGAGTACATGACCACGACCGGGCGCCCCGGGGCGAGCAGCCCCTGCGCGCGGACCGCGGGCTCCAGTTCGGTCATCCTTCCTCCTCATGGCGCTGGCGGGCCACGAACACCTCGGTGGACTCACTGAAGCCCTTCAACGTGACCTCGCCGATGCGCTCGAACTCGAGATGCCCCAAGCCGGCTCTGGCCACCTCCACCACCGGGCGCGTGACCAGCACCTCGCCCCCGGCCGCGCGGGCCGACACTCGGCTGGCGATGTTGATGTCGCGCCCGTAGTAGTCGCCGTCGCGAAACAGGGCGACGCCGTAGTGCACCGCGATCCGCGGCAGAGGGCGCTCGGTCTGCATGGCCTGAAAGCCGACCGCCCAGTCGGCGAGGGCGGCCGCGTCGGTGCCGATGATCATCACCTCGTCGCCGATCGTCTTGATGATCCTGGCCTCGTCGGGAAGCGTGACCTCGACGGCGTCCACAAACCGCTCCACCGCGTCGACGGCCGAAAGCTCGCCCTCTTCCTCGGTCATGCGGGTGTAGCCGGTGAGGTCGGCGAACGCGATGGCGATCCGCATTCGCCCCAGGTCCACCGCGCTGCCGTCCAGGTCGGACTCCATGTGTCCGACGACGTCCTGCTCGACGAAGAACTGCAACCAGCGCTGGTGAATCTGGTCCAGGATGGGCCCGGCCAGCGGGAGCACCTGACGGCTCATCGACTGCATCTGCTCTGCCGTCTCCACCCCCGTCGCGCCCGAGCGCATGAGCGGCTCGTGGACGTAGAGGTGAAACAGGCGCACCTCGGCGTCGGCGATCCGCGCAATCGCCTGTCCGTAAACCCGGACGAGTTGGAGCAGGGCCACGAGCGGAAACCCGGCGTCCAGCACCGCGGCGACGTAGCGCAGCAGCTGGACCTCGTCCTCGGAGACCGTCTCGGCCGTCTCGGGGTTGACGCCGATGCCGGTGATGAGACGCCTGACCAGCCCCACCTCGAGCCCGGTCTGGCGAGCGGCGTCCTTGAGCGAGTAGCGCTGGGGCTCGGCCCCCAAGAGCTCGTCGAGGAAGCCGAAGGCGAGCCGCCCCTCCTCGGTGGCCGTGCGGATGTCAGCCAGCGAGTGACCGCGCTCGCGCATCTTGGCCACCACGCGCGCCTGACCGATGGCGGCGGGGGCCCACTCGCCCTCGTACTGGGGGATGAGCCCCTCACGGATCCAGCGGCGCAGCGTCGCGGGCGTGACGCCCACGCGCTCGGCGGCCTCGGCGAGCGTCACGTCCCACCTTCGCATCCGAAGACGCCGATGCGTGATGGCCCAGAAAACCACGACGCAAGTCGGCGGCGGGGTCTCGGTGAGTGCCAGGCCCCGCCGCCCGCGGGCATCACGGCCCGCTGCGTCGGCCGTTGGCGCTCGTCACGTTTCCGGCGGCGCCTCGCGATCGCGCCGAAGGCGGCGGTCACGTTCCGGCCTATTGCCTTGCGTTGTGTCTTAGGTCTACTCGCCATCGCGCCGTCTGTCAATCGCCCGGGCCGCAAAATGGACACTGCCCTCCAGCAAATTCGCACACCTCTGCCCGGGGCGGACCTCGCCCCCGATCAGAGCTCGAGATGCGGATAGTCGGCGGCGACCATCTGCCGGTAGCGGTCGTAGAGCGGCTTGGTGATGGGGATGAGGGCGAGCGCCGCCTTCACGTCGCCGCCCGCCTTGATCCGCCGCCGGGCGATCGCAATCGCCACGTTCTCCTTGCCCTGGAAGTACCGGTTGGCGGTCTCCGAGCTCATCGACATCCGCACCTTCGGCTCCCAGTCGATCTCGTCGGACCACTCCCACGCCAGGTTGGGCTCGTCGGCCCCGCCGGCGCGGATGTTGACCACGAGGTCCACGTCGGTGAACTCGAACCGCTGCGGTGTGTCCGCGTCACGGAGCTTGGGGCCCATGTCGGGGTCGTCGCTCATGAGCGCGAACGTGCGGTCCATGACCTCCCGGAACTCTTTGGGTGAGGTGAACTCCGCCACGCCGGCGCAGTGTATGGAATCTGTACCACCCACCCACCCGGCCGTAAGCTGCCCGGCCGTGTCCCCCATCCACCTGTTGCCGACCGCGCCGCTGGCCGAACGGGTGCTGCTCCCCGGCGATCCGGGCCGGGCCCTGCTGCTCGCCCAGGCGCTCCTTGCCGAGCCCAAGATGTTCAACCACAACCGTGGGCTGTGGGGCTACTCCGGGGAGGCGCGCGACGGTCGCCCACTCACCATCCAGAGCACGGGCATGGGCGGACCGAGCGCGGCCATCGTCATCGCCGAACTGGCGGATCTGGGGGCGCGGACGCTGCTGCGGGTGGGGACGTGCGGCGCGCTGGACGCCTCGTTGCACCTGGGCGACCTGCTGGTGGCCAGCGAGGCGCTCGCCGCCGACGGGACGAGCCGGACGCTGGGCGCCGCGGACCGTGTGGCCGGCGATCCTCAGCTGCTCGAGCGCCTGCGCGCCGCCGCCGGGTCCGACGGGCCCGAAGGTGCGGTCGTCTCGAGCGATCTGTTCTACGACAGCCCCGAGGGCAGCGAGGAACGGTGGCACGCCCAGGGAGCGCGCGCCATGGAGATGGAGACGGCGACGCTGTTCGCGCTGGCGGCGCGCCGGGGGCTGCGCGCCGGGTGCGCGCTGATCGTCTCTGATCTCGTGCTTCCGAAGCGCCTGCGCATCGATACCGAGGCGCTGCATGACGCCGAGCGGCGGCTCGGCGAGCTGGCCGTGGCCGCGCTGAGCGGCTCGTAGGTCTAGCCGGAGGTCGGCGGTTCCTCGCCGGCGGGCGTGGCTGCGGCCGGCTCGGCGGCCCGAGGCTTGGCGCGCGCCGCGGGTCGGGCGCTTGCCGCGGTGGCTCCCTCGAGGCGCTCGAGCGACGCCTCGATCCGGGTGAGGCGCTCCTGCAGCGCGGCGCCGTCGCCGGCGCGGCCGAGACGCTCGTCGAGGCGGTCCATGGCGTCTTCGATCCCCTCCAGGCGCTGCGAGACGCTGCGTACCCGCCGCGTGAGCCGTTCCAGATCGCTGGCCGAGGGCAGGTTCAGCGCGCCCATCGCGACCTCCTGGGCGCGCACCGCGCGCTCGCGCGTCTCAAACGCGCGTGAGAGGGCGCCGGCAACCACCGGGTTCTCCAACAGCTCCTGCGCGACTCGGCCGATGGCCTCCTCGCCCTGCCTGGTCATGCGCCCCTTGAGGCTGTTCTCGTCGCTCATGGGCTTGGACTGTAGCTAGCCGGGGTAGACCCCGGGGCACAGGTTTGGCGTACTCGAGAGTAACACTCGAGCTGAGGTAGAGGCAGAGGCTGAGATGCAGAGTTTTATGCGCCCGGCAACCGGAAAGGACCTGCCGGCGTCTTCGCAAGTTCTTCATATCCCGCGCGATCGAAAAGCTAGATTGCGGCGGGGCGTGGTTCCGCGTTGCATCGCTCCGGACCAGTCAGTAGCGTCCACGGCAGCTGACGTCAGTTTGTCCCGTTATTTCATTGGAGTGCGCACCAACGTAATGGTCGGAGAAGCGCGGCCACGATGAGCCGCAAGCTGCTCGCAGTGCTTGTCACCGCCGGGGCGATCTTCGTCGCCTGGGCCCTGTCCGTGGTTCCAACCGCCTCCGCTGACGAGTGCACGGTCACGGTGACGCTCGTCACCGGCCAGACTCTGGTCTTTCACGTCAACGTCGCCCCCGGGACGCCGATCTCGGCCATGGGCCTGCCCATCACCGGGCCCGTCGCCTCCGAGAGCCAGCAGTGCGCCCCGTCGACGTCCACCACGCCCTCGGCAGGCGTGACGACGACCACCACGACGACGACGACCGCGCCGCCGACCAGCTCGTCCACCCCGACGAGCTCATCGACGCCGACGAACTCCCGGACGACCAAGACCTCAACCTCAACTTCACCCTCAGGCCATGGAGGCTCGTCCTCGAGCAGCTCCACGACCACGTCGAGCACCACGCCGGTGCCGACCGCGACGAGCCGCGGTGAGCAACCGTCGTCGAGCGGCCAGAAGAAAACCGGCAAGGCCAAGTCCAAGAAGAAGGCGACCACCAAGACCACGTCGACGACCAAGAACCTGCCCACGGGCAAGGGCGTGCCGTCCGCCACCAACCCCACCTTCTCGCTGTCGCTGCCCGGGCCCGCGCCGATCGGGGTCCCCAACTTCTTCATCGATTCGTTCCGGATCCCGCCCTTCCTGATCCCGATCTACCAGGCGGCGGGCATCGAGTACCAGGTGCCCTGGCAGGTCCTGGCCGGGATCAACGAGATCGAGACCGACTACGGGCGCAACCTGTCTGTGTCATCCGCGGGCGCCGTCGGCTGGATGCAGTTCCTGCCCTCCACGTGGAAGGAATGGGGCGTCGACGCCAACGGCGACGGCGTGGCCGACCCCTACAACCCCGTGGATGCCATCTTCACCGCGGCGCGCTACCTCCACGCGGCGGGCGCCTCGAGCAACGTCTCCAAGGCGATCTTCGCTTACAACCACGCGAGCTGGTACGTCGAGTCTGTACTTCTGCGCGCCAAGCTCATCGGCGGCATCCCGTCGCAGCTCATCGGCGCTCTGACCGGCCTGGTCGAGGGCCACTTCCCCGTCGCCGCGCCGGCCAAGTACGCGGACTCCTCGGTGGTCAAGCTGGCCAAGAACAAGGTCAAGGGCACGAACGCCGCCATCGCGATCGAGTCCAACCCCAACGCCAAGGGCACGTCGATCTTCGCCAAGAAGAACTCGCCGGTGATCGCGGTCAACGACGGCAAGATCGTCGGCATCGGCACCTCGCGGCTGCTGGGCAACTACGTCAAGCTCCAGGACTCCACCGGCAACATCTACACCTACGCGCACCTGGGCAGCGTCTCCAAGCGCTACCCCGTGCCCAAGCCGGTCAAGTCCTCCTCCAAGCAGATCATCAAGGAGTTCTCGGTTCCCTCGGCCAAGGCCCCCACCGGGGCGGCCTCCGCCGGCACGCAGGTGCTGCCCAAAACGGCCACCACCATCAGCAAGGCCGCCACCAAGCCCTCCACCTCGACGCCCGCTATCACCGCGCCCGCGTCGGCGGGCACCCAGACCAACGGCAAGGCGGTCAAGTCAGGTACTCCGGCCGCCGCCAGCGCCGCGGACAAGGCCGCCTCATCGGCCGCCGGCGGCGCTCAGAGCGCAGCCTCCCATGCTCAGACCACGGCCGCGACGGTCACGGCGCCGATGGTCAAGGAGCGCCTCTTCGCCAACCCCAACCGCCCGGCCTCCTACGCCGCGGGCGGCAACCTCCAGCTCAAGAACTCCTCCCAGCTGATCACCAACTTCCGCAACTACTTCTCGGACACCCTGCATCTGGATAAGAACCAGTACACGCTCAAGTCGCTCAAGAAGGGCGCGATCGTCGTCGCCGGCACGGTTCTGGGCCGGGTCGGCGGGCCCTCGCAGGGCGTGTCCCCGCATCTGTACTTCACGATCCAGCCCGCGGGCAAGGGCGCCCCGGATATCGACCCCAAGCCGATCCTCGACGGCTGGAAGCTGCTGGAGGCCACCGCCGTCTACCGCGCCGCGGGCGTCGACCCGTTCTTCGGCCCCGGCGCCAAGAACCCGAGCGTCGGGCAGGTGCTGCTGATGTCCAAGCAGCAGCTCACCACGCGCGTGCTCTCTGATCCGCACGTACAGGTCTACGCGTGCGGCCGCCGCGACGTCGAGGCCGGCCTCATCGACCGGCGCGTGCTCGCGGTGATCGAGTTCCTCTCGGCCTCCGGCCTGGACCCCGACGTGTCCGGCCTCGAGTGCGGCCACAGCGCGACGGGCGCGACGGGCACCGATGCCGCGGGCGCCACCGGAGCCAGCGTCGACATCTCCAAGATCAACGGGATCCCCGTCTCGGGCCACCAGCAGCCGGGGTCGATCACCGACATAACGATCCGCCGGCTGCTCACGCTGCAGGGCTCGATGCGCCCCAACCAGATCGTCTCCGACATCTCCTACAAGGCCCAGCCCAACACCCTGGCCCTGCCGGACCACAAGAATCGGATCCAGATCACGTTCACCCCGGACTTCGGGACCAACAACAAGCTGACCAAGCAGATCAAGAGCATCCTGCAGCCCGGTCAGTGGATCCAGCTCATCAACCGCATCAGCCAGATCCCTGAGCCGGTCGTCCCGATCGCCCCCAGCAAGTACGCGATCCAGGAAAAGACCAAGTAATCCGGTCGCACCTGGCGCGCCGACGTGATATGCCGCGCCGGTGAGCGCGTCCGCCGGTCTGTTTCGCTTCGTACAGGTGGAGCTGCCCTGGTCCCTGGGCCCGCCCGACGGGCGCTACCTGGTGCGGGCCGAGGAAACGGTCCCCACCCACCCGGCGGGGCCGCCCACCCACGTGCTGGTCTTCGCCACCCTCGGGGCCCCGGAGCGCCGGCGCCTGTCCGGTCGGCGCCGTGAGCGCGACGCCACGCCTGAGCCCGAGCCGACGGCCGTCACCACCGGGCGCGCGACGGTCATCGACGTCGGGGCGCCGCTCGCAGCCAGCCAGGCGCGGACGTGGCTGGCCGCCGCTGGAGAGGAGGAGTTCGAGACCGGCTTGGCTGTGCTGAACCGGGCCCTCCACTCCTTCCGGGTCATCACCGCCGATCCGCACCTGCACGCAGTGGGCCGCCCGCACGCGCTGGTCGCCCGCATCGGCTTCGGCGCCGGCGAAGAGGTGGCCGAGGGCCGCTGGACCTCGGCCAAGGAGCTCTCGTTGCCGGCGGGACGCCAGAAGCGGGCGCGGATCCTGGCCCCACAGGCCCGTCTGGCGGCGCGGCTCGGCGCCCGCGAGGCGACCCTGGCCTGCGAGGAGCTGACCCTGCGCGCGCGGGCCGATGTCGATCAGGGGCGGCCGCGGGAGGCGGCACTGCAACTCCTGGTGGCGCTCGACGCCGCGCTCGCCGAGCTTGGCGCCGATTCCCAAGCCGGGGAACTGGCCGACCGCCTGGCCGAGCTGCGAGGCCAGCGCGAGCCGGTCGCCGCCGCCGCGCAGGCGGCGTTGTCGGGGCCGCTGAGCACAGAGAACGAGACGGCGGTGCAGTTCGCGCTGGGCCGGGTCGAGGCGGCGCTGCGGGCCCGCGCGGCGGCGACAGGCTAGACCGTCGTGAGGCCCAGCGCCTGCGCGATCGCCTCCATCTCCTCCTCGACATCTCCCCCGCACCGCGCCGCAGCCTGGCTGTCATACGGGGTCGAGCCCTGCGTGATGATCGCGATCTCGCCCCCGGCGTCGAGGGTCATCTGCGGTAGTTGGGCCACCGGGTAGACCTCCAGCGACGAGCCGATGCAGAGCATCACGTCGGCCCCGTGCGCCAGCTGTTCAGCGCGGGTCAGCGCGGCGACGGGCAGGTACTCGCCGAATAGCACGACGTCGGGCTTGAGGGGCTGCGCGCAGTCGCATCGCGGGATCCCTGCCCCGTCGGCCGCCTGGCGCGAGCGCACCTCAGTCAGGGGGTAGCGGGCACGGCACCGCAGGCAGGAGGAGTGCGCAATCGAGCCGTGGATCTCGACGAGGTCGCGGCTGCCGGCCTTGGCGTGTAGGCGGTCGATGTTCTGCGTGACCACCGCGTCCACCAGCCCCGCGTGCTCGAGCGCCGCCAGCGCGCGGTGAGCGCTGTTGGGCTCCTTGTACTCCAGAGTCTGGAAGCGGTTGCCGTAGAAGTGCCAGAAGCGCTCGGGGTCCCGGCGGAACACGTCGATGTGCGCCACCTCCATCGGATCCACGCCCGTCCACAGCCCCGTCCCCGGCGACCGGAAGTCCGGGATCCCCGACGGGACCGAGATGCCCGCGCCGGTCAGCGCCACTACCGAGCCGGCCTGTCGGATCAGCTCGGCGACGCGACCCGCGCTCACGGGCGGGCGGGGGTCCGATTCCACCGCGGGGCACGCTTGCCCAGAAATGCGGTGATGCCCTCGCGCGCGTCCTCGGAGCCGAAGACGGTGACGAAGGCGTCCTTCTCCGCGGCGAGGCCGGTAGCCAGGTCATCGGCCCCGGACACCCGCTTGATCTCCGCCACCGCGAGCGGCGCCTGCCCGGCCAGCTTGCGCGCCCAGCCCAGCGTGGTGTCGAGGAGCTCGTGGTCGGGGACGGCGCGGTTGACCAGGCCCCAGTCGTAGGCCTCGGCGGCGCCGATCGCGTCGCCGACGAGATTGAGCTCCAGAGCCCGCGCCCGTCCCACCAGGCGGGCCAGGCGCTGAGTGCCGCCGAAGCCGGGGATGATGCCGAGGTTGATCTCGGGCTGGCCGAAGCTGGCCGAATCGGCGGCGATGCGCAGGTCGCAGGCCATGGCGAGCTCGCAGCCGCCGCCCAGCGCGACGGCGTTGACCGCGGCGATCGTCACCACCGAGCTGGCCGCAAAGGCGTCGAACAGTCCGTGGGCGCTCTGCACCAGCTCGCGGCACGTGACGGCGTCGAGGCGCTGGAAGGCCTTGATATCGGCGCCGGCGCAGAAGAGCATCGGATTGGCGGAGGCGAACACCAGCACGCGGATGGCGTCCGAGGCGGTGACCTGCTCCCACAGATCGGTCATCGCGGCCAGTACCTCGGGGGAGAGTGAGTTGGCCGGTGGCCGGTCCAGCCACGCGATGGCGACCTCACCGCGCGACTCGAGCTTGACCGGACGCTCTTCCCAGCCGGCGTCCGGGCGCGGATAGGCAAAGAAACCCTGGCCGGTCTTGACTCCAAGCCGCCCCTGGGCGACCAGCCGCCGGAGGATGACGGGCGCCGAGAAGTCTTCGCCCCACTCCTGCGCGGCTCGCTGCAGCCGGTCCACCATGGCGTCGAGTCCCGCCTGATCGGCCGAGGCCAGTGGCGGCGCGCCCTTGGCGCCCGCAACCATGCCGAAATCGATGTCCTTGGCCGAGGCCACGCCGTCCTCGAGGATGAGGCACGCCTCGACGAACGCCTTCAGCGCGTAACGCTCAAGCAGCGCGCCCGCCTCGGGCTCACCGCCGGTGCTCATAGAACCCCTGTCCGGACTTGGCGCCCATCTGGCCGGCCGCGACATGGGCGCGCATCGCGTCGTGCACATGGAATCGGTCGCCGTAGGAATCCCGCATGTGCTCAGCGACCGCCACCACCGTGTCGAGGCCCAGCAGGTCAGCGATGAAGAACGGGCCATGACCCGACGGCGACGCCTCGCCGATCAGCCGATCAAACGCCTCCAGGTCGGCGCCACTCTCCTCCTGCGCGCGCCACAGCTCCGAGACGGCCGCGTTCAGGATCCGGTTGACGACGAACCCCGGCGCGTCGGCACAGCGGATCGGCGTCCTGCGGATCGCCTGGGCGAAGGTCGCGGTCGCCTGTGCGGTCTCGGTGGAGGTGTCCTCGCCCTCGACCACCTCCACCAGTCGGCTCACCGACGCGGGGAAGAAGAAGTGCAGGCCCACGACCTTGTCGGGACGGATCGTGGCCTGTCCGATCTCCGTGATGGAGAGCGCGGAGGTGTTGGAGGCGAGGATGGCGTGGCCCGGGGTGACCTCGTCGAGCTCTGAGAACACGGCATGCTTGAGCTCGATCTGCTCTGGGACGGCCTCGATCACGAGATCGACGTCGCGAAAGCGCGCGTAGTCGGTGGCGGGGATGATCAGCTGCGCGCGACGCTCGAGCTCCGCCGCCTCGAGCTTGCCCGCGTCCACCTGGGCCTGCCACAACTCCCGGGCCCGGGTCGCGGCGGCGTGCACCCGCTCTGGCTCGGCGTCCTTGAGGACGACCGGGATCCCGGCGGAAGCAATGACGTGGGCGATCTGGGCGCCCATCGTACCGGCTCCGACCACCGCAGCCTTGAAGACGAACATGCGGCGCGGACCGTAGCGGATCGCCGCCGGCGGCCGCAAAAGCAGAGGTTCGTTACCGGCCACTTGCGAAATCCGTCAACGACCCTTGACAACTCCGTGCCGCATGTCACAGACTCCCGCATCGAAATGGTTCCGCGCCGGGAGCGCGGCCCAGCTGAATACTTGCCGCATTCGTTTCTCTAGGGAGGGGATGGACGTATGAGCTCTCGCTCTCGGTTCCGGCTGATCGCACTGCTGGCGATTGCCGTCCTGGTTCCGCTGACCGCCGCCGGCATCGCCGTCGCGGCCCGTGGCCTGCACGGGCACAAACATGTCGTGTTCCACGGCAAGCGCGCACGGCTGACCGCGGGGCAGGTCAACCGCCTGTCGGCTCAGGCCAACAAGCGGACCATCATCATCTTTAAGGATCAGCTGGGGCGACTGCCCGCCAACCGGTCCAACGCGCGCGCGCGTGTGACCGCCGCAGAGGCGGCGCAGGCCGGCGTCCGCGCCGAGCTGACCCAACTGCATGCCAAGAACGTGCGGAGCTTCTCGATCATCGACGCTATGTCGGCGACGGTCTCCGCGGCGGAGGTCAAGCACCTCCAGGTGAATCCCGCCGTCCAGGCGGTCGAGCCGGATGTGATCCGGCACTTCGCCTCCCTCGGCTCGGGCCCCGGCCCGGCGCTGGGCTCGGTCGCGGGCAAGAGCTCGCACGCGCCCTCCACCGGCCCGCAGCAGATCTGCCCGTCGAACCCGGCCCAGCCGCTCATCGAGCCGGAGGCGCGGGAGGTCATGAACGTCGCGGCCGCCGAGCAGCTGGCGGACGGTAGCGGCGTCAAGGTCGGCATCGTCGCCGACGGGATCGACCCCAACAACCCGGACCTCATCCGGGCCAACGGGCAGCACGTCGTCTTCGACTACGAGGACTTCAGCGGCTTTGGGACCAACGCGCCCACCGACGGCCGCGAGGCATTCCTGGACGCCGGCACCATCGCGTCGCAGGGCAACCAAACCTACGACCTATCGGGCTTTGTCAACCCCGCGCACCCGCTGCCCCCGGGCTGCAACATCAAGATCCAGGGCATCGCCCCCGGCGCGAGCCTGGCCGTGATGAACCTGTCAGGTCCCAACGCGGGCTTCTTCAACTCGACGATCATCCAGGGCATCGAGTGGGCCGTGGAGCATGACCACGTCAACATCCTCAACGAGTCCATCGGCGGCAACCCCCTCCCCAACACCGAGGATGACCCGGTGGCGCTGGCCGACAGGGCCGCCGTCGCCGCGGGCGTGACCGTCGTCGCCTCCAGCGGCGACGAGGGCCCGTTCAACAACATCGGATCGCCGGCGACCACGCCCGGCGTGATCGCGGTCGGCGGGACGACGACGTATCGCGTCTACCGCCAGACGACTCGCTACACGACCCAGCTCAGCCCAGGAGGCTGGGAGAACAACAACATCTCGGGGCTGAGCTCCGACGGCATCACCCAGTTCAACCCGTCCACGGTCTCCGTCGTCGCTCCGGGTGACCGCGGCTGGTCTCTGTGCAGCAGCGACACCAAGGCGTTCTTCGGGTGTGCCGACATCGACCACGGTTCCCACCCGCCGCCGATCTGGGCCGCCGGCGGTACCAGCGCCTCGGCGCCGGAGACCTCCGGAACAGCGGCGCTGGTCATCAACGCCTACGAGAAGACCCACCACGGCCAGGCCCCGTCACCGACGCTGGTCGAGCAGATCATCGTCAGCACCGCCCAGGATCTGGGCGCGCCCGCCGACCACCAGGGGGCCGGCCTCGTCGACACCCTGAAGGCCGTGCAGCTGGCGGAGTCCATCAACAATGGCCAGCGGACGGGCAACTCCCTGTTCGTCCGCCAGAGCTCGCTGAACGCCACCGTCAACGCGGGCCAGTCGTCGCAGTTCAACGTCAACGTCACCAACGAAGGCTCGAGCGCGCAGACGGTGTCCCCGACAGTCATCGGGAGGCCGACGCCGCTCAGCAACGACACCGGTTCGGTCAACCTCAGCCCCACATCGCCCTCGCTCATCGACGGAGAGGGCAACACCGACTTCTTCCAGGAGCACACGTTCGTCGTTCCCCCGGGAGCGGATTACCTCAACGGTGACATCACCTGGAACGCGCTGTCCAAGGGGACGGCGGTGTTCGAGACCCTGTTCAACCCGCAGGGCCAGGTGGCGGCCTACTCGCTGATCGGCAGCGACCAGAGTGGGTTCGGCCACGTCGAGGTGCGCCAGCCAGGGCCCGGGACATGGACGGCGTCGATCTTCACCATCAACAATGCCGCCGTCTACAACGGCACGGTGCAGTTCAGCTACTCGACCGAGCAGTTCCACGGCGCGGGCGCAGTGTTCCCGTCGTCCCGGACTCTGGCGCCGGGGCAGTCGACGAACTTCCGCGTGCAGGTGCCCGCCGGGCAGGCCGGAGATGAGGCGTTCCGGCTGCATCTGGGCACAGGCTCAGCCTCCGACGGCAGCATCCCGATCATCATCCGGTCGCTGGTGCCGCTCAACCGCCAGGGCGGGTCCTTCGCGGGAACGCTGACCGGCGGTGGATCGACCGGCAATGCAGGTCAGTCGTTCACCTACCAGTTCGTCATGCCGTCCCACCGTCCGGCGCTCAACGTCGGAGTGCAGTTGGCCGACCCCAACTACCCCATCACCGGCTACCTCATCGACCCGAGCGGTCAGCCCGTGGACATTCAGTCCACCGGCCAGACCGACGCCGACGATAACTTCCTCGGCTACGGCCCGGTGATGCAGTTCTTCCACGGAAGCCCGCGCGGAGGACTGTGGACGGTGACGCTCAACATCACCGGTCCGATGGCCGGACAGCACCTGAGCGAGCCGTTCACGGGCGCGATCTCGTTCGCGTCCCCGCACGTCTCGGCCAGTGGCATCCCCGACTCGTCGCACACCCGCCTGACCGCGGGTCAGCCGGTGACCGCGACGATCAACGTCACCAACTCCGGGAACATCCGCAAGGACTTCCTGGCCGACGCCCGTTTGAACGGGCGTGTCCCGCAGTTGCTGCTCGGCAGCGGCGCCAACGACGTGGGTCTCCCGCTGTCGCTCAGCGAGCAGCCGAACTGGATGGTGCCTCCGGGGACCAACAAGCTCATCACGGTTGCACAGGGCAACGTCCCGATCACGCTGGAGACGAGCTTCTTCTCCGGCGATCCTGACGTCAGCGGTCCGTCGTTCGGCAACGCGGCGGTCGATCGGATCACGGCACCGGAGCTCGCGCCCGGGTTCTTCTTCGGGCTTCCGGAGCCGACCGGTCCGTTCGGGGCCACCGGACTGGCGGCAGGCTCGTCGGCGAACCTCGCGGCGATCGCCAACACATACCCGTTCGATTCGAACGTGACGGCGAGCACGGGTGACGTGTGGGCGCAGAGCCTCGACCCCGACGCGGCGTACACGCCACTCAGCCTCGCCCCGGGTCAGGCCGGGACGATCACGCTGACGTTCACGCCGAGCGGACGCCGCGGCCAGGTCGTGCGCGGCTTCATCGGGCTCGACACGTTCAACCTGGTCAGCCTGAGCGGCGACGAGATCACCACGATCCCGTACGCGTACAAGATCCGCTGAGACACGCGTGCCGGGCCGGCCGAACCGCCCCGAGGTGGGCGGGCCGGCCGGTCCGGTGCTGTGCCGTTTGTGGTGAGCGGACCGCGGCGTTCGAGAAGCAGGCGGTCAGTCGCCGCGCAGGCGCACCGCGAAGCGGGCCAGCGAGCGACCCAGCGACTGGCTCATGGCGCGGCGGACGAACAGGACGTCGACGACCGGGGTCAGCGGCGAACTGCGAGTGATGCGGTACTCGAGCGCAAGCGTGACCTCCACTCCCCCGGGCACCGCGGCGAAGGTCACCGCCTGGCGACCGGTCACCCTGTCGTCTGAGAGCTGCACGGTCTGTCCGTCGGCAGGTGCGTAGGCCACCACCGACTCGGTCACCCGGCCGCGACCCGCCGGGTTCGATTGCCAGGTGACACCGCCGCCCACCATCGGCCAAGGGTCACGGGTCTCGAGCACGGTGTCCAATCCGTCCACCCAGCTTGGCCACCGGCGCGTGTCATACCAGCATCGCTCGGCCTCGGGGACCGAGGCAGCAAATGTCTGCACCACCTGAACGGGTCGCATACCCGTCCATTCTCGCTTGTCGTGTGTGACACGGCGGCTGTAGGCTGTGCCCTGGATGCCAGAGACCCTGCCTGAAGCGATCGAGCCCTACCCGGACATCTCGCCCAAGGCCTACGAGCACCCGGCCGATCGCGCGGCCACGGCAGCGCTGAAGTCAATCCCCATGCTCGACGTCGTCGTGCGCAAGCTCGTGGAGTACAGCTACGAGCGCGCGCTGCGCCAGTCGTATTTGGGCAACTCGGTCAAGGTATCCGAGCGCCAGCTCCCCGAGCTGTGGACGTCCTATCAGGGCGTCAAGCGCATCCTGGACATGCCCGACGACTACGACGTGTACGTCACCTCGACGCTGTACTGGAACGCGCTGACCATCGGGTCGACCAAGCCGATGATCATCGTGGGGTCCAACCTCTACGAGCAACTCGGTCCCGGTGAGCAGCGCACGATCGTGGCTCACGAGCTCGGACACATCCTCTCCGACCACGTCCTCTACATCACTGCGCTCAACATCCTGTTGCAGGCCACGGGCGGCCTGCCGCTCCTCGGGCTGCCACTGCGCGCCGTCCGCGCGGTGCTGCTCGAATGGCGGCGCGCGGCCGAGCTCAGCTGCGACCGCGCCGCCACCCTGGCCGTGCGCGACCCACGGGTGGTGTGCCGCGCCCTGATGGTGGTGGCCGCCGGGCTGCCCGCCGACCAGCTCGACCTCGACGCCTTCATGGCCCAGGCCATGCAGTACGAGAACTGGGAGGACAGCCACGACCGCGTGCGGCGCTTCTTCAACGAGATCAACGCGACCCACTCCTACGCGGTCCGGCGCGTCTCCGAGGTCATGAGCTGGGTCCAGAGCGGCGAGTACGACCGCATCATCCGCGGCGAGTACCGCAAGCGCTCAGATCCCGTCAACCCCCGAGACGAGGCGTCCGACGCCATGGAGTTCTACGCCGAGCGCTTCCGGGCCCTCTTCCGGGAGCTGGGCGACAACATCACCACCGTCGGCTCCCAGATGGGCGACGTCAGCCAGCAGGTCGCCGACTGGCTGCGCAAGCGCGGGGGGCCGGGCGGGCCGGGCTCCGGCGGGTCGCCGGGCAACGGCGAGTAGGCCGGCGCCGGGCCGCTGACGGTGTCTCAGCGCCCCGGAGGCATGGGGCGAACGTCAACTGCGGGCTTTCGAAGGTGGGGCTCGGCGGCGGTCGGCCGAACGGCCGAGAGGGCGCACAACGTGAAAAACCTGGGCCAGCGCTTCAGGTTTCCCACGTAATGCGCCCTAGAGGGCACTTCTGTAAAAAACCTCGACTCGCCGACGAGGTTTTTCGCGTTTTGCACCCTGATAACGGCCCGAGGCGACCGCCGACGCCGCGGCCAACCCGTCCCCAGCCGAGCCGCAAACGCCGGAGCCCTCCCCGGCTCGGAAGCTCAACGCTGCGCCCCGTGCGCCCGGCTGTGACGACCACGCCCTCTTGACAAACGACTCTTACCGATATATCGTTACGTATCGTCGATATACCGACGACAGTCAAAGACTTCAAGCGACACGTAAAGGAACCACATATGACTGGTGCATACGCACAGAACTGGCCCGGGCAAGGCGCCTGGGCATCAGCAGGACCCGGGCGAGGCGCCTGGGCATCACGCGCCGGCTTCACCGGAGGGTGGGGCGAGCGCGACGCGGGAGACCGCGAACAGCAGGACGCGGGCGAGCGCGGCAAGCGTCAGGGCCGTAAGGGCCACCGCCATCACCATCACCATCACCACCGCGACGCGGCCAACTGGCTGTTCTCGCGCGGCGGCGGGCGGCACGGCATGCGCCCCTCCCCCGAGGAGCTCGAGCAGCTGATCGCGTGGCGCCGCATGGGCGGCGGCCCGTTTGGCGGCGGCCCCGGCGGCCCGTTCGGTCGCGGGGGTGGACGCGGACCGGGCGGTCGCGGCCGGGCGCGGCGCGGCGACGTGCGGCTGGCGCTCCTGCGCCTGCTCGCCGAGCAGCCCGCCAACGGCTATCAGCTCATGCAGACCATCGAGGAGCGCAGCGGCGGCCGGTGGCGGCCGAGCCCGGGCTCGGTGTACCCCACGCTGTCTCAGTTGGAGGACGAGGGCCTGATCCGCTCGGTCGAGGCCGAGGGGTCGCGCCGGTTCGAGATCACCGACACCGGCCGGGAGCACCTGGAGACCCGCGCCGAGGAGCCGGAGCCCTGGAAGCCCGCCGATGAGGAGGGCGAGAACGCCATCACCGAACTGGCGCCGCTGGTGATCCAGATCGGCAAGGCCGCCTGGCAGGTGGCGACGGTGGGCGACGAGGCCCAGCGGGCCCGCGCGATCGAGGTACTCGGCGAGACCCGCCGGGCGCTCTACCGCATCCTCGCCGAGGACGCCCCCGAGGCCGAGGACGCCGAAGAGGCCGAGGAGGCCGCCGGCGACGGCGACGCTTCCGGCCAGTCCGAGGTGTGAGCGGGCTAACGTAGATGACGATGACGTCACCTGCGAGCAACGGAGGGTCGGCTCCCGCGATCTCCGTCCGTGACCTCGTCAAGAGCTTTGGCGAGGTCCGGGCGGTCCGGGGGGTGAACTTCGAGGTCGCCATGGGCGAGGTGTTCGGCTTCCTGGGCCCCAACGGGGCCGGCAAGACGACCACGATCAACATGCTCTGCACGCTGGCCAAGCCCAGCGCGGGGTCGGCCCAGGTGGCCGGCCACGATGTCGTCACCGAGCGCGACGACGTGCGCCGCAACATCGGCCTGGTGTTCCAGGACCCGACGCTCGACGGCTACCTCACGGCGGCCCAGAACCTCAAGCTGCACGCCGAGCTCTACGGCGTGCAGTCGGACCTCGTCAAGCCCCGCATGCGCCAGGTGATGGAGATGGTGGGCCTCTGGGACCGCAAGGACTCGGTCGTGGGCACGTTCTCCGGCGGAATGCGCCGGCGCCTGGAGATCGCGCGCGGGCTCATGCACTCGCCGCGCGTGCTGTTCCTGGACGAGCCGACCATCGGCCTGGATCCCCAGACCCGCCGCTCGATCTGGAGCTACATCCGCGAGCTCAAGGAGCGCGAGGAGATCACGATCTTCATGACCACGCACTACATGGACGAGGCCGAGTGGTGTGACCGGATCGCGATCATGGACCACGGCGAGATCGTGGCCCTGGACTCGCCCGACGCGCTCAAGGCGGGCGTCGGCACCGACCGCGTCACGATCCACACCGATGACAACGACGCGGCCATCGCGGCACTGGACCGCCAGTTCGGCGTCGAGGCCAAGATGGTCGAGGGTGCGGTCGTGTTCGGCGTCGCCGCCGGCGAGGAGTTCGTCCCGCGGCTGTTCGCCGAGTTCGAGATGCCGATCCGCTCGGTGAGCGTGTCGCGTCCCACCCTCGACGACGTGTTCATGTCCTACACCGGCAGCACGATCCGTGACGCCGAGGAGGACCAGTCCAAGCATCGCAACCGGGTGATGATGCAGATGATGACCGGAGGCCGGCGATGAGCACCACCACCGACGCACGCACGGAGGACCCAGGCGCGGCCGCGCTGTCGGGCACGCCGATCGTCCGCGTCTCGGTCCCGCAGCGCAGCCTGCGCTCCGAGCTGCGTGCGATCAAGATCGTGTGGCGGCGCGAGCTGATCCGCTACCGCTCGGATCGCCTGCGGATCGTGACGATGCTGGTTCAGCCGTTCCTGTTCCTGTTCGTGCTCGGCACCGGACTGCAGTCGGTGGCCGCCGCCGGGACGCACGGGGTCAACCTGAAGACGTTCATCTACCCCGGCATCCTCTGCATCGCGGTCATGTTCACCGCAATGTTCTCGGCGGCCTCGATCGTGTGGGATCGGGAATTCGGCTTTCTGCGAGAGATGATGGTGGCCCCCATCCGCCGCAGCTCGATCGTGATCGGCAAGGTCTTGGGCGGCGCCAGCGTCGCCTGCATCCAGGGCGTCGTGATCATCGCCATCGCCCCGCTGGTGCACGTTCCCTACAACGTCGTGATGATCCTCGAGGTCTTCTTCCTGCAGCTGCTGCTGGCGTTCGCGATCACCGCGTTCGGCGTCATGGTCGCAGCGCGGATCAAGCAGATGCAGTCGTTCATGGGCGTGATGCAGATGATCGTGACGCCGATGTTCTTCATCTCCGGGGCGCTGTTTCCGGTGGCGGGGCTGGCCACATGGCTGGCCATCCTCAACCGCCTGGATCCGCTCACCTACGCGGTCGACCCGATGCGGCGGGCCGTGTTCAGCCACATCCACGTCTCCCCTGCCGCCCAGCACGCGCTCAACTCCGGCGTGACCTGGTTCGGCTGGCGGGTGCCGACCCTGCTGGAGGCAGCCGTCATCGTGATCCTGGGGCTCGGCATGCTCGGCATCGCGATCTGGGAATTCAGCTCCACCGAGTAATCGCAAAACCCGCGTCGCGTTCACAGGCCGGTTACTTGAAGGCGTGTTAGAAATGTCACTCTCCACCCCGCATGGGGTCCGATCTGGTTCTGATCCTGGTCATCGTCGCGGGAGTGGCGTTCGACTTCACAAACGGCTTCCATGACACCGCCAACGCGATGGCGACGTCCATCGCGACGGGCGCGCTGAAGCCCAAGGTCGCCGTCATCATCTCCGCCTGCCTGAACTTCGCGGGCGCGTTCATCTCGATCAGCGTGGCGGCCACGATCGCCAAGGGCATCGTCAACCCCGCCGTGCTTGCCGGCAACGGCGGGCTGCTGCTCGTGCTCGCCGCCCTGATCGGCGCGATGATGTGGAACCTCATCACCTGGTACTTCACGATCCCGTCGAGCTCGAGCCATGCGCTCATCGGCGGCGTGATCGGGGCGACCATCGTCGCGGCCAGCAGTAACGCGGTGAACTGGCACAACCTGGTGCAGTCCGTGATCGTGCCCGCACTCCTGTCGCCGATCATCGCCGGCGTGGTGGCCTTCATCGGCGTCTACGTCGCCTACCGGATGATCATCCGGTTCCTCGGCGCCAAGGACTCGGTCGTCGGCTACCGCATCGGCCAGGTCGGCTCGGCATCGCTCGTCTCGCTGGCGCACGGCACGAACGATGCACAGAAGACGATGGGCGTCATCTCGCTGGCCCTGATCGCGCACGGTGACATCAGCGCGACCAACTTCTCGGTGCCGTTCTGGGTCAAGCTCATCTGCGCCTCGGCGATCGCGCTCGGCACTGCGACCGGCGGGTGGCGGATCATCAACACGATGGGCAACCGGATCACGACCGTCGAATCCCCGCAGGGGTTCGCGGCCGAGACCGCCAGCGCATCGGTGATCCTCGCCTCCTCCTACTACGGCTACCCGCTCTCCACGACGCAGGTCGTGTCGGGCGGCGTCATGGGCTCCGGGTTGGGCAAGAAGCTGGCCAGCGTCCACTGGGGCGTCGTGGGCCAGATGGCCGGCGCGTGGGTGCTCACCATCCCGTCGGCGGCGATCCTCGGCGGCGTGGCCTGGGAGATCAGCGATATCTTCGGCGGCCACAGCAACCTCGGTGCGATCGTCATCGCCGTCATCGCCGTCGCCGGCGCCTTCGGGTTGTGGTCGCTGGCGCAGCGCTCCAAGATCACCGCCGCGGACCTGGACCGCACGCATATCACCCCGGACGAAGAGGCCAGAGGGCTCGCTACCCGGCAGGCACAACCCTCGACCGCGGGCGTTTGACATGACGACCGTCCTCTTCGCCGCGGCATCGACGCCCTTGATCGACTGGAACGCCCTGTGGAGGATCTGCCTGGCGGCGCTCATCGGCGGTTCGGGCGTCGTGATCGCGTTCGGGATCCTGCTCCTCGCGGTCCAGCGAGCGCGCAGTTCTGAGAACAGGGAATCCGTGCGGCTGGGCTCGTGGGCATTGGCCGGGGTGTGCGGCGCCTTTGTGATCGGAGCGGCCGCCATCGGCATCATCGCGATGATCAACAAGCCGGCTTCGAAGGCCAAGAAGGCGCACAAATCCACCGCCGCCCTCATCGTGCCGGAGCATCAGAGCCGACTGGTAGCTTAGGCGGCGTGAATCCCGGCGAGCCGGCTGCGCCGCGCCCAACGGCGGTGCGGGTCCCCTGCCTGCACAACCCCAAGCGGCATGAGGTCGCCGCGCACCTCGACGGTCAGCGTTTCGTCTGGATCGACTACGAGGATCCCAGCGACGACGACCTCTCTGAGCTCTCGAAGCTGATCGCGCTGCACCCGCTCACCCTGGAGGACGCGCACACCTTCCGTCAGCGACCGAAGATCGAGGAGTACGACGGTTACATCTTCATGGTGGTCTTCGGCGTCGACGCCGGCACTCAGTCAGGCGGCCCCCTGCTGCGCGAGGTCCACCTGATCATCTCCGGCGACTACGTGATCACGATCCACCGCCGGCCGTTCGGGGCCCTGGCCGACCTGCGGGAGCGTTATGACGAGCAGCAGGTGCGCAGCGAGCAGTTCCTGGTCTACAAGATCCTCGACGCCATCACCACGACCTTCATCCCGGTGCTGACCCGCATCGACGATGACATCGACGACCTCGAGCAGGACGTGATCGCCAGCGCCGACTCCGAGGACCTGCAGCGCATCTTCTCGCTCAAGCGCGATCTGGTGGCCATGCGTCGCGTGGTGACACCGATGCGAGACATGTTCATCCGCAACGCCGACCGGATCGCCGCCCTGCCCGGGCTGGAGACGGACGATCGGCTCTACTTCCGCGACCTCTACGACGGCCTCGTCCGCGTCTCGGAGCTCGTGGACTCCTACCGGGATCTGCTCAGCGGGACCACCGACATGTACCTGTCAACGGTGGCCAACCGCCAGGGCGAGATCAACAAGCAGCTGACCATCATCGCCACCATCTTCCTCCCGCTCACATTCCTCACGGGCTTCTTCGGCCAGAACTTCGGCTCGCTGGTGCGGTGGATGAACTCCGAGTGGGTGTTCTACGTGTTCGGGCTGGGGCTTCTGGTGGGATCGGTGGTCGGCTTCGGGGTCTACTTCCGCCGCAAGGGCTGGGTGTAGCGGCTCAGGCCGCGACGGTCAGCCGGTCCGCCGTGGCCCGCGACATGGCGGCGCGCAGAGGTGCCGCCAGCGCCTCATCGGCCGGGCGCAAGAGCAGCCATAGCCGCGACGGGATCGGCTCGGCCAGAGGGCCGCGGCTCACCGGGCGCAGGCCGTCGCCGCCGCCGGCCAGCAGCGCGTAGCCCAGGCCGCCGCGCACCGCGGACTGGATGCCGCTCAGTGACCGGCGCGGTGGTGATGGCGCCGGTGCTCGCGATCGCCGGCGGGCGTTACGTCGTGGGCGCCCAACTCGTGCTCACGCTGGCATGGCTGGGCGTCGGAATGGGGATGGGGACGCTGCTGGTGCTCGTGAACCTGCTGAGCCGCTTCGACGCCAGCCGGGTCAGCGCCTTGCTGCTGCTGGTGCCCGCGGTCACCGCGATCGCCTCGGTGCCGGCCCTGGGCGAGCCGCTGCACCCGGCGACGCTCGCCGGGATGGCGGTCTCGGGGGCCGGCGTGTGGGTGGCTATCCGCAGCGGGAAACGACCCGCGGCTCGCGCGGCCCGATGGCCCGCGCGGCGCTACCCGGCGTCATCGCGCTCTCACACGCCCGCGTGACCACCCGCGGCGCCGGCGACGAGGCGCCCGCGCTGGCGTGAGCGCCCACGAGCGCTCCGCCGGCAAACGAGGACAGCCCTGCCACCAATGCCGGTACCAGGATCCAACGCGGCATATGCCTCAGTCAACCACCGGGCCCCGACGGAAACGCCTCGGGCTGGGGTGCTGTGGCCGACGGCGGAGGCGCCGGTGCCCCCGCGACGCCGGCAACGGGGGGCCAGCCGTCAGGCTGAGCCCCCCATCAAAAACAGGCGGCGCTAGGCGGCCGCGGGCGCCGGCTCCTGCACGCGGCGCGGGAGCAGCGTCTCGCGGGCGATGACCAGGCGCTGAATCTGCGCGGTGCCCTCGTAGAGCTGGAGGATCTTGGCGTCGCGCATGAGCTTCTCCACCTTGTACTCCTTGATGAAGCCGTAGCCGCCGAAGACCTGCACAGCGTCGGTGGTCACCTCCATGGCACTGTCGGCGGCAAACCGCTTGGCGTGCGAGGACTCCAGCGTGTTGCGCTTGCCCTGGTCAAGCAGCACGGCGGAGTTGTAGGTGGCCAGGCGGGACAGGTACACCTTGGTGGCCATGTCGGCGATGAGGAACTGGATCGCCTGGTGCATGGCGATCGGCACGCCGAACTGCTGGCGCTCCTTGGAGTACTCGATGGCCATCTCCATGGCCGCGCGCGCCACGCCGACGCCCATGGCGGCCACGCCGGGACGGGTGCGGTCAAGGGTCATCATCGCGATCTTGAAGCCCTTGTTCTCCTCCCCCACGAGGTGGTCGAGCGGGATCTCGACCTCGGGGAAGGTGATGGTGGCGGTGTTCGAGGCCCGCTGGCCCATCTTGTCCTCGTGCTTGTCCACCACGACGCCGGCGTCACGGGGCACGATGAAGCAGGAGATGCCGCGGTGCCCGGCGTCCTTGTCGGTCTTGGCGTAGACCGTGTACCAGTTGGCGTACTCGCCGTTGGTGATGAAGCACTTGGAGCCGTTGATGACCCACTTGTCGCCCTTGCGCGTGGCGGTGGTCTTCATTCCGGAGACGTCAGAGCCCGCGCTGGGCTCGGTGAGGCAGAACGACGCGTACAGCGGCGCCTCGGAGAGACGGCCCAGATACTCCTTCTTGAGCTCGTCGGAGGCGGCCAGGATGACCGGCGCGGTGGCCAGGCCGTTACACGTGAGCGAGGTGGCGATGCCCGAGCAGCCCCAGGCGAGCTCCTCCTCGATGATCACGCCGTCAAGGACGCCCAGGCCGGGGCCGCCGTACTCGGACGGCAGGTGATTGTTCATCAACCCCAGCTCCCAGGCCTTCTCCAGGACCTCGCCGGGCCAAGTGCCGTCCTTGTCGTAGTCCCAGGCGACCGGACGGATCTCCTTCTCGGCGAAGTCGTGCGCCATCTCGCGCATGCTCTTCTGCTCGTCGGTGAGGGTGAAATCAACCACCGTAATCTCCTTTTACAGGCTCTGATTGACTAGTCAGTCAACGTGCTCTCAGGCAAAGGATACCCCCAATTCCCGACGCCGCAACAGGACGAATGTCTAAGTTCCTGCCGGGCCCGCGGCCCTGGCACACTTAACGATGTGCAAGGCGCGTTCGGCACTGTGGTGCTCGCCGTGTGCGGCGTGGGAATCGCCGGGGCGGTCGTCGCGCTCCTGCTCGGGCGCCGCACCTGGGAGGACTACGGCCGCAACCACCTGCTCATGGAGCGCAGCCCCATGCAGCCGGCCGCCGGCTCGGCGGCTGCCGCGTCAGAGCGCGATGAGGAGATCCGCCAGATGCTCGAGGCCCGCAACGCCCGGCGGCGCCGGCGGGGCGAGCCCGAGCTGGATGTCGACGCGGAGCTGAGCCGGCTCACCCCCCCGGCCGTCGACGGCGAGCTGCGCGCCGAGATCCGCGACCTGGTGATCGCCCGCAACCATCGCCGCACACGGCAGGGCAAGCCACCGCTGGACGTCGATGCCGAGATCGAGCGCCAGATCGCGGCTCTCAACGAGCTGTGACCGCTCCCTGACGCCCGCGTACCGCCTCAGGCGGTACGCTCCGCGCATCATGGCCGACCCACGCCGCGTTGAGCTGGACGACCTGGTCAATCGTCCCGGCACGTACTTCAACCCCCAGACCGAGGTCCTCATCGTCGTCGACGACTCCCCCGAGCTCGACTCCGAGATCTTCAACATGGAGGAGTTCGAAGGCGCCGATTGGGTGCAGATCTCCGATGAACTCCCCGTCGACGAGCATCGCCGCGACGAGCTGCTCGAGGCCTTCCAGGTGCACCTGCACGCCGGCTCGGCCGAGGAGGAGGACGACGGCGGGGATTCCTCCGACGAGCTGGAGGCGGACGACCAGGAGGCCGGGCGGGAGTAGCCGCCCTCGGGTGGGGTCGGGGCTAGCTCCCGTTCAGGATCGAGGCGCACTTCTGCATCTTCGCCACGTCCTGATTGGCGGACTGGATGCACTGGCTGTACTTCTGGATCTTGGCGGTGGTGCCCGAGGACCCCGACGAGCCCGACGAGCCCGAGGACCCCGACGAGCCTGACCCGGTCGCACCCGCGGAGCCCAGCGAGCCCGCGCCGACCGAGCCCTCGATCCCCGAGAGCACCGAGCGCAGCTTGGCGGTGAACTCGCTGTAGGGCTTGACGTTGGTGGGCGCCGCGACCGTCTGGGGCTGGTTGACGTTGGAGTAGGCCAGGGTGAAGGCGACCCCGGCCGAGGTCGCGCCCCCGGCCACCGTCGAGACCTGCCCGGACAGCGGGACCTTGAGGTTCAGCGAGAGCTTGCGCAGGACCTTGTCGCTCTTGCCTGTCCACACGTCGACCGTGGCGTTCTTGATGGCGGCCGCGATCTGCTGCTGGGTCGCCGGGGGGATCGAGCTGGGGACCTTGGTCCCCGCCGAGCTCGACGCCTTGCCCAGAACGGTGTTGATGTCCTGCAGCAGCGCGGCGACGTTGACGCCGGCCCGGATGTGCGTGGTGTCGGTTCCGTCGACGGTGTCTGAGCCCACGACCGAGGCGTTGGTGAGCCAGTGCTGCGGGTTGATCCCCAGCGCCGACAGGCCTCCGCCGCCCTGGCCCGACGAGCCCACAGAGGAGAAGCCCGACTCCAGGCGCTGGAAGTCGGCCGCGGGTAGCTGGTAGGCGACGCCGTCCAAGGTGACGTAGCCGGCGGTGCCCGTGGACACGATGCCCAGCTGGCCTTTGCGGCCGAGCGCGGAGATCGCGATGGTGAAGTTCGACTGGGGGAGCTTGCCGGTCCCACGGCTCTGGAAGGGGCCGCTGATGCTGAAGCTGATCGGGGTGGTCAGCGTGCTCGACCCCGACGGGGTGAGGGTGAGACCGATGGCCAGGACGCCGCTCTTGACGGGCTTACCGCTGGCGAAGGTCTGCTTCAGGAGGCTCTGGGCGCTACCGGAGGAGTCTGACCCGCCGGAGCTCGAGCCGCAGGCGGCGAGCCCGAGCGCGGCGACGACCACGCTAAGGAGCAGTCCCCGCCGCAACCACGGCGATCGGGACGTGTTCCGGGTCTGCATGCAACATCCTCCTCAGTCGTGGCAGGGACCTGGGCGCGAATGTAGCATCGCCCCGGTGCGCAGGAGCCTCATCGTCCTGCTCGTCCTGCTGTTGTTCCCCGCCGCCGCGTCCGCCACACCGGTGCTGGTCCTGGGCCACGACGGACGAGCCACGCGCCAGAACGACCGCTTCCTGACCGGCCCGGCGCTCACCCCGGCTCCGGCACGCGTCGCCGCGCCGGCGCTCTCCACCTCGGAACACGCGGCCCGCAAAGCCAAGCCCAAACCCAAGAAGCCCCCGATCACGTTCCTGTCAGAGCTCGGCCGGCTCAAGCGGACCGGTCAGCTGAGCCCCGCTTCCTACGGCGCCGATGTCAGCGCCTACAACCACGCACTGGCCACGGAGAAGAAGCTGCGCGGGACGCGGCGGACCGAGCTCACCGCCGTGACCGTGACCATGCACGACATCGCCGCGTCGCACCAGCTCACCCCGTCGCGACTCCCGGCCATCATGGCCACGCTGGCCGCCAATCAGCGGTGGTGGACGACGGGCCCGCTGCTGGCCAGCGGGCAACGGGTGGAGTTCGCCGGCTCACAGCTGGTGTGGCAGTACTACCCGGGCCAGGGCGTGCAGCTCCAGGTGCTCGGGACGTTCGGGAAGGCCGACGGCCTCTACACCGCGGGCGTCACCCAGTACCCGGCGATGGAGGAGTTGCTGAGCGAGATGATCCCGCTCGCCGCACAGCGCGGCGGCGGGCTGACCTGGGAGTACTACTTCCACTTCGACGGCGGCGCGCCGCCGTGGACCAGCGCCATGTCGCAGGCGACGGGACTGGAGGCGCTCAGCCGCGCCTACCAGGCGACGGGCAATACGGACTACCTGACGATCGGTACCCAGGCGCTCCCGGTGTTCAGCGCCCGGCCCCCGGTGGGAGTCAACGTCAAGGCGCCCGCCGGGACGCGCTTTCTCCAGTACACGTTCGCCCCCACCACCGACATCATCAACGCCTTCCTGCAGACGCTCATCGGCCTCTATGACTTCGCCCAGGTGAGCCACAACGCCACCGCCTCGGCGCTGTTCGCCGCCGGCAACGCCGAGGCGCAGGCGGAGCTGCCCAGCTTCGACACCGGCGCCTGGTCGCTGTACCAGCCGGGGATCGAGGACACGCTCAGCTACCACCAGCTCGTGACCGGTTTCCTGCAGCAGCTGTGCACGCGGACGCGGGCGCCGGTGTACTGCACCACCGCCCAGCACTTCGAGGCGTACCTCAAGATCGGACCGGCCCTCACGCAGCTGACGGCGAAGGTGCGCAACCGGGGCGCGTTCGCGCTGCGTTTCCGCCTCTCCAAGGTCTCCCACGTCGGGGTGACGGTGACCAACGCCGCGGGCGCGACGGTGTTCGCCACGAGCGCGTCCTTCGGCTATGGGGTGCGCAGCTTCACCGTGCCGAGGCTCAAGAAGGCCGGGGCCTACGGGGTGGTCCTCACCGCCACCGACCTCGCCGGCAACTTCACGCGGATCATCGGGAACCTCCAGATCACGCGCTGAGCGCTGGGGCGAGCCCCTAGACTCGCGCCGATGGGGCGCCCGCGCACGATCCTCTACACCGGCAAGGGCGGCGTCGGCAAGACCTCGGTGGCCGCCTGCACGGCCCGGGGCTGCGCGGCCTCGGGGCTGCGCACGCTGGTCATCTCCACCGATCCGGCGCACAGCCTCTCGGAGTCGTTGGGCGTCGAACTGGGCGCCGACCCCGTCCAGGCCGGTGACGGCCTCTGGGGGCAGGAGGTCAAGGCCCAGGAGGAGATGGAGCGCCACTGGTCCGGCGTCCAGGAGTGGCTGGGCGAACTGCTCGTCGAGCGCGGCGTGGACCGGATCTCGGCCGAGGAGCTGACCGTCCCGCCCGGCGGCGACGAGCTGTTCGCGCTGCTGCGGCTGCAGGCCCACCACGAGTCCGGCACCTGGGACGTGATCATCGTCGACTGTGCGCCGACGGGCGAGACCCTGCGGCTGCTGTCCTTCCCCGACGTCGCCCGTTGGTGGATCGACAAGGTGTTCCCCTTCGAGCGCCAGCTCCTGGCGGCGGCGCGGCCGATCGCGCGCTCCCTGCTGGACATCTCACTGCCCGGCCGGGCCGTGTTCGCCGACATCGAGAGGCTGTCGCAGAACCTCATCGCGATGAACGGGATCCTCCGCGATCGCACCCGCTCGACGATCCGGCTGGTGATGAATCCCGACAAGATGGTGATCGGAGAGGCGATGCGTACGTTCACGTACCTCAACCTCTACGGGTACCTGACCGACGCTGTGATCGTCAATCGCTTGTTCCCCGAGGGCGTCGGGGACTACTTCGCCGGCTGGCGGCGCGTCCAGGAGGAGAATCTGGAGCGCGTGCACTCGGCCTTCGCGCCGGTACCGGTGCTGTGCGCCCCGTACTTCGAGCAGGAGGTGGTGGGACCCGAGATGCTCGATCGCCTGCGCACCGAACTGTTCGCCGACACCGACCCGGCGGCCGTGCTGCATGACGCGCTCGCCCAGGAGATCGAGATGCTCGACCACGGAGCCCGCCTGCGCCTCGATCTGCCGTTCGCCGAAAAGGGCGACATCTCGCTCAAGAAGATCGGACTGGAACTGGTGGTGGGCGTCGACGGCCAGCGGAGAACGATCATGCTTCCCCCCGCGATGGCCGCGATGCGGCCCGCCGCCGCCACCTTTGAGGGCGGCGCGCTGGAGATCAGGTTCGATGGCAAGCAATGACGCCCACGGGCATCACGGGCAGCGCGCCCACGAGCAGGGCCCTCAGCCCGCGCGCGAGCCCGTCGAGGATGCGCTGGGGCGCCTGGAGGAGCGGCTGGACCGAGCCTCGCGGGCGGCCGAGCGGCTGCTGGCCGACGCGGCAGGGCGGATGGTGGGCGAGCCCGAGCCCGGGGAGACCGACACCGCGGCGGAGGGCGAACCCCTGACGCCGCCCCCGGCCGGCTGGCAGCAGACGCAGGCCGGGCACGAGCGCGGCGCGCCCCCTCTGCTCGCCGACGCCGACCTGCTCCTGGCGTTGTTCGCCGCCGTGCGCAACCGCATCCCGCCCGACCTCCAGCAGCGGCTCGGCGAGGCGATTCGCGAGGTCCTGCTCGCGCTGCGCGCGTTGATCGACTGGTATCTGGAGCGCAGCGAACGCGCCCGGTCAGGCCCCACCGAGGTGCAGGACATACCGATCCTCTAAGCGCTTTCGGCCGGCCCCGAGCCGGGCCGGAGCCGCCCGCCTCGCCCCGTACAATCGAGCCGTGCCACGCAGCCGGACTCCCACCGGGCCGCCGGAGAACCAGGCGGCACCGCTGCGCCACAGGCCGGGCGCCACGGTGGGCAGGCCGGGCGCCACGGTGGGCAGGCCGGTATGAGCTCGGGCCGGAGCGCCAGCGGCGCGCGCCGGAGGCGCTCAGCGCCCACCCGCCTCATGGGCGCGTGGCGGGAACTGCCCCAGGAGCGGCGGCTGGCCGCATTGGCCTGCCTCGGGCTCTTTTTCACCCTCTTTCTCCCGTGGTATCAGGAGACGGTCTTCGCCAATGGCGTCACCACCTTGCGGTCGGCCAGCAGTTCGCTGACGGGCTGGGGCGCCTTCTCGTTCGTGGAGGCCGCGGTGCTGCTGGTCGCCGCAGCCGTGCTGATCCTGCTCTTCACTCGGGCCGAGGGCCAGGCGTTCCACGTCCCCGGCGGCGACGGCGGCGTCATCACGGCGGCCGGATTCTGGACGTGCCTGCTCATCGTGTGGCGCATCTTCGACAAGGAGGGGACCAGCCGACACGACCAGATCGCCTACACCTCGGGCATCGAGTGGGGGATCTTCGTCGCGCTGGGTGTGGCCGCCGTGCTCACGTACGCGGGGTCGCAGATCCGGCTCGCGCACGAGCCCGAGCCTCCCCTCCCAGGCGAGGGACGGCGTCCCGGCGGACGCCGGCGCCGCCGCGGCTGGCTGCGCAAGGGGGCCGAGGAAACACGCCGCCGCGCCACCGCGCGCCGCGTCTATCCCGGGCCCGACATGGGCGCTGAGGATGAGTGGACCCAGGAGTTCCGCGCCCAGCGGATCAGCCCGGAGCCACCCACCCAGCGGATCAGCCCGGAGCCACCCACCCAGCAGGTCAGCCCGGAGCCGCCCGCCCAGCAGGTCAGTGCGGAGGCGCCCACTCAGCCTGAGAGCTCAGAGACGCCGACGCGGCGCATGCGTCCGCGCAGCATCTCCGATATTGCCGCCGGCGCCGTCCCGGCCCGCCGGACCCGTCCACTTGACCGGCGCGAGATCCAGGAACTCGACATCGCCGAGCCGCCGACGGCGCGACTCGGCCGGTCGGCCCCGGCCACCGCGCCCCGGCCGAACGCGGGGCAGTCCCGCGGGCCGGCGCGCCCAGACCCGGGGCCCGACCCGTCCGAGGCCGAGACCCAGCAACAGCGTCGTCGCCCGGACCCCGACGACGATCAGCTCACCATCCGGCTGGATCGCCCGGACTGACGGGCCGCGACGCTGCGGGCGCGGGCCCACCGCGCGGAGGTCAGGTGACGTGGCTGAAGCCGAAGGCGAAGTACGCGCTCACGCCTCCGATGAGGAGGATGGCGGTGAGGATCAGGGTCTTGGAGTTGATGATGTGGCCGAAGACCCCGATGACCAGACCGAACACGAGCACGGCGATGAGGGCGTGCAAGGTGGCCTGCTGGGAGGCGATGAGGAGGATCACGCCCACAGAACCCTATATTTGAGGAGAGCGCCGTGCTACGCGTCGCCCGCCCGAGGCAGACGCGGTGCTCCGCCCCGATCTGATGACCGCCACCATTACAGAGCCCCAATCCATATCTGACGTCGCCGACGGCCTGCGCGGAGCGGGCTACCTGCCTGGCGAGTCCACCGCGCTGGTCTCCTTCCTGGCCACCAAGCTGGGCAAGCCGGTGTTGGTGGAGGGCCCCGCCGGCGTCGGCAAGACCGAACTGGCCAAGGCGCTGTCTCGCTATTTGGGGCGCAAGCTGGTCCGCCTGCAGTGCTACGAGGGCCTGGACGAGGCCAAGGCGCTGTATGAGTGGAACTACCGCAAGCAGCTTCTGCGCATCCAGACCGAGGCCGGCGATGCCGGTTGGCAGGCGGTCCAGGACGACATCTTCGGCGAGGAGTTCCTGCTGCCGCGGCCGCTGATGACGGCAATCGCCTCCGAGGAGCCTGTCGTGCTGCTCATCGACGAGATCGACAAGACCGACCAGGAGTTCGAAGCGATGCTGCTCGAACTCCTCTCCGACTTCCAGATCTCGATCCCGGAGCTGGGACGCATTGATGCCCGCACGCAGCCGGTGGTGCTGCTCACCTCCAATAACACCCGCGAGCTCACCGAGGCCCTCAAGCGCCGATGCCTGTATCTGTGGCTCGACTACCCAGACATCGAGCACGAACTGCAGATCGTCCGCCTGCACTCCCCCGAACTGGATGCGCAGGTGGCCCGGCGGCTCGTGGAGATCGTCAACCAGGTCCGCGATCTGGACCTGAAGAAGCCGCCGAGCATCGCGGAGTCCATCGACTGGGCCCGCGCGCTCCTGCTGCTGGGCGCCAACGACATCGACGCCGACGTCTTTCGCCAGACGATGAGCGTGATCGTGAAGCACCGCACCGACCTGGACACCGTGGCCGAGCGCGTGGGGGTCAAGCTCGGCCCGCCCGCCGACGCCCGTCCCGCGGCGTAGCCCGCGGCCGCCGGCTCGCCCGATGCCCGCGCCGCCGCAGCCGCCCAGCCCGCAGGGAAAGGTCTACGCCAAGATCTCTGATCAGGGGCCCGGCGGCTTCGATGGCCAGCTCCTGGCCTTCGCCGAGGACCTGCGCGAGGAGGGCATGGCCGTCGGCACCTCGGAGCTGCTCGACGCCTTCGCCGCGCTCACCCAGATCAGCTGGACGGTCGCCGAGGACTTCAAGGAGGCGCTCGCCGCCACGCTGGCCAAGTCCCCCGACGACCGCCACACCTTCGAGCTCGTATTCGATCGCTTCTTCTTTCGCGCCGCCGAGGCCGAGGCGGCCCGTTGGGAGATCTCGGAGGCGGCCGTGGGACAGAGCGGGCAGTCGCTCGACCTCGACCTCGACGCGCTGCGCCAGCAGATCGCCGCCGCATTGCGCGACGGCTCAGACGCCGCCATGCGCGATCTGGCCCGGCTGGCCATCGCAGCGTTCGGACGGGGCGAGGGGTCGGGCGTGCTGGGCGTCGACGTCCAGCGCATCCGCCGCGCGCTCGGCCTGCGCACCGAGCCCCAACCCGACCTGCCTGCGGACGACCCCCGCCGCGAGGGCGTCCCGCGCGACCAACTACGGCGCTTCGAGCAGCATCTGCGGCGCGAGCTCGAACGCGCACTGATCGAGCGCACGGCCAGCCTGCCGCCCAAACGGCCCCTGACTGACCTGGACCGCGCGCTTCCCACCGGGCCGATCCAGGACCTCGCCGCGGTGCACCGCGTGGTCGCGCAGCTCAAGCGCCGACTGGCCAGCCAGGGCCGTGAGCTCAAAGGCCGCAACCGTCACGCCCACGTCGACGTGCGGCGCACGATGCGCGCTTCCCTGCAGACCGGCGGGGTGCCGGTCGAGCTCAAGTACCGGCCGCGGCGCCCCCGCCGTCCCGAGATCTTCGTGCTCTGCGATGTGTCGACCAGCGTGACGAGCGCGAGCACGTTCTTCCTCAGCGTCCTGCACGCGCTGCACGACTCCTTCCGCAAGCTGCGCTCGTTCGTGTTCATCGAGCGGATCTCCGAGGTGACCGACGTGTTCGAGCGCGAACGCGACTTCCGCGCTGCCTCGGAGGCGGTCTCACGCGACGCCGGAGTGGCCGACATCTCCGGCTACACCGATTACGGCCGGGTGTGGACGGAGTTCCTGGCCGAGATCGAGGACGAGCTGCATCCCCGGGCGACGGTCATCGTCCTCGGCGACGCCCGCACCAACGGGCGGCCGCCGCGGGACGACGTGTTCGCCGCCATCACCGCCAAGGCCGGACGGACGTTCTGGCTCAATCCCGAGCCCAAGCTCTACTGGAACTACGGCGACTCGGTGATCGCCGCCTACGCCGAGCACTGCATCGCGTTCGAGTGCTGGAACACCGACGGGCTCAGCGCCTTCGTCGACGCTCTGATGAGCAACCGCTTTGAGCCGCGCTGACCGACGATCGCAGGGCCCTGAGGCCCGCCGCAGAAGCCTCAGAGCGTGAACCCTGACCTCACGCACGGCGCCGTCGTCTCCCCGCAGGCCTCCCCCATGGCGCAACTTGGTCGCCATGGCAGGTGTTTGGCAGATGTGGGGCGCGTTCGGATCCTCGTCGTCATCGTGCTGGCCGCGGCGGCGATGGCCGTGCCGGCGGCCCGTGCCGACGCGGCGACGTCGGTCATCACCATCACCCACAACCACCTGTTGCGCAACGGCCTGCCGTGGACGCCCCGCGGCGTGCAGATCGTCGGCCTGGTGGCGCCCGACGGGGCGCTGAGCGGCAAGTACATCGCCGCCCACCAGCAGTTCGGTTACTCAGAGCTCCAGGCGGCCGTCGCCGACCACGCCGACCTCGTGCGTTTCCAGGTCAGCCAGTTCGGCCTCGATCCGCAGGGACCGCTCTACTCCCCGGCGTACGTCGACGAGGTGGTCAACGCCGTCCAGGCCGCCCGCGGCCTGGGACTGGCGGTGATCCTCTCGCTCCAGGCCCAGCCACCGGCCGGCGAGCCCAGCCGCTGCCCCCTGCCCGACGCGGGCGCCGAGCGGGCGTGGGAGTCACTGTCGCCGATGTTCGCCGGCGACGGCGACGTGATGTTCGAGCTCTACAACGAGCCCGGCGTGTCGGCCACGCCCGCCGGCTGGATCCAGTGGCGCGTGGGCGGCGAGATCATCTACGGCGGCGGCTCGTGTCAGGCGGTGGGCATGCAGACGCTCATCAACGACATCCGCGGCCAGGACCCGACGAACGTGATCATCGTGCCGGGACTGAAGGGCCAGCAGTCGCTGGCGGGGCGGATGCGGCTCGTCGACCCCGCAAACCGTGGCGATCCGCAGCTGGCCTACGGGGTCCACTACCCGACGCTGAGCCGCGACACGCCGTTCTGGGACAAGACGTTCGGGACCGCGAGCGCGTCCGTACCGGTGATCGTCACCGAGTGGGACGGGAACTCCACCACCAACTGTGTGCCCAACACCCCGGTCATGGCCCCGCTGCTGCTCGACTATCTGGCCAGCAAGCAGATCGGCGTCGTGGGCTTCGCCTTCGACCTGCCGGGGACGATCGTCGCCGACTCGAGCTTCACGCCGTCAACCTACGCCGGCTTTGCCTGCGGCCTGCCCGGCGGCGGGCCCGGCCAGATCCTGTTCGGGGATTACGCCGCCGAGGCCCAGGCCGGAGACGGCACCCAGGCGGACCCGGCGCCGGCCTGGATTCTCAGCGCGGGCCTGCTCTCCCGCTTCCAGCTCGCCGCGCACGCCACCGCTGCGCACTTCTTCGACACGCCGCGAACGTTCGTGACCGGGGCCGGCGCAGCCGCGCTGTCGCTTGAGGGGATGAGCTCGGCAGTGCCGACGACCAGCTTTGCCGACGAGGGCAAGCTCGCCGCCGCGATCACGGCCGGACGCCTCGCCCCGGGTACCGCCGCGGTCGTCTACGCGGCCGGCGCGACGCCCGCCACCCCGCTGGCCCAGCAGCGAGACCCGGCCCACTACTACGCGCTGGCGGCACAGCTCGCCCACGCGCACGATCTGCTGTTCATCGCCGCTCCCCAGACGAGCCTGGTCAAGACCCTCGCCCCCGCCACGGCCGTCAACGTGCTGGACCGGGCGTTCCTACGCCTGGGCCTGGCTCGCGCCACCGCCCGCAACGCCGACGCCTTCGAAGCGCCCGCCCAGGCGACACAGGACGACTCGTCGGAGTTCGCCTCCTTCGTGACTAAGGCCTCGAGCCAGGCCTCCCATTCGCATCCGGGGATCGAGCTGCTGGCGGGCCTGAGCCCCGGGTCCGCGAAGACGTCGGCATTGCGGACGGTCCCCAGCCCCAACAGCATGTTCAATGCCTTCCTCGGCACCCGGCTGACCGTCGACGGCTACGGCTTCAGTGGCAGCACACCGGCCGCCACCACCGCCGGCCTTGGGTTCCTCCGTCGGCTCGAGCGCCTGGAGTCGTAGAGGTCGAGCCTTTCATCGCCTGGCTGGTCCGCAGAGGTTTGGGTGGGGCACGCAGCGAACGTCAACTGCGGCTTTCGAAGAAGGCCCGGGCGGCCACGGCGGTCCTTCGGCGCCGGCTTGTGAGTGGACTTACCTCTCAAAGTCAGGTCCGAGACGCTGTCCTCTGACCTGTGGGCGGGGGTCGTGGGATATTTTTACTACAGAGCGATGAAGATCTCCCACAGCCACTTGAGCGAGCCCGGTCTGTAAGAGGAAATACCTCTCACAGCGCGCCGGACGCCGCCTGACGGCCCAACCCCAGTCAGGCCTCGTCGACGAAGCGGGTCGTGACGGTCCGCGTATCGCCCGCCGCGTCGCGCAACACCCAGGTGGCGACGTACGGCCCCGGAGCCAGCCCGGACACGTTCACGCCGCGGGGCGTATCGACGTTGGCGGCGTGGAAGACGCGGTGGCGCGACCCGGCGGTCGCGATGGTGAGGGCCACCGGGACGCCGGTCGCCGCGACCGACCCGTGTGGTCCGGGCAGTCCCGACTGCGCCGAGGCGACGAAGGACCCGTACAGCGTCTCGTCCTGGATCGGCGCCGTCGACTCGATCTCCGGGACCTGGGTGTCGGTCTGACCGCCCGAGAGGTCGTCGGTCTGGGCGATATCGGCCGCGGACAGACCCCTCGCGTGCCCGCTCATGGGACAGATGGTCCCGCTGCCCGCGATCCCGTCCCCGACCGCGTCGCTGATCGGCAGCTTGCTCACCGGCGGGCCCCAGTAATCGCCGGCCTGGCAGGTGCCCGACGCCACCGTCGTCTCGTCGCCGACGAGGTCGACGCGCAGGTGGGCGACGTGCAGCGAGGTCAACCGCCGCCCCGTGGCGTTGACGAGGGTGACGACGTCACCCCCGCGGACTCCGAGCCCGGCGATCGTCACCGTGCCCGCCCGCACCGCCCGGCCACGCCCCAGCGTCCGGCCGCCGCGCAGCAGGCGATAGGCGGCGTGCGGCACGAGGCCCGAGCACCGCACGGTGCGGATCCGCAGAAACGCGGTGCAGGTGGGGAACCCGCTCGGGGCGACGAGCAACTGGCCGTTGCGCACCGCGCTCCTTGAGCCGGGCTCGCCCAGCGCGATCGTCATGCGCACGAGTGCGCCGTCGGGCTCGAGCGCGGTGGGCGCGCGGTTGTCCTCGCTGCTCAACGTCACCGGCGTGCCGGAACTCACCCGCGGCACGGTGACGGGCGCGAGGTCGGTCTCGGTTCCGCACTGGTCTGTGGGGGACGGCGCCAGCGATGCGCCGATGCGCAGAACCAGCACGCCGGTCTGGCCGCAGGGGCCGATCGAGTACACCGTGTGCGCCGCGCGCGAGGACACCGCATATCCGTGGTCCAGGTCATACCAGCCCGTGTAGCCCGCCTCGACGAACGGATTGCCGCCGTCGCCGGTCTGGATGATGTCCGGCGATGGGCTGCCCGCCCCGGCACCGTAGATGACCTCGACGATGTCGCGGTCGTCGCCCACCGCGTGGACCTGGCCGTCGCGGCCACGCAGCGTCAGCGGACCCCAGCTTCCGTCGGCGCGACTCTCGCCCTGGCCGATGGCGACAGGGGCGCCGCCGCGCGCGACGAGGACCGCGACCGGCTCACGGCGGCGAGCCCCGAGGTTGCCGCTCACCAACGGGCTGAACTGGCGCAGGTCGATGGTGTGCAGCGGCGGGATGGAAGCGACGGCGGTCGAGCTCTGGACGCAGCCCTTGCGCGGATTGGACCAGACGTCCTGGACGAGGTACGGATGGCCGTCGATGAGCTGGTTGTAGGGCGAGCCGTCGGCGGCGAAGCCCAGCGGCGTCCCCTCCTCGGGGTTCTCGCACTTGTCGGCGGTCTCCTCGCCGTTGGGATCCATCCAGCCCGTCCCGACGGGATCGGTGATGGCCTCGATGGTCTCGTGGGCGACGGTGTCGATGGTCTCCTCGGCCTCGGGATTACCCTCCGGGTCAGATCCCGGCGGCGGGACGAACTCGATCTGGGGGTCGGGGATGGCCGCGTACACCGTGAGCCCGTGGCCGAGCGAGAACGCCGAGTGATAGCCGGCGAACGCGGTCGTGCCACATGTCCCGATCGTGATGCACTCGTCGACATCCGGAGGCAGCAGGACGAAGTAGACGTTGGTCAGCCCCCGCGCCGCCGGGCCGGCGGCGCCGACCACCCTGTCCACCTCGCGCTGGACCTGCAGGTCGGTGACACAGGTGGCGACACCGGCCGGCGACGGGCACTGGGCCGCCGGGTATGGGTGGGTGTCGGTCACGGAGTCGGTCGCCGCGTCATAGCGGATCTGATAGCTGCCGTCGCCCGAGTGATCCCCGTACTGGTCCAGCAACGAGAAGACGTTGGCGGTGGAGCCCGAGTCGTGGGCCGTGTCGGCGAAGAACTGCTGGATCAGAGCCACGTAGCCGAGCGCGCCGCCGCCGGGGGAGCTGTTGTAGCGGTAGCCGGCGGGTGCCCAGAAGACGGTGTGGATGGTGACGTTGCGCATCACCGAGCCACCGTGGTAGAGCACGGGGATGCTGGGGCTGGTGGCGATGTCCCGCGCGCCCGGGAGCGGAATGAGGCCCATCGCGAACCCGACGCGCGGCTTGAAGACGGGGCGAGGCGCCGCGGCCCGGCGTGCGGCCGCTGCGGAGCCCGGTGTGAGGGCCAGCAGCACCGCGATCGTTACCACGCTTGCGATGACGGTCCGACGCTCGACCCTCCCTGCATGCATCGCGGGGCACCCTATCGCACACGCCGGTAGCATCCCCCCGGCAGACCTGACAACCAGGGGGGCTGGCGGGCACGCCGGCTGAGATAGCGCCCCCCGCGCGTCGCGCGGCCCGGCCCTGACCCTTAGAACCTGTGGGGTAATGCCCGCGAAGGGAGATACGTGGTCTCTGGACGCGACATGATCGAGGCTCCAGCTCTCCCGGCCGGAGAGCCGCATGCCACCGGTGGCGTGCGCGTGGAGCACGTCAGCCGGACGTTTGCGTCGCGCAAGGGTGACGTGCCGGCCCTGGCCGATGTGTCGCTGCGGGCAGCGCCGGGTGAGATCGTCGCCGTCGTCGGGCCCAGCGGCTGCGGCAAGACCACGCTGCTCGAGCTCATCTGCGGTCTGGAGGCACCCGACGCCGGCACGGTGGCCAGCGCCCCCGCGGCGCTGATGCCCCAGCGCGATCTGCTCCTACCCTGGCTGAGCGCCGTCGACAACGCCGCGCTCGCCCTCCGCGCCCGCGGGATGGCCCGCAACGAGGCGCGCGCGGCGGCGGCGCCGTGGCTGGAGCGCTTCGGGCTCGCCGGCTTTGAGCGCACGCGCCCGGCCGAGCTCTCGGGCGGGATGCGCCAACGCGTCTCGTTCCTGCGCTCGCTGCTGGCCGGCAAGCCGGTGCTGGCCCTCGACGAGCCCTTCGCCGCGCTGGACGCCATCACCCGAGCCGAGATGCAGGCGTGGCTGGCACAGGTCCTGGTCTCCGAGCCACGCACCGTGGTGCTGGTCACCCACGACGTCGAGGAGGCGGTGGTGCTCGGTGACCGGGTGCTGGTCATGTCCGCGCGCCCGGGGCGGGTGGTCGGCGAGGTGGAGGTGGCGCTGGCGCGACCGCGGCGGCGCACCGACCCCGAGGTCGCGGAGTTGCGCGAGCGGGTCCTCGAGGCGCTGGGGATGCCGGTATGAGGCGCTACACGCTGCGCACGGGCCTGGGGCTGAGCCGGGGCTCCTCCTGGCGCGGCGCCATGCTGGTCATCCTGGCCCTGCTCGGCGTGTGGGAGCTCTACGTCGACCTCGGTGGCGCGGACCCGCTCATCCTCCCCGCCCCCCACGCCGTCGCCCAGTCGCTGTTCGAGGACCGGGGACTGCTGTGGTCCAACTTCCTGGTCACGGCCGAGGAGGTGGTGCTTGGAATTCTTGTCGCGGCGGTGGCGGGGCTGGCGGTGGCCAGCGTGATGCACTTCTTCGTCACCCTGCGCCGGGCGTTCTGGCCGGTGCTCATCGGCTCCCAGACGATCCCCATCCCGATGCTGGCGCCGGTGCTCATCCTGTGGCTGGGGTTCGGCATCTTGCCCAAGCTGGTGGTGATCGCGCTCGTGTCGTTCTTCTCGATCGTCGTCACCACGCTGGCCGGCTTCGCCGCCGTCGACCCGGATCTGATCAAATTGATGCGCACCTTCGACATGCCCCGGCGCCGCGTGTTCCTCAGCGTCGAGCTTCCCTCGGCGCTGCCGGGCGTGTTCACCGGCGCCAAGATCGCCGTCATCGTCGCGGTGATCGGAGCGGTGTTCGCCGAGCAGGCCGGCGCCAGCTCGGGACTGGGCTACCTCTTCGAGCAGTCGATCCCACAGCTGTTGACGGCGCGGGCCTACGCCGCCGTCGTCGTACTGTCGCTGTTCGCGATCGCCCTGTTCGCTCTGCTGACCCTGGCCGAACGGCTCACGGTCCCGTGGGCCTATCAACCGATTGGAGACCCTGCTTGATGAGACGACCTCGTGTGCTGCCGGTGACCGGCGCGATCATCGCCGCGGTGGCCCTCGCCGCCTGCGGGGCCAAGAAGGACGTGCTGGCGCCGGCCGCCGCCCAGACGCAGCCGCTGAACCTGATGCTCGACTGGCTGCCCAACGCCGACCACGTCGGGATCTACGAGGCGCTCGCCAACGGCGACTTCACCCACGCGGGCCTGTCAGTGCACGTCCGCGTCCCCACCGACCCGGCCACGCCGCTGCAGCTGCTGGCGGCGGGCAAGGTCGACGCCGCCATCTCCTACGAACCGCAGCTGATGCTGGCCCGCGACGCGGGCGAGCCGCTGGTGGCCATCGCCGCCCTCGTCCAGCAGCCCCTCACCTCGATCGTGGCGCTGCGCTCCAAGCACATCACCACGCCGCAGGACCTGCGCGGCAAGAAGATCGGTGACGCCGGCATCCCGTACCAGCGCGCCTATCTGAAGACGATCCTCGCCCACGCGGGCGTGCCCGCCGGCTCGGTCAAGGACATCAACGTCGGCGCCAACCTCGTCCCCGCGATGCTGTCGGGGCGCGTCGACGCCACCCTGGGCGCCTACTGGAACTACGAGGCCATCCAGCTGCGACAGGCCGGCAAGACGCCCGACGTCATCCGCGTCAACGACGCAGGCGTCCCGACCTATGACGAGCTCGTGCTGGTGGTGCGTCAGAACGAGATCGCCAACGAGAACAACGAGTTGCGCCGGCTCGTGCAGGCGCTGGGACGTGGCTACCAGGCGGCCCGCGCCGACCCCACCGCCGCCGTGGACGCGCTTGTGCGCGCCAACCCCACGCTCAACCGCAAGCTCCAGCAGGCCAGCGTCAACGCCACCCTGTCGTCGTTCTTCCCCGCCAAGACGAGCCTGCCCTGGGGGTGGCAGGACCCAGCCCGGTGGAACGCGTTCGGTCACTGGATGCTCGCCGAGCATCTGATCAAGAGCGCGCAGACGATCACCGACGCCTCGACCAACGAGCTCCTGGCCGGCCAGGGCCCGTAGGCCGAGCATGGTTCTGCGCCGCGACGACGCCGGGGTGCTCGCTGTCGGTCAGGCGTCGCACGCGTGGCTGTGCGGGCAGTTCGCTCGGGCATGGGGCAACGCGCGCTTCGGGACCGTGGAGCCGCTCGACGAGGTGGCCCTGGGCGCCGAGCAACACGACGTCGGGATGGCGGCATGGGACTCAGAGCCGGTTCGCCACCCAAGGACAGGCCTGCCGCAGTCGTTCATGGAGATGGGCGCGAGGACCAACGCCGGGCTGTGGTCACACGGGCCGGAGCGGCTCGTGACGCAGAGCCGCTACGCCGCGCTGCTGGCCATCATGCATGGCCGGCGGCTGTACGAATCCTTTGACCGCGAGGCTGCCAACGACGCCGACGCTGACGCGGTGACCGCGTTCCTGGACTATGCGGCCGAGCTCGAGGGCTCGCTGCTGCAGACCTTGCGTGACGATCCGTTCTCCGCGCCCCACGCCGCCCCCGAGCAGGTGTCTCGCAACAGCCGGCTGGTGTGGACGTGGGACCTCATCTCGCTGGCGCTGCTGCTCGACTGGGCGCCATTGAGACTCGAGACGGTGCCGGCAGCCGACGGGAGCGAGGTCGATATCGCGCTGCGACCGCTCGCGAACGAGCCGCTCGCGGCCGCGCTCGAGCCCTGGCCGTTTGCAGCCGAAGAAGTGCGCGTGCACTGCGAGGGACGGCGTCTGGGCCACGGGTTTGACGATGACGATGCGCTGCGCGACGGCCTGGCCCAGGCCTCGTGGGAGACCGTGGAGTTCACCCTGATCCCGGGCGCGGAGTTGCGCGAGGGCATCTGAGGGCGCCTACGATGTGGCTGATGCACAGATGGATCGCGGGAGCCGCGGCGCTCGTGGCGCTGGCCTTGGCAGGGTGTGGCAGCTCGCAACCTCACTCGTCGACGAGCGCCTCCGCTCCACGCCAGAGTGCCGGCGCGCCGCACACCACGGGCTGCGCGTCCTCGCAGCTCAGCCTGTCCTACGCAGGCACCGAGGGGGCGACGGGGCACCTGGAGCTGCATGTCGCGGTGCGCAACAGCTCCCAGACCGCATGCCGGCTGCGCGGCTATCCCAGCGCCCGCCTGCTCGACGGCGCCGGCCGGCCCCTCCCGCTGCGCGTCGGCCGCCGGGACGGCTTCTTCCCTGACACCGAGTCCCACCCGCGGGCGGTGCCGCTCAAGCCGGGCGCGAGCGCCCACTTCGGGATCAGCCTGGTGACCAACAACGAGTACAAGGGCGCGCATGTCTGCCGCACGGCGGCGGCCGCGATGCTCTCGGCGCCGGGGTCGCGCACCCACTGGCAGCGGCTCTCGCTGCGCCCGGGGCCGCGCGTGGCCCCCTGCGGCAGTCAGCTCGTCGTCTCCCCGATTCACGCCTAGCGCGCGTGCCGCGGTCAGGCGGTCAGGCGGTCAGGCGGTCAGGCGGCCAGCCGGAGCGCCGCCGCATTGCCCGCGCCGCTGAGCGCGTGCAGCCCGGCCAGCCCCGCCCACGGGGCGTATGGGGCGAACAACTCGCGGACCTCCTCCTCGGTGGCGCGGGCGCGTGGATCCGGACCCCGCTCGCCCGACTGGAGTTGCCCCACCAGCTTCAGGTAGGCGAGGTCGCCGGCCGGCAACTGGTCGAGCCGTCCCTGCCCCGTGAAGGCCAGCGTCTCCAGCGTCCAGTTGCCCACGCCGCGGATCGTGCGCAGCCGCCGCCACCCGCGCTCGTGGTCAGGGTCGGCCAGGTCGACGCGCCCCGAGGCCACCTCGCGCGCCACCTTGACCAGCGCGAGCGCCCGAGTCTCGGTGAGACCGAAGGACTCGAGCAGCGCCGGGGCCTGCCCGGCCAGCACCGCGGCCGAGGGTGAATCGGTGAGCCCGCTGAGCCGACAGGGCCGGCCCAGTTTGAAGACGAGCCGTCGCTGGATCGCCGCCGCGCGCTCGTACTCGATGAGCTGCTCGCAGACCGCCCACGCCAGCGCCTCGAAGGCATCGGGCCGGCCGTGCGGGCGCAGGCCGGGGCGGGCACGGACCGCCGCGCCGATGAGCGGGTCAAAGCGGAAGCGCTCGTAGAACGGGCGCAGATCGAGGTCGATGCCGAGCGCGGCGCGCATCCGCTCGATCCCCCACTCGGCCGTCTCGCGCGAGTCAGCCTGGGCGCCGAAGAGGACCCGATCGCCGGCGAGTTGCGCGACGCGGACGACCACCGGTTCGTCACCGCAGTGCAGCAGGCGGTGCAGGACGCCTCCCCGGATCCGCGCCACGCGGTCGAGCCCGACGCGGCGCGAGAGCCGGAAGGTCCACCGCGGAGTCACCTCCCGGCGAACCTCGAGGGCGTAGCCGCGGGCGGCGTCAGGGCCCCCGCCCGCCCGGGTCAATCGGGCTTGGCGATCAGGTGGACGTCGACGAGGAAGCTGCGCGAGCCGATGATCGGGAGCGCATCCAGCGCCCGACGCGGCTGCCGGCTGCGCGCATGCTTGCGCGCCGTGTGGCGGCGCATCAGCGCCAGGGTGGCAGCGCCGGCGACGAACCCCGTGGCGGCCACGGCGGCGGCCTGGACGGCGGGCAGCGACGCCGGCGAGTGTGACTGGATGGCGCGCACCTCGGCCAGCACCGGCACGCCCTGCACCGTCTCCTCGGCGGGCGTCGAGCCGTCCACGTCGTCGACGACGTCGGCGTCGGCGATGGGCTCGGACCCGCTCTGGGTGGACCCCTGGCGAGGCATTGGCGGCATATGGTGACAGCGTACGCGGTCAGGTTCAAAGCCGCGACGACCGCCCATTACGATTACCTTTGCTCAGATGTCGACATCGATAGACGTCTTCGCCAAGGCGCGCGAGCACGAGCGGATCGCCCAACTCAAGGCGGCCCGCGACCTCGACGCCCTTCCCTACTTCCATACGCTCGAGGGCCCGACGCTCCCCGTGGTGGAGATGGAGGGCCGCAGCCGCATCATGCTCGGCTCCAACAACTACCTGGGTCTGACCGGCGACGAGCGCGTCAAGCAGGGGGCGCTCGACGCGCTGAACCGGTACGGCACGGGCATCACCGGCTCGCGTTTCCTCAACGGGACGCTCGATCTGCACCTGGAGCTCGAGGCGGAACTGGCCGACTGGCTGGGCGTCGACTCCGCGCTCGTCTTCACCACCGGCCACCAGGCCAACGTGGGCGCGCTGGGGACCATCCTGGGCCCGGGCGACACCGTGGTCGCGGACTCGGGCGACCACGCGTCGATCCTGGACGGGATCAAGATCTCCGGCGCCAAGCTCCGGGCGTTCCGGCACAACCGTCTCGACCAGCTCGAGAAGCGCCTCGACCGCGCGGCCGGGGACGGCGGCGGAATTCTCGTCGTCGTCGACGGCGTCTTCTCCACCGAGGGCGACGTCGCGCCGCTGCCCGAGATCTGCGATCTCTGCGCCCGCTACGGCGCCCGGCTGATGGTGGACGAGGCACATGCGCTCGGCGTGCTCGGCGCGCGCGGCGCCGGGGCCAGCGAGCTGCTCGGCGTCGAGGACCGCGTCGACCTGCGCATGGCCACCTTCTCCAAGTCGCTGGCCTCCTGCGGTGGGGTGATCGGTGGGCCGGCCGACGTGATCGAGTTCCTCCGCATCCAGGCGCGCTCGTTCATCTTCACCGCCTCGGCGGTGCCGGCCGCGGTGGGCGCGGCCCTGGCCGCCGTGCGCATCTGCCGGTCAGACGAGGGCCGGGACCTGTTTGCCCGGGTGCTGGACAACGCCGCCTATCTGCACCGGGGGCTCAGCGAGCTGGGCTTCCACGTCGTCCCGCCCACCCGGTTGGCCGACGGGACGGAGGTGATCACGCCTGTGGTCCCGGTCCTGGTCGGCGACGACTGGAAGGCCGTCTTCCTCTGGAAGGCGCTCTACGAGGCCGGGGTGTTCGTCAACGTGATGATCCATCCGGCGGTCCCGCCGGCCGGCGCGCTGCTGCGTACGAGCGTGATGGCGACCCACGAGCGGGCAACGCTCGACCGCGCGCTTGAGGCCTTCGCGACGGTCAAGCGGGACTTCGAGTCCGAGCATGGGACGCTCCCCGGCGGCGAATGAGCCGCGGCGGACTTGTCCGTTCCTGCACAAGAGACCGAGCGAGAGAAAAAAGGCGCTCTAAGCGCATGTCACCGCGGTGTGACATTGCTGTGACCGATCCGTTTGTTCTAGCTTCTTAAGCGTCGCAAGGTGATGGTCAGCTGCGCGGCGCGGAGGGCCGGCGGAGGGAAACCACCCCGGAGAGGCCATCGCCGAACAGTCAGAGCCGAGGCTTCGGCTCCGAATTAATTGCAGGCACGACAGTTTCTGACGCCTGGTGTCAGACCGCTGCCGATACTGGTCAACGTCCGCTGCGGCGGACCCTAACGCTGGGAAGTGAGAGCAACTACATGACGTCGACCGCACTGAAGGCCTCCGAGCCACAGCGCCTACGTGCGCTCGAGCGAGCCAACGAGATCCGGCTCGCGCGCGCGGCGCTGAAGCGACGTATTGCGCTCGGAGAGCTCTCCGCCGCGGAAGTCATTCTCCAGTGTCCTGACGCCGCGTCCAGCTGGCCCATCGGGGATCTCCTGATGAGCCAGCGGCGCTGGGGCAATACGAGGTGCCGGAAGTTCCTCTCCCGGAGTCACATCATCGAGACGAAGCCGGTAGGGACACTGACTGACCGCCAGCGCAAGCTGCTGGCGAGTTCGTTGGATTCGTCGGAGACCAGGGAGATGGAGCTCGTCGGCGCTTAGACGAGCGCGTGTCCGTGGCCGGACGTGGCTGGCGACTGGGGTCGCCAGGCGCGTCCGGCCCGGTCAGACGTGAATCCCGATCGGCACGGGGCTGGTGCCGGCCAAGAACAGGAACCAGACACCGAAGGCGACGATGGTCAGCCCGGCGCTGACCACGAGCACGCCTTCGAGGACGACGGGACCAGGGTCGTCGAGCCCCCGGGCCATGCAGTTGGCCCGGTAGACGTCGCTCAGGCGCGAGAGCAGCGAGGCCACCACGGTCACGGTGAGCACCACGCCGAAGAACGCCGCCGCCAAGGCAGTGCCCAGCGACTGCGTCGCGCCCTGAATCTGCGAGCCCACCCACAGCCACAACAGCGGCGTGCCCACCCACAGCCCCAGGCTGCCGATGAACATGATCGCCATCACCAGGAGCGCGCCGGTGCCGGATCTCAGCACTGGCCGCATCGAGACCTTGCCTGAGCCACCGTGCTCGCCTCGGCCGCGGACCGCCTCAGCGGGAGCCGCGACCCCTGGGTAACGGACAGCCGGAGGAGAGCTTGACCTGCCACCACCCCATCAGCATGCCGATCAAGCCCATCCGCGGGCGCACCTGCCACACCCCGCACCCCGGCTCGCCGAGCTCTGTGCGAGCGATGCGCGCGAACTTGTAGTCGGCCGGGCGCAGCAGCATCCGCTCCAGCACCAGGCGCTTCTCGGCGATCTCATCGGCCCGGCGGCCGATCGTGGTGCGCGCCTCGCGCAGCCGCTCGGCCAGTTCGTCGCGCACGACCTCCAGCTCGCCGAGGTCGAGCAGGCGCGCGTGCCCGGGAGTGGCCGTCGCCAGCACCGGCTGGGGCAGCCCGCCCATCGGAAAGGCGGTGACGAAGGCGTCCGCCAACTCGCGCTCGAGGCGGGCGATCTGCTCTCGCAGGGATCGACGGGCCGCGCGCTCATCGGTGGCGACGTCCGCTCGGAACGCGTCGCCGGGCGAGCGTGTGGCGGCCTGTGAGAGGGTGGGTGGCCGGGTGGCCGGGCCCATATCCTGCGAGGGAAGCAGCGTTCCTCCCATGCTAACGGGACCTTAGCACCCAGGCGTGGGGCCTGAAAGCGGTGCGAGGAGCTCCAGCGCGCACCACAGAGCCTCCTCGACGTGGATCTCAGGCACGCCGTCGACGGCCACGGTGAACAGCGTCACGTGCTGCGTACGCCCCGTCACCGCTCGCTCTGGCCGCGGATCCTCAAACAGGGCGCAGCAGGTGATCGCGCCGTCGCCGACGATCAGGCCGCCCTCAACGGCGAGCCGGATACCCAGGCCGGAATCGTCGACGTGATCGGCGTCCAGGGCCCACACCGGGATGCCGGTCTCGATGAGCGCCACCAGGCAAGAATCGGCGACGACGTCGGCTGACACGAACCCGCCCTGGATCAGGCGCGCCACCGCCACCGCCTCAGACGGGATGCGCCGCACGTCGGGGTCCAGGCCGATCTGGCGAAAGAAGGCGCGGAAGGCCTGGGGAATTGGCTTGGTGCGCATCGTCACCACGCCGCCGCCCCGGTAGCGGTTGGACAGGTCGCGCAACTGGGCTCGCAGAGCGGGCGGGCTGGGCCCGCGGCGCGCCGGGATGGTGACCCAGCGCAGGCGCAGACCCGGGAACTCCTCCGTCACCAGCGGGTCGACGAACCCGGGCTGCGGCGTCGCCGGGGCCATCGCTCAGCCGGCAGCCGACGCTCCGGCCAGGTCGCGCAGGTGAGGCGCGAGCGCCGCCGCGGTCTGCCAGCGATCGCCGACGAGCCGCTCGCGGACGACGCCGCCGCGCGCGGCCAGCTCGACCATGGGACAGGCGGCCACCCCGTACAGCGCGCCGACACGGCCGTCGCTGTCATAGGCGACCGGGATCGTCCAGCGGTGCGTCCGGACCAGCGCGGCGGTCGCCCTATGCGAAGCGCTGACGGCCACTGCGGCGAACTGCAGCGACGGGAAGCGGCCGGCGAGGGCCTGCAGCGCGCTCACCTGATGGACGCACTGACTCGCCCCCGGGACGAAGAACGAGAGCACCAGCGGGCCGCGCTGGGCCAGGAGACACACGTTCAGAGCACGAGGGTCGTGCCGGGTGGCCGAGCAGGTGGGGTGGTCGTTGGCGTCACCGTCGAGATTGGAGGCGGCCAGCGGCGCGGCGAAGTCGCGCAGGTGATGGCCCGCAGTGACGCCGGTATTCCCCACCCCGTGGCTGGCGAACTGATAGACGGAGATGGCCACCACGATGACCAGTCCGATGATCCCGATCATCCACCGATACGGGCGCGTGTCGATGACCGGCGCGGCCGGAGCCGCCGGAGCCGCCGGCGCGGCAGCACCGTCGAGCGCGTCGTGTGCGGCAGCGTCGTGCGTGCCGGCGTCATGGACGCCGGCGGCCAGGTCCGGGTCCAGGCGCTGCAGCGACGGGCGGGCCTCGTCGAGGGCCCGGTCTTCGCCCTCCCCCCCGGGCGTCTCGCTCACGCCACTCGCGGCCGGCGCCTGAGCCGCAGGCGCACGGGTCCCGCCGCACGCAGCGGGTCACGCTGGCGGGCCAGCGCCCGGCGTTCGGACAGCGCCAGCACCGCGGGCAGCACCAGCAGCACGCCCAGCAGCGACACCGAGAGGTCGATCAGCGTCACGAACCCGAAGTCGCGCAGCATCGTGATGTCGGAGAAGACCAGGACACCGAAGCCGGCGATCGCGGTCACCCCGGAGGCCAGGACGGCGGCGCCGGTGGAGCGGTAGGTCCGCGCCAGCGCCGTGGGCAGGTCGTGCCCCGCCGCCCGCTCCTGGCGGTAGCGCTCGGACAGCAGCACGCTGAACTCGGTGGAGATGGCGATCACGAGCGTGCCCAGCGTCGCCGACATCGGGTTCAGCGGAATGCCGATCAGGTACAGGATGAGCGCCGACCAGCCGGTGGCCATGACGATCGGCGCCAGCGGGACGAGCGCGCGGTCGCGCCGGCGCAGCACCGCCAGCAGGACGAGCGCCACGGCGAGCAGGCCCGCGATGAGGGTGAGGAAGCGGTGCCAGGTCGATGACAACGATGCGTTGGCCTCGGCGGCGAGCACGGGGAGACCCGCGAGCGCGGCGGTCGTTCCCGCCGGCGGATGCAGATGCGCGCGCATGTAGTCGATGACCTGCTCCTGGCGTGAGAGCGGCATCAGCCGGATCCCGAAGGCCAGGGTCGCCTCACGGTGGTCGGGGGTGATAACCGCCTGGGAGAAGTAGGGTGGCACGGACGACAGGAACGCTGAGATCTGCGTCTGGGTCAGGCTTGTGCTCGTGTTCGCGCCCGACTGGCTGGCGCTCGAGAACAGATCGGGCAGCGACAGCGCCGGACACAGCGTGGCGGCGCCGCATCCCTTCTCCTCCAGGTAGCCGAAGTGACCGAGGAGTTGGCGCTCGTAGGAGATCATCCAGTTCACCGTGGCCGGGGTGGCGACGTTGTGGCCGCGCACGGTGACGTCGATCTCTCCGCTGACGCCGGTCACCTTCTCCAGCGTGCGCAGGTTGTGCAGCGCCGGCATGCTCGTGGGGACGAGCTTGGTCACGTCGGACTGCACCGCCGTCTGTGTGTCGGCGACCCAGCCGATGACCGCGAGCACCGCTGCCAGGGCGAGCACGCGCCCGGGGCGCGCCAGCACGGCGGACACCATCCGACCCGGCCGAACAGCGCCTTCGCGCTTGGGCCGTGGCCGGGGCGCGAGACGGCGCCCGGCGCGGGCCATGCCGCGCGCCACCGGGCCGAGGAGCTCCCCGGCACCGCGCCACGACGCCCCCAGCCAGCCGCCGTCGCGCTCACCCAGGATGAGCACGGCCGAGCCCGCGGTCAGGGCGCACAGGAAGGCGACCGCGATACCGGCCACCAGCAGCAGGCCAAATCCGCGCACCATCGGCACCGGGGAGAGCAGCAGGACGAGGAAGCCCGTTGCCGTGGCCAGTGCGGCCGTGGCGATGGCCGGGGCCGACCGCGCCGCCGCCTGGGCCACCGCCCGGCTCGCCGACATCGGCCCCTCGCCGGAGCGCTCGGCGGCGACCCGCGCCTCCTGGGCGCGCGCCTGGAACTGGATCCCGTAGTCGACGCCGAGGCCGATGAGGATCGGCAGCACCGCGATGGAGGCCATCGTCAGGGTCGCGCCGAGCACCGCCAGCAGCCCGAAGGTGATGCCAGTGGCGGCCAGCGCCACCGCGAGCGGCAGCAGCCGGAAGCGGTTGCGGAAGACCAACAGCAGCGTCGCCGCCATCACCAGCAGCGCCGCGATCAGCAGCCCGGCGATGGAGCCGGTGATCTGACCGGCGAGGTCGTTGACCACGACCGGTACGCCGGTGATCGTGTAGGTGCCGTGGTAGGCCGAGCGGAACATCTTCATCCGCACCGCCTGGCGAATCCATTTGATGGCCTGGGCCTGCTGGGCATCGGACAGCGAGGAGCGCAGACGGACCTGGATGAGCGCGGAGTCCTTGGTGGGGAACAGGTACGAGAAGCGGGCCTTGGGTTGGTTGACCCCGCGCGTCTGGTCGAACACGATCTGCGGGACGAAGTTGGGGTCGTCGATCGACGGGACCGCGTTGAGCCCCGAGCTCACCGCCATCTGCTCCAGCGACGACAGCTGTGAGGAGTACTCGAGCTGCCCGGCCGAGGTGGCCTCCTGCAGTGCCTTCTTCTTGCTCATCCCCTCGCCGATGGCGAGCTGGTAGGCCTTGGCCTCGGCGGCTTTGGTGGCCTGGCTGGCCGCGGACACCTGTGACTTGATGCCCGTGTTGACCGCAGCCACGGCGCGGTTGAGGAAGGTCCCCGGCCCGTAGACGACCTGGGTGACGCGCGACCTCATGATGTGCCCGCACGGGCTGTTCTCGCCACCGTAGGCCGCGTGGCTCCCGGCCTTGACCGGGGTGAACGCCTGCACGGTGGAGTTGGCCACCACGTACTGGCCGGCCAGGCAGGCCTCGAGCTGGGTGAGCGTGCCCAGGTCCTTGGTCTCCACCAGGTTGGGGAGCGACTCCCGGATGAGGATGACGACAGCGTCGTCGCCGAAGTGGCGCTGATCGTCGGCGGTGGCCTTGTAGCCGGCCGACGAGGAGCTGACGAAGGTGTCGATGCCGGCCGAGGGCCGGAGGCCGAGCGCGAGCATGCCCCCGCCGATGGCGAGGGCGACGACGATCCCGATGGTCAGGAGCGGGCGCCGCGCCGCGGCGCCGCACAGCCTCTCGAACATCCGTGCCCTCATCGCGCCGAGGCTACCCGGACCGCAAGCGAACCAGCGCTACCTCTAGTCCATCGTCAGGGGGCCCTGCGACTCCCCGGAGAGGAACTGGCGGATGAACGGGTTGTCCGAGTTGAGCATGTCCTCGGCGGGCCCGGCCTCCACGATCCGGCCCTTCCACAGGACGTTGATGTAGTCCGCGACGCGCCGCGCGCTCATGATGTCGTGGGTGATGACGCAGAACGTCGGCAGGTGCTCCTTCTGGTTCTGCTTTGCCTCGTCCATCATGTCGCGGTGGATCTCGAGGATGAGCTCGCCCAGCAGCGCGGTGCGCACGGGGTCCAGGCCGGAGTCGGGCTCGTCGAAGAGCACGATGTCGGGCTCCAGCACCAGAGCACGGGCGAACCCGGCGCGCTTGCGCATGCCGCCCGACAGCTCGTTGGGCATCTTCGTCCTCGCCGAGCCCAGGCCGACCTCGTTGAGCCGGCGCATCACGATGTCCTCGACCTCGTCCTCGCCCTTCTCGGTGTGCTGGCGCAGCGGGAAGGCGACGTTGTTGTACAGATCCATCGAGCCGAACAGCGCACCATCCTGGAAGAGCAGACCGAACTTCTTGCGCATGTCGAACAGGTCGTCGTCGGCCATGTCGGGCACCGACCGCCCGTGCACGAGGATGTCGCCTTGATCGGGGTACAGGAGGCCGACCATGTGCTTGATGCACACCGACTTCCCTGTGCCCGACGGTCCCAGGATCATCGAGACCATGCCCTCGGGCAGGCCCATGTTCAGGCCGCGCAGGATGTGGGAGCGACCGAACGACTTGTAGGTGTCGATGAACTCGACGGCGTCGGGCCGGCCCGACGGATACACCTTGTAGGTATGCCACTTGTACTCGTCGTCGCCCACGCCGTCAGGCGGAGCCGGCCGGGGCGACTCGTCGACGACGGACACCCGCGAGCCTGACCGCTCTGACCCGTTGCGGTCGCCGTTGGCATGATCACGCTCGGCCTCGGCGGCCGGCTGCTCGGGCAACTGCTGGATCTCGCCACCGTCGGGCGCCGCGCTCTTGACCTGCTCCTCGCGTTCCGTGGGCGAGAGCTCCACTTGGGCGCCACGCGCCTCGGCGTTGTGCTCCTCGCTCTGATCTGAGGTGTGGCGCGGATCCTCGCTCGCGTTATCCATGTCGTGTGTCAGCCTCCGATTGGTGCTCTGGGGTTAGCCCCCCAGAAGAGCTGGGTTCCGAGCATCCCGATGAGGTGTACCGAGACGAGGTTCAGGACCATCGACTTGGCCGTCGCGGTTCCGACCCCGACGGGGCCTCCGCTGGCGTTGTACCCGTAATAGCAGCCCACGATGACGATGACGATCGCCATCGACATGGCTTTTATCAAGCTGTATAAGAGGTCCGGCGGGTTCTGGAACTGCCAGAAGATTAAGAAGAAGCCGCCCGACGAGACGTAGCCGATCTGCTGGACCACCGCCAGGTAGCTGGCGAAGAAGCCGGCTCCGATCGAGCACAGGTAGACGAACGGGAGCACCAGCAGCGCGGCGAGCAGGCGGGTGGCGCAGAGGAAGCGCATCCCGCTGATGCCCATGACCTCCAGCGCGTCGATCTCGTCCGAGATCCGCATTGAGCCCAGCTCGGCGACGATCCCGGTGCCGACCTTGGCGGCCATCATGTACCCGAAGACCAGCGGCACGAGCTCGCGCAGGTCGCACCACGCCGCGAACACGCCGGAGTACGCCGGGGTCCCCTCGCCGTAAGTGAAGTAGGCGCCCTCGATCCCGCACTCCAGGCCGATGATGAAGACCAGGCCCCAGATGACCAGGGTCGAGGAGACGATGAGGATCCCTGCCTGACGCAGGGCCTCGCCGAAGAACCGCAGGACGCGCAGCGTCGCGATGTCGCGGACCATCTGGGCGCCGAACTTGACGATCTCCCCGAAGGCTTCGATCCAGCCCTTGGGAGTGAGGATGAGGTCGTTCATGGATGTGTGATCCCAGTCCTACTTGATGATCGTCGTGATCTCGGGATGGGTGGCCAGCAGCGTCTGGGTGAACGCGTAGTTGAACGCGAACACGCCCAGGAAGGCGATGACGACCGCTTGGTTGACAGCGCGCCCCACCCCCTCGGCGCCTCCGGACGCAGTCATCCCCTTGTAACAGCAGACGATGGCGATGATCGCGCCGAACAGAGTGGTCTTGACCACCGAGCCCCACAGGTCCGTGGTCTCGGCGTTGTTGAAGAAGGTGGCGAAGAACGGGCCGAGCGGAGCGTGGTTGACGACCGTGGCGAGGATGCCGCCGAACACCCCGAAGATGAGCGCGTAGATGTCGAACAGGCCCGTGACCAGCATCAGGGCCAAGAAGCGCGGGACGACGAGGTTCTTGATCGGGTCCACGCCGAGCACCTGCAGCGCGTCGAGCTCCTCGCGGATCTTGCGGGCCCCGAGGTCGGCGGTGATGGCGGTCCCGGCCACACCGGCGAGGACGATGGCGTCCACGAAGGGGGCGAACTCGCGGATGGAGGCGAGCACGAAGAAGCCGCCGAGGCGGTCCAGCGCGCCGAACAGGACGAGGAAGTTCGCTGCCTGCAGGCCGGGCGCCTCGTAGCCGAAGGCGATCGTCGAGATGAGTAGCGGGAACCAGCACAGCCGCATCGCGAAGAGGAACTGGCCGACGAACTCGCTGCCGTAGGGATAGGGCGGGCGGACGGCGGATACGAGCGTGCGACCGGTGAGGATCATCATGTTGCCGACCTCTTCCAGCACGGATTTGGTCGGCAGGAACGCTCGGTCGGCGACTGCTCGGATCAACGGTGTACGTCCTCCCAGGGGTCTGGCGCCTGCTCCAACGTCTCAGGCTGGCACAAGCCTACCCACAATGGGGGAGGATCCCAACAGGGAACCGAACGCCGGTGTATTGACCCCCCTCCCCCGGCCCATGCGGGTTTGGGCGAGCGGACTTGGTGGTATGTTCCGCCCGCGTTGAGCGCCTGGAGCATGAGGACCTGTGGGTTGGTCGCCGGCGCCGGATTGGCACTGGCCCTTTCGGCCTGCGGCGGCGGCCAGAACCAGGCCGCGTCGGAGCCGAGCGGCAACTTCACGGTGAAGGTGAGGACGGCCGGCTTTCCCGCCTCCCAGCATCTCGCCCAGCACACGCATCTGGTGATCGCCGTGCACAACGCCGGCAGCAAGACGATCCCCGACGTGGCGGTCACGATCTGCAACGTCACCTGCGCCTACCCGGCGCCCAAGGGCCAGGGCTCGAGCTCGCAGGCCTTCGCGGCCGGCATCAACCAGAGCTACCTGGCCAATCCGTCCCGGCCCCTGTGGATCATCGACCGCGCTCCGGGGCGCTGCGGCTACAGCTGCCAGAACGGCGGACAGGGTGCGGCGGTGACCGCGTACGCCAACACGTGGGCGCTGGGACGCCTGGCCCCCGGCAAGACCGCACGCTTTGATTGGGCGGTGACCGCGGTGCAGGCCGGCCAGCACGTCGTCGCCTGGCAGGTCGCGGCCGGCTTGAACGGCAAGGCCAAGGCGACCCTTACCAACGGCTCGGCGCCGCACGGGACCTTCGCGGTCAAGGTCAAGACCGCGCCGGCCCAGTCCTACGTCAACAACAACGGGCAGATCGTCACCAAGCAGTAGCCGCGCCGCTGGGTCCCGGGTCGCTGCGGGCCGTGGGCGTTGCGGGGGCGCTGGCGAACGTCAACTGCGGCTATCGAGGGCGGATTTCAGGGTCACCGGCAGTCGAGGCGGATTTTGAAGCTATGTCCTTCACTATCCGCTCCAACCCCCGGTTTGCCGCCCGCTCGTCCCGCCGCGGCCGCCCAGATCAGCATTCGAAAGCCGCAGTTGACGTTTCGCCGATGCCCGGTCAAGCGCCGAGGCCGACGGGCGAAGAGCTACTGCGCGTCCGACGACGTCTGCCAGATGTTGAGCGCGCCGTCGATGGCGTACTCGTCGATCGCGGCAAGCTCGGCGTCGTCGAAGTCGGCGTTCTGGAGCGCCGCGACGCTGTTCTCCAGCTGGGTCACGCTCGAGGCGCCGACAAGCGCCGAGGTGACGCGCGGGTCGCGCAACACCCAGGCGAGGGCCAGCTGGGCCAGGCTCTGGCCGCGGCGCTGCGCGATCTCGTTAAGCGCACGCACGCGCGCGACGTTCTCGGCAGTCACGAGCTCCTCGGAGAAGTGCAGCCCGCGGCGCACGCGCGAGTCCTCGGGAATGCCGTCGAGGTACTTGTTGGTGAGCAGCCCCTGAGCCAGCGGCGAGAAGGCGATGCACCCCACGCCCTCGCGCTCGAGCACGCCGAGCAGCTCGGGCTCGATCCAGCGGTTGAACATCGAGTAGGAGGGCTGGTGGATGAGCAGCGGGGTCCCGAGGTGGCGCAGGATCTCGATCGCCTCCTCGGTGCGCCGCGGGCTGTAGGAGGAGATCCCCACGTACAGCGCCTTGCCCTGGCGCACCGCGGCGTCCAGGGCGCCCATCGTCTCCTCCAGCGGCGTCTCGGGGTCGGCCCGGTGCGAGTAGAAGATGTCCACGTAGTCCAGGCCCATCCGGGTGAGGCTCTGGTCCAGGCTGGAGAGCAGGTACTTGCGCGATCCCCAATCGCCGTAAGGGCCCGGCCACATGTCGTAGCCGGCCTTGGTGGAGATAACCAGCTCGTCGCGCAGGTGGCGGAAATCCTCGGCGAGGATGCGGCCGAAGTTGATCTCCGCCGAGCCGTAGGGCGGCCCGTAGTTGTTAGCCAGGTCGAAGTGGGTGATGCCCAGGTCAAAGGCGCGGCGCAGGATCGCGCGCGAGATGCCCAGGGGCCGGTCGTCGCCGAAGTTCTGCCACAGGCCCAGCGAGATCGGCGGCAGCTTCAGCCCGCTGCGCCCACAGCGGCGGTAGTCCAGCTTTTCGTAGCGGCCGGGCTCCGGGGCGTAAACGGAGGCGGGGCCGATTTCGGCGTCGAGGGACACGCGCGGGATTGTCTCAGGTGAGGCCAGTGCGGCGCGTCCCGGGGGGGCAGCCGGTCTGGCCCGCGAGCCGACCGCCCAAATAGCGACATTTGTTCGCCGTCCGGCCGAGTCTGCGGGCCTCGGTTTGGCCATTGGGATAGTGACCCCTGCGCAAACGTCGCCTAGGCTTGAACTCGTCTCCACGAGACCGTCCAATGACGCGCGCCCCTGGAAAGGGATTCCCACCCACCCAGGATTCAGGAAGGAACAAACAGACAGAATGCCAATCCGCCAGCAGAACGTCCACGCCGCCCGGTGGACCCCCAACGGGCACGGGATCGGGGCCCCTGACCTCACCGCCTCCGACAACCAGGTCTTCGGAGACAACGTCTTCAGTTCGGCCGTCCAGCGCACGCGACTGCCCAAGGACGTCTTCAAGAAGCTCTCCAAAACCCTTGCCCGCGGCGAGGCCCTGGATACGAGTCTCGCCGATTCCGTCGCCCTGGCGATGAAGGAGTGGGCGCTGGAGAAGGGCGCCACCCACTACACGCACGTCTTCCAGCCGCTGACCGGACTCACCGCCGAGAAGCACGACAGCTTCTACGGCCCCACGGGCGAGGGCACAGCGCTGGCGGAGTTCTCCGGCAAGGAGCTCATCCAGGGCGAGCCTGACGCTTCCTCATTTCCCACCGGAGGCATCCGCGCCACGTTCGAGGCCCGCGGATACACCGCCTGGGACCCCACCAGCCCCGCCTTCATCCTTGAAAACCCCAACGGGGCGCTCCTGTGCATCCCCACCGCCTTCGCCTCCTGGACCGGCGAGGCGCTGGACCACAAGATCCCGTTGCTGCGCTCCATGGACGCGCTGTCCAAGTCGGCGATCCGGGCCCTGAAACTGTTCGGCAACAGCGACTCGGCGCGCGTGTTCACCACGGTCGGCCCTGAGCAGGAGTACTTCCTCATCGACGAGCAGTACTTCTTCGAGCGGCCCGACCTCATCACCACCGGGCGGACCCTGTTCGGCGCGAAGCCGCCCAAGGGCCACGAGCTCGACGACCACTACTTCGGGTCCATCCCGGAGCGGATCCTTGCCTACATGCTCGACACCGAGCGCGAGCTGCAGAAGCTCGGCGTTCCGGTTAAGACGCGCCACAACGAAGTGGCGCCCAACCAGTACGAGCTGGCGCCGATCTTCGAGAACTCCAACGTCGGCGCCGACCATCAGCAGCTGACGATGCAGATCATGCAAAACGTCGCCCGTCGCTACGGGCTCATCTGCCTGCTGCACGAGAAGCCGTTTGCCGGGGTCAACGGATCGGGCAAGCACAACAACTGGTCGATGGGCACCGACGGCGGTGAGAACCTGCTCGAGCCGGGCGCGACCCCGCACGAGAACCTCCAGTTCCTGTTCTTCTGCGCCGCCGTCATCCAGGCGGTCAACAAGCACCAGGGGCTGCTACGCGCCTCCATCGCCTCTCCCGGCCAGGACCACCGCCTCGGGGCCAACGAGGCGCCACCGGCGATCATCTCGATCTTCCTGGGCTCCGAGCTTGAGAAGGTGTTCAACGCCATCGAGAAGGGCGAGGTGGGCGAGTCCACCCCGGAGTCGTTCCTCGGCCTCGGCACCCCGGTGCTGCCGCCACTGCCCATGCACGGCGGGGACCGCAACCGCACCAGCCCGTTTGCCTTCACCGGCAACAAGTTCGAGTTCCGGGCCCTGGGCTCCAGCATGTCGCTGTCCCTGCCCAACACCGTGCTCAACACGATCGTCGCCGAGGCCGTCGATTACCTCGCCGAGGAGCTCGAGGATGCGCTGGAGGGCGGCGCGGAGCTCGAGGCCGCGCTGCGGCCGATCCTGCAGCGCAGCTTCGCGGCCAACAAGCAGATCGTGTTCGGCGGCGACAACTACTCCGAGGACTGGCATTCCGAGGCGGAGTCGCGGGGACTGCTCAACCTGAAGGCCACCCCCGACGCGCTGCCCTACCTGGTCGCCGACGACACCGTGACGCTGTTCTCCAACTACGGCGTCCTCTCCGAGCGAGAGCTGGAGAGCCGCTACGAGGTGTTCCTGGAGCAGTACGTCACCAGGCTCAACATCGAGTCCGAGACCGCGGCGTCGATCGCCACGACGATGCTCCTGCCGGCGGCCGCCCGGCATCTCGCGCTGCTGCTCAGCGCGCAGATGGGAGAGCTGGCCTCCGAGACCGAGGCGCTCGTCTCGACCTTCCTGGACGCGATCCGCGAGCTGGAGAGCGCCAACCTCGAGGAGAACCAGCCGCACGACGACCTCCTCAAGCACGCGGAGTACATGCGCGACACCACCATCCCCGCCATGGGGTCGGTGCGGGCCGCGGCGGACAAGCTGGAGAAGGTGGTGGCCGACGACCTGTGGCCGCTGCCCAAATACTCAGAGATCCTGTTCGTCAAGTAAATGCAGGGCAAATAGCAAGCGCGGGCGGGGCTCAGGTCCCGCACCGCAACTTGCGAGCGCTGACGGGTTTTCCGCTACGGTGGGTCGCCGTATGCTGGAAGACCGCGTGGCGCGCGGCCGTCGTGGGGGTCTGCACGTTCGCCGGCTGCTGCGCGTCTCATTCCTGCTCGTCGTTCTCTCCGGCGCCCTTGCGGCGGTGGCGTCCGCTGCCGGCGGCGGCGGCGTCAGCCTGGGCGGTGGCGGCTCGAGCGCGGTGCACACCTCCAGCGGCGGCGGCCGGGGCAACCCCCTGAACGGGCGGGCGATGTGGATCTGGGAGCTGCCCAAGTCAGACCGGGGCAGCCTCACGTCGCTCGTCGCTGACGCGCGCCGCTTCGGCCTCTCGACGCTGATCATCAAGTCCAGCGACGGGACCGACATGTGGTCGCAGTTCAGCCCGCAACTGGTCTCGGCGCTGCACGCCAACGGCATCAAGGTATGCGCCTGGCAATACGTCTACGGCAACGCCCCGATCACGGAGGCCTACAAGGGGGCCGCCGCCGTCCACGACGGTGCCGACTGCCTGATCATCGACGCCGAGTCTGAATACGAGGGCAAGTATGTCTCGGCGCAGGCCTACATCAATCGGCTGCGGTCACTCATCGGCTACAGCTATCCGCTGGTCCTGGCCGGCTTCCCCTACATCGATTTCCACCCCGCGTTCCCCTACTCGGTGTTCCTGGGCCCCGGGGGCGCCCAGTACAACGCGCCGCAGATGTACTGGCGCGACATCGGCACCACCACCGACAACGTCTTCGGCCACACCTATGCCTACAACCTCATCTACCAGCGCCCCATCTATCCGCTGGGCCAGGTCTACGGCAGACCGCCGGCCCATCAGGTGGTGCGCTTCCGCGAGCTCGCCCGCGTCTACGGCGCCCCGGGCGTGAGCTGGTGGGACTGGCAGGAGGCGGGCGCGTCGATGTGGACAGCGCTCTCGCGACCGGCGGGGACGATCCCCGGCTACGTCCCCTACAAGACGATGGCCGACGTCAACCCCAGCGACCACGGCGACCTCGTCGTCTGGGTGCAGGAGCACCTCATCTCCGCCGGCTACCCGATCCAGATCTCCGGCGATTACGGCTACCACACGCTGCTCGACGTCGAGGCTTTCCAGACCGCCCACGGGCTCAGCGCCGACGGCATCATCGGGCCCGAGACCTGGGCGGCGCTGCTGCGCTACCGCATCGCCCGGGTCAAGTGGACCGTCGCAAAGCCCCATGACACGGCGACGGTCACCTCCGCCGCCATCACCGCGGCTCAGCGCGCGACCCCGGGCACGCTGCTGCAAACCGTCCCGGCCTCGGCGCGACTGCCCGCGCGGCGCGACGAGATCGCCGGCGCCGGCGGTCGCGGCCGGTAGAGCAACCGGCCCGTAGAGCAACCGGCCGCTAGAGCAACCCGTTCTCGCGCGCGTAGGCGACCAGCTCGGCGCGAGAGCTCTGCTGGGTCTTCTGCTGGATGTGCGCCCGGTGTGACTCCACCGTGCGCACGCTCAAGAACAGTTGGGAGGCGATCTCGGTGTTGGTATGACCCAGCGCGATGAGACGCAGGACCTCCACCTCACGAACGCTGAGGTCGTCCGGCGTCCCCGCCGATGCCGACGCCTCGGTGGCGAGCCGGGCGCCGAGCTCGGGGGTGAGGTAGGTGCGGCCCTGGGCGGCGAGACGCACCGCCTGGATGAGCTCCTCCTTGGCCGACTCCTTGAGCACGAAGCCGGTGGCGCCCGCCCGCAGCGCCTCGCGCGCCAGCTCGGCGTCGTTCTGCATCGTCAGGACGACGATGCTGGTCTGCGGCGAGGCCGCTCGCAGCCGCGGGATCGCGGGCAGGCTCGAGCCCTCGCGCAGGTTGATGTCCAGGATCAAGACACGCGGACGATGGGCGGCCACCCGGCGCTCGGTCAAGGCGACGTCGCCGGCCTCGGAGACCACCGCGAAGCCGGGCTCGGCCTCGAGCAGCATGCGTAGCCCGGCGCGGACGACCTCGTGGTCGTCGGCGAGCACGATCGTGATCGCACCGGCCGCGAGCGGTTCGGGAGCGCCGCTCTCGGCCATGGGCGAGCCGTTGGGCGCGGCCGGACTCACGACTCCAGCACCGTACCCGGGTCGAGCGTGGTGGGCGCGTCGGCGTCGAGCTCCACAGCGCCGCGGACGCGAACTCCGGCGCCGAAGGTGACGTCGCCTTTGACCACCAGCCGCTCCGCCTCGCGCAGCGACGGCGCCCCGGACGGGAAGCGCTGCTCGAAACCGTCGATGAGGCGGTAGTAGCGCTTGTCGAGCTCGACGAAGGGAAGGTTGTCGGCGCGCCCGGGTACCGGCTCGACGCGGAGGTCGTCGCCGACCTCGTAGACGTCGGAGCGCAGGACGAGGAGGTCGTCGGTGGTCTTGACGGGCGCAAACCGGGTGCGGGGCACGTGCAGCAAGCCCGCGCCGTCGAAGCTCCCGATGGCGGCGCCCATCGCGCTCTCGAGTTGGATCACCGGCGTCGAGTCCGCGTCGCGCGGGTCGACGGTCTTACGGTTGATGATGAGCGGCAGCTCGAGCACGCCCTCTGACTGCGCCAGGCGCTCGGCCAGCACCTTCAGGTCGACCCACAGCGTGTTGGTGTTGTACCAGCGCCACCTGCGGTAGTCGCGGAAGGACTCCTGGTCGGAGTCGGGGGTCTGGGCGGTCTCGCGCAGGACCAGCCGGCCGTCGGCGATGCGTCGCGCCACGTGCCCGCCCTTGCGATCGGCCTCGGTCCCCTGAACCACCTCCATGAGGAAGGGAAGCTCGTTGTCGGTGACGTGGGCGGCGATCCGGGCATCGACGCTGGAGCCCAGGTTGTCGGCGTTGGCGATCATCGCGTGGCGAAAGCCGCGCTGCAGCAGCGCGTCGAGCATGCCCGACCGCCGCAGGGCCCCGTAGACGTCGCCGTGCCCGGGCGGATTCCACTCCAGCCCCGGATTGGGTGGCCAGCTCACCGGCTCGAGCGTCTCGGCGTCGAGCTTGGGCACGACCGACTGCATGAAGTCAGGCTCGATGCCATCGGTGCGCAGGTCGGGGTGGCGGGCCAACTGGGCGAGCGTCGGCTCCCTGGTGCTATCGGAGTCCATCAGCACCAGCGGGAGCTCCACCCTGTGGCGCCGGCGCAGGGCGAGGGTCTGGCCGATGATGAACTCCAGGAACGACTTGCCGTCGCGTGCCTCCATGAGCGACTTGGGCTGCTGCAGCCCCATCGTGGTGGCCAACCCGCCGTTGAGCTTGATCACCACCACCCCCGAGAGGGCGCGCTCCGGGTCGGCTTCGGGTAGGTCCTCGAGCGCGGGCACGTCGCCCGCGGGCTCCAGCTCGGAGCTGGGCAGCATCGCGGTCTCGCCCGAGTCCAGTCGCTCGTAGGCAAGCTCGAAGGCCCGGATGGCCTCAGGGTGGGCGCCGGCGGCGCGCATCTTCTCCACGGCGGCCCGCATCCCCGCTTCACTCATGTCGTGCATTGTGCCTGCTCACGGGCGGCACGGTGGTGCTGAGCGCCGACATGAAACGATGCGTGCGTGGAGACCCGAGCCATCGCCCGCCTGGACCGCGGCGTCAGCGTCGTCGGCCTGGGCACATGGCAGCTCGGCGCCGACTGGGGCGATGTCTCAGAGGATGCGGCCGACGGAGTGCTCGAGACCGCGGTGGAGCTGGGCGTGACCTTCTTCGACACCGCCGACGTCTACGGCGACGGCCGTTCGGAGACGTTCTGCGCCCGCTTGCACCAGCGCCACCCCGAGGTGTTCGTGGCCACCAAGATGGGTCGGCGCGTGGCCCAGGAGACGATCAACTACAACCGGGAGAACTTCCTGGCCTGGAACGACCGCTCGCGCGAGAACCTGGGCATGGACACGCTGGACCTGGTGGCGCTGCACTGCCCGCCCGACGGGGTGTATGAGAACAAGGCCACCTTCGAGGCACTCGACGAGATGGTGAGTGACGGCCGCATCGCCGCCTATGGCGTGTCGGTGGAGACGAGCGCCCAGGCGCTGGCAGCGATCGCCCGCCCTCACGTCGCCACCGTCCAGATCGTCCTCAACTGCTTTCGGCTCAAGCCGCTCGACGAGGTGCTGCCCGCAGCGCGCGAGGCCGGCGTGGGGATTATCGCGCGGGTGCCGCTGGCCTCAGGCCTGCTCTCCGGGCGCTATGACGAGAACACGACGTTCGCGGCCTCCGACCACCGCAACTTCAACCGCCACGGCGAGGCCTTCGACGTCGGCGAGACGTTCGCGGGCGTGCCGTATGAGCTCGGTCTGCAGGCGGCCCGCGAGCTGTCAGAGCTCGTCGACGACGGCTCCACCCTGGCCCAGTTCGCGCTGCGCTGGATCATCGACCAGCCGGGCGTCAGCACCGTGATCCCGGGCGCGCGCAACCCCGAGCAGGTCGCGCAGAACGTCGCCGCCGCTGACCTGGCGCCGCTACGCGCCCATCAGCTTGATGGAGTGCGCGACGTGTACGACCGGCTCATCCGCGAGCACGTGCACGACCGCTGGTAGCAAGGCTCAGCGCTGGCCGTAGTAGGCATCGGGCCCGTGCTTGCGCTGGTAGTGCTTGTCGCGCACCAGGTCGGCGAGGGGGCCGCCGTCGGGGCTGACCAGCCGGGTCAGCAGAGCGAGGCGGGCCACCTCCTCGAGCGTCACCGCCACCGTGACCGCCGCCGCAGGGGTTGCCGCCCAGCAGAAGGGCGCGTGGCCGCGGACAAGTGCCGCTGGGATCTCCTCGACGCGGTCGCCGACGAGCTCGATGAGCACCGTGCCGGTCTCGCCCTCGTAGTCGCGGTCGACCTCCTCGGCGCTGAGCTGGCGCGTGAGCGGGACGGCCTCGGCCATCAGATCGGCGTGGGTGGTACCCAACAGCGGGATCTCCTGCTCGCCCTGCGCCCACGCCGTCGCCCACGTCGAATGTGTGTGGACGATCCCGCCGATGCTCTCAAAGGCGTTGTAGAGCGCCCGGTGCGTCGGGGTGTCGGTCGAGGGCCGCCGTGGCTGGGCGGGATCCGAAACCCCCGGATCCGTGACCACCTCGCCGGTACCCAGGTCGATGAGCACCACGTCGTCGGCGGTCATGTGCGCGTAGTCCACCCCACTGGCCTTGATCGCCATCAGCCCGCGGTCGCGGTCCACGCCCGAGGCGTTGCCCCACGTCAGTTTGACCAGCCCGTGCGCCGGCAGCGCCAGGTTGGCCTCGAGCACCGCGCGACGCAGCTCGGCGAGGTCCGCCACCGTCGCGCCTTTAGGCCGCGCCGGTCTCGGCGCGCAGTTTCTTGAGGTCGTGCAGCAGCGCCACATCGGTCACGCCCAGCGACTGATACAGGGCGCGATAGATCGCGTAGACCCGGTCATAGACGGCCTTGGCCGCCGGGTCGGGCGTGTAGGTGTGCGACTCCGACGGCCGGGTCGCCGCGATCGCCGCGTCGATGTCGTCGTAGATCCCCGCCGCTACCGCGCCGAAGAGCGCGGCGCCCCGCGCGGGGATCTCGCGCCAGGTGGGGACGTGCACGCTCATCTGAGTGGTGTCGGCGATGAGCTGCATGGTGAGCGCGCTGCGCTCGGCGATCCCCCCGACGGCGACGATCTGAGACAGCGCCAGGCCGTGCTCGGTGAAGTTGTCGATGATGCGGCGGTTGCCGAAAGCGATCGCCTCAAGCAGCGCGCGGTAGATCTCCCCGCGCGAGCTGTGCAGGGTGAGCCCGAAGATGGCGCCGGTGAGGTCGGCGTCGGCCAGGATCGAGCGGTTGCCGTTGAACCAGTCCAGCGCCACCAGGCCCGACTCGCCGGGGCGCAGTTGTGCCGCCTGCTCCTCAAGCTGGGCGTAGGTGTCGCGGTCGCCGTCGAGTGTCCTCACAAACCACGCCAACATGTCCCCCACCGCCGCCTGGCCCGCCTCATAGCCGTAGAGGCCGGGCAGGATGCCGTCGCGCACCACGCCCGTGATCCCGGGCAGGCGGACCTCGTCGGGGCTGACGATCATCGAGCACGTCGAGGTGCCGATCACGGTCACGAACGTCTCCGGGCTCGTCACCCCCGCCCCCGGCACCGAGACCCAAGCGTCGACGTTGCCGACCGCGACGGCGACGTCCTCGGTCAGCCCCAGCGCCTGAGCGCGCTCGGCGGTCACCGTGCCGGCCCGCGTGCCCAGGGCGACGAAGTCGGTCCCGAGCTTCTCGGCCGGTTGCGAGAAACCGGGGTAGGCGGCCTCGAAGTACGCCGTCGGCGGCAGCCCCTCCGCCGGCGACCACATCGCCTTGTAGCCGGCGGTGGCGCTCTGGCGCACCTCGCGCCCGGTGAGATGCCAGATGATCCAGTCGGTCGCCTCGATGAACGCGGCGCACGCGTCGTAGACCTCGCGATCCTCAGACCACACCTCGATGAGCTTGGGGAAGTACCACTCCGAGGAGATGCGCCCCCCATAGCGCTCCAGGAAGGGCTCTGAGCGCTCGAGCGCCACCTCGTTGAGGCGATCGGCGATCGGCTGTGCGGCGTGGTGCTTCCACAGCTTGGGCCACGCGTGGCGGCGCTCGCGAAACTGCGGCAGCGTGCACAGCGGAATGCCGTCCCGCGTGACCGGGAGCACCGTGCACGAGGTGAAATCGATCCCCAGGCCCACCACCTCCTCGGGCGCCACGCCCGCGTCGGCGACCGCTGCCGGGACGCCGTCCTCCAGGACCTTGACCCAGTCATCGGGGTCCTGCAACGCCCAGTCGCCGGGCAGCCGCTCACCCGTCGAGGGCAGGGCGCGGTCGATCACCGCACTGGGGTAGGGCACGACGCTGACCCCAAGCTCCTCGCCGCGGCGGGCGTCGAGCACCAGCACACGGCCGGACTCGGTCCCGTAGTCGATGCCGATGGTGCAGACGCGGCCGCTCACGGCCGGGCGGTCACGTCTCGGACTGGTGGGGCGCCGGCGTGGCGCCCGCGCCGTTGCCGCCGAGGGCCTCCTGCCGTGCACGCCGGTACTCCTCCACCACGATCTCGGTCAGCTCCTCCACCGAGGTCTCCGACGTGGGCTTGTCCAGGGAGATGACGCCATCCTGAATCAGGTTCACGCGATCGCAGGCGGTGAGCACGTGCACGTAGTTGTGCAGGATCATGATGATCGAGACGTTGCCCTCGTCCTTGAGGCGGGCGATGAGATCGAGGATCATCGCGCCCTCCTTGGCGCCCATCGCGGCCAGCGGCTCGTCGAGCAAGATGATGTCGGAGTCCCCGGAAATGGTGCGCGCCACCGCGATCGCCTGACGCTGGCCCCCGGAGAGCCGCGCCACCGGCACGTCGATGCGCGGGATGTTGATCCCGATCTGGTCCAGCGCCTTGCGCGCCTCGCGCTTCATCAGCGCGTTGGAGAGGAACGGAATCGGCTTTTTGACCTTCTCGCGCCGCAGGAAGAGGTTGTGGTAGACGGTCAGCTCGTTGACGAGCGCCAGGTCTTGGAACACGGTGTCGATGCCGAGTTTGCGGGCGTCATCGACGCTCTTGGGAGCGTAGTTCTGCCCCTTGACCCACATCGTTCCGGTGTCGGCCTTCTGGAACCCAGCGAGGATCTTGATCAGCGTCGACTTCCCGGCGCCGTTGTCACCGAGCAGACCCAGCACCTCGCCCTTGCGCAGGTGGATGTTGATATCGCGCAGCGCGACGGTGGGCCCGAAGCGCTTGGTGATGTGCTCGACGCGCAGCACGTCGTCGTCGGCCGAGGCCGGCGCCACGATCTTCGCGTCAGCGATGGTGCTATCCGCCACGGCCTGATCCCGTCCGCACGCGCGACACGTACGTGTTGAAGGCCATCGCAATGAGGACCGCGAGGCCGAGATAGAAGGTGTAGTAGTTCGCGCTCACGCCCTTGATGATGAGGCCGTCCTGGAGGACCCCCAGGAAGATGGCGCCGATGAACGCGCCGATCACCGTCCCCGACCCGCCCTGGAGCAGGGTGCCGCCGATGACGGCGGCGGCGATGACCTGCAACAGGATCGCGTTGGACCCCGAAGGGTCGGGCGTCACCGACGACGACCGCGTCGCCTCGAGGACGCCGACGAAACCGGCGAGCAGCGCGCACATGACGAAGTTGCCGGTGAGCACCCACTTGACCCGGACGCCGGCCTCGGCCGCGCCGAGCCGGTTGCCGCCCACCGCGACGGTATAGATGCCCCAGCGCGTGAACGATAAGAGCAGTTGGAGCACGATCGCGATCCCGATGGCCCAGAACAGCTCGGAGTAGGTCCCTCCTCCGAAGATCTGCGCGAACGTGTTGACCGTCACCACGGACGTGCCCGGCGCCGTCACCTGCGTGGCGTGGGAGATGATGAGCGTGAGCCCATCTAGCGTGAACAACGTCCCCAGCGTCGCCGTGAACGACGAGATCCCGATGTAGGAGATCACCAGCCCGTTGAACAGCCCGACCAGCATGGCGACGATCAGCGCCCCGATCATCGCCGGGATGAGCGGTAGGCCGACGTCGGCGTTGAGCTTGTAGAACACGAACGGGGTGAAGAGGTACACGGCGCCGACCGATAGATCGATCTCGGCGTTGATCATCACGAACACCTCGCCCGCCGCCATGATCGCGAACGGGGCGAAGTACGGCAGGAGCGCCTTGAGGCTCCCCGAGGTGACGAAGCGGTCCGATGTCGCCGCGAAGTAGACGAACGCGATGACCGTGACGACGATGATGCTGCCTTCGCGCAGCGTCAGGAAACGCTGCCCGAGGCTGAGCGCCCCCCCGTGCCGGGCCGAAGAGCTCTCCGGGCCCGGGGGGGGCGCTGTCGCAACGGTCTTGTCAGACGCGGTGGCCATTACTGCGGTCTATGAAGCCTACGACTTTGAGACTCCGGCGCTACTGCTCGTGCCCTCGTAGCGGCTCTTGGTGCTGTTGTACGGGGCCACCGTGGTCTTGTCGAGGAACTTCAGACCGGTGTTGACGTCGGCGGGACCCGTCAGGGTCTGGCTCACCTGGTACATGTACAGCTGCAGGATCGGCAGGAATCCCTGGAGGTAGGGCTGCTGGTCGATGGTGAAGTCGATCTGGGCATCGGCGAGCAGCTGCTGCGTGATCGGGGTCAGATCGTACCCGCCGCCCTTGATCCCCTGGCTGCGCAGGTTGTGCTTCTTGATGACCTGGGCGATGCTCTGGGTGCTGCCGCCGTCCACCGCGAAGTACCCCTTGGTGCTGGGGTGGGCGGTGGCGTAGGAGTCGATCGTCGACAGCTCCTGGGGCAGCGCCGCACCGGTCGCGACCACATGGGTCTTGATGCCCGGATGCGACTTGAGCGTCGCCTGCGCACCGTCGATCCGCGGCTGGATGTTCAGCGAGCCGGGGGTGGCGATGAACAGGGCCACGTCTCCGGAGGGGACGAGCTCGACGATGTGCTGGCCCATCTCCTGACCGGACACGAACAGGTCCTGCCCGATGTAGGCCAGCCGGGCGTTGCCGGCGGCGTCCGCGTTGTAGGACACGACCGGGATCTTGGCGGCCAGCGCCTTGGTCGTCGGGCCGTTGAACGCGTGCAGGTCGACCAGCGCGATGCCGATGCCGTCGACGCCCGCGCTGACGGCGCTGTTGAACGCGCTGACCATCTCGCCGACGTTGCTGTTCTGCGAGCCCGTCCACTGGTAGCTGCAGCCCAGCAGCTTGCACGCGTCCGCCGCCCCGTTCTGAGTCGGGGTGAAGAACGGGTTGGTCGTGACGTGGTTGACCAGCGTGAACTTGTAGGACTTTGTCGCGCCGAAGATCCCCGCAGCAGCGCTGCCCCCGGTGGCCGCCGAGGCGGTGCCGGTCGCGGTGGTGCTGGAGCTGGAACCTCCGCCACTGCTCGAGCTCGAACTCGAGCCTCCGCAGGCCTGCAGGATCAGGGCGCCAATACCGGCGGCGCCACCGGTGAGCGCGGTGCGGCGGGTGAGCTGCCGCATCTTCTTGAACGGCGACTCCTCTTCCTTGCGCTCGTCCCACTCCAGTCGTTCGACGGCGTCGTGGACGACATCTTCTTCTTTAGACACCTGGTACTCCTCCTCTCCGGGACTACCGACCCCGCAACCGTTTCAAAGCCGGGGTTGGTTGTCCAATCACATTAACCGAGGCTAAACCTCGTCCGCAACCACCTCAATGGCGGCTTTTGGCTGCGGCCCCTCAAAATGAGTTTCTTCTCCTGTCCAGCCCGCGAGCATGTTAGCGATCACATCAAATCCCTGTCAATCGTTATCCGGCGGCACCGCGGTGCTGGCGCGGACCACCAGTTCGGGCGGCACCAGCGAGCCCGTGGGCGGGCGCTCTCCCGCCTGAACGCTCTCGATCGTCCGCACCAGGACCCGCAGGCTGCGACTCCCCACTTCGCCGAAATCCTGGCGAACAGTGGTCAGCGGCGGGGTGAAGTACGGCGACTCAGGGATGTCGTCGAACCCGACCACGCTGATCTCCTCCGGGATGCGCCGCCCCGCCTCGTGCATGGCGCGAAGCAGGCCCAGCGCCATCTGGTCGTTGGACACGAACACCGCCGTCAGCGACCGATCCCGGGTCAGCCGGCGCCCCAGGTGGTACCCGGCGCGAGCGCTCCAGTCGCCGATGAGCGGCTCGGGGCGCGGCGCGCCCGCAGCCTCGAGCGTCGCCCGCCAGCCGCCGGCGCGCAGCTGGGACTCGATCGAGCTCAACGGTCCCGTGATGTGGTGCACCGTCGTGTGGCCGAGGTCGAGCAGGTGGCGCGTGGCCATAGTGGCTCCCTCGGCCTGATCGACCGCCACTACGGGGATCCCGCGGTCAGGCCCGGACTCCACGGCCACCAGGGGAACATCGAGCGGGGCATGGAGCAGGGCCTCCGCGGACTCCTCCTCGGAGACGATGACGAGGATGCCGTCGACTCCCTGCACCCGCAGCCGCTCGATCGCCTGCACCACCGACGCGCGGTCCAGGGCCTTGAGGCTGGCGACCATGATGAAGTAGCCCGCCTCGTGCGCCGCGCGCTCGATGCCGAACAGCGTCGACGCCGGGCCGTAGAGCGTGGTGTCGAAGCTGACCACGCCGAGCGTGCGCGTGCGACCCGTCGCCAGCGCGCGGGCGATCGAGTTGGGGCGATAGCCCAGCTCGTTCATCGCGGCCATGACGCGCTCGCGGGTCGCGGGGCTCACATGCCGGCTGTCGTTGATGACCCGTGACACCGTCTGGTGCGACACCCCGGCGAGTCGCCCCACGTCGGACATGATCGCGGGCCGCCGCGGTCGCGACGGAGCTTTCTCGTCGTCCTCGACGTCCATCTGCTCGCTCCTCTCCAACGCTCCACCCTCCCGGAGCACGCCGCGATGTTAGCGCTAACGGATGATCCGCGCTCCTGGGCCGGGCGCAACCTTCAGCGCCTCCCGCGGTGGCTCGGTGCCGGGCGGCATCAGGCCCAGCACGTGTCCCCCGAATCCTCCGCCCACGATTCGCGCCCCGATGGCGCCGGCGTCGAGCAGCGTCGTGACGGTCCGTTCCACGGTCGGGGTCGAGATGGCAAAGCAGTCGCGGAGGCTGGCGTGCGAGGCGTTGAGCAGCGCGCCGACGCGCACGAGGTCTCCGTTCGACAGTGCGGCAACCGTGTCCTGCACGCGCGCGTTTTCGGTGACCACGTGATGAGCGCGAGACCGCAGGGGCTCGGGCAGCGCCTCGACGGCGTCGAGCGTGGCCTCGCGCAGGCTCCCCACACCGAGCAGCTCGGCGGCACGGACGCACTCGGCACGACGCTGGTTGTAACCGTCCGCGGTGGGGTCGTCGCCGCCGGCGTTGGCGTGGCGCTCGCCGGAGTCCAGGGTGACGAGGTGGTAGCCGTCGAGCTCGAGCGCCACCGGAGTGACCTCCAGCGACCGGAAGTCGATGCGCATCGCGCTGTCGGGCTCCCCGAACAGCGAGGCGATCTGGTCGAGCAGGCCGGTCTGCGCGCCCACCCAGTCGTTCTCCACGCGCGAGCACAGGCGCGCGAGGTCCAGGCGCTCGGGGGGCGAAAGGTCGGCCACGGCCAGCAGGGCCAGGCATAGCGCGACCTCCAGTGCCGCCGACGAGGACAGGCCCGATCCGCGCGGGACCGACCCGGCGATCTCCAGCCGCGCCCCCACCAGGGGGTACCCGGCGGCGCTGAGCTCGCCGACCGCGCCGCGGGCGAAGGCCCGCCAGCCGGCGATTGGGGCCACCTCGTCCAGGGAGAAGGTGTCGTGCGAGTCGAGGTCTGAGGCCACCACCTGGAAGCGGCTGTCCCCGCTGCGCGTCGCCTGTACGGTGACCCCCTCGCTGATGGCGAACGGGAGCGCGAGACCCTCGTTGTAGTCGGTGTGCTCGCCGATGAGGTTCACGCGCCCGGGCGCAAACGCGGTCGCCCGGTCAGCCACTCTGTACTCTCCCGCTCGTGCCGTTCATCGACAACATTGTCCAACCGACGCACCTCCTTGTCGTCCTGGTCGTCGCTCTGCTCGTCCTGGGGCCCAAGCGACTGCCCGAGGTGGGACGTGCGATCGGCAAGGGGATCCGCGACATGCGCGGCGCGATCGACGACGTGAAACCCAGCCGCGAAGAGCTCCTGGGGACCGTCGAGGCCGACACCCCGGGAGTGGCGGCGGACCGCAAGGTCTGACCGTCACCTGACCCGCCCCCGCACGATGACCGCGCAGTGGGGCCTCCTCTCCACGGCGCGGATCAATGACGCGTTCATCGCCGGCGTGGCGCGGTCGCGCCGGTCCGCGGTGCTGGCGGTGGCCAGCCGTGACCTCGCCCGCGCCGAGAGCTACGCCGCCGAGCGCGGGATCGGGCGCGCGTATGACAGCTACGAGGCGCTGCTGGCCGACCCCGACGTCGACGCCGTCTACATCTCGCTGCCCAACTCGCTGCACCTGGAGTGGACGGGCCGGGCGCTTGCGGCGGGCAAGCACGTGCTGTGCGAGAAGCCGCTGGGCCGGCGTGCCGCCGACGTGCGGGCCGCCTTTGATCTCGCCGACCGTCACGACCGGCTGCTCATGGAGGCGTTCATGTACCGCCACCACCCGCAGACCGCGCGGCTGGTCGAGCTGGTGAGCTCCGGTGCGATCGGCCGCCTACGCCACATCAGAGCCTCGTTCAGCTTCCGCCTCTCCGATCCGGACGACGTGCGGCTGAGCGCGGAACTGGACGGCGGCGCGCTGATGGATGTCGGCTGCTACTGCGTGAGCGCTGCCCGCCTGCTGGCCGGAGAGCCCGAATTGGTGAGCGGCACTCAGGTGCTCGGCGGCGACGGGGTGGACGTGAGCTTCACCGGCTGGATGCGCTTCCCCGGCGACGTGGCGGCCCACTTTGACTGCGGGATCATCCTCGATGACCGCCACGACCTGGAGGTCGTGGGCGAGGAGGGCAGCCTGTTCCTCGCGGACCCGTGGCACTGCCGGACACCGGGAATCGAGCTGCGTCGCTCCCGCACCACCGAGGTCATCGATGTGCCGGTGACCAACTCCTACGGCCTGGAGGCCGACAACCTGGCCGCGGCCATCGACGGCGAGGGAGTCCCGCTGCTGGGCCGGGCGGACGCCGAGGCCCAGGCGAGCGCGCTGGAGGCGCTGTACGCCTCTGCAGACTCGGGCGCGGTGGTCACCCTGCCGCGCTGACCGCGGCGCGCCCCATCTCCTCTGGTCGCCTCCAGATTCGCCGCTGTGTGGCCGTCAGGTCACTGACATCAAAGGCGAGAAGCCCGCCCGCCGCCCGTTGGAACCGCCCACGCGGTCGGCGTGCGCCGCCTCGGGCCCGGGGGCCTCCGCGGTCACCAGGTTGAAGCGAATCCGCACCTCGGTCCCGCCCGTGGCACGGGACAGGATCGCGAAGTCGTCGCTCAC
>DASXDW010000028.1:0-31344 GCA_036490435.1 Solirubrobacteraceae bacterium
CCCGGTGGCCACGGCGGGTACGGCGGCCACGGCCACTAGGCCGCGTCAGGCCCTCGGCCGCCCCCGCTCAAACCGCATCAGGCCCCGTCAAGCGCAACCCAGACGCGCATCGCGCAGACCCCGCGGTTCGCCCACGCGTGGTACGGGGTCGCGGTGAGCCAGGAGTCAAGTGGGTGTCACACAGTGGTATGCGTCGACACTTTGCCACCCTACGGGGGACACCGATGACTGACACAAAACCTCCGACGATGGCGCAGATCGCCGAGCGCGCGGGCGCCGCGCTCAGCACCGTCTCCTATGTGCTCAGCGGCAAACGGCCCGTATCCAAGGAGACGCGCCAACGTGTGCTGGCCGCGATCGAGGAGCTCAACTACCGGCCTCACGGGCCGGCCCGCGCGCTGGCCAGCGGTGCGTCGCACACGGTCGCGTTGTTCCTCCCATCGCCCAACTGGGACCTCGTGCCCGTCCAGCAGACCTTCGTGGCGGGCGCCACCCAGGCGACCAGCGCCCGCGGCTACGGCCTGCTGCTGTCCACCGCCACCACCGATCCCGCCACCATCGTCGAGTTGATCCGCGACCACCGCGCCGACGGGGTGATCCTGATGGAGACGCTCGCCGACGATGGGCGCGTCGACCAGTTGCGCTCATCGGGCCTGCCCTTCTCGCTCATCGGCCGCACGGCCGACACCTCAGGGCTGAGTTACGTCGACCTGGACTTCGGCGCCGCGGTGCGTGTCGGCTTGAAGTACCTCGCCGAGCTCGGCCACCGCTGCGTCGCGCTCTTCAACTTCCCCCAGCACCAGCTGGCCGCCGGCTACACCTCCGCGCTCATCGCCGCCGACGCCTTCGCCGCCGGCTGTGAGGAGGCGGGCATCCGCGGCATCCACCTCCCCTGCCCGCACCCGCCCCACGAGGCCCACGCTGTCGCCGCCGACCTGCTCGCCTCCGAGCCCACGTGCACCGCGGCGATCACCACCGGGGGTCAGTTCAGCGGCCTGCTCGCCGCCCTGCGCGAGGCCGACCTCCGCGTCCCCAACGACTTCTCCGTGCTCTCGGTGATCGCCTCGCAGTATGCGGAGATGCTCACTCCGGCGCTGACCAGTGTTGAATGGCCGGCGTTCGACGCGGGACGGCTGGCCGCCGAGATGCTCATCGAGCGGCTGCGCGACGGCAGCGCGCCGCCGCAGCAGCTGCTCATCGGCGGCGACCTCACCGTGCGGGAGTCGACGGGTCCGGCGCCGCGGGTCAGTTCCGCGCGCCGCCGAGACCGTGGATCCGGTCGCGGAGCTGCTCGGGCGGCTGCTCGATGATCTGCGAGAAGCGCACGACGGTGACGGTGTCGTCCATCGACACCTTGCGGCCGTAGATCTGCTCCAGGAAGTGCACCATCTCGTCGACCCGGCGGAACTCCGGGTTGTCGTGCTCGATCTCACGCGGGGAGAGGTCGCGCACGCGCTTGACCTCGACCTGGTCGATGACGGCGTGGAAGATCTTCTCCCGGGGGGAGTGCTGGTAGCCGATCGTGACTAGGACGCACTCGTTCTTGTGGTACTTGTGGGATTTATCGCCGAGCCGGATCGTGGCCGTCTTGCGGCCGCGCCGCAGCTGGTCGGCGAATACCGAGGAGTAGAAGTTGAGGACCCGCACGGCTGCGCAGCCTACCGATCCTCGGCGGATCGCGACAGGGCGCGCTCCACCATCTCGCGTTCGCCCGCGTACGTGAGGTCACGCGCCGCCTGCTCCAGGGGGATCCAGCGCGCCTCCTCGATCTCATGGTCGTGGTCGTCGACGCTCCCGGAGACGTAGCTGAACAGGTAGAAGCGCACGATCTTGACGACGCGCCGGCCGCGCCGTTCATAGCGGTAGCGGACATCCCCCAGTTCCTCCACCAGCTCCGCGGCGACGCCCGTCTCCTCGGCGACTTCGCGCTGGGCTGCCTGCTCGGGGGTCTCGTCGCCGTCGAGGTGGCCCTTGGGGAGGCCCAGCACACGGCGGCCGTCGGCCCCCCGCTTCACCGGGACGATCACCACGACCTCATCCCCGCGCACCACGACGCCCCCGGCCGAGAACTCGTCCGCTCCGACGCCCGCGCTAATAGACGTACCCCTCCAGCCGGCCCGGATCGTGGACGGTGAGCTTGCCTCGGCCCTGGGTGATCACGCCGGCGCGTTCCAGCGTGGCCAGAAAACGGCTGGCCGACTCGCGCGAGGACCCCGCCAGTTGCGCCAGATCGGTCTGAGTCGCGGTGATGCGCACATCGGTCTCTCCGGCGCCTTCGGCGCGGGCCGTGGCCACCAGTTCGGCCAGGGCGGCGGCGACGCGGCTCTGGACGGTCTGGAAGGACTGCCGGGCGAGGCGCTCGTTGGTCTCGCGCAGCCTCCGTCCCAGCGCGCCGAGCAGCTTGACGGAGATCTCCGGGTGCGAGCGCAGCAGGCGCCGCATGTCGTTGCCGAGGATCGCGGCCACCTCGGTGTCCTCGAGCGCCTCGATCGTGGCCGAGCGACTCTCGTCCTCGAACATGGCCAGCTCTCCGAAGATCTCGCCGGCACCAAACGTTGCCAGCGTCAGCGTGCGCCGGCCGCTGTGCTCGCGCACCGCGCGCACGCGCCCGGAGCGCACCACGTAACACGTGTTGCTGCGATCGCCCTCGCGGAACACCACGTCGCCGGCGTCGAAATGCCGGGGCACCGTCACCGCTGCCACCTCGGCCAGATCCTCATCTGCCAGCGTGGCGAACAGGGGGACGCTATGCAGCAGGGTGATCGTCTCCTCGCTCGTCGCCGCCATTTGTGTGAGGGATAGCACACAGCGACCACGGCTCGGTAGACGCAGGGCTCAGACGAGATCGAGCGCCTGCTCGCGCCGGCGCCGCCGGACGGCGGAACCGACCCAGGCCAGCAGCGCCACCACCAGTGCGACGGGCACCATCACCGCGAGTGCGATCAGGGCCACGCCTGCGACCACCACGAGCACTCGGCCGGCGTCGTGCGCCGCCTTGCCGATGGTGAAGCCGCTGGAGTTGTCGTGAGTCACCGGCCCCGTGCCGGTCGCGGGCTGGATGCGGAGGGTGATGTTGCTGTAGGCCACCTGGCGCTGCAGGCCGCGCAGCTTGGACAGGTCGGAGGCAATCGAGGCGTTGGCGTCGTGCAGCCGGGCCTGGATGCTGTCCACCTGCTCGGTGGTGACCGCGTCGGCGAGTTGTTTGAGCAGCGAGCGGCGCAGCGCCCGCGCCTCGGCCAGACGCTGGCCGGCGCCGCCGACCTGACCGGTGATGTCGTTCGTATTGTCGGTGCGCGACAGAACGTGCGCGCCCTTCAGGTCAGACAGGGCGCCCAGCGTCGCCGCCAGGTTCGGGCCCGGCACGCTGAGCTGGAAGAAAGCGCTGCCGCCGGCGCCGGAGGTGACGTTGGAGCTGTTGACGAACCCCTTCTCCTGCCCGACAACGTTGAAGACCTGCTGGGAGACCTCGTCGATCCGGCCCGGGACCACGCCGAGCATGACCTGGGCGGACTGCACCACCTGGCGCTTGCCGGCGCTCACCAGACTGGGGATGGCCGAGCCCGAGGCTGAGCCCACCGTGGTCGTCTGACCATGCGACGCGCTCGAGCTCTTCTGGCGGGCCGGCACGCGCGCGAGATCCGGCGTGAGCGTTCCGGACGAGGCCTTGGACGCCGCCGCACTGCTCGCCGCACCCGAGCTCCCACCCTCGGTCGCCGGCGCCGAACCCGCGGCGGGTGCCGCCTGCGCCGCAGCGCTGCTGGACGAGAAGGCGGCTGAGCCGACGACGGCCTTGTGGTTGCCGCCACCGGTCAAGACGATGACCAGCGCGACGCCCGCCGCCGCGGCGACAAGGCCTGCCGTCGGCGCCAGCAAGGCTCGGCGGCCCTGTCTAAGCCACCGCCGAAGGCCCGTCCCGCGCGCCGCCGGCGCGGGACGGGCGAACCGGCGCTCCACCCGTTCGTCGAGGCGCGCAGTGAACACGTCACTGGTCCTGGGACGCTCTCGGCGCAAGATGAGCGCCAGCTCGGCGAGCTCGGCGTATTCCGGGTCCACGGGGTCACCGGCAAGCGTGGCATCGATCGCCATCAGCGCGCCCGCGATCTCCTGGCCCTGGGGGTCGCTGTCAGATCCTCGCATCGCAGGCCTTCCTCAGTTTCTCCATGGCTCGATACAGCAGGGTTCCGGCGGCGGTTTCGCTGACTCCCAGGACCTTGGCCAGCTCGGCGTTGCGCAGTCCGGCGTGGAACTTCAGGGCGATGACCTCACGGTCACGCGGCGCCAACCGCGCCATTGCGGCCCGGACCGCGGTGCGACGCAGGGCCACCTCGGCGCCGTCGTCCTCCTCGGCCTCGGACACGTCTTCGGGGTCGACGGTGAGGGACGCCAGGCGCTTGCGGCGACGCAGCTCGTCGAGGGCCGCGTTGCGAGCGATGCCGAACAGCCAGGCACGCTCCTCGCCGCGCCGGCGGTCGAACGTCATGCGGCGCCGGTAGGCCCGCTCGAACGCCAGCGCGGTGACGTCCTCCGCAGCGGCGCGGTCATTCAACAGCGTCGCCACGTAGGCGAAGACGTCGTCCCGGCTCGAGCGATACAGCAACTCGAAGCGCTCCCAGGAGTTCTGGGTGGAGCGACGCCCGCCGGACTTAGGTTGCGCCTGAGTCTCGATCACCACCCTCACTACGCGCCCACATGGGTTCCATCACCACGACAGCTCGATATCTTCGTCCCATGCGTGCCGCGCTGCTGACAACGGTACTCGCGGCCGCAGTCTTCGTCGCGGCAGGGTCGGCGGCGGCCGACGTGGTCCCCACCAGAATCGCTCGCGCCGTTCGCAGCGCCGAGCAGTCGCGGTCCCTGTGGGCGACGGTCAACATCTGCGACACCCGCACGTACCGCAACGATCTCGGCGTACGCGGACAGATGCCCACGCTCGGCTTCGCGGCCTCCATGTTCATGGTCGTCCAGGTCGACTTCTGGTCACAGGCCCAGCACCGCTTCCTCCCCATCCAGAGCAACCTTGCCACCACCCGCCTGTCGCTGGGCACCAACGCCAATGGCCTGCAGCAGGACGGCGCGGTATTCCCGTTCAGTGCCCACACCGGGCTGCTCAATGCCACGGTCACCTTCATCTGGACGCGGGGCGGCAAGGTCATCGGCCAGACGGTGCGGCGCACCACCGCCGGGCACGCAAACGCCGCTCACGGCAGCCCGCCGCGTTACAGCGCGGCGCAGTGCCGCATCAAGTAGAGGGTTGCCGGCGCGACGGCCGCAGGCGCGGCGGCCATCGGAGGCGCGTCAGCGCTGGCACCCCGGACACCAGAAGGCGGTCCGGTTATCGTCGCCCTGCCCGCGCGCGAGGACGGTGGCCCCGCACCGCGGGCACGGACGCCCGGCGCGCCGAAACACCCGCGCCGCGCCGTCCATGCGCCCGTGTCGCGCCGAGTGCGCCATCCGCGGGCGCACGGCCGCAATGACCGCCAGCGCCTCCTCGTCGCTCACCGACGAGACGGCCCGCCAGGGGTCCAAGGCGGCCTCCCACAGGCCCTCGGACTTCCAGATGTTCCCGATGCCGGCCACGTTGCGCTGATCGAGCAGCGCCTCGCCGATCCCGCGCGTGGGGTCATCAGCGCGCAGGCGCGCCAGGAACCGGTCGGCGTCGAAGGCCTCGGCGAGGATGTCGGGCCCGAGCGCGGCCAGCCGCTGGTCAAACCGTGTGCGGCTCTCAGTCATCAGCTCGAGCACCGGCCCATTGAACTGCACCACCTGGTGGCCGCCGCGCTCCAGCACCAGCCAGGCCAGTCGGGGAGACCGTCCCCACCGGCGGCCGGGCCCGTACACGCCCCAGGTGCCCGTCATGCGCAGGTGCGAGTGCAGGACGAGGTCCCCGTCGAAGCAGATGAACAGGTGCTTGCCGTGCGTGCGGATCTCCGTCACCGCGCGGCCACCCAGCCGCTCGGGCCAGCGATCCAGGGCATGCCGCGGATGTGGAGTGCGGACCTCGTCGGGCACGTGCCCCTCCAGCACCGGCCGCATCCGTTGCGCCGCGTAGGCGATGGTGTCGCCCTCAGGCATGACGCTGAGGGTGTCAGGCCGAGAGCGTGAGCCGCCGCGGGCCCTCCTGGAAGCCGAGCGCCAGCAGCGCCGGCCCCAGCGGCGAGGTCATCGCCGACCCGCCGTCCACCTTCTCGAGGCCGAGGCGCTTGATCGCGCCGCTGCGCACGTGGTCGACGAGCGCCGACAGGGCAACCTCGATCCGCGCGTCCGCGGCGGCCACCAGCGTCTGCAGGGCGCGCGCGCCTCGCTCCAGATACACGATCGGGTCCCCGCCCACCAGCACGACGTAGGCGCCCGCCACCCGCGCCGGCCGCCGTCCGGAGCGGGTCTCGTCTTCGCCGCCTGACCGCTTGGGCCACGGCAGCGCGGCCCCGTAGGGCTGAGCCGGGTCGACGGCGGCGAGCACCAGCGGCGCGCCATCGTCGCGGGAGCCGCCGCCCCCGCCCGCGGCGCGGGCGCGCAGCCGCTCGACCGCACCGGGGAGCGCGAACTGCGCACCGCCCAGGCCCTCCAAGAAATAGCCGCGGCGCGCGACGCCCAGCGTCTCGAGTTGGGAGAGCTCGGGGTAGATGGCCGAGAAGCCGCCGGGGATCCCCTCGGCCAGGACCTGCTCGCGCGTGACGATGCCGTAGCGCTCGAGCAGCAGCTCACCCAACGCCCGCCGCCGGAGACTGTCCCCGCCCGCCCCACTATCCATGTCACGCAGCAACGGCTCGGTCAAAGACCACCGGCCCTGGACCTGCGCCGCCGCGCCGGCGCCGGCGCCGCGCCGCCGTGCCGCCCCGAAGCGCCCGCCCCGCGCGGCACCGCGCCGGCTCACCTCGCGCTGGGCACGGGCCAGCGTGAGCCGCGGCGCGCGCAGTGGGGCGTAGGCGTCGTTGGTGACCACGCCCGCCCACGCCAGGTCCCAGAGCGCCTCCTGGATCTCCTCGGGCGACGCGTCCTCGATATCGACCAGCAGGTCGGTGAAGAAGCACGCCCCCGCGGCCAGCCGCGCGCGGATCGCCTGGTGTGCCTCATCGTGACGAACGTCGCCGCGCTGTGGCGGGGGTCCCAGCAACGTCAGGTCCTCCCGGAAGTACAACGCCACCCGGCCCGAGTTGCGACCGAGCGCGCCCGCGCCGATCCACACCACCTCGCCGGCGGCGCACAGCTGGTCCATCCAGGTCGGCGAGTATGCGCCGACGCGCCGGGGCAGCACGTCTGACTCCCACACCTCGGCCGGCAGGGCCAGCCCCTGGAGCGGCACCAGCGTCTCGCGCAGGCGGTCGATGCCGGCGCCGGACGCCGGATGGCGATCCACGCCCTGCCACGCCGGTAGAAAGCGCGCCAGCTCGCGCGCCTCGGCGGGCTCGATCTCCTTGCGCAGGACCGCCAGCGACGCGCGGCGCAGGCGGCGCAGGACCTCGGGGTCACACCACTCGCGCTCAGATCCGCCGGGGCGCAGCTCGCCGCGGATGAGGTCGCCGGAGCGCTCGAGCTCGCGCAGCGCCGCCGAGGCGTCGATGCCGTAGCGCGCCCGTACGTCGGCGGTGGTGAAGGGGCCGTGGGTGGCGCCATAGCGGCGTAGCAGGCGGGTCAGCGCGTCGGGGACGTCCTCCAGGAACGCCGCCGGAAGGCCACCGGCGGGCGCCGCGCCGAGCGCGTCGCGGTACAGGCCCGCGTCGGCGGCGTCGATCCATCGCTCCTGGCCGTTCACCCGCACCCGGGCGGCGCGACGCTCCCCCCGCAGATCGGAGAGCATCGCCGACGGGTCCAGGCCCTCCAGCACGCGCGCCGACGCCTCGTCGAGCGACAGGTCGCCCACCCGGCGCAGCACGTCGAGCAGGCCGTCGCGATTGGCGGCGCGCGTGAGCTCAGACAGGCACTGCAGGTCGGCCTCGACGCGCTCCAGCGCACCGGGGTCGATGAGGTCGCGCAGCTCCTCCTGGCCCAGCAGCTCTCGCAGCAGGTCGCGGTCCAGCGACAGCGCGGCTGCCCGGCGCTCGGCGTTGGGCGTGTCGCCCTCGTACATGTAGGTCGCGACGTAGTCAAAGAGCAGCGAGGAGGCAAACGGCGACGCGGTGGCGGTCTCCACCTCGACCATGGTGATCTCGCGGCGGTGCAGCCGGGTGAGCAGGTCGACCAGGCCGGGGACGTCGAGCACGTCGCGCAGGCACTCGCGGTAGGTCTCCAGGATGACCGGGAACTCGCCGTACTTCTTGGCCACCTCGAGCAGCGACTGGGACTTCAGCCGCTGCTGCCACAGCGGGGTGCGCTTGCCCGGGCGCGCCCGCGGGATGAGCAGCGCCCGACCGGCGTTCTCGCGAAAGCGCGCCCCGAACAGTGCCGAGGAGCCCAGCTCGGCGACGACGAGGTCCTCGATCTCATCGGGCTCGAGCATGACGAGCTCGGCGCCTGGCGGCTCCTCGGCGTCGGGCAGGTGGATGATGATCCCGTCGTCGGAGTAGATGGCGTCGGACTCCAGCCCGACCTGCTCGCGGATGCGCGAGCTCAGCGCCAGCGACCAGGCGGCGTGGACGCGGCCGCCGAAGGGGCTGAGCACGCACAGCCGCCAGTCGCCGATCTCGTCGCGGAACCGCTCGACCACGATCGCCCGGTCAGACGGCACCACCCGGGTGGCCTGCTGCTGTTCGGTGAGGAACTCCACCAGGTTGCTGGCGGCGCGGCGGTCGAGGTCGTAGTCGCGCTGCAGCGTCTCGGGCGACTGGTCCACGGCCCAGCGCGCGAAGGCGCCGATCGCCTCGCCCAGCTCGCGTGGGCGGCCGATGGTGTCGCCCTTCCAGAACGGGATGGCTCCGGGCACGCCGGGCGCCGGGGTGACGATGACCCGGTCGCGGCCGATCTCCTCGATGCGCCAGGTGGTGGCGCCCAGCAGGAACGTCTGGCCCGGGCGGGCCTCGTAGATCATCTCCTCGTCGAGCTCCCCGACGCGGCGGCCATCGGGCAGGGTCACGGCAAAAAGACCGCGATCGGGAATCGTGCCGGCATTGGTGACCGCGAGCTGCCGGGCCCCCGGCCGCGGGCGGATCGTGCCCGCCACGCGGTCCCAGACGATCCGTGGGCGCAACTCGGCGAACTCGCTGGACGGGTAGCGCCCGTCGAGCATGTCCAGCACGTTCTCGAACTGCCCGCGACTGAGCTCGGCATAGGAGTGGGTGCGAGTCACCAGCGCGTACACGTCGTCGACGGCCACCGTCTCATCCTCGCCCGCCGCGGCGGCGATGGCCACGATCTGCTGGGCGAGCACGTCGAGCGGGTTGCGCGGCACCACGGTCGTCTCGATCTGGGCCTCGCGCATGCGCCGCGCCACCACGGCGCACTCGAGCAGATCCGAACGGAACTTGGGGAAGATCCGCCCGCGGCTGACGTCGCCCACCGAGTGCCCGGCACGCCCGATGCGCTGCAGGCCGCGGGCCACCGACTTGGGCGACTCCACCTGGATGACCAGGTCCACCGCCCCCATGTCGATCCCCAGCTCGAGGCTCGAGGTGGCCACCAGGCACGGCAGCTCGCCGGCCTTGAGCATCTCCTCCACCACCGTGCGCTCCTCGCGCGCCAGGGACCCGTGGTGCGAGCGGGCGAGCTCCTCACCGGCCATCTCGTTCAGGCGCAGGGCGATCCGCTCGGCGCTGCGGCGGTTGTTGACGAACATGATCGTCGACTTGTGCTGGCGGATGAGCTCGAGCAACTCGGGATAGATCGCCGGCCAGATCGAGCGACGCGTGGCCTCGCCGCCGGCCAGAGGATCCAGCTCCGGCGCCGCCGTGGCGTCGGGCTCGACCATCGACTCGACCGGCACGTGGATCTCCAGGTCAAGCTCCTTGCGCACGCCGGTGTCGACGACGCGGCACTGCCGGTGCGGCCCGACCATGAAGCGGCCGACCTCCTCGAGCGGGTTCTGGGTCGCCGACAGCCCGATGCGCTGCACGTCGGCCCCGGCGGCGGCGGTGAGGCGCTCCAGCGTGAGCGCCAGGTGCGAGCCACGCTTGGTCGAGGCCACGGCGTGGATCTCGTCGATGATGCACCACCGCGTGCCCTCAAACAGCTTCTGGGCCTGGCCGGTGAGCATCAGGTACAGCGACTCGGGAGTGGTGATGAGGATGTCGGGGGCAGCGCGCAGCATCTGCTGGCGCTCGCGCTGGGGCGTGTCGCCGGTGCGCACCGCCACCTGAAGCTCGGCGCCGATCCCGCGCAGGGGAGTGCGCAGGTTGCGGTCGACATCGTAGGAGAGCGCCTTGAGCGGCGAGACGTAGACCAGCCCGATGCGCCGGTCCCGTGGATTGGACGGGGGCGTCAGCTCAGCCAGGCGGTCGATTCCATACAGGAACGCGGCCAGCGTCTTGCCCGACCCGGTGGGAGCCGAGATCAGGACGTGCTCGCCCGAGGCGATCGCCGGCCAGGCCTGCTCCTGGGCTGCGGTCGGGCCTGCGAAGGCGCCGCTGAACCACTCGCGCGTGCGCGGACTGAAGACATCGAGGGACACCCTGACGAGGCTACTTCGGATCGAGGACCGCTTCTGTCCGCAGAAGCCGCCGGCGCGCACGCCCGGGCGCGGCCGCTATTCCGGGTCCATGAACGCGATCTTCGGCGAGAGCCCGGCGTCCTCAGACAGCGTGGCGATCTGCCGTCCGGGCTGCACCGCGGCCCGGATCTCGCCCACGTGCGGCGCCAGGCGTGCCCGCAGGCCCACCAGGTCGGCCACGATCACCACCAGGCCCCAGAAGCGCGCGGGCCCGGCGGGCATCTTCGGCGCCTCCACGATCTCCAGGATCGCCGGCCCGAGGCGTCGAAAGCCCTGGCGGATCTCGCCCACCTCGCGGACGCGCCGAAGCGGGATGCCCGCGCCCTCGAGCGCCGCCGAGGTCCGGTCGAAGTCCGGCGTGGTCACCACAACGTGGTCGAGCGCCATCGCCCCATTGGGGTGGGGTCGAGGCCGCGGAGGTGGATCGGGGGTGACGCCGGTGGGCAGCCCGTCGACGTCGTGGTGCAGGGTGATGTGGCGCAGCGTCCACCCGGTGATCCCGCGGCCGCCGGCGTCCAGCCACAGCTCCACGCCGCCGAGCAGCACGACACCGTCCTCGGACACCGTGAACCCGAGGGCATCCCACGCGTCCGGCGGATCGGCGATCTGAAGAGCCGCGAGCTCGGCCCGGGGAGCCTCGGTCATCCCTCGGAGACGATCAGCACGAGCTTGCCGCGCGGATGGCCGCTCTCGGAGATGCGGTGAGCCTCGGCGATGTCGGCCAGCGGGAACGTCTGGGCCACCGGCAGGCGAAAGCGGCCGTCCTCGATGAGCTGCGCCACGTCGGCCAGCGCATGCCACGCGCGCTCGGTGCCCATGCCGCCGCTGAAGGGCACGCCGGTCTGCTCGGCGCCCGCGTAGTCGGCGATGGTCACCACGCGCTCCGGCGAGCCGGTGAGCTCCACCAGCGCCGGCAGCATGCCGCCGCCGGAGGCATCCAGCGCCCGATCGATGACCTCATCCCCCCCACCCAGCAGCGCACGAACCCGCTCCACCAGCCCATCGCCGTAGGTTGTGGGCTCGGCGCCGAACTCGCGCACGTAGTCCTGGTTGGCCGCGCTGGCGGTGCCGATCACGCGAGCTCCGCGGGCGCGGGCGCATTGCACGGCAGAGATGCCGACGCTGCCCGAGGCGCCGTTGACAACGATGGTCTGGCCTCCACCGACGCCGAGCACGTCGAGCGTGCGCACCGCGGTTTCCACCGCCACGGGCAGGGCCGCCGCGGCGGCGAAGTCCAGCCCCTCGGGCATCCGCGCATAGCTCTCCACTCGCGCGAGCTGCGCCGCACCTCCCCCGCCGGCGGCGGCGCCGAACACCGACTCGCCCACCTCGACGCCGGTCACGCCGTCACCCAGCTTGTCGACCACGCCGGCCACCTCCTGACCGGTGCGCCGGGGCAGGTCGCCGCCCATCGCCCCGCTGCGCACCTTCCAGTCGATGGGGTTGACCCCGGTGGCGCGGACGGCCACGCGAATCTGGCCGGGGCCGGGCTCCGGATCGGGGAGCTCGACGAGCTCCAGCACCTCGGGGCCTCCGAACTGTGTGAACTGAATCCCTTGCATTGCTCTCGCTCTCAGGTCGCGTCCTTGGTGCAGCTTGCCACCGTACGCAGCACGGTTCCACGCGCGGTCGTCCAGTCCAGCCCGCACGGCGTCGCCAGCAGCGTCGGGTCGTTGACGATCCAGAAGTTGCCGTGCACCCGGGCGTGGCGCGCGGGCCCGACCCGGAAGTGCAGGACGACCCCGGCGACGCCGTCAGGCGCGAGCCCGAAGCCTGGTGAGCCGGGACCGAACAGGAACGCCGCCACCGTCCCGGGCGCAGGCTGGCAGGTCGGGCTGCTCTGGGTGGCGTAGACGATGACCAGGCACAGCCCCTGCTGCGCGTACTCGCTGCGCAGGCTCGGCAGGAGTTCGCGCTCCAGGGAACGGCGCGACTTCGGCTCGCAGCCGACGGGCTCGAGCGGCGAGGCCAGCAGATGACGAGCCGGGATCACGTAGGCGCGGCCTCCGTACGCGGCTCGACCGAGGTAGCGGATCCCGGCGGGGAGGATCCCGCTCAGCGGCAGGCTGCCGAGCCGGTGCAGCGCGATGCGGTCAGTAGCGTGCCGCGCGCGTGCCAGGACGCCGTACTCGGCGCTCAGATCAGTGGGAGCCGAACCGGCGCTCGTCATCCCGGGCCGCGGAAACGAGCGGCAGCCGGGCGCGGGCCGCGCGGACAACGCACCGGCGGGCGCGGCGCCGACGGCGATCGTGGCCGCCACCACGAGGCACGCCGCGGCGGCCCTCATCGCGTCACGAGGATGTTGGCCATCATCCCCGCGTCCTCGTGAGCCAGGATGTGGCAGTGGAACACCGTCTCGCCGGTGAACCCCGAGAACCGCACCCGCATGACCACGTAGCCATGGGGCGGGAGCACGATCTCGTCCTGGTAGCCGTCGAAGGAGGCCGGGATCCCGTTGACCGAGATGAGCTGCATCGGATAGGTGTGCATGTGGAACGGATGCGTCTCCTCGGTGTGGTTGACGATCGTCCACTCCTCGACCGTCCCCAGCTTGGCGCGGAAGTTGATCTTCGACGGGTCATAGGACTGGCCGTCGATGAAGAAGACGGTGCCGGCCGCGTTCTCGGAGAACACCACCACCCTCCGGCGGGCCAGCCGGGCCCGGCGCAGGTCGACCGAGGCCCATGAGATCACGCTCGGCGGCGCTGACGGGCGCACCGCGCGCCCCGTGGTGGCCAGCGTGGCCAGGGTCGTCACGGGATAGTTGTCGTCGCCCTCGTGGTAGAAGAGCGTCTTCAGCGGCGTCGTCCCCCGGCGGCCGCCGCGCACCAGCACGTCCCAGCGCTTGCCGGGCGGCAGCAGCAGGGTCGAGACCCGCCGGGGGTGGATGACGGGATGGCCGTCCTGGGCCACCACCTCGAAGGTGTGGCCCGGCAGCGACAGCCGGTAGAAGATGTCGGCGCCGACGTTGCCGATGTGCCACAGCTGCGTCTGGCCCGGAGCGATCGTCAGGCGCGGACGCAGCTGGCCGTCGACCAGCCGGGTGGTGGGGGCGTTGGAGGCGATGTCCGAGTCGACGATGGCCCCGTCGGCCACCTGGACGTCGCGCAGGGCCAGATAGCGCTGCGGGATCCCGCGCAGCCGGTGCGGAAGGTCGCGCTCAAGGCCCGTGACCTCGAGCAGGCCCGAGAGACCGTCGAACACCTGCTCCTCGGATGCCGCGCCCGGGAACCGTCCCATCTGCGACATGGGGACCATTTCGTGCGAGTGGTACCAGAAGGTCCCGGTGGGGGCGCTGCGTGGCAGGCGGAAGCGGTACCGGAACGAGTGTCCCGGCGCCACGGACACGAAGATGTTGTCGGCGTGGCCGCCTGGCGACACCTCCAGCCCGTGGAAGTGCAGGTTGGTCGGCTCGGCGAGGTGGTCGATCAGCCGGACCTCCACCAGGTCGCCAGGGGAGACGACCAGCGTCGGGGCGGCGAAGGAGCCGTTGTAGACCTTGGCCAGGATCCGGCGCCCGGCGATCGTCACGCGCTTCTCTGAGACGACCAGCGTCACGTCCAGGACGCCGTGGCGGCTGGCGTACACGGCGGGCTCGCGCAGGGGTCGCTCGCCGGCGCCCCGGCCGGGGGTCAGGGGCCCCGCGGGGGCGCTCTGCCCAGGCGGAGCCGGCGTCGCGGCGGTCGCCGCCCCCAGGCCGTCGTCGTGGCGAGCGCCCAACACCAGCCCCGCGATCGCAAAGGCGCCCGCGATCAGGCATGCCATGCCTGCCGCGCGCCTCTTCATCCCGTCGCACTCAGCGCACGCGCGCGCGTGAAGATCGTGTCGAGCATGTCCTCGGTCAGGCGGCCGGTGAACGTGTTCTGCTGGCTGGGATGAAAGCAACCCAGCAGCGTGAAGCGGCCGCTCTCCGCCTCCGCGCCATGACCGAAGCGCGGCCGCGGCCGCAATCGCTCGTGCCCGAGCACGGCGAGGATGCGCAGCGCGGCGTCCCACGCGAACGCGCCGAGACAGACGATCACCTGTGCAGAGCTCAGCAGCTGAAGCTCACGGGCCGCATACGGCAGGCAAGTGTCGCGCTCGGTCGGGGTGGGCTTGTTGGCCGGCGGGGCGCAGCGCACCGCGGCGGCGACCCAGCAGTCGTCAAGCGCGAGCCCGTCGTCGCGCGTACGCGAGGTCGGCTGGTTGGCGTAGCCGGCGCGATGCAGCGCCGCGAACAGCCAGTCGCCCGAGCGGTCGCCGGTGAACACGCGGCCGGTGCGGTTGCCCCCATGCGCTGCCGGGGCCAGCCCCAGGATCACGACGGAGGCGTCCGGGTCGCCGAAGCCGGGGACGGGCCTGCCCCAGTAGGTTTCGCCGGCGAACGACGCCCGCTTGACCCGGGCCACCTCCTCGCGCCAGGCCACCAGCCGGGGGCACCTGCGGCAGGAGACGATCTCCCCCTCGAGTGCCTGCAGTCCCTCCGCGTCGGCCGGGCTCACGACTCCTCGTGGTCGCCCGGGTCGGGCCCGAGCAGGCCGAAGATGAGGCGGTCGATGACCGGCGCCAGGTCCAGGACGTGGTCGGGGACGCCCAGCCGGACCTGGCGGGAGACGAGCTCGGTGATGGCGCCGACCACCGCGAAGGAGTCGTGCGGCGAGCGGAACCGCCCCATCAGCCCACGGCGAGCGGCGGCAGCGTTCTCGCCGTCGAGCACGTCGGCGAAGGCCTGGAGAATCTGGTCGCGGCGCTGGGCGGCGCGTGGACCGGCTCCGATGATCTCGACCAGCAGTGTCTGCGCGAACTCCGGATGCTCAGCCAGTGCGCCGAGGAACGCGCGGGTCCCAGCGCGCAGCCGTTCGCGGGCATCGCCGACCGGCGCATTACGCGCGGCGTCGGCCATCGCTGACTGCACCAGTTCGGCGCCCAAGTCAAACAGCGCCAGCATGCACTCCTCCTTGTTGGCGAAGTGCTCGTAGAACGTCGCCTTGGACATCCCGGCGCGGCGGCTGATCGATTCCGACGAGACGCCGGCGTACCCCCGCTCGGCGAACTCGCGGGCTGCGGCACGGAGGAGGCGCTCGCGCTGCAGCGGAAGCCGGACCTCGGGCGGCGGCGCGTGCCGGCCGCGCGCGGTCGTCACCGGTGGCCCCGCCCGCCCGGAATCACGATCTCAGAGAGCGACCGTATTGGCGCTCGTAGTACTCGCGATACGCGCCCGAGCGAATCGGCTCCCACCACCACGCGTTATCCCGGTACCACGCGACGGTGCGCTCAAGCCCATCGGCAAAGCGCGTCTGGGCACGCCACCCCAGGCCGGCGAGCTTGTCTGAGGACAGTGAGTAGCGGCGGTCGTGGCCGAGGCGGTCGGTGACATATTCGATCTGGGACTCGTCAGCGCCGGTCAACTCCAGGATCCGGTGCACGACTTTGATGTTCTCGCACTCGTCCGGACCTCCGCAGTTGTAGACCTCACCGGGCTTTCCGTGGGTCAGAACATGGCCGATCCCGCGCCCGAAGTCCTCAACGTAGAGCCAGTTGCGCACGTTGCGCCCGTCCCCGTAGACGGGGAGGTGATCGCCGGCCATGGCGTTGAGGATCATGAGCGGGATGAGTTTCTCGGGGTACTGGCGCGGCCCGTAGTTGTTGGATCCGCGGGCCACGAGCGTCTCCAGGCCGTAGGTGTGGAAGTAGCTGAGGACGAGCAGATCGGCGCCCGTCTTGGTGGCGCTGTACGGGCTCGACGGCTGCAGCGGCGAGGTCTCGGTGAACGACCCGGTCTCGATCGAGCCGTACACCTCGTCGGTGGAGACCTGGACGTAGCGCAGGCCGCGCTCTCGGGCGGCCTCGAGCAACACGTGGGTGCCGGCGCCGTTGGTGACGCTGAAGGCGAACGGATCGGCGATCGACCGGTCCACGTGGGTCTCGGCCGCAAAGTTGACGATCGCCTCGGCGTCCCCGATCGCCGCGGCCACCGCCTCGGGATCCTGGATCTCGCCCTGGACAAAGCGGATGTCGGACGCGACCTCGCGCAGGTTCTCCTGGCGCCCGGCGTAGGTCAGGGCGTCGAGGACGGTCACCTCGTCGCCGTGCTCGCGCACGCGCAACTCCACGAAGGTCGAGCCGATGAACCCAGCCGCGCCGCAGACGAAAAGCTTCATGCACGCACCTCCGCGAGCTCGGTGATGAATTGCTCCAGCCCCTTGTGCCAGCTCGGCAGCGTCGGGGCGCCGCGCTCTGAGATCAGAACGCTGTTGGCGGGCCGCCGTGTCGGCGTCGGGTACTCCGCGCTGGAGATCGGTCGCACGGGACAGTCGCTGCCCGCCGCGGCGACGATGGCGGCGGCGAACTCATACCAGGAGCACTGCCCGCCCCCGGCGACGTGCAGGACCCCGGGGATCGGCTGCGCCGCCAGCGTCACAAGCGCTTGGGCGAGGTGACTGGTGAACGTCGGACAACCGATCTGGTCGGCAACCACGCTCAGCTCCGGCCGCTGTGACGCGGCCCGCAGGATCGTCTTGGGAAAGCACTTGCCTCCGGCGCCGAACAGCCACGCGCTGCGAACAATGGTGTGGCGTTCCGGGGCCGCCGCGGCGACCCCCAGCTCGCCGTCGAGCTTGGACCGCCCATAGACGGAGACCGGCGTCGCGGGGTCGGATTCCACATAGGCGGTCGGCTTCTCGCCGTCAAACACGTAGTCGGTGGACACGTGGACGACCCAGGCGCCGACGGCGTCCGCGGCCGCGGCGACGTTTCCGGCCCCCGTGCCATTGATGGCGGCAGCGTCCTGCGCGTGGGACTCGGCGCCGTCGACATCGGTCCACGCGGCGCAGTTGACCACGGCGTCCACACCCGCGCTCGCGACGGCGTCCATCACCGCCGCGCGGTCAGTGATGTCCAGTTGCGCGCGGGTCAGCGCGATCGGCTCGTGGCCGGCCTGTTCGGCCGCCCGCTGCACGTCAAGTCCGAGCATTCCGCCCCCGCCGGTGATCAGGATCCGCATCGCCGCAAGACTAAACGGCGTACTGAGACGTTGACTTTCGCCGTCGAAACTTTGGGCGGCAGGCGTGTCTTGTTTTTGTAAGGTGGTGCGCGCTTTAGGGGCCCGGGCGGTATGGCGGGGCTATTGCCCCGGCCGCGAGCCTGAGTTGGGGTCCACCGGGGCGCGGGGAGACTCCGGGGCAACGCCATCGCCGTTACCCGAGAGTCGCGGACGCGCCGGCGCGTCGTCCTCGTCCTCGTCGTAGTCGCCGAGGTTGCTCCTGATCGACTCGAAGATGCTCAGCCCCTGGCCCACGAGCCCGGCAGCGAGCTGTCCCAGCCCGTCGGCGCCGTTGAGCACGTTGATGTTGGCGTTGGCCAACCCGCCCGCCGCCTCGCGGACGATCTGAGGCAACTGGTCGATGAGCATGCGGTCCAGCGCCACCCGATTGTGCGACGCGGCCGCCTCGGCCTGAATCTTCATCCGCTCGGCGTCAGCCTGGGCGAGCGCCCGCGTCTTCTCGGCCTCCGCCTCAGCCGGCTTGACCACCTCGGCCACCAGCTGCTGCTGGCGCAGCTCGGCCTGGCGCTGGGCCAGCTCGGTCTGGGCGGCGATCACCTCGCGCTGCGCGCCGGCCTCCGCCAGAGGGCCGGCCTGTGCGGCCTCGGCCTGGGCCTTGTCGACCTCGGCCTTGTACTTGGCTTGCACGATCGCCGTCTGGCGCTGGTACTCAGCCTGCTTGCGCGAGGACTCCTGCTCGGCCTCGGCGGCTGCCTGGTTGGCCTGCGCCTGGGCGATCTTGGCCTGCCGCTGGATCGCGGCGTTGTGGGGCGCGGCCATCGCGTCGATGTAGCCCGCGCCCATGTCGTCGATCGACTGGATCTGGAGCGAGTCGACGATCAGGCCCATCTTGACCATCTCCGCCTTGGAGCCGTCCAGGACCTCGGTGGCCAGCTTCTGGCGCTCGGTGACGATCTCCTCCACCGTCATCGAGCCGACGATCGAGCGCAGATGGCCGGCGAAGATCCGGCCCGCCAGCACGGACATCTGGTCCTGGTCAGAGAGGAAGCGCTGGGCGGCGTTGACGATGCTCTCAGGGTCGTTGCCGACCTTGAACGCGATCACGGCCTTGGCCTGCAGCGCGATGCCCTGCCTGGTCACGCATTGCTCGGCGACCTCGGCCTCCCGCATGGCCAGGGTCAGGAAGCTGGCCTGGCGAATGAAGGGAACGACGAAGGCGCCATGACCGGTCACCACCTTGAACGGCGTACCGTTCTGACCCGAACGTCCTCCCGAGATGAGCATCGCCTCATCAGGCGCGGGCACGCGGAAACCGAACATCTCAGACTCCTCTCAGGGATTGCAGATCACCTCGTCACCCACCGTGCACGGCGGACAATTAGCCCTCACTGGTGAATTCCATCACATCCAACGCCCTATTTCCCCGAGCGTTGTAGACGAGCACCTCGGTCCCCTTGGCCAGCGGATGCTCAGACCACGCCAGATAGGCCTCGGTGCCCCCGCGCGTCCTCACCAGGACCTCGCCCGGTCCCGCCTCCCCCCGCGTGGCAACGATCACCGTGCCGGTGCAGCCCACTGCCGACTCATCCGGTGTCACGCCGACGTTGTAGCAGGCAGCGGCAGGGGGTATGGAAACGGTCATGACCGGGAGCAGCCGCTGTCGCCGCGCACCGCGCGACCTGCCCGCCGTGGAAGGTCGCGGTAGGTGACGCCGATCACGGGCAAGGTGCTGGTGGCGGTGGACGGCGCGTCCGGCGGCCGTGACGCCATCGCGCTGGCGCGGGTGCTGGCGCCCCCGTCGGCCCGAATGGTGCTCACCAACGTGTACGGCGTCGGAGGCGACACCGAGCCCACCCTCCCGGCCGCCGGGCTGGTGGGCCGGGCGCTGCACCGGCTGGCCCGCAAGGAATCCGCGGAGCTGCTCGTCGTCGGCTCCAGCCACCGCGGGCCCGCCGGACGGACGATGCTCGGCGGCCAGACCCTGGCGGCGCTCAACGGCTCCTCGTGCGCGGTGGCGATCGCCCCGCGCGGCTACGGGATGGCCGAGCCCACGGTCCGCACGGTGGGCGCGGGCGACGCCGGTACGCCGGAGAGCGACCTGGCGGTGCGCACCGCCGGGGAGCTCGCGGAGCGCCACGGAGCGGCGCTGGAGGTGCGCGCGGTCACCGAGGGGGACCCGGCGGACGAGCTGGCGACGATGGCTGAGCACCTCGACCTCCTCGTCCTCGGCTCGCGCGCCTACGGCCCGGGGGGCCGGCTGCTCAGCGGCAGCACCTCCACCCAACTGGCGCGACGCGCGGCCTGCCCGCTGCTGGTCGTCCCCCGCCCGTGATCCACCGCGCGCGCCCGATCCGTCCAGCGCCCGTGATTTGATGGTGGATCCCACCCAGGCTGGTAAAAGTTCGTCCATAGGTGATGACAAGCGGGGCGCGAGGTGGCACCCTTGGTGTCATGACCCCTGCTGCATACCCGACGATCCGCATCGAGCATGAGCCTCACGGCGACTGGGAGGTGGAGCTTCCCGACGAAGGCTCCCCTGTCCGCTGCCGGACGCTCCACGAGGCCCGCCGCCTCGCCTACCGGCACGCTGCCCATGGGCAGCCGGTCGAGCTCGTCATGCGCGACGCGTACTACCGCGTCGCCCATCGCGAACTCGTCAACGCAAGGTAGCGGCGACCGCCGCTAGACGTTCCACGGGCCGGCCGGCGGTGACTCTCGGCCGGTCAGCTCCTCCACTCGTTCCACCAGCTCGTCCGGACTGAAGGGCTTGACGAGAAGGTTGACGTTGGCCTCCTCCACTCCGCGGTGCACGAGCCGGCTGTCGTTGTAGCCCGACATGAACAGCACCTCCAGGCCGGGGCGCAGCGCCCGCAGCTGCTGCGCCAGCTCGGGCCCCGAGAGGCGCGGCATGACCACGTCGGTGAGGAGTAGGTCGATGTCGCCGCGATGGCGTTCGGCCAGGGCGATCGCATCCAGGCCGTTGCCGGCCTGCAGCACCAGGTAGCCCTGCTCCTCGAGCATGGTGACCACGAGCAGCCGCAGCGCGGGCTCGTCCTCGACCAGGAGCAGCGTCGGGCGCTGGGGGTCCCCGACCAGGTGGGCGGGGTCGTCAACGGGCTCGCCGGCCGCGGGCAGGATCACGGTGAAGGTCGTGCCCTCGCCGATGGCGGAGGCGACGTCGATCCAGCCGTCGGCCTGGTCCACGGTGCCGTAGACCGTGGCCAGTCCCATGCCGGTGCCCCGTTCGCCCTTGGTGCTGAAGAACGGCTCGAAGATGCGTTCCACGGTCTCGGGCGCCATCCCGGAGCCGGTGTCGGTGACGGCCAGTTCCACGTACGACCCGGCCTCCAGCCCGTGCACGGCAGCCTCTTCCGCGGTCACCGTTCGCTCCTGGGTCCCCACCCGAAGCGAGCCCCCCGAGGGCATCGCGTCCGAGGCGTTGATCATCAGGTTCATCATGATCTGCTCGAGGTGAGTCCGGTCCATCATCACCTGGGGCAGTCCCGGCTGCAGCTGGAACTCGAAGACGATGTCGGCAGCCAGCAGCCGGCGCAGCATCGGCTCGAGCTCACGCGCCAGCGCCGAGACATCGATCAGCGACGCCGTGGTGTGACCCCGGCGCGCGAAGGCGAGCAGCTGCCGGGTGAGCTCCGCCGCCCGATCTGACGCCATGAGGATCTGCTCCAGGTCGGGACGCACCGACGTCATATCGTCGCGGGCCTGGATGCGCCGGGCGTACCCGGAGACGATCGTCAGCAGGTTGTTGAAGTCGTGGGCGATCCCGCCCGCCAATTGGCCCACGGCCTCCATCTTCTGGGCCTGGGTGAGGCGGGCGGCGATCTCCTGGCGCTCGGTGATATCCGTGATCACCCCGCGCAGGCGCTGGATGGCGCCGTCGGGATCGTGCGTGACGGTGACGATGTCGCGGACCTGCCGCACGTCGCCGCCGGCGGTGATCATGCGGTAGAGCAGCTCGAAGTTCGAGCTCTCGCGCGCCGCCTCCACGAACGTGAGCGCCGCCAGGCGATCCTCGGGGTGCACCATCGACATCCAGAACCCGGGCTCTAGCCACTGCTCGCGTGGATAGCCGAGCAGCATCTCCTCGCGGCCGCCGAGGAAGGTGAGCGACTCGCGGTCAGGGGTCGTGGACTCCCACACGATCGCGTCCAGGGCGCCCACGATCTCCTCCACCGCGTGCGCCTGGGCATAGAGCATCCGCTCCTCCTCCAGGCGCCGCTGCTCGGCCGCCTCGCGGATCACAGCCACGATGGCTTCGTCGCCGTCAAACGTCATCGGCGCCAGGCTGATCTCCACCGGGACCTCCGACCCGTCGCGGCGCAGGCCCTGTAGACGCAGGCCCAGCCCCATCGGCCGAGGCTGCGGGTGCTCGACATAGGCGGTGCGGTCGGCGACGTGGCGGCCACGCAGGCGACTGGGGACCAGCTGCTCCACCGTCGCACCGATCAGCTCGTCGCGGTCATAGCCGAACAGCACCGCCGCCGCCCGGTTGACGTACCGGATCCGGCCGTCGTCTCCGGCCATGACGATCCCGTCGGGCGCCGCGTCGAGCATCTCCTCCAGCGCGCCCTCGGGCAGCCGCTCCACGCTCACCCTCCGACCACGCTCTCGCGGCGCATTGGGATCACGGTATCGGGGGGTGTGTGAGCACGGTCGTTCATCTTGGGGGCGGCGACGGTTCTGAGTATTCCCATCTAAGCCCCTTCATAAGAACGTGACGTCGGAGAAAGGGTTGGCGGAGAATGCAAACGTGCAGGCGCGAGGCATCGAGCTCGCCGTGGAGTTGCTGGACTCACTCCCGGATCCGGTGATCGGTTGCGACCCGGAGGGCACCGTCGTGTATTGGAGCCCGGCCGCCGAGTCGGCGTACGGCTACACGCGCGAGGAGGCGCTGGGCCGCCGTGCCGCCAGCCTCTTGCACACGCGCTTCCCGGCGCCCCTGCTGGAGATCGCGGAGGAGCTCGCGGATCTCGGGCACTGGGAAGGGCGCCTGGAGCACCGCTGCAAGGGCGGACGGGCGGTGCGTGTCGAGAGCCGCTGGGTGGCCCGGCGCGACGGGCAGGGGGCGACGGTCGGTCGCGTCGCCATCGAGCGCGAGCTGGCTGGCGAGGCGTCGGACGCGGCGGCAGACCCCGGGGCCAGAGCGCCCGCGGCGGCGGCGACCGAGGGCCTCCAGGTAGGGGATCCGACCGCCCGCACTCTTGCCCATGACCTCAACAATGCGCTGGCGATCGTCGTCAACTACACCGCGTTCGTGACCGCCGAGCTCGACGCGCCGGCGGACGGCTCAGGAGCGGCGATGCGCGCCGACCTGCAGCAGATCGAGGCCGCGGCCGAGCGCGCTCTGGAGGCGACGCGGCGGCTGGCGGGCGAGCTCTAGCCCGAGGACCGCCGGCCGCGCACCACCATCGCCACCGCCTGCACGCGCGTGCGCGCCTCCAGCTTTGCGGTCGCGTTGCGCACATGGGTGCGGACCGTCTCGGGCGAAAGGAACAGCCGCTCGGCGATCATCTGGCCGTTGAGCCCGTCGGCGAGCAGCTCCAGCACCTCGAGCTCCCGGGCGCTGAGCGCGCTGAGCCGCTGCAGCTCCCCGTCCTCGGCCAGCTGTCCGGCCAGCTCCGGGTCGACGTAGGTGCCCCCGGCCGCCACCGCGCGCAGCGCGTCCGTGAGACGAGGCGCGGGCGACGTCTTGAGCACGAACCCTCGCGCCCCCGCCCTCACCGCCTCGTGCAGCATCGATTCTGACCCCGTGTAGCCGGTGTAGAGGACGATCGGCGACGCGGGGTCCTCCCGCAGCAGGTCCTCGACCAGACCGACCGAGCTCTCCGGTCCGAGCTGCACGTCGAGCAGCACGACGTCGAAGCGCCGGCGCGACAGGATCGCGCGGGCCTCCTCCAGCGTGCCCGCCACCCCCGCGATGCGAAATCCCGCCTCGCGCAGAAGGAGCTCGATGCCCCTCCGCATTGCGAGGTGATCATCGACCACGATCACCTCGAGTTCGTCAGACGCCATTCAGCCTCGGTCAGGATGTTCCCAGGGTTGCCAAACGGTTGCAGTCCGGCCGTCAAAGCCCCTGCTCGTACCCCATTTCGGGGAGTCCACGGGCCGCCGGCGCGGCAGATGCGGACCGGTTACCGCAATTCAGGGATGAGCAAGCCGCGCGCCGCGCCGAAGCTCACCGTGCCGGCGCAGACCGTCCGGCCGCTTCGCACTCACCCAAGACAAGGCATGGACATGGCAACCACCGCGAAATCCAAGCGTCTCTCCTCTGAGGAGACCATGGAGCTGTGGGCGGAGTACAAGCGCACCGGCAACTCGCGCCTCCGCGATCGCCTGGTGCTCACCTTCGCCCCGATGGTCAAGTACATCGTCTACCGCAAGGCTCGGGAGATCCCCGCCCGCCTCGAGGTCGACGACTTCATCTCCTGCGGCCTGGAGGCCCTCATCCGCTCCATCGACCGCTTCGACCCCGACAAAGGCGCCTCGCTGGAGCGCTACGCCTGGACCCGCATCCACGGCGCCGTGCTCGACGAGCTGCGCCGCAGCGACTGGGCGCCGCGCTCGCTGCGCCGCTGGGACCGCGACCTGACCCGGACCCGCGAGGACTTCATCCGCCTGGAGGGCCGCCGGCCCACCCACCAGGAGCTGGCCGACGCCATGGGCGTCACCGCCGCCGAGCTGCACGAGCGCATCGACCAGATCTCCCGCGCCCATGTGGGCTCACTCAACACCGTCGTGGTCACCGAGGACGACAACCAGATCGAGAAGATCGACACCCTGGCCTCCGATGACCGTGACTGCGACCCGGAGCTCTCGGCCCAGCGCAGCCAGGCCAAGGAGCGCCTGCGCGCCGCTCTCGAGACTCTGCCCGAGCGCGAGCGCAAGGTCGCAATCCTGCTCTACGTCTACAACCTGACCCTGCGTGAGATCGGCGAGGTCCTCGGCGTCAGCGAGAGCCGCGTCTGCCAGATCAACCGCGGGATCCTGCGCAAGCTGCGCTCCAAGCTCAACGCCCACGAGCAGCTGTTCGTCGCCGCCGCCTGACCCCCGCGCCCCCGACGTTGCAGAGCGCACACGACGCGATTTCGGCCGGTGTGCGTTGAAACCCGAGTGATGCCGACGCCTCAGAGCGCGCTGTACCCGCGCGGCCACGGTGCGCTCTGCAACGTCGGAAAAGCGGGCTCAGCACGCGGTGGGCAACGTGCGCGGTCCTATTCCCGCGCCGCGAACACGTCGCCGAGCACCTGCTCGAGGTCCTCGGCCCGAAACGGCTTGAGCAGGAAGGCGTCCCCGGCGGGCATGCCCCGCCGCATCGCCCGGACGCCCCCCTCGCCCGACGCGTAGACCACAGGCAACCCCGGCCGCAGCTCCAGCGCCCGCCGCGCGAGCTCGCCTCCGTGCAGGTCGCCGAGGCCGATGTCGGTGAGCAGCACGTCGACCCCTTCACCGGGCGTCTCGGTGCCACCGGACGCGCCCAGCATGGCCAGAGCCTCCGCTCCGGTCTCTGCGCTGAGCACCGCATAGCCGGCGCCCCGCACCAGCCGCTCGAGCAGCAGGCGCACGTGCGGGTCGTCCTCGACCACCAGGACGGTCCGGACAGGCTCAGCCGGCATCGACTGCAAAGTAGCGGCCGACCGCGAACGACAAATGCTCGGCCGCTCTGCGGTAGTTGAGTCTTTGCACTCCGCTGGGATAAGCGGGGGGCCATCCGGTTGTCCGAGTGCCGATGGCACGCCCGCGCGCGAACGGGTAGACATAGAGGCGGTGACCGACACCGAGACGCCCCGGCTCGAGTACCGCATCCCGGACGGATGCCGCGATGAGCTGCTGGACGAGGACGGGCGACCGCTGCCGCACGCCGCATCGCTGCTGGCGGCGCTCCAGCGCCTGGGCCCGGAGGCGCTGCAGGCCGCGGGCCGGCGCCGGGACACGATCTTCATGCAGCAGGGGATCACCTTCGAGGTCGCGGGCTCTGACGGCGAGCCCCGTGACCGCGCCTGGCCGCTGGACCTGGTGCCGCGCGTCCTGACCGCCGTCGAGTGGACCACCATCAAGCGCGGGCTGGCGCAGCGCATCCGGGCGCTGAACGCGTTCGTCGACGACGTCTACCACGCGCACGAGATCGTCCGCGCCGGGATCGTCCCGTGGTCGCTGATCGTCAGCCGCCCCAGCTTCGCCCGTCCGGTGCACGGGGTCCGGGCGCCGGGAGGCGTGTACTGCCACGTGTGCGGCTGCGATCTCGTGCGCGACGGCGACGGCCGCTGGCGCGTGCTGGAGGACAACGTGCGGACCCCGTCGGGCATCTCCTACGTGCTGGAGAACCGCGTGGCCATGACCCGCCTGATCCCGGAGCTGTTCGCCGGGCACCGAATCCGCGCGGTGGACAACTACCCGTCGCTGCTACTCGACGCGCTGCGCGCCGTCGCCCCGGCGGCCGAGAGCCACCCCACCGTCGTGCTGTGGACGCCGGGCGCCATGAACTCCGCCTACTTCGAGCACGCCTTCCTGGCACGCCAGATGGGAGTCGAACTGGTGGAGCCGGGCGACCTCGTCGTGCGCGACGCGGTCTGTTACATGCGCACGACCTCCGGGCTCCAGCGCGTGCACACCATCTACCGCCGCCTCGACGACGACTTCATCGATCCGCTGGAGTTCCGGCCCGACTCGATGCTGGGCGTGCCGGGGCTCGTGCGCGCGTACCGCGCGGGTACCGTGGCGATCGCCAACGCCATCGGGACGGGCGTCGCCGACGACAAGGCGATCTACTACTACGTCCCCGAGATGATCCGCTTCTATCTGGGCGAAGAGCCGATCCTCGACAACGTCCCCACCTACCTGCTCTCCGACGAGACCCAGCGCCGTCACGTGCTGGGCCGGCTGGCGGAGGTGGTGATCAAGCCGACCTCTGAGTCCGGAGGCAAGGGCGTGTTCATCGGGCCGCACGCCACCGCGGCCGAGCGCGAGGCCCAGGCCCGGATGATCGAGGACGAACCCCACCGCTTCATCGCCCAGGAGCTCGTCCATCTCTCCACGGCGCCGACCGAGGTCGGCGGCGGGCGCCTGGCCCCCCGACACGTCGACCTGCGGCCCTTTGCGGTGTTCGGCGAGGAGATCCGGATCGTTCCCGGGGGACTGACCCGTGTGGCCCTGCGCGAGGGCTCGATGATCGTCAACTCGTCACAGGGCGGCGGCTCCAAGGACACCTGGGTCCTCGACGACGAAGAGCAGAGCGATCCGGGAGTCCGAGACGGCGTGGCGATGCAGCGGCGGCCGCGCCTGCCCGACGTGCGCTACGGCGGGTGGCAGAGCCAGGGCCAACAGCAACAGCAGCAACAGGCGTGGCCGCATGCGGCCACGCCCCCGGCGGTGCATGCACCGCCGGGCCGACCGGTGCATGCACCGGTCGGGACACACTGATGCTGGCGCGGATCGCCCAGGAGCTCTTCTGGTTGGGGCGCGACCTCGCCCGTGCCGAGCACACCGCGCGCATCCTCGACGGCGCCTTCCACGCCGACGTCGCCGGCGCGCCGGGCGAGCGGGGCGTCGCGCTCAGCTGGGAGGGGGTGCTGGCCGCGATCGGCGCCAAGCCCCCCGCGCTGGGCGAGGAGGAGCACGCCTTGGGCGAGGGCGCCGGGCCCGGGCCCGTACCCGCCCCGTCCGCCCGGGTCCAGGTGGCGCGCCTGCTCACCCTGGACACCGACAATCCCGCTTCGGTCGTCTCCTGCGTCGCCCGCGCACGCGAGCGCGGCCGCAGGATGCGCGACGTCATCTCGACCGAGATGTGGGAGGCCCTGAACTCCTTCTACCTGCTGCTGGGGCGCTACGACCTCCAGGCGGCGCTCCAGACCGGGCCGTACTCCTTCTACCAGGAGGTCAAGGAGCACTGCGCGCTGTTCTGGGGGCTGCTGGACCGGACGCTCCTGCGCGACGAGGGCCGGGCCTTCCTGGAGGCCGGCGGGCGCATCGAGGAGGGCGACATGATCCTGCGGATGCTGCGGGTCGCCATCCCCGCCGGGCCGCTGGAGGACGGCCATGAGACCGAGGCCCTGGCCCTCCTGCACGCGGTCGGCGGCTTTCAGGCCTATCGACGCGCGGTGCGGGTGGCGCCCACCGTCGGGCCGGTCATCCGCTTCCTGCTCTTCGACTCCGCCTATCCGGGATCGGTCGCCTCGTCGGTGGAGGCGCTCTCGGCGGCGCTCACCGCCGCCGATGCCCAGCCGCGATCCTCGCCGCCGGTGCTGCGGTTGGGCCGGCTCATCGCCGATCTCGAGCTGCAGCGGCGCGCCCCGGACGCCGGAGGCGCGTTGGAGCAGATCCTGGAGCGGGTACAGGACGAGCTGGAGCTGGTGGATCGCGACATCGACGCCCGCTATTTTGCGATCGCCGCCCTGGCCGCCGTTCACGTCTGACCGCACGCCGCCGCACCACCGTCATGAACTTCGCGATCCGTTACCTCACCGAGTACGCGTACGACACCGACGTCGTCGACAACCTCAACGCGCTGCGGGTCAAGCCCCAGGGCAACGGGCGCCAGCGCTGCGACGAGTTCGGCGTGCGGCTGACCCCGGAGGTCCGCATCCACCGGCACACCGATTACTTCGGGACCGAGGTGGTGGAGTTCGAGATCTCGCGGCCTCACCGGCAGCTCACCATCGACGTGCGCGCGCGTGTGAGCACCAAGCCGTCGCCCGAGCCGCCGCAGGCGACCTGGGAGGCGCTGGCGGACCCCAACTACCGCGAGGCCGGCGGCGAGTTCCTGCTCCAGACCGACGACGCCCCCGACCACCCGGCGCTCCAGCAGCTGCTCGGCGCCACCCGGGCGGCCTTGACGCCGCTGGCGTCGGTGACCCTCATCTCAGAGCTCATCCCCGACCGCTTCGAGTACCGGCAGGGGGCCACCTACGTGGATTCGCGAGTCATCGACCTGCTGGAGGCCGGCGCCGGCGTCTGCCAGGACTTCGTCCATCTCGGCCTGGCGCTGCTGCGCCGCCACGGGGTCGCCGCGCGCTACGTCTCGGGTTACCTGTTCACGGCCGGGTCGGGCGACGGCCAGGAGTCGGTCGAGGTCGACACGCACGCCTGGCTCGAGGCGCTGCTGCCGGTGGCCGACGGCGGGGATCCGGTATGGGTGGGCGCCGACCCCACCAACCGCGTGCTCGCCGGCGAGACCCACGTCAAGATCGGTCATGGCCGCCACTACGCCGACGTCCCTCCGATCAAGGGGGTCTACCGCGGCGCGGCCAGCGCCGCGCTCACGGCGAGCGTGACGATGACGCGACTGGAGCGCACCGACCCGGCGTCGATCGCGCGCTCCTAGCCGTTTTTAGTCGAGCATGCCCGAGCCCACCCAGTCGCCGCTCCCGCGCGACCCTGGTCCGACGAAGAAGTACCCGCCGCCGACGGGAAGGATGTAGTCGGTCATGGGCTCGGTCTCCAGGCGCCGCTGGATGACCGCGAACTGCTGGTGAGGATTCTTGTTGAAGGCCATGAAGAGCAGGCCCTGATCGAGGTTGCCCGCCTCGTCGACTCCCCGGTCGTAGTTGTAGCCGCGGCGCAGGATCCGCTGTTGCGCGGTCTTCGGCGTGCGCGGGTTGGCCAGGCGGATGTGGGCGTCGAGTGGGATCCGGTCGCCCTTGGGGTCGAGGTCGAAGCGCGGGTCCTCGTGCTCGTAGGTCCCGCCCAGCGGCGCGCCGCTCACGCGGTAGCGCCCGATCATCTGCTCCTGCTCGAGCATGCCGACGCGGTCCCAGAACTCGACGTGCTGGCGGATGGTGCGCACCACCATGTAGCTGCCGCCTGTCGTCCAGGCGGGCTCCCCCGCCGCCGCCTTGACCCAGACGAACTCGTCCATCTTCGCCGGGTCGTTGACGTCGGGGTTCGCGGTCCCGTCGCGGAACGCGAACAGGTTGCGGGTGTTCGCCGTGGGGTTCGAGTCCCGCACCGCGGTCTGGAATCCGTCGAGCATCCAGCGGATGGTGAGCTTCCCGGCGACCGCGCGCATCAACTCGCGGACCGTGTGGACCACGGTGTCGCGCTGGCCGGCGCAGATCTGGAGGAGCACGTCGCCGCCGGTGCGCGTCGGATCCAGCTCATCCAGCGCGAACGCCGGCATCGGCGTCAGGTGCGGCGGGCGGTTGGCCGCCAGGCCGTAGCGGCCGTCGAAGAGCGACGCCCCGAAGCCAACGGTCACGCTCAGCGAGTCGGGAGCGTTGTAGGAGCCGAGGATCCCGGAGTCCGGCGGGGGATCGTCAATCTCGGCCACGCCGACGGACACGCCGTGGGCGAGCTGGCGCGCCTCTGCGGAGATGGCTTGCAGGCCCTCGATGAGGGCGGTCCGGTTGGGCGCGACGCTGTCGAGCGCGACCACCGTGGCCTGCGACGGCTTGGGCGTGATGATGCCGCTCTGGTGAAAGGCGTCGAAAGGGAGACGCTGCATGAGCTCGCGGGCGTTGAGGTCGCGCGAGGCGGTGGCCAGGTCCGGCGCCGGCGCGGCGTGGGCGCGCTCGGCGCTCGTCAGCCCGACGGCGGCACCGGCCCCGCCGGCACCCAGCGCCGTCAGCGAGCCCTTGAGGAAGTTGCGGCGGTCGACCGGGCTCACTTGCCGCGCTCTTGCCTGGCGATGGTCGGAATGTTGGGAAGCCCCACGGTCTCGACCGTGCCGGGGATGTCCTGCAGCGCGCCCAGCGCACCCGCAAGACTGCCGTTGATGCTCTCGCGCTGCGCGATGGTGAGCTGGTCGAGCGTCGGGTAGCCGCCGTCGGGGCGGCGGATCGCGTCGAACGTCGACTGGAGGCGCAGGAGCCAGTTGTCGACCTCGACGAGGGTGTTGTCGCGGCCCTGCATGAGCGGCGCGAGCGTGCCGACGACCTCACGCGTCGCCGTGATCCCCGCGGCGGTGGCCAGCACTCCCTCGCCGCTCCAGGGGACCTGGCTGCCGCTCATCAGGTCGCGCTGAGCGTCCTCCAGGATCTCGTGTCCGCGCGCGGCGTAGTCGATCGGGTCGATCTGAGTCTTGGGCAGGGTGCGCTTTAGCGAGGGGATCGCGGCGCTGATCGCCTGTGAGACCCGCACCAGCGAGCTGGGCGGCGCGCCCTGCCACAACCCCTTCTCGACGCGATGCAGCCCGCTGAAGTCGGTCTGGTTGAGGTCTGTGGGGATCTGGGCCAGGCGATCGTTGAGGGTGCCGGGCAAGAGTCCGTAGACGGCCCCGAGGTGCAGGTAGGCGGTGAAGGCGACGTCCCACGCGTGCTCAGCGCCGGCTCGGTTGCCGGCCTGCAGCTGCGCGGTGAGCGCGGACACCGCAGCGCCGAGGTGACCGGAGACGCCAAGCGCGTAGTGGATGTAGCCCGCCACCGGACGGTTGAACGAGTTCGCCGGAAGCGGGTCCAGGTCCGAGGCGATCTGGCCGTTGGGGCCGATGCCGTTCTCCTGGCGGGAGATCCTCGTCCCGTACTTGCTTGCCGGGATGGCGGACCCGTACACCGAGGAGAGATGGGCGCGAAGCTGGTTGGCGGACGAGCTATGGGGCGCCACCGCAAGCGTGCTGAAGGGCTGCTTGGTGGGCGTCGAGTGCGAGCCCGGGATGATGGCGGCGGCGGCGATGGCAACGAGGGCGAGAGCGCCAATGCCGGCCAGCCACCATGCCAGCCGGTGTGACCGGGAGGAGCCGCCGGGACCCTCGTCCCCCGCTCCGCCGCCCCGCAGCGAGTCCGTGCTGATCGATGAGCCTGGCATGTGTCTGGTGTGTCAGCGTGGTGTGTCAGCG
>DASXDW010000033.1:0-21505 GCA_036490435.1 Solirubrobacteraceae bacterium
GCTGGCCACGATGGTGCGTCACGTCCGCGCGATGCTGGCTCTTCGTGCCCGCGGCGCCGTGGTCTTCGACTACGGCAACAACATCCGCCCCCACGCTGCCGGCGGCGGGGTTGACGAGGCCTTGACCATCGACATCTTCACGGCCCGCTACATCCGGCCGCTGTTCTGCCGGGGCATCGGGCCGTTTCGCTGGATCTGCCTCTCGGGCGAGGACGCCGACCTGACCACCGTCGACGAGCTGTGCCTCGAGCTCTTTGACGGCACCGACCGCATCACCGACTGGATCGGTCTGGCTCGGAAGCACGTCGTCCGCCAGGGGCTCCCGGCTCGGATCGCGTGGTTGGGCCACGGCGAGCGCGACCGCCTGGCGCTGGCCGTCAACGACGCCGTCGCCGACGGGCGGCTGCGGGCGCCGGTGGCGTTCACGCGCGACCACATGGACGCCGGGTCGATGACCCACCCCAACATCATCAGCGAGGCGATGGCCGACGGGTCTGACGCGGTGAGCGACTGGCCGCTGCTCAACGCGCTGCTCACCACGGCGTCGGGCGCGGACCTGGTGGCGCTGCACGCCGGTGGCGGCGGCTACGCCGGCTATTCGCAGAGCGCGGGGATGACGGTGGTGGCCACCGGCGACGCGGACGCCGCGGCACGCTTGGCCGGCGCGCTGCACGTCGACACCGCGTTGGGCGTCCTGCGCCACGCTGACGCCGGCTACGAGACGGCTCGCGCGTGTGCGTCAGAACACGACCTCGGCATCGGGTCCGTAGGGTCTGCGGCATGAGAGAGCTCGATCTGCACGCCGTTCATGCCGCCGTGGCAGGCGGGTCGGTGCTCGCTGCCGGCGGCGGCGGATGGGTCGACCACGGCATGCTCGTGGGCACCACCGCGGTCCAGTACGGGACCCCGCGGCTGGTCTCACTCGACGAGCTCGATCCCGACGCCATGCTGGCCACGGTGAGCGCCATCGGCGCCCCCGCCGCCGTCGGCTGGGAGATGCGCCCCGGGGACTACGTGCGCGCGCTGGAGCTGCTCATGGACGCTGTCGACGAGCCGATCATCGGCACCATCACCGCCCAGAACGGCTCCTCGACGACCTGCAACGGCTGGGTGGCCTCGGCGGTGCTCGGCACCGTGGTCGTCGATGCCGCCGGCGACGGCCGCGCCCACCCCACCGGCAAGATGGGGTCCTTCGGGCTGGCCGCCGACGATGATTACGAGACGGTGCAGGCGGTGGCCGGGGGCAACCGCGCCGAGAATCGCTACCTGGAGGTGGTCACGAGGGGGACCGTCCGGCACACCGCCAACGTGCTGCGCACCGCCTCTGACCAGTCGGGCGGCTTCATCTCGTGCGCGCGCAACCCTCTGCCCGCCTCGTTCGTGGCCGCGCACGCCGCGGTGGGCGCGATCAGCTTCGCCCTGGAGCTCGGCGAGGCCATCCTCGCCGCCGAGCCGGCTGGGCCCCAGCGCATGATCGACGTCACCGCCGAGCACCTCGGCGGGCGCATCCTCACCACCGGCGCGGTGCGCAGTCGCACCCTGCGCACCGACAATGCGTTTGACATCGGCACGATCGAGGTGGACGACATCGAGCTGGGCTTCGTCAACGAGTACCTGACCGCCGAGTCCGCCGGGGAGCGGCTGGCCACCTTCCCCGACGTCCTGGCCACCCTGTCGGTGCGCACCGGTCGCATCATCTCGATCGCCAACCTGCGCGAGGGCGACGAGGTGTCGGTCCTGCACGTCCCCAAGGCGAATGTCCCCCTCGGCGACGGCGTGCGCGAGCCCAGCGTGTACCCCGAGGTCGAGGCGATGCTGGGCAAGCCGCTGGCCGAGTACGCGCTTGCCTGACCGCGCGCGCATCGACCAACGGCTCACTGCGCTCTGGGATATCGCCCGCGGCCCCGGCGGCGGCGCCGACCGACCGGCCTATTCGCCCGCCGAGGCGGCGGCGATGCGGCTCGTCGCCGGCTGGGCGCGGGACGCCGGGCTGACCCCGGGCCTCGACGAGTTCGGCAATCTGTGGGCCCTGCCCGACGGCGAGACGGGGGCACTGGTCACGTCGGGCTCGCACGTGGACACCGTCCCCGACGGTGGTCGTTATGACGGGGCGCTGGGGACGGTGCTGGGCCTCGAGGTCGCCGGCGACCTGGGCGCCGGCGCCGGCCTGCTCATCTGCGCCGCCGAGGAGGCGCCGCGCTTCGGTGCAGGAACGATGGGCTCGCGTCAGATGACCGGCGCGCTGCCCCCTCAAGCGCTCGAGCAGCTGCGCGACGCCGACGGCATCAGCGCCGCTGAGGCCCGCGCCGCCTACCTGGATGAGCTCAGCGACCTCCCACGGATCGCACCGCCGCTGGGTCGCCTGCGCGCCCACGCCGAGGTCCATGTTGCCCAGCGCCGCGCCCTGCGCGAGCTGGGCGTCGTCACCGCGGTGGCCTCGCCGCGCCGCTTTGCCATCACGATCGATGGCCAGGCGGGACACTCCGGCGAGGTGTCGATGGCCGATCGCCGCGACGCCCTGACCGCGGCCGCCGAGGTGGTGCTCGCCGTCGAGGCCACCGCCCGGGCGGAGCCACCCGAGACGGTCGCCACCGTCGGCACCCTCGCCGTCGAGCCCGGCGCGGTGAGCGTCATCCCGGGACGCGTACGGTTCGCCGTCGACGTACGCGGGATCGACTCCGCCTCGCTGGCCCGCGTCGAGTCAGCGATCCGCGCCGCGGTGGACGCGATCACGGCGCGACGGGGCGTGACGGCAGAGATCGAACTGACGCGCGCCGGCGAGCCCGTGACGATGGACGCAGCGCTCATCCAGGCGGCGTTGCAGGCGGCGCGCGAGCACGGCATCCCGGCCACCGAGACGTGGTCCGGGGCCGGCCACGACGCCCAGCACCTCACCGCGCTCGCACCCGCACTGCTGCTGTTCGTCCCCCTGCACGGCGGCGAGAGCCACACTCCGCAGGAGGGCGCCGACATGGACGAGATCGCCCAGGCGGGTCGCGTCCTCGCGTCGGTGCTGGGCGCCCGGCTGGCCTCTGGTTAGACGCCCGCGGCTGCATCGGCGGACCGAGGATCTCCACCTCGTACTCCTCGCGGATGTGAGCCCTCCCACCCCGCCGCCGCGCCGGTCATACTTCGCAGACGTTGGTGGATGGACCAAATTGTCCAAGTGGGCGCTGGGTTGTCGCCCTGAGGCTCTTGACACCCGCCCTGGGGTGTGAAAGAACCGTGAGCAGTGGAGGGGCGACATCGAACCGCCGGCGCGCCGTGATCCGTGGGATGATCCTCGGCGAATCTACACAAGGGCGGTTTAGATTGGCCGCCGCCAGCAGGTCCACGATCTCTGCCCTGAGGAGGGCTGACCGCGGTGGGCGCGCACCCATCGCCACGGAAAGGTGACGGAGCATGGCTACTGACCACAAGAGGCTTGACACGATCCGCGACGCTCGATCCGAGCTCGAGAACCACTACATCGACGAACTGGTGGCCGGGCGCCTGAGCCGCCGCCAGTTCATGCGCAAGGGTGCCGTGATCGGCATGTCGACCGGCCTCATGGGCGCGGTCCTTGCCGCGTGCGGCGGGGCCAACAACGTCGGGACGCAGGCGTCCCAGACGTCGGCTGCGGCCGGTGGCTCCACCGGCGCGTCCAGCGCCCCGGCCACCAAGGGCGGGACGCTCAAGCTCGCCCAGCAGACGCCCGCCACCGCCATCAACCCGCTGATCGTCGACGACGCCGGCGGCCTCAACATGCTCGCCCAGACCGGCGAGTTCCTGACCTTCGACAACAACCTGCTTCTCCACCTCGAGCCGATGCTCGCCACCAAGTGGACGGCGAGCAAGGGCGGCGCGGTGTGGACGTTCGCGCTGCGGCCGAACGTGAAGTTCCATGACGGCTCCCCCATGACCGCCGACGACGTGGTCTACACCTTCCAAGAGCTCTCCAATCCCAAGAACGCCTCCAACGCGCTCTCCACGTTCGCCAGCGTGCTCAAGCCCGATGGCGTGGTCAAGGTCGACTCGGCCACCGTCGCCTTCCACCTCGAGGCGCCCAACGGCAACTTCCCCTACCTCGTCTCGTCCGACAACTACAACGCGATCATCGTCCCCAAGGGGACCGACTTCGCCAAGTGGCAGAAGACCTTCATCGGGACCGGGCCGTTCAAGTTCAAGAGCTACACCGCCAACGTCGGCGCCAACTTCGTCGCCAACCCGGATTACTGGGGCGGCGCGCCGAACCTCGATTCCACCGAGTTCACGTTCTACGCCTCTCAGCAGCCGCAGATCCTGGCGCTGCAGGGCGGGACCGTCGACGTGATCGTCCAGTTCGTCGTCCAGGGCGCCCAGGCGCTGCTCGGCAGCAGCCAGTACAAGGTCATCAAGCTCAAGTCCTCCAACCACCGCGAGCTGTCGATGCGCACCGACCAGGCGCCGTTCACCGACAAGCGCGTCCGCCAGGCGATCGCGCTGTCCCTGGACCGGCCCGCCATGGTCCAGGCGCTCCTCCAGGGTCTCGGTGTGGTGGGGAATGACAGCCCCTTCTCGCCCAAGTTCCCCTCCACGGACCAGAGCATCCCGCAGCGCACGCAGGACCTCACCAAGGCCAAGCAGCTGCTGTCAGCCGCCGGCCACGGCAGCGGGTTCACCACCTCGCTCGCCACCGAGCAGTACGAGGAGATCCCGCAGTTGGCCCAGGTGGTGGCCGAGGCGGCGTCCAAGATCGGGGTCAAGATCAACCTCAAGGTCGAGACGCAGGCCAACTACTACGGCAAGGCGACGTTCGGCAACTCGGACTGGCTGGACGCCACGATGAGCCTCGTCGACTACGGCGACCGCGGCGTGCCCAACGTGTTCCTCGACGCTCCGCTGCTCTCGAGCGGGACATGGAACGCGGCGCACTTCAAGAACCCCACCTACGACAACCTCGTCAAGCAGTACACGGCGGCGGTCGACCTGCAGTCCCAGAGGCAGATCGCGGGCAAGATCCAGACGCTGTTGCTGGACGAGACCCCGCTGATCATCCCCTACTTCATCGACGGGCTGACCGCGACAAGCCCGAGCGTCACGGGCGTGATCCCCACGTCGATCGCGGCGATCTATCTCAAGAACGCCTCGAAGTCGGCGTAGGCGGGCGAGACCGGGCGGACACGATGGCGCTCTTCATCCTCAAGCGAATCGGCCTCGGCCTGATCACGTTGTGGATCCTGAGCGTCCTCGTGTTCTTCGCCGCCCAGGTCCTGCCCGGCGATCCGGCCCGAGCGATCCTCGGGCCGCTCGCCCAGCAGTCGGCGGTCGATGCGTTGTCGCACCAGCTCGGCACCGACAAGTCCGTGTTCGCGCAGTACACGACGTGGCTCGGCCACATCGTCAGGGGGGACTTCGGGACCTCCTACGCCCTGCAGGTGCCGATCGGGCCCATTCTCGGCAAGGCGTTCGTCAACTCGCTGAAGCTCGGCATCCTGGCCTTCGTCATCGTCGTCCCGCTCGCCATCACGGGCGGGGTCGTGGCGGCCCTCAACCAGGGCAAGTGGCGGGATCGTGTGATCAGCGTCTTCGGCCTGACCGCGACGGTGATCCCCGAGGTCGTGTCCGGGATCGTCCTCATCCTCGTCTTCGGAATCTGGCTCAACGTACTGCCGATCCAGGCGTCGACCCCGCCGGGGGCGAGCATCAGCGATCAGATCTACCACCTGATCCTCCCCGCCATCCCACTGGTGCTCATCCTCTTCGGCTACATCTCCCAGATGGCGCGGGCAGGGACCGTCGAGGCGCTGCAGTCTGACTACGCGCGGACGGCGACACTGAAAGGCCTTCCGCGCGGAGTCATGATCCGACGCCATGTCCTGCGCAACTCGCTGCTCCCCACCATCACCGTGATCGCCACCCAGACCGGCTACCTCATCGGCGGGCTGGTCCTCGTCGAGACGCTGTTCAACTACAACGGGATCGGCCGCCTGATCCTCCAGGCGGCCAACCAGAAGGACTTCCCATTGCTGGAGGCCGGGGTCCTGGTCATCGGGGCGGTGTACATGGTGGCGACGCTCTGCGCCGACATCCTGTTCACGCTGCTCAACCCGCGGATCCGCTACCGAGGCGTCGAGTGAGCGTCGGCACCGTCCCCGTCGAGTCCGCGGCCGCCGTCAGCGCCGCCGGCGCGGATGTGCGCCGGCAGGAGTTCCTGCGCGAACTCACCCGTCAGCCGGCCTTCTGGGTCGGAGCGTTCATCGTCGGCTTCTGGATCCTTTCGGCCATCTTCGGGTCCCTGGTGGTGCAGGACCCCCTGGCGCAGAACCTCCTTGCCATCAACAAGGCCCCATCATCGGCCCACCTCTTCGGCACCGATCAGCTTGGCCGCGACGTGTTCGCCCGGGTCATCGTCGGCTCGCGGACGATCCTCATCACCGCACCGCTGGCCACGTTGCTCGGGACGATCATGGGCACGGCACTGGGCCTGATCATGGGCTACTTCCGCGGCGGCGTCGACGACGTCGTGAGCCGGTTCGTCGAGGCGTTCCTGGCGCTGCCCCTGGTCGTCACCGGCATCCTCGGAGTGGTTGCGCTCGGCGCGTCCAACTCGACACTGATCATCGTCATCGGGATCGTGTTCACGCCGCTGATCGCGCGCACGGTCCGGGCGGCGGTGCTCCAGGAGCGTGACCTCGACTATGTCGCCGCCGCCCGCCTGCGCGGCGAGAGCTCGCTCTACATCATGTTCGCCGAGATCCTGCCCAACATCCTCGCGCCGATCATGGTCGAGTTCACCGTCCGCCTGGGCTACGCCGTGTTCACGATCGTCTCGCTGTCCTTCCTCGGCTACGGGCTCCAGCCCCCCACGCCCAACTGGGGGGCTGACATCGCCGCCAACTTCAACGAGGTCGCCGCCGGATACTGGTGGGAGACCCTCTTCCCCGCTATCGCGGTCGCGACGCTGGTCATCGGCGTCAACATGCTGGCCAACTCGATCGAGCGGGCGCTGGACGCCCCATGAGCGCCACGATGCAACCCGCTCCCGGCGCCGGCTCGCCTGAGACCGCCGACGCGCTGCGCCTCTCCCACGTGGACGTCAGCTACACGGTCCGGCGCACGGACCAGCGCGTCGTGCGCGACGTCAGCTTCCACGTGGCCAAGGGCGAGTCATTCGGCCTCGTGGGCGAGTCAGGCTGCGGGAAGTCGACGATCGCGCTGGCGATCGTCCGCTATCTGGCGCGTAACGGGCAGGTGAGCAACGGCTCGATCGAGATCGCTGGCACCGATGTACTCGGCCTCAACAAGTCCCAGCTACGCGAGCTCCGCGCCCGGTCGGTGTCGATGGTCTACCAGGAGCCGGGCCGAGCGCTCAACCCCTCGCTTCTCGTCGGGCGCCAGGTGGCCGAGGTCTACGAGATCGCCGGCGCCGACAGCAAGGACGCCCTGGCCAAGGCGCAGGAGATCCTCGCCAAGGTCCGGATCTCCGATCCCAAGGGGGTCATGGGGCGCTATCCGCACCAGCTATCGGGCGGGATGCTGCAGCGGGTCGTCATCGCGATGGCGCTGGCGGCCGAGCCGTCCCTGCTCATCCTCGACGAGCCGACGACGGCGCTCGATGCCACCGTGGAGGCCGAGGTCCTGGACCTCATCCGCGGTCTGCGCGACGAGTTCGACACCTCGCTGTTGTTCATCAGCCACAACCTCGCGGTCATCGCCCAGATGTGCGACCGCGTCGGCGTGCTCTACGCCGGCGAACTGGTGGAGGAGGGACCCGCCACCGACGTCTTCAAGAGCCCACGACACCCCTATACCGTCGGCCTGCTGCGCTCCATCCCGCGCCGGGACTCCGGTGAGGGCGCCAACGGCGGGGGGCGCGCCCCCCTGGCCACGATCCCCGGTTCACTTCCCGCGCCCGGCTCGGTGATCGAAGGCTGCATCTTCGCTGACCGCTGCGGCCTCGCCGAAGAGCGCTGCCGCAAGGAGGCCCCCCCGTTGTATGAGATCGGCGGCGGCCGCGGCTCGCGCTGTCATTTCCACGAGCGCGCCCAGACCGTGCCGATGGGCGCGACGGCCGAGGAACCGGCGTCCGAGCACGCTGCCCGAGATCACGACGGGAGCCATCCGATCGTGCGGGTGCGCGGCGCCAGCAAGACCTTCCACATGGGCGGCCAGACCGTCCGCGGTCTCTACGACGTGGACCTCGACATCGCCGCCGGCGAAACCGTCGGCCTGGTGGGCGAGTCGGGCAGCGGCAAGACGACCATGGCTCGCGTGATCATGGGTCTGACGGCCCCGGATGAGGGCGGCGAGGTCGAGCTCGACGGGCATGCGGTCGCCGGACTCGCTCCCAAGCGATCCTCCCAGGACCAGAAGACGCTGCAGATCGTCTTCCAGAACCCTGACTCCGCGCTCAACCGCCGCCACAGCGTCCAGCGACTCATCTCGCGTTCGCTCTCCAAGCTCGGGGGCTACCGCGGACCGAAGTTGCGCGAGCGGCTGCTGTCGCTGATCAGCTCGGTGCGCCTGCCCGAGCGCTACCTGCCGATGCGCCCGTCACAGCTCTCCGGAGGTCTCAAGCAGCGCGTCGCCATCGCCCGCGCCTTTGCCGGGGACCCGCGGATCGTCATCTGCGACGAGCCGACCTCGGCGCTGGACGTCTCGGTCCAGGCAGCGATCCTCAACCTCCTCACCGATCTGCAGCACCGCGAGGACGTCGCCTACCTGTTCATCAGCCACGACCTCGGGGTCGTGCGCTACCTGGCGGACCGCATCGTCGTGCTCTATCTCGGTCGCGTCATGGAGGTCGGGCCGGCCGAGCGCGTCTTCGGCGGCCCCCAGCACCCCTACACCGAGGCGCTGCTCAGCGCCGTGCCGACGCTCGACGACCTGGACCGCCTGCGCATCCGCCTCGAGGGCGAGATCCCCAGCGCGGCCGACCCGCCCACGGGCTGCCCCTTCCACACCCGCTGCCCGCGCAAGATCGGGGAGATGTGCGAGACCACCGAGCCCGAGCTGCGCGAGGAGGAGTCCGGCCACGGCATCCGCTGCCACATCCCGCTGGCCGAGCTGCGCCGGCTGCAGGCGACGAACGGCTCAGCCGAGACCGCGCCAGCCGCGCAGGCCGACACCCCGTAGGAGCGCCACCCGGGCGGCGGCGCCGGCCAGCAGCCAGGCCGCGATGGCGAGCGCGGGCATGATCACGGCGAGGTAGGCCACCTCAATGCCCGCCGCCTGCTCCACGGCGCCGGCCAGCAGCGGCATCAGGACCGTCGCCGCCGCCCACGCCCCGTTGAGGATGCCGAAGACGACGCCGTCACTGGTGGCCGGGTCATCGTCGCGCTGCGAGGCCAGGCTGTAGGCGATCGTGCTGATGACGGCGCGGGGTCCGGCGCTGAGCATCAGCGCCATGACCAGGGCCACGGTGCCGGAGCTGGCCAGCGCGGGGACGAGTGCCAGCGCGAGTGCCGCCGTGCTCAGCGCGTTGAGCTTGAGCGTGCGCGCCCGGGCGCCGAGCCGGACGACGACCGAGCTGACGGCGATGTAACAGACGGCTGCCACCGAGAAGGCCAGCCCGATCCGCCCTGTCGAGAGGCCGAGGCGGTGCAGTCCGCCGCTGACCAGCAGCTGGCTGGCGCTGCTCACCGCGCCCGAGACCACCAGCGCGCCGGCCGCTGCGGCTATCCGCGGCCGCCTGACCAGGGCGAGCAGGGCCCGCGGGGTGACGATTGCGCCCTGCCCACCCCCATCGCTGACCGGCGGTTGGAAGTAGGCGATCTCGATCGGCAGGTCGGCCGCGTCGACGGGTCGCGCCGGCGTGGCCCGCCGCACCGTCGTGGTGCCCAGGGCCAGCGGGATCACGATCAGGGCGGCGGCGACGGCGATCACCGCGAAGGGTGCACCGAGGCCGATGTGCTGGGCCAGTACCCCGCCGACCGCGGGGCCGAGCATGATTCCGACCGAGGAGCACGTGACCGCCGGGCCCAGGCCCGATCCGCCACGGGCGTCGTCAAGATCAGCCAGCCACGCCATTCCACTCGTCCACACCACTCCGAACGCGATGCCGAACACGATCCGCCCGGCGAGCACGGCCGCCAGTGACGGCATCGCCTGGGCCGCGCAGGCCAGACACAGCAGGGCGCCCGCACCGAGGGTGACGCGCCGGGCACCGATGCGGTCGGCGGCGATGCCAGACGGCACTGAGACAGCCAACGTGGCCAGCCCGGGCAGCGCCAGCAGGAGCGCCGTCTGCGAGGCCGACAGGCCGAAGTGCGCGGACATCCGCGGCAGCAGGGGGACGATCGCCGCTTGGGCGACGCCGGCGACGAGAAACAGCCCATAGAGGAGCCAGAGCGAGCCCGACGCGGGAAGCGAGCGGACGTGAATGCGCTGGAAAGTCATGCCTAATAGATAGTACGATTCAGGTACTCGGTTACAGATGAGAGTTTTTGCGTGATATGACAGATCTGATCGATCAAAATCCCATCGACCTCAAGGCGCTGCGCGCACTGGTGGCAGTGGCTGACCAGGGGTCGTTCCGCGCTGCCGCCCGGTCGCTGGGCTACACGCAGTCGGCCATCTCTCATCAGGTCGGCACGCTGGAGCGCGCCCTTGCGGCCCCGCTGTTCACCCGGCCCGGCGGCCGTGGCGCGGTGGCCCTGACCCCCGCCGGCGACGTCGCCTACGTGCGGGCCCGCCGGGTTCTGGGTGAGGTCGAGACGCTCGGCGCCGATGTGGCCGCGATGCAGCGCGGGGAGAACCAGACGCTGCGCATCGGCGTCTTTCAGACGGCGACGACCGAGTTGCTACCCGGCGCGCTGCGCACTCTGCGCGAGCAGCGCCCTGACGTCGAGGTCCGGCTCATCGAGATCCAGGACAGCACCAGGGCGTTTGACCGGCTCGCCAACGGTGAGCTCGACCTCGCCTTCCAGGTCAACCCGATTCCCGACGATCGGATCCAGTCGGTCCCACTGCTCGACGATCCGTGGGTGATCCTCACGCGGCGCGACAGCGAGTTGGCCGCGGCGGAGGTGCCGACCTTCGACCTGCTCGATGGCGTCGACCTCGTGGCGTGGAACCGGCGGTGGCTCACCCAGCAGAAGCTGGAAGAGGCCTGGCGGCAGCGCGGGATCCGCCCTCGTGTCCTCTTCCGCACGGACGACAACCTCGCGCTGCAGCGCCTCGTCGCCGCCGGGTACGGCCACGCCTGCCTGGATCGCCTCGGCGCGTCAGGCGCCGTGGAGCCCTCACTCACCTGGCTGGACCCCAAGGAGACACTCTTCCCCCGCCAGATCGCGCTGTGCTTCCCTCGCCATCGTGACGCCAGCGCGTCGGCGGTGATCCTCATGGACGCCATCCGCTCCCAGTTCGCGGTGTAGCCGGCAATGCGCTTGACAGCCATGATCGCGTGTGCGAGAACGCCGCCCGTGCGAGAGGTCCAGCGATGAGCGAGACGACGCTGACCGCGGCTGCGCATCGGACAGACGGACTGGCGGTCCGCGCCTGCGTCCTGCGCGAGCCCGGGCGCGCCCCGGCGGTCGAGAGTGTCTGGCTCCAGCCGCCGGGACCGGGCGAGGTGCTCGTGCGCGTCGCCGCTGCAGGGGTCTGCCACTCCGACGTGCACCTCGCCGACGGCGCACTGGGCGACGGCCGCTGGCCGGTCGTGCTCGGTCATGAGGGCGCTGGGGTGGTGACCGCGCTCGGTGAGGGCGTGACCGGCGTGGACGAGGGCGACCATGTCGTGTTCTGCCTTGTCGCCTCGTGCGGCGTGTGCGAGGCCTGCCGCTCCGGGCGCCGGACGCTGTGCGAACCGGCGGGCGCCGAGGGAGTGGCCGGCAACCTGCGCACAGGCGCGCGGCGGCTGCGCGCCGGCGACGGCAGCCCGCTCCAGCATGGATTCACCATCGCGTGCTTTGCCGAGCACACCGTCGTGTCGGCGGCCAGCATCATCCCCATTCCGCGCGACATCCCTCTGTGGCAGGCGGCGCTGCTGGGCTGCGGGGTCATCACCGGTTTCGGCGCCGTCACCCACGCCGCCGGCGTGCGGCTCGGCGAGCGTGTGGCGGTCATCGGCTGTGGCGGGGTGGGACTGCAGGTGATCGCCGCGGCCCGCCTGGCCGGCGCAGCCACGATCGTCGCCGTCGACCGTCGCGCCGAGAAGCTCGAGCACGCGCTGCGCCGTGGAGCGACCCATGCCGTCGACGCCTCCGGACACGACGCCGCCGGCGAGATCCACCGGCTCACCGGTGGCGGCGCCGACCATGCCTTCGAGGTCGTCGGGGCTGCCCCGACCATCCGACTCGCCTGGGACGCGCTGCGCCCGGGAGGGACCGCCGTCGTGGTGGGGCTCGCCCCACGTGGCGTGGAGGTGTCGCTGCCCGCCATCGAGTTCCTGTCTGAGAAGTCGATCGTCGGCAGCTACTACGGCACCGGGGACCCGGTCGCCGCATTGCCCGGCCTGATCGAGCTCGTGCACGCCGGGCGGTTGGAGCTGGCCGACATGGTCTCGCACCTCATCGACCTCGAGGGCGTGCCCGACGCGCTGGACCGCCTGCGCCGGGGCGAGGGCGACCGCTCCGTCATCGTCATCGACCCGTCGCTCGCGGGAGCGACGGCCGCGGAAGGAGATCGCCCATGATCCACCCGGGCGCGTTCTACGACGGCCTGATCGGGGAGGGCTGGAGCGGCGCCGACCCCAACGGTGCCCACGTCAACGTCGTCATGGCCCAGCGCGGCACCCCGACGGCGGCCGCTCTGATCACCACCTTCACCTCCCCTGCCCCCGGCCACGCCCCCATCCTCGTCGTCGTGGGAGAGGACAAGGACCGCTACGAGCCGGTGTGGCCGCCAACGATCATGATCAACAAGGAGACCGCGCTTGAGCCCACCCACCAGAAGATCACGTGGGGCGCTGGGCAGCTGGGGATCGCCCAGGGGGTCCTCGACGCAGTCGCCGCGGAGCTCATCCCCTGCAACGGCGACCTCATCGTCTTCGTGGCCATCTACATCGACCCGACCGCACACGACGAGACGGCTGTCCGAGCGGCCAGCCGGGCCGCGACGCTGAAGGGCATCCGGACCGCGCGCCATGGGCGTCCGGAGGAGGAGACGCGGGCGCTCGTGGCGCGGCGCGACAGCGTGACCAACCCCTTCTACAGCGGCTCCTGAGCCCGCGTGAAGATCACCGCCATCGAGCTCGAGCGGCTGACCCTGCCGCTCTCCCCTCCCTTCAACGCGGCGTGGGACCCGGACCCCCGCACTCGTTTCGACGCGACCCTGGTCCGCGTCCACACCGACGAGGGCGTCACCGGGATCGCCAGCGGCGACAGCATGGACGGCTTCGAGGTGTTCGCGCACCTGTTCGTCGGACGCGACCCGCTCGCCCTCGGGGCGCACGCCCGGACGCTCGAGACGATCTCCTTTCACGCCGGGCGCTACTGGCCGCTGGAGGCGGCGCTGTGGGACCTGGCGGGACGCGCGCTCGGCGTCCCCGTGGCCACGCTGCTCGGCGGTGCCCGTGACCGGGTCCCGGCCTACGCGTCGCTGGGCGAGCTCCGTGCGCCCGAGCAGCGCGCGGAGGACGCCCACGCGCTGGTGGCGACCGGGTTTCGCGCCGTCAAGGTCCGGATTGCCCGTGACCGGATCGCCGAGGGGGTGACGGTGGTCGCGGCGATGCGCGACGCCGTGGGCGACGCGCTGGAGATCATGGTCGACCTCAACCAGTGGTGGCGCATGGCGGGCGACATCCTCCCGGGCCTGGACCCGCAGGGCGCGCGGCGCGTCATCGACGCCCTGGCCGAGATCGGCGTCGTCTGGGTTGAGGAGCCGCTGGCCGGCGACGACCTGGCCGGCATGCGGATGCTGCGTGAGACCACCGGTGTCCGCATCGCCGGCGGCGAGATGGCCCGCGACTTCGACCACCTGCGCCGCGCGCTCGACGCTGACGCGCTGGACGTGCTCCAGCCCGATGTGGTGCTTGCGCTCGGCGTCTCGGGCGCGCGAACGCTCGCCGACCTCGCGTTCCGGCGCAACCGCTGCTTTACCCCGCACACGTGGACCAACGGGATCGGGCTGCTGGCCAACCTGCACGTGTGCTGCGGGGTCGGAGGCGGCCCCTACCTCGAGTATCCGTATGACCCGCCGGGCTGGACCCCGGAGCGGCGTGACTTCATGCTCGCGCGGCCTGTCGCGATCGACGGCGACGGATCGCTGGCGGTGGGCGACGCGCCCGGTCTCGGCATCGAGCTCGATGACGAGGCGGTCGCGCACTACGCGGCCGCGGCGACCGCCTGACATGCGCACCGAGGCCTTCATCGATGGGCGCTTCGTGCCTGCCGCCGACGGACGGACCTTCGCCACTATCTCCCCGCGCGACGGGAGCCAGATCGCGCAGGTCGCGCGCGGCGGGGCCGAGGACGTCGACCGAGCCGTGGGCGCAGCGCGCAGGGCCTATGAGCACGGCGACTGGGCCTACGCGGACCCCGCCCAGCGCGGGCGCGTCCTGGTGCGCATGGGGGAGCTGATGACCCAGCACCTCGACGAGCTCGCGCGCCTCGAGGCCATCGACACCGGCCACCCCATCGGCGACGCCCGCGGGGTGGACGTCCCCAATGCCGCCCGGTGCTTTGCCTGGTACGGCGAGGCGATCGACAAGGTCTACGGGGAGATCGCTCCGACGGCCGCCGACGCGCTGGCGCTGATCGCCCGAGAGCCACTTGGCGTCGTCGGCGCGGTGGTGCCGTGGAACTACCCCCTGATCATCACCGCGTGGAAGCTCGCACCCGCGCTGGCCGCAGGCAACTCGGTCGTGCTCAAGCCGGCTGAGCAGTCGCCGCTCAGCGCGCTGGCTTTGGCCGAGCTCGCGGCCGAGGCCGGCGTCCCTGACGGTGTGCTCAACGTCGTCCCCGGCTATGGCGAGGAGGCCGGCCAGGCGCTGGGACGCCACGACGACGTCGACAAGGTGGCGTTCACCGGCTCCGTTGTAGTGGGGCGGTGCTTCCAGCGCTATGCCGGCGAGTCCAACGGCAAGGCGGTGTCGCTCGAGCTCGGCGGCAAGAGCCCCCAGGTGGTCCTCGCCGATGCCGCCGACCTCCAGTCTGCGGCGGAGGCCATCGGGTGGGGGATCTTCTACAACGCCGGACAGACCTGCCACGCCGGCTCGCGCGTGGTGGTGGCGCGCCCGGTTCGCGACGAGCTCGTCGAACGCCTGCAGCGGTTTGCGACCGAGACGTTCGTCCCCGCGGACCCGATGCAGCCCGACACGATCCTCGGCGCTCTCATCTCCACCGAGCACCTCGACGGCGTCATGGCCCGCGTGCAGCGCGCTGCCGATAGCGGGGTCCGCGTGCTCACCGGCGGGACGCGGGCTCAGCCGGTCCCGGGCGGCGCCTACATGCAGCCGACCCTGATCGAGGCCGAGGACCGCCACGACCCCATCGTCACCGAGGAGGTCTTCGGACCGGTGCTGGTCATCCAGACCGCCGATGACGTCGATCACGCGCTCGAGCTCGCCAACGACACCCGCTACGGCCTGGCCGCCGCGCTGTGGACCTCAGACGTGCGCACGGCGGGGCGCCTGGCCCGGCGGCTGCGCGCCGGCACCGTGTGGGTCAACACCTTCGATGCCTCCTCGATGGCCACGCCGTTCGGCGGTTTCCGGGACTCCGGGCATGGCCGCGACCGCTCGCTGCACGCGCTCGACGCCTACACCCAGCTCAAGACGACCTGGATCTCGCTGACATGAGCGTCGCCGAGCCGATCACCCGCGTCGCGTTCATCGGCCTGGGCCACATGGGCGGCCACATGTGCCGCAACGTCATCACCGCGGGCTTTGATGTGACCGCGTATGACCTGGACCTCGACGCGTTGGAGCGGGCGGCGGCGGACGGCGCCCGGGCCGCCGGCGGCGTCGCCGACTGCGTGCGCGACGCCGAGATCCTCCTCACCAGCCTGCCCGGGCCACGCCAGGTGGACGCGGTCCTGTGCGGCGCCGGCGCGACCCAGTCGGCCATCGCCGCCATGACCCCCGGATCAGTCGTGGTGGACATGAGCACGAGCTCGCTCGAGGTCGGGCGCCGAGCCCGTGCTGCCGCTGATGCCGCGGGCGTCGCCCTGCTCGACGCGCCGGTGGCGGGGCAGACGATCGGCGCCGAGGCGGGGACGCTGGCCATCTATGCGGGCGGCGAGCCTGAGGCGTTTGCCCGTGCGCTGCCGGTGCTGGAGGCGATGGGCAATCCGCAGCGGATCTTCCTGCTCGGCCCCGGCGGGTGCGGCTATGCCGTCAAGCTCCTGCTCAACCTCACGTGGTTCATCCAGGCCGTCGCCACCGCCGAAGCGCTGGCCATCGGCGTCAAGGCCGGCGTGGACCTGTCCAACCTGCACACCGCGCTGGTCGCCTCGCCCGCCAACTCCGTGTTCTTGGAGCACGACGTCCTCCCCCTGCTCGAACGCGGCGATTACGATGATGGCTTCGCGATGAAGCTCGTCACCAAGGACCTGGGGCTGGCCGTCGACCTCGCGCGCGAGGTGGGCGTGCCCGTCGAGCTCGCGTCGCTGGTGGAGCAGATCCACCGCCGCGCGCGCGCCCTCTACGGCGACGACGCCGGCGAGATGAGCGCCGTGCGCCTCTACGAGGACCTCGCCGGCGTGGAGCTGCGATGGCATACGTAGTGCTGGCCCGCTGGGTGGCCAAGCCCGGCGAGGAACAGGCGGTCGCCGCCGCCATCGACGCGCTCATCGAGCCGTCCCGCGCCGAGCCGGGCAACCTCATGTACGAGGCCCACCGCGACCCGTCAGACCCGCGGGTCTTCCTGCTCTATGAGCAGTACGCCGACGAGGACGGTTACAAGGCCCACGGCGAGTCCGCGCACTTCAAGCGCCACGGCCACGGCGACGCGTTGCCGCGCCTCCAAGCGCGCGAGCGCTCCTTCTACGAGACCTGGTGAGCGTCGGCACCGGGCACGACGAGCCCTGACTCGTAGGCGGTGACCACGAGCTGCGCCCGATCGCGGGCGCCGAGCTTGGCGAACAGCCGGGCCACGTGGGTCTTGGCCGTGAGTGGGGAGAGGACGAGCTGCTCGGCGATCTCGGCGTTGGAGCGGCCGCAGCCGACGAGGGCCAGAACCTCACGCTCACGCGGGGTGAGCCGCTCGATCGCCTGGCCGGCCTCCGACGAGTTGCCCGGCGTCCCGCCACCGGCGGGTATCCCGGCTACGAAGGCCTCGATCAGCCTGCGCGTCAGCCGCGGCGCCAGCAGCGCCTCGCCGGCGGCGACGACGCGGACCGCGGCCACCAGGTCCGCCGGCTCGACGTCCTTGAGCAGGAATCCTGACGCGCCGGCGCGCAGCGCCCCGAACACGTACTCATCGAGCTCGAAGGTGGTGAGGACCACCACACGCGTGTCGCACAGGTCGGGGTCGGCGGTGATCTGCGCGGTGGCCTGCAGACCATCGATCTTGGGCATGCGGATGTCCATCAGCACCACCTGGGGTCGGTGCTCACGCGCCTGCTCCACCGCGCTCTCACCGTCGGCGGCCTGGGCCACCACCTCGATGTCGTCCTCAGCGTCGAGGAGGGCGTGAAACCCCGCCCGCACCAACGCCTGGTCGTCGACGAGCAGGACGGTGATCACCGCCGCACCTCACCGCTGTCAGGCTCGGCCGGGGCCGCGATGGCACCGTCGGGCGGCGGGGCGCTCATCGGCAACCACGCGTGCACCCGCCAGCCACCCCCAGCGGCGGGACCGGCCTCGAGTGTCCCGCCGAGCGCGGCGGCGCGCTCGCGCATGCCGCGGACCCCGTTGCCGGCCGTCTCCCCCGTGATCGCCTGCGCGGCGCTCGTCCCGTCGTCGGTGACGTCGATGGCGATCGCGCCCGGGGCCCGGCGCACGCTCACCGTCGTGCGCGACGCCTGCGCGTGACGCGCGATGTTGGTGAGCGCCTCCTGCACGATGCGGTAGGCGACGCTCTGCACCGGCCCCGGCACGTCCACGGCGCTGTCGACGTCGAGCGTGGTGACGACCCCGGCCGAGCGCAAGCCGCCGGTGAGCTCGGCGATGTCGCCCAGGCCGGCGGGCGGCCCCAGCGGCGCCGCCGCCGACGGATCGCGCAGCACCTCCAGCGTGGAGCGGAGGTCGGTGAGCGCCGCCCCACTGGTGTGCTTGATGCTGCGCAGGGCGTTGTAGGCCTGGTCGGGGTCGTGCTCGAGCAGGTGGGCCGCCACCCCGGCCTGGACGTTGATGGCGGTCATCGCGTGGGCTACGACGTCGTGGATCTCGCGCGCGATGCGCAGCCGCTCCTCCCCCACGCGCCGCAGCGTCGCCTGCTCGGCGGTCTGGACCAGGCGCTGTTCGGAGACCCGGCGCGAGCGGATGACCTCGCCGGCGGCGATGGCCAGCAGGATGAAGGCGGTGTTGCGCACCACGATCGAGGTGACGTGCGAGAACCCGCTCGCGAACGGGATCACGCTGACCACCACACAGGGCACGATGGCGAGGCTCATCGTGAGCGAGCGGCGCCGGTCGCCGTGCAGCGCGAGTTCGAACAGGGCGACCATCGGAATGACCACCACCGTGTTGGCCGGGTGCAACTGCCATAGCACGAGGATCACCCCGGCGACAATGAGCGGCGACAGCACCGGGAAGGTGACATGGCGGCGTAATGCCAGCGGCAGGCAGGCGACGAACGCGCACAGCACGTTGACCACGCCGATCGGTTTGCCCTGCGCCGACAGCGCCGCGTCGATGACGAGCACGACCGGGACCAGCAGCACGGGCAGCCAATCCAGGATGACCGGCGAACTGTGCAGGCGTTTCACCACGGGCTCGTTCTCTGATCATACGGCCGGCGCGGGGACCGGCGGGCGCCTCGCCTCGCGCGGCGCGATCCGGCGGTGCAGCCGGCGCAGGCCCGGCGGCGACCACCAGTTCCACCCGCCCAGCAGCGCCATCAGCGACGGCACCAGCAGCGAGCGCACGACGAAGGCGTCGAGCAGGACCCCGGCGGCCACCGCGACCCCGATCTCCTGGATGAAGGAGATCGAACTGGTGCTGAACGCTCCGATTGCCACGGCCAGCAGGATCGCGGCGGCGGTGACGACGCGGCCGGTGGCCCCGAGCCCAGCGGCGACGGCCTCGCGCTCGTCGGGCGGCGTCGTCGCGCTCGCCTCGCGGGCCTCCTTGATGCGGCCCAGCAGGAACACGCCGTAGTCGGTGGAGAGCGCGAACACGACGGTGGCGGCGACCACGAAGTCGGTCGGCTCCACGCCGCCGTCGGAGGTGTAGCCCAGCAGGCCGGTGAGGTGGCCGTGCTGGTAGATGAGGATCAGCGGCGCCAGCGATGCGCCCACGGTGAGCGCGTTCATGACGATCGCCTTGACTGGGAGCACGACCGAGCCGGTCATCAGCCACAGCACCAGGAACGTCAGCAGCGCGAGCAGGGCGATCGCCGCGGGCAGGTGCGAGCCGATCGCGTTCTGCTGGTCGACGAAGACGGCGGCGTCGCCCGTGACCTTGGCGGTGAAGGACGCCTCGGTCCCGCGGATCTCGTTGACGACGCGCTGGGCGGTATCGCCGGCGGGGTCACCGGCGACGGCGGTGTTGACCTGCCAGGTGTCGCTGCCCAGGAACCTCGGCGCGCCGACACTCCGGACACCGTCAAAACCGGCAATACGGTGCGCGTAGGCGCGGACGGCGGCGCCGTCGGAGCCGGGTGCCCGGACCGCCACCGTCACCGGCGAGCGCCCGGCGCCGGCGAAGTCGTGCGTCAGCGCATCGGCCACCGTGCGGGCGCTCTGGCCCTGCGGGATCACGCGGCTGTCGTTGGCCGAGGACCACTGGACGCTCAGGGCGGGCAGGGCCGCCGCGACCATCAGCGCCGCGGTCACCGCCGCCACCAGGCCCGGGTGCCGCATGACCCCGCGGGCGAAGCGATACCAGCGATCGTTGTCGGTTTTGGCGGCGCGCGCGTCGGCGCGGGCCAGTTTGCGGCCCCATACGGCGAGCAGCGCCGGGGAGATCACCAGCGCCGCCGCGGCGGCGACGAGCGCCGTGCAGGCGCCGGCAAGACCCATCGACTTCAAGAAACCCTGTGGGAAGAGGGTGAGAGTGGCCAGAGCGCAGGCGACCGTGACCGCGGAGAAGAGCACGGTGTGGCCGGCGCGCGCCATCGTCGTCCCGATGGCGTCGGTGACGTCGGCCCCGGCGCTCAGCTCCTGCCGAAAGCGCGTGACCAGGAAGAGCGTGTAGTCCACCGCCAGGCCCAGCCCCATCCCGATGACCAGGTTCAGTGCAAACACACTGAGCCCGTAGAACTGGTTGACCCCGGTCAGCACCAGGAACGTCCCGAGCACGGTGGTCACGCCCACCACGACAGGCATCAGCGCCGCGCGACCACGGAAGAACAGGATCGACAGCGCGATCAGCAGTGGGAAGGCCAGCAGTTCGGCAAACCCGAGGTCGTGGGTGACGCTCGCGTTGACCTGCTCGTCAGCGACCGCGGGGCCCCCGACGGTGACGTTGCGATCGTGCGCGAACGCCGCCTCGGCCGCCTTCGCGGACTGATGATCGTCGGCGCGCGCTGACAGCGTGCCGGTGACCAGCACGTGACGGCCGTCGCGGGCCACGTCGGCCGGCGCCACGGTGGACACCACGCCGGCCACGTCACGGAGGCGAGCGTCGACGCCGGCGATCCGGGCCCGAGCCGCAGTCCGCCCCTGAGGCGTGTGCACCAGAAGGACGATCCCCGGGGTCGGCTCGGTGCCGGTGGCGCGCTGCAGCATCCGGATGGCAACCTGCGAGTCGGAGTTGGGGGGCGCGAAGCCGCCTGAGCTCTTCAGCGCGCCGGCCAGCGGGCCGCCGATGGCCCCGGCGATGACGACAAAGACGAGGGTGGCGATCAGGGTGCGGCGCGGGTGCGCGCCGAGGGTGTGGGCGAGTGAACGGAGCATGCGCCCGATTGTCTGGGCCCTGGTTCGGGTCCACAATCGCCCTGGGGATGTGTCTTTGGGTTGCGTGTACTCCTGGGGGTGTACTCCCGGTGGACTCCGTGTAGTGGCGGTTTGCCGGGGCGTTTACTGCGGCTTAGGAAGGGCGGGCTGGGAGCGCCCGGCAACCTGCAAACCGCGACAAACCTCTGCTCGCCACTGCACGTTTGGTACGAGATGCACGTATGGCATGCAATTCGCGACAAACCTCATTGCCGCGCCCAGGTTTTGCACGAACTGCAGGTCGAGGGACCGCTACTCCGGAATCCCGCCCTCAAAACGAGACGCGAGCCGCCCCAACTCCGCCCCCACCGACCGCCGCTCCACCACGGGCGGACAGATCTCCAACACGAGTGAACCGAACTCCTCGAGTGCCGGTGGAAACTCCCGCCCGGTCCGCGCGAACGACTGCGCGGCCATGGCCGCCAGGCAGGTCATCGAGCCCACCACGAACCCGCGCACGCGGTCGAAGCGGTTCCAGGCGTGAAACGACGGAGCGGGAACGTCGTTGTGGCCAAACCCGGGCAGGGGCAGCAGCGACGGCACGACGGCCGAGCGGGCCTCCTCG
>DASXDW010000057.1:0-41226 GCA_036490435.1 Solirubrobacteraceae bacterium
CGGGTCAGTCGCTTCTTCGTGAGCTGGGGCGCGAGGTCGAGCAGGGTGCGGGCGCGCGTGGTGGTGGGGACGCCGCGTTGGTGGGTGACGTCGCGTGGCGCTAACGACGGGCATCGATGGGTGAGGATGTGCCGTGGACGGCGGTCCCCCGTCGGCAGGCTGATCTCCGGCGGCGGGTCCCAGTGCGCGCGAAACCCCCACAGGTACGCGGCCGAGGAGTGACTGGCCACAGCGGTCGGTCCGCCGGCCAGGACCGCCGCGGCGATCAGAGCCGGTGGGTCGGTCCTGGCCGGGGCAATCGCGTACACGCCCGGGTAACACGCGATCAGTGTGCCGTTGCGGACGCGCGCCTTGATCGCGCCGAGCCCCAGCCCGAGATCCACGAGTTGGTGGCGACTGAGATTGCCCAACTGGCGCCCGGCGAGCCGGCGAACGGCTACCTCGACGGGGTCGTGGGCGATACGGGCTCTCTGACGACCTTTTTCTCCCACTACTGATGAGAGCCTGCAGCGGTGGGGTTTCCACCCCCCTCCCGCCAAAAAGTGCCTAGGTCATGAGCGTCCCGGCGATCCGGTCCAGGGCCGCCACGAGCTCGCCGGTCCGCGACAGCCACGGCGAATGATCCGTATCGATCTCCGCGACCGGGTCGCAGCCCGCCCGCGTGTACATCAGCGTCTGGAGCGCCGGCTTGATCGCGCGGTCCTGCAGGCAGGTCACGTACGCCCGCGGCAGCGCGTCGAACGCCGCCCGGTTCTCCGCCGGCGGCGTGAAGGGCTGGGTGAAGGGGATCACCGGCTGGCCGGCTCGCTGCGGCAGGGCCCAGTCGATCTGCTCCTGGGTGCAGCAGTGATACAGCGCCTCGGGTGCGGACTCGGGCGGCATCGTGGCCACCGGCGGGTCGCCCTCGACGACGATGTTGGCCTGCACGGAGTCGCCGGCCGCCTCGGGGAGGTGGGTAAGCTCGATCAGGGACTGGCCCGGCTCCGGCAGGAAGGCGGCGACGTAGACGAGCCCAGCAAGCTTGCCCGGGCGCTCCGAGCCGGCCTGGGTGATGACCATGCCGCCCATGCTGTGGCCGGTCAGTACTACGGGCCCGCCCGCCCCGTCCATGCCGTCGAGGGTGTCGCACACCTTCTCGGCGTAGCGGTACAGCGTGATTTCAGACAGCGGCGTCGTGTCCGAGCCCTGGCCCGGCAGGTCGATCGCCGTGGCGCGGTGGCCGGCGGCCTCGAGTCCCGGAATCACGCGATCCCAGCACCAGGCGCCGCCCATGGCGCCGTGGATGAGTAGGAAGTTGGCCATGGCGGCGCGCACCCTATCGCGCCCGGCAAGCCGCCGCCCGGATCGCGCGTCGTCTCGCAAGCGGCGGTGCGCTGACGGGCAAGCCGGTTTGACTTGCCCGGACGCGGTCCCGTATAAGGCAAGTCCATGCCGTGTCACGAAGGGCGCGGCCGAGGAGGGATTGCACGCATGACGACCACGACGGCACAAACCGGCTCGTTTCCCAGCCCGTATGAGATCGCCACCCCGGACGGGTGCGAGGGCTGGGAGGAGATGTACCCGTACTACGCGCTCTTCGACGAGCGCCGGCGCGAGGCCGACGAGAACCGCTTCTGGTTCTGGAATTCGATGCACTTCCCGATTCCCCATCCCGCCTTCGACGTCATCTGCATCGACTCGCCCTACCAGGCGGTGGGCTCCTGGCAGAACCGCGTGTTCGCCGTCCCGCCCGCGATGGGCATCGACTACCGAGTCGTCAACGGCTACGTCTACATCTCCAGCAACCCGGTCACCGACCCGGAGAAGATGGCCGAGCGCGCCGGCTACTTCCAGAAGCGCGCGGGGCACTACTTCGCCAACTGGGCTGAGCTGTACGAGAAGTGGAAGGACAAGATGCGCGCGCTCATCGCCGAGCTCGATGCGCTCGTCGTGCCCGGGCTGCCCGAGTATGAGCCCGACGAGGTCGCCCTCGACGCCGATCGCAACACCGCCTTCTACGAGGTCCTGGATGCCTACGGTCGCTGCCTGCGCCTGGGCGATCTCATGTGGCAGAACCACTTCGAGTTCCTGCTCCTGGGCTACGGCGCCTACGCCACCTTCGCCGAGCTCTGCAAGGAGCACCTGCCAGACATCCCCGACCAGCACATCGCCCAGATGGTGGCCGGAATCGACGTGCTCCTGTTCCGGCCTGACGCCGAGCTGCGCCGGCTCGCCGGCGTGGCGATCGAGAAGGGCGTCGACGGCTCCTTCGTCGAGGGCCGCACGTCGCAGGAGATCGAGGCCGAGCTGTCGGGCTCAGACGCCGGCCGCGAATGGCTGGCGGAGCTCGAGAAGGTCAAGGACCCCTGGTTCAACATGGCCACAGGCGACGGGCTGACGCACTACTACCGCAGCTGGCTGGATGACCCCAGCATCCCCTACGCGTCGATCATCGGTCACATCAACGCCCAGCGCGCCGGGGCGCCCACGGAGCGGCCCACGGAGGAGATCACGCGCGAGCGCGACCGCCTGGCCGAGGAATACGGCGCCCTGCTTCCCGACGCGGTCCGCGGGCCCTGGAACGATCTGCTCAACCTGTCGCGCACCGTGTTCCCCTACGTCGAGGAGCACAAGTTCTTCTGCGACTACTGGTTCCTCACCCGCTGGTGGAACAAGGTGCGCGAGTTCGGCGCGCTGCTCGCCGGCGGGGGCTTCTTCGAGGACCCCGAGGACATCTTCCAGCTCGGGCGTCACGAGGTGTCGGTGGCGCTCGACGAGCTCGTGCTGTGCTGGGCCACCGGGGGCCAACCGCTGGGCCCGAAGCACTGGCCGCCGATCGTGGCCCGGCGCAAGGAGTTGCTCGAGCGCCTGGCGGATTGGACGCCGCCGCCGGCGCTCGGCGTTGCGCCCGCCGAGATCACCGACCCGATGACGATCATGCTGTGGGGCGTGACCACCGAGCGTGTGCAGGAGTGGGCGCGCCAGAAGGAAGGCGGCTCCGAGCTCAATGGTGCGCCGGCTTCGCCCGGCACGATCGAGGGTCCGGCTCGCGTCGTTCGCTCTGTCAAGGAGATCGCCGACGTGCGTGACGGCGAGATCCTGGTCTGCGGCAGCACCTCGCCGGCCTGGGCGCCGATCTTCTCCAAGATCACCGGCACCGTCACCGATGTCGGCGGCGTCATGTCCCACGCCGCGATCGTGTGCCGCGAGTACGGCCTGCCGGCCGTGGTGGGCACCGGGCGCGCCACCGCCATGATCCGCACCGGCCAGGTGATCAGGGTCGACGGCTCCGCGGGCGTGGTGACGCTGGTCGGGCAGGATTGACCGCGTGAGTGCGGCCGAGGCTCAGTACACCCGCGACCTTGAGGAGCTTCGGGCCGAGGATGCGAACCGCTTCGGCGGCAAGAGCGCCAGCCTCGGCGAACTCCTCCATGCCGGCATTCCGGTCCCGCCGGGTTTTGCCATCAGCACAGAGGCCGGCGAGGACCTGACCGACATGCTGCGCCGCGATATCGTGGCGCGATATGCGGGACTGGGGGATGAGGCGGCGGTCGCGGTGCGGTCGAGCGCGCTCGGGGAGGACAGCGCCGAGGCCACCTTCGCCGGCCAGCAGGACACCTTCCTGTGGGTGCGCGGGGCCGACGCGGTCTGCGAGGCCGTCACCAAATGCTGGGCCAGCCTCTACAGCGCCGAGGCGACGAGCTATCGCGAGCGCTTCGGCGTCGAGAATCCCGCCATGGGAGTCACCATCCAGCTCATGGTCGACGCCGCCGTCTCGGGGGTGATGTTCACCTGCAACCCCGTGAGCGGCGACCGCAGCATGGTGGCCATCAACGCCAGTTGGGGCCTCGGCCTCGCGGTCGTCGGCGGCGAGGTCACGCCCGACGACTACGTGCTCTCCAAGGTCACGGGCGAGGTCGTCAAGCAGACCGTCGGCGACAAGGCGGTCGAATACGTCCCCGGCGATGACGGGGCGCAACGCCTCGACGTCGACGATGCCCGCCGCAATGAGGCGTGCCTGGATGACGACCGGCTCACCGCACTGGTGAGCATGGCCAAGCGCATCGAAAAACATTTCGGAGCGCCGCAGGACATCGAGTGGGCCTTCGACCAAACTGGAGAACTGTTCGTCCTCCAGTCCCGCCCCGTGACAGGGCTGGCGCAAAAAGAGGCGCCGTCCCCGGCACCGACCTCGGCGATGTCCATGATCTTCAACAAGTTCGGAGCCAACGGCTGATGCCGCTCAACGACGACGACGTCCGCGAGATCCTCCGCATCATCGACGAGTCCGACCTCGACGAGCTCAAGATCGAGACCGACGGCTTTCGCCTCCATGTCCGTAAGGGCGCTGCCGCGGGGGAGGATGCACGGTCTGGGAGTGATCGGGAAGAGTCACTCCCAGACCGTGCCCCTCCACCGCCCGCACCGCCGCTGACGGAACAGACGGATGGGCTGCAGACCATCGCGTCGCCGATGCTGGGCACCTTCTATGCGGCGGAGGCACCGGGAGCCGCCGCGTTCGTTGATGTCGGCGCGCAGGTTGGGCCGGACACGACCGTGTGCATCATCGAGGTGATGAAGATGATGAACTCGGTGCCCGCCGGGGTGAGCGGGACGATCGCCGAGATCGTTCCGGAGAATGGCCAGCTGGTGGAGTACGGGGATCCGTTGTTCCGCGTCAAGCCTGAGGGATGAGGCGCGTCTTCATCCCCAACCGGGGCGAGATCGCCGTCCGCATCGTCAATGCCTGCCATGGCTTGGGGCTCGAGTGCGTCGTCGGCGCGTCTGAACCCGATATGGACGGGTTGGCCGCGCGCGTGGCCGATCGCGTGGTGTGCATCGGACCGGGGCCGGCCAACCAGAGCTACCTGAAGGTCGACGCCGTGGTGCATGCGGCGCTGAGCACTCGCTGTGACGCGATCCATCCGGGCTATGGCTTCCTGTCCGAGAGTCCGGCGCTGGCAGAAACGGCTAGGGAGCATGGGCTGACGTTCGTGGGCCCGCCCGCACGCGCGATCAAGCTGGCCGGCGACAAGATGGCGGCCCGCGACGAGGCAGCGAGGGCCGGCGCTCCGGTGCTGCCCGGTGGCGAAGTCAAGAACGCCGACCACGCCCGCGCGCTGGCCGACAGCATCGGCTATCCGCTGCTGGTCAAGGCCGCCGGCGGGGGAGGGGGCCGGGGCATCAAGCGCGTGCGGGCAGAGGAGGAGCTCACCGACCTCCTCAGCCTGGCCCGCAGCGAGGCCGGCGCCGCGTTTGGCGACGATCGTGTCTATCTGGAGAAGCTCATCGAGGCCGCCCGCCACGTCGAGGTTCAGATCGCCTCCGACGAGCACGGGAACGTCCTGCACCTGGGCGATCGCGACTGCACCGTGCAGCGCCGGTTTCAGAAGGTGGTCGAGGAGGCGCAGGCGCCCCAGCTCCCGGACGCGACCCGCAAACGCCTGCACACCTCCGCGGTGGCGTACGCCGAGCGGATCAACTACCGCAACCTCGGCACTGCGGAGTTCGTCATCGACGCCGCCTCGGGCGACCCGTACTTCCTGGAGATGAACTGCCGCATCCAGGTCGAGCACCCCGTGACCGAGGCGATCACCTATCTCGACCTCGTCCAGATGCAGCTGCAGATCGCGTCCGGGCATCCGCTGGAGATCGGGCAGGACGACGTGTCGTACCACGGCCACGCCGTCGAATGCCGCCTCAACGCGGAGGACCCGGGCCACGGCTACCGGCCCAGCCCCGGGACCCTCTCGCTGTTCGCCGTGCCCGAGCGCGCGGGGCTGCGCGTGGATACGCACTGTCAGGCGGGGACCGTGGTCCCGCCGTTCTATGACTCGCTGCTGGCCAAGCTCATCGGACACGGCTCGGATCGCGAGCAGGCCATCGACATCCTCATCGAGGCTCTGGAGGACCTCGACGTCGACGGGGTGGAGACCAACCGGACCCTGCTCATCGGCATCCTCGGCCACCCGGATTTCCGCTCCGGCCCCGTCACCACCGATTGGCTGGAGCGTGCCCTGCGATGACGGTGACGAGGACGATCGAGTTCGTCGACACCACCACGCGCGACGGCAACCAGAGCCTGTGGAGCGCCACCGGGCTGACCACGCCCGACGTGCTCGCGATCGCGCCGGTACTGGACCGCGTCGGCTACCACGCGCTGGACTTCACCTCGAGTACGCACATGGCCGTGTCCGTACGCTTCCACCAGGAGGACCCGTGGGAGCGAATGCGGCTGGTGTCGGCGGCGATGCCGACCACGCCGCTGGGGATCATCACCACGGGGATGCGCTTCATCTCCTGGGTGCCGGCCGACGAGGAGGTCATGCGCCTCTCCTACCGCTTGGGCGTGCGCAATGGGCTGCGCCGCGTGCAGATCGCCGACCCGTCCAACCACCCCGAGCGTGTGCAGCGCATCGCGGCGATGGCCAAGGCCGAGGGGGTGGAGGAGGTGGTGATCGGCCTCACCTACTCGATCAGCGAGGTCCACACCCACCAGTACTACGCAAGCGTCGCCGCCGCCCTGGCCGACTGCCCGGACATGGACCGGCTCTACCTCAAGGATCCCGGCGGCCTGCTCACGGTCGATGCGGTTCGTGAGCTGGCGGGACCGCTGCGATCGGCTGCCGGCCGGCGCCCACTCGAGCTGCACAGCCACTGCACCATCGGCCTGGCCCCCCAGGTCTACGTCGAGGGGGTCCGGGCCGGCTTTGACACGGTGCACACCGCCGCCGGCGTCCTCGGCCGTGGAACCTCGCAGCCCGAGGCGCTCAACACGGCGCGCAACCTGGAGGCGGCGGGTTACGCCCATCCGCTCGACCTCGAAGGCCAGCAACGGGTGGCTGATCACTTCGCCCAGATCGCCGCCGCCAAGGGCCTGCCGGCCGGCGCGCCGCGCGAGTTCGACGCCGCCTACTACCGCCACCAGCTCCCGGGCGGCATGGTCACCACGACGCGGCGCATGCTCGCCGAGCTGCGCCGGCCCGAGCTCTTCGATCAGGTGCTGGAAGAGGTGACCCGGGTCCGTGCCGAGATGGGCTACCCGATCATCGTCACGCCCGTCTCCCAGTTCATCGCCAGCCAGGCGGCACGCAACGTCATCGATGGCCAGCGCTGGGCCAACGTCTCTGACGAGACCGTGCGCTTCTTCCTGGGCCACTATGGCGAGCCGCCCGCCCCCGTCGAGCCGGCGATAGCCGACAAGGTCCTGGCCCGGCCCCAGGCGGCCAAGCTCAGTGACCTCACGCCGATCACCCTCGACGGCGCGCGCGAGAAGTTCGGCCACCGGATCTCCGAGGAGGACCTGCTGCTGCGCCTGACCATGCCCGCCCAGCAGGTCGACGCCATGGTCGCCGCGCGCGACGCCTCTGACGGCCGCGCGCGCCGGCCTCTCCCGGCCGCGCGGCCGGGCCGCGCCCCGCTGGTCACCCTGCTCCAAGAGCTCGAGCGCCGTCCGTCGCTGAAAAGCGTCGAGGTCCGCACCGACACCGAGCGGGTGGTGTGGCGCCGTGGCTGAGCGCGGCCGCCGGCGTCTTGAGCACGCACGCGCCTTCATGTTCGACATCGACGGCACGCTGCTGCACCGCGGCCCCGACGGTCGCGGCCGGCCGCAGCCCGGCGCACTCGAGGTGCTCGAGCGCATTCGCGCGTCAGGCCGTCGGCTGGTGCTCTTCACCAACGGCAGCCACGTTCCCTCGCCCGAGATCGCCGAGGGGCTTCGCAAGGACGGCCTGCACGTGGCCGACGACGAGGTGCTCACCCCGGTGGACAGCGCCACCGCCTGGCTGCGGAGGCACCCCCAGCGCCATCCCGTGCACGCCTTCGCGACCGAATCGGTTCAGGATTACATGCGAGACAACGGCGTCGCCCTGACTGATGCCGAGGATGCCGGCGCCGTCTTCGTCGCCCACCTCGCCGAGGTCTCGCTGGACGAGATCGAGCGCGCCGCGCGCGCGATCGACGCCCGGGGCGCCCCGCTGTTCACCTCCAGCTACGTCCGCGGCTACGCCGGCGCCAACGGGATCATCTACAGCCGGGGCTCGATGATCACAGCGGCCATCGCCAAGGTCTCCGGTGTTCGGCCCCGCCTGCTCGGCAAGCCGTCCCGCGCGGCCGTTGCGGCCCTACAGGACCGCCTGGGTGTCCCGTCGCAGGACATCGCGGTGATCGGCGACGACCTGGGAATGGACATCGCCCTGGGCAAGATGGGCGGCGCCCAGACCATCCTGGTCCGCAGCGGCATCAGCGGCCAGATCGATCTCGCATCGGTCGCGCCCAAGCGCCGGCCCGACGACGCTGTCGGCGGCGTCGCAGACCTGCTGGGCCGGCTCTAGCTACCGCCTCAGGTCCGTACCTGGGCCTCGGCAGCCCTCGCGCCCTGGATCGCTCGCCACACGATCTCGCCGTTGGCGGGCATCGGCAAGGTACGCACGCCGAGGTGCGACAGCGCGTCGATCACGGCGTTGTGGACCGCTGGCGTGGCGCCGATCGTCCCCGACTCGCCGATGCCCTTGGCCCCGAGCGGGTTGACCGGGGTGGGCGTCTCCATCTGGATGCGCTCGAACGACGGCAGCTCGGCGGCGGTCGGGATGCAGTAGGTGACGAGGTTTCCGTGCTGGGGGTTGCCCTCGGCGTCGTAGCGGACCTCCTCGTACAGCGCCTGGGCGATGCCTGCCGCCAGGCCGCCGTGGACCTGCCCGTCGGCGACCAGTGGGTTGATGATCCGACCGGCGTCGTCGCAGGCGATAAGCCGCTTGAGGCGTACGGACCCGGTGTCCGCGTCGACCTCGACCACCGCGACGTGGGCCCCGAAGGGGAACGTCGGCTGGTCGGGCTTGAAGTCGGTTTCGGCGCTGAGCTCGGCCAGGCGCCCGTCCTCCGCCAATCGGTCGGCCAGCTCCGCCCACCCCAGCGCCGGCTGGGCCGACCCGGTGACGTGGAAGCTGCCGGTGTCCAGGTCGAGCACCATGTCCTCGGGGTTGGCCTCCAGCGCGTCGGCGGCGAACTCCTTGGCCCGCTCGACGAGGATCTCCGACGCCTGGCCCGCCGCCGCGCCGCCGATCTGGGTGGACTTGGAGCCGTAGGTGCCGGTGCCGCGCGGCACCCGGTCGGTGTCGCCGGCCAGCACCTGGATCTTCTCGAGGTCGATGCCGGTGCGCTCGGACACGATCTGGGCGAACGTGGTCTCGTGGCCCTGGCCGTGGGAGAAGGAGCCGGTCCGGACGATCGCGCCGCCGTCGTCGGTGATCTCCACCGCGCCGAACTCGCCCTCGGAGATGCCGTTCGTGATCTCGACGTAGACGGCGATGCCGATGCCCAGAAGGGTGTCTGAGCTCTCGGCGCGCAGGCGCTCCTGCTCGGCGCGCAGGTTCTCGTAGCCGGCCCCTTCGAGCGCGCGATCCAGCGCTCCGCCGTAGTCGCCGACGTCGTAGTGCGCTCCGGCAGCGGTCTCGATGGGGAACTTCTCGTTGGGGATGAAGTTGCGCCGGCGCAGCTCAGCCGGGTCCATGCCGATCTCGACGGCGTACATGTCGACGGCGCGCTCGATCATCTGGGTGGCCTCAGGGCGGCCGGCGCCGCGCACGGGCCCGATCGGCGTCGAGTTGGAGACGACCGAGGTGATGTCGACCTCGATCTTGGGGATGTCATAGACGCCGCTGGACATCATCTGGGTCAGCACGGCCAGGAAGGCCCCGATGCCGGGGTAGGCGCCGGCGTCCTGGAGCAGCTTGACGCGCAGGGCCCTGAACGTCCCGTCGCGTGTGCCACCGAGCTCGAAGTCGGCCCACTGTGCGCGCCCGTGGTGCATGGCCACCATGTGTTCCGAGCGCGTCTCGGTCCAGCGGCAGGGCCGTCCGGTGGCACGCGCCAGCGCGCCCATGAGGATGTCCTCCACGTCGAAGCCCTTGCCGCCGAAGCCGCCGCCGACGTCGGGCGCGATGACCCGGACCTGGTCGGGCTCGAGCCCGAGCGTCGCGGCGATACCCGCCTTGTCCTGATGCGGGGTCTGGGTGGAGAGCCGGATGGTCAGCTTCTCGTCCTCGAACTCCGCCACCGTCGAGCGGGGCTCGATCGGCAGGGCCAGCAGGCGAGGGCTCTCGTTGGAGCCGGTGATGAGGACGTCGCAGCCATCGAACAGGTTCTCATCGCCGGCGCCGGGGATGCGCAGGCAGGTGTTGGAGCCCGAGGGCTCGAACAGCAGGACCTCGTCCTTGACGACCTCCCGGATATCGGTGACCGCGGGAAGCGGGTCGTAGTCGACCAGCACCAGCTGTGCGGCGTCGACGGACGCCTCGCGTGTGTCGGCGAGCACCGCGGCCACGATCTCGCCGACGTAGCGGACCTTCTCGGAGGCCATCGGGGCTCGGAACATGCTCTCGTGGACCTGGATCATCGGCGGCGGGGGGCTGGGGGCAAGCCCCAGATCGGCGGCGGTGAAGACCTGGACGCCCTCGAGCGCCCGCGCCTCAGCGACGTCGATCGACGTGATCGTCCCGTGCGCCACCGAGGAGCGCACGAAGGTCACGTGGAGGGCGTTCTCCACGCGGGTGTCGTCGACGTACCGACCCCGGCCCAGGAGGAACCGCGGGTCTTCCCGGCGGCGAATCCGCTGTCCGATTCCTGTGGCCATCAGGCGTTGTCCTTTCCGACGGGGCCGAGCGTGTCCGGAGCATTCTTACCAGTTTGACCAACTGTGGCCCAGTCAATGCGCGCTGCCGGCGTTGTCCGCGGGTGCGCCGGCGCCTTGGCGATTGCACGACGGGCCCTGTCTGTGAAAGGTTGTGCGCTCCATCAAAGCAGCGAGCCGATGACCGACACGAGCCGATGACCGACATGATCCGATGACCGAGGCGATCCACACCGACGTGCTCGTGGTGGGCACGGGCCCCGCGGGTGCCACCGCGGCCCTGACCCTGGCGACGCTGGGCGTCGAGCACATGGTGGTGACCAAGTACCGCTGGACCGCCAACACCCCCCGCGCGCACATCACCAACCAGCGGACGGTCGAGATCTTCCGCGACCTGGGGATCGAGGACGACATCACGGCCAACGGCACGCCGCAGCACCTGATGGGCGACACCGTGTTCTGCACCAGCCTCTCGGGCGACGAGATCGGCCGGGTCCGCACCTGGGGGACCCACCCGGCCCGGCAGGCCGACTACACGCTGGCCAGCCCCTGCACCCACTGCGACCTGCCCCAGACGCTGCTGGAGCCGATTCTGGTCCGCCACGCCGCCGAGCGGGGCTCGCGGATCCGTTTCGACACCGAATATCTGGGGCTGACGCAACGCGACGACAACGTCGAGGTCCGCGTGCGCGACCGCATCTCGGGCAGCGAGTACACGATCGTCGCCAAGTACGTGATCGGAGCCGACGGCGGCCGCAGCCAGATCGCCCGCGACGTCGACCTGCCGTTCGAGGGCCAGATGGACGTGGCCGGGTCGATGAACATCGTCTTCTCGGCCGATCTGAGCGCGAAGGTCGCCCACCGGCCGAGCGTCCTGTACTGGGTGCTCCAGCCCGGCTCGGACATCGGCGGCATCGGACTGGGCCTGGTCCGGATGGTGCGCACGTGGAACGAGTGGCTGATCGTGTGGGGCTACGACATCTCAGAGCCCCCGCCACAGCTCGACGACGAGGCCGCCACCGCGATCGCCCACAACCTCATCGGCGACGACACCGTCCCGATCACGATCCGTTCGACGTCGCTGTGGGGCAACAACAAGTGGTACGCCACTCGCTATCGCGCGGGCCGCGTGTTCTGCATGGGGGACGCCGTCCACCGCCACCCGCCGTCGAACGGCCTGGGCTCGAACACCTCGGCCCAGGACGCGTACAACCTATGTTGGAAGCTGGCTTACGTCCTGCGCGGTCAAGCCGGTCCCGGCCTGCTGGACAGCTACGACCCCGAACGCTCGCCGATCGGCCGGCAGATCGTGCTGCGCGCCAACAAGTCGATCGAGGAGTTCGGCCCGATCTTCGAGGCGCTGGGCATCACCGACACCAGCGATCCCGACGTCATGAACGAGCGGATGCGAGCGCGCGCCGACGACAGCGCCGAGGGGGAGGCGCGGCGCGAGAAGCTCAAGGCCGCACTCGAGCTCAAGGACTACGAGTTCAATGCCCACGGAGTGGAGATGGGCCACCGCTACCGTTCCGACGCCGTCGTCCCAGACGGAACCCCGGAGCCCGAGTACACCCGCGACCCGGAGCTGTACTACCACGCGACCACGTGGCCGGGAGCCCGCCTGCCTCACTGCTGGCTCGGTGAGGGCGACGGACACAAGGTGTCCACGCACGACATCGTCGGCAAGGGCCGCTTCACCCTGCTCACCGGCATCTCGGGCCGGCGCTGGGCCGACGCCGCGCAGGCTGCGGGGGACGCGCTGGGGATCGAGATCGCCGCCCACGTGGTCGGCCCGGGACGGCAGTACATCGACCTCTATGACGACTGGGCGCGCCTGCGCGAGGTGCGCGAGGACGGCTGCGTCCTGGTCCGTCCCGACGCCCACGTCGCGTGGCGCGCGGCGGCGATGGTGGCGGATCCGGCCGGCGAGCTGAAGGACGTGCTGCGCTCGATCCTGGACCGCCGGGCCGGCGAGGCGGCTCAGGGGTCGACGAACTCAGCGGGCTCGGAGGCGAACCCGGCAGCCACCGCCGCGAGTTGATTGGGCGACCCGATCAGTCCTCTCTGAAGCTCGGCCTCCAGCGCCAGCGTCCGCTGCGTGTCGCCCGTCCAGGACTCGTCGTAGAGCCGCTTGGCGGCGCGGACCGCGTCGGGTGAGCGCGCGGCGATCTCGGAGGCCAGCGCCTGGGCCGCCGCCAGTGGGTCGTCAGCCACTCGAGTGACAACCCCCAGTTGCGCCGCCTCGGTCCCGTCGAACACCCGGCCGGTGAAGGTCAGCTCCTTGGCCACGTCGATGCTGACCAGCCGGGGGAGGGTGCGTGTGATCGACATGTCGGGAACCAGACCCCACTTGACCTCCATGACCGACAGCCGTGCGTCGGGGGCGGCGATCCGGATGTCGGCGCCCAGGGCGATCTGCAGGCCGCCTCCGAAGCAGGTTCCGTGCACGGCGGCGATCACCGGCATGGGCAGCTCGATCCATGCGTGCGCGACGCGCTGAAACCAGTTGGGCACCTCGCCGCCGACGCGCTCCACGAGACCGTCCAGGCCGTTGCCGGCGGCCATGATGCTGACCACGTCCAGGCCGCTGCAGAAGCTGGGCCCCTCGCCGCAGAGCACGACCGCGCGCACGCCCGGCTCGGCGGCGACGCGATCAGCCGCACCGTTGATCTGCTCGAACATGGGGATGTCGAGCGCGTTGTGCTTGTCGGGACGGGTGAGCGTGACCGTCGCCACGTGCGCGGCGATCTCGACGTTGACGCGTTGCGCTTGGACAGCGCTCACGGCACCACCTCCACCTCGTCGCCGATCCGCACCGTGCCACCCTCCAGCACCTCGCCGTAGATCCCGAAGGGCAGCGGCTCCTCGCTACGGTGCTCCTTGCGGTAGGCGGCGAGCGCGTGGAGCGTGGGGAACGTGACCTCGCCGCTGTCGGGATCGCGTGTGGTGGTGGCGCACCGGCCAATATGCCCGTGCCATTCGACGAGCGACGGGCCGACGCGCACCCGATGGCGGACCCAGTCGTCCTCGGCGTGGGCGTCGACGCCCTCGACCTCGAAGAGCATGCGAAAGCGGCGTCCGTCAATCGGGTCTGAGCTGGCCACGTCGGCGAGCCGGCGCAGCGAGGCCCGCGACATGAGCGACACCGACCCGGCGCGCCCACGGTCGGTCCCGATCTCCGGCGCCACCAGGCGGACGGGATGCCCCACGAACTCCGACAGCGCCTCGGCCCACGGTCCCAGGAGCTCCTTGGCGAAATAGATGGAGCCAAAGAAGTTGGTCTGGATCTCCCCGCCGTACTCGACGTGCCCGCTCACAGCTTCGCCGGAGGGGAAGGTGAAGGTCAGCTGCCCGGCGTCGACGTCGTAGTCGGGGACGACGGCCTGCATGGCCCCGGCCCCCTTGCCGTTCATCAGCCGCCGCTTGTCGTCGATCACGTAGAACGCGCGGTTGCCCCGGGCGCCCAGCTCCGAGAGCTCGATCGCCTCGACCGGGCGGAGGCGCATCCCCTTCACAGGGGTCAGCGCGAGGGCTGTGACGGTGATCGGCACACCCCCAGTGTGCCGGGTCGCGGGGTCGGGCGGCATCCCCGCCCGGTTACGCGGCTGCCTGCTCGGCCCAGTCGCGGTACAGCTGCCAGTACCGGCCCTCGGCCGCCAGGAGCTCCTCATGAGTGCCCTGCTCGACGATGCGACCGTATTCCATGACCAGGATCCGGTTGGCGTGCCGGATCGTGGACAGCCGGTGGGCGATGACGATCGCGGTGCGCCCCGTGACCAGTCGCCGCAGGCCCTCCTCGATGAGGCTCTCGGTGTGGACGTCGACGTTGGCCGTCGCCTCGTCGAGGACGAGGATCCGCGGATCGGCGACCAGCGCCCGCGCGAAGGCCACGAGCTGGCGCTGGCCGGCGGAGAGCTGGACCCCCCGCTCGCCGACCTCGGTGTCGTAGCCCTGAGGGAGGGCCATGATGAAGTCGTCGGCGCCGACCGCCCGGGCGGCGTCGCGCAGCTGCTCCGCGGTGGCGCCCAGGCGGCCAAAGGCCAGGTTGTCGCGGACGGTGCCGCTGAAGAGGAAGCCCTCCTGGGGCACCATTCCCATCTGCGAGCGCAGCGAGTGAGCGGTGACGCTGCGCAGGTCGTGCCCGTCGACGCGCACGGCGCCCTCGGTGGGGTCATAGAAGCGGGCCACGAGCTTGGCGAAGGTCGACTTCCCGGCGCCGGTCTCGCCGACCAGCGCCACCGTCTCGCCGGGAGCGATGGTCAGGTCGATGTCGCGCAGGGCCCACGCGTGGGTGGGGTCCTTCTCCTCGGAGCCGTAGCGGAAGGACACGTGGTCAAAGCTCACCTCGCCGCGGATCTGGTCCAGCGCGCGGGCGTCGGGCGCATCGAGGATCTCGGGCTTCTCGTCGAGCAGCGCGAAGATCTTGTCCAGCGCCGCCATCCCGGACTGGTAGGTCGTGTAGAGCTGGGAGAGCTGCTGGATGGGATCGAAGAAGTTGTTGAGCGCGGCGATGAAGGCGAACACCACGCCGGTCGAAGTGTTGCCGTTGATCGCCTCGATGCCGCCGATGAGCAGGATCTCGACGGTGACCAGCGCCGACAGGAGCTCCACGCCGGGGAAGTAGGCGGCGTTGAGCTTAACGGTGGTCATGTTGGCCTGGCGGTTCTCGTCGTTGAGCGCCTTGAACTGAGCGATGTGCCGGCGCTCCTGGCCGAAGGCACGGACCACGCGCATGCCCGAGAGGGTCTCCTGCAGGTAGCCGGTGATCGATGCGATCTTCTCGCGCGTGAGCCGGTAGGCGTCGGCCGAGGCGATCCGGAAGGCCAGCGCGCCGAGGCCGAGGATGGGCAGCGCGATGAAGGTGAGCAGCGCCAAATGGAAGTTGAGCACCAGCAGGATCACCACCACGCCCAGCAGCGTGAGGCTCGACTGGATGAGCGTGGCCAGTCCGTCCTCGACGAGCTGATCGAGCGCCTCGACGTCGTTGGTCATGCGGCTGATGAGCACACCGGCCCGGTTGCGCGAGTAGAAGCCGATCGACAGCGACTGAAGGTGGGCGAACAGCTTGAGACGCAGATCCTGGAGCGCGCGCTGGCCGACCCAGCCCACGAGATAGGTCTGGGCGTAGGTGGCAATGCCGTAGATGACCGCTGAGGCCAGGAACACCACCACGATCCGGTCCAGCGCGGCGGTGTCGTGGCGCTGGATGCCCTGGTCGATGGCCAGCTTGGCCAGCGGGGCCGGGGCCAGCGCCGCCGCGGTCGCCGCCACCAGCGCGATGAACATCGCCAGCACCCGCCACTTGTACGGAGCCAGGATCTCGGCAAGACCGCGCAGCTTGCGACCGCGCCCGCCGGTCTCCTGCAGGCGACGGCGCAGCTCCGAGCGTCGGGTGGTGGCGGCGCTCACCGGCCGGCCACCTCGGACTCGGCCGGGTTGCGGGTGAGGAACACCTGGTCGGGCATGCCTTTCTCGACGATCTCGCGGTACAGCTCGGACTGCTCCAGCAGTTCGTCGTGGGTGCCGTCGGCGACGACTCGGCCGGCCTCGAGGACCACGATCCGGTCGGCCAGCGAGATCGTCGACAGCCGGTGGGCGATGACCAACGTCGTGCGCCCGGTGAGCACGGCGCCCAGCGCGCGCTTGATCTCGCCCTCGGTGGAGGTGTCCACCGACGAGGTCGCGTCGTCGAGGATCAGGATGCGCGGATCGGCGAGGATCGCCCGGGCGATCGCGATCCGCTGGCGCTGGCCGCCTGAGAGGGTGAGGCCGCGCTCGCCGACGCGCGTGTCGTAGCCGCCGGGCAACCGGGCGATGAACCGGTCTGCCTGGGCGGCGACGGCTGCGCGCTGGACCTCCTCGCGGGTGGCGTCGGCGCGGGCGTAGGCGATGTTGTCGTGGATCGTGGCGCTGAACAGGAATGGGTCATCGTTGACGACGGCGATCGCCCGGCGCAGGCTGTGCAGCTCAACCGACCGCACGTCGGCCCCGTCGATCTCCACCGCGCCGGTGCTCACGTCGTACAGCCTGGGCAGCAGCGACACCAGCGCGGACTTGCCCGAGCCCATCGCGCCCACGAGCGCCACCACCTGGCCGGCGGGGACGTCGAGGTCGATGTCTGACAGCGCCGGGTGCGTCGCGCCCTCAAAGGTGAGCCCGACTCCGCGCAGAGACACGTGGCCGCCGCCGTCGGGCAGCGCCGGGGCGTCGGGCGCGGACTCGATCCGCGGCTCACGATCGAGCACCTGGAAGATGCGCGCGCCCGAGGCGGTTGAGCGCTGCGACGCGCCCAGCATGTAACCGAGGGTGCGCATCGGGGAGATCAGCATGAGCAGATAGGCGTAGAAGGCGGTGAACGCGCCCAACGTGAGCGAGCCGTCGATCACGCGACGGCCGCCGAACAGCAGGATCGCGGCGAGGCCGAGGTTGGGCAGGAAGCTGAGCAACGGGTTGAAGAGGGCCTGGATCCGCGTGGCCACCATCTGCTGGTCAAAGACGCGCTGGACGGTGTGGCGGAAGCGCTCGAGTTGGCGGTGCTCCTGGGCGAACGCCTTGACCACGCGCACGCCCGAGACGTTCTCCTCGGAGTCGGCGGTGAGCTCGGCGATGCGCTGCTGGGCCTCCTGCATCGCCGGGCGCGACCGGTGGCCGTAGCGGTTGGCGATGAGGATCACGAGTGGCACCGGGGCCAGCGAGATCGCCGCCAGGTCGGGCTGGAGGATGAACATCGCCACCGCCGCGAGCAGGATCGTGACCACCGCCTGAGCGATGAAGACCAGCCCGTAGCCCAAGAAGAAGCGGACCGACTGGAGATCCACGGTGGCCCGGGACATCAGCTGGCCCGTCTGCTGGCGGTCGAAGAACCCGAGTTCGAGACGCTGGAGCTGGCCGTAGAGCGCCTGGCGCAGGTCGACCTCGACGCGCAGCGACACCTCGCCGGCGATCAGGCGCCGGTACACGCTCAGGACCAGCCGCCCGAGGCCGGCGGCAGTGATCGCCAGGGCCAGGATGACCAGCTCGTGCCGGTCGTGGTGGCTGATGGCGTTGATCGCGACCCCGGTGAGCGCGGGGATGAGGACGGTGGCGCCGAGCGCGCCGCCGGCCAGCACGAATGACCAGATCACCCCCTTGCGGTAGGGGCCCAGAAATCCGAGCAGCCGCCTGAATGTGGACATACTTCATTTACTGTAGTAAGGCGGCTCGACGTCGAGGCCGGGTGCCTGCGGCGGGTCGTCAGACTTGCGCGTCGCCCAACCGAGCGCTCACGTACGCCCCGAGCATCAGCCGGCTTTCGGCCAGCAGTTGCGCGTCGCCGCGGGGTGAGGTGCGAAACGCCTCGCGCAGCAGGCCATCGCCGGCCACGACCACCATGCGGGCGGCGGCGGCGCGATCGCGGTCCGATGCCTGCGGCCAGTGCACGGCCAGAATTCGCTTGACCGAGGCCGCGATCGCCTCTCGTGTCGGCCGGGTGGCGTCGCGGATGCGCTCGGTGCGCAGACCCCCGTACCACAGGGCCAGGAACCCGGGCCGCCCGCGGAACGCCGAGACGAGCGCCTCGAGCACGCCGCCCGCCGGATCGGGCATGGGGGACGCCTCGTCGAGTTCGGCCGCGGCGGCGACGAGGTCGGCGAACTCGCTCCAGTAGCGGGTGGCCAGCGCCTCGACGATCGCCTGCTTGTCAGGGAAGTACCGGTACACCGACCCCACCGGGACGCCTGCCGCGCGAGCGATCCGGGTAGTGGTGAACGCACCGGCGCCGTCGCGGGCGAGGACCTGGTCAGCGGCGTCGAGCACCCTGCGCAGGCGCTCGCGGCTGCGGGCCTGGATGGGAACGTTGCGCAGGTGGGTGTCGAGTTCGGATGCCATCAAAGTTGAAAGTGAATGCAACTTCATGTTAGCGTGCATGCGGTGACCTCACAACGTCTGGACCCGGAGCGCGAGGCGGTCGCCGCCGCGGCCCGCCGCCTGGCTGCGGAGGGGCTGGTGCTGGGCACCGCCGGCAACCTCTCGGCCCGGTCCGGCGAGCTCGTGGCCGTGACGCCGACCGGGGCCGTGCTCGCCGAGATCGAGTCCGACCACGTCGTCGTGGTCAACCTCGACGGCGAGCCCGTCCACGGCGAGTACGCGCCGACGTCGGAGATCGACCTGCACCTCGGGGCCTACCGCCGCCACCAGGCCGGCGCGGTGGTCCACGCCCACAGCCCGGTCAGCACGGCGCTGGCCTGCGTGCTCGATGAGCTGCCGCTCATCCACTACCAGATGCTCGCGCTTGGCGGCCCGATCCGCGTGGCGCCTTATGCGACGTTCGGCACCCCCGAGCTGGCACGGCTCACCCTCGACGCGCTCGAGGGTCGCGCCGCCGTGCTCATGGCCAACCACGGCATGATCGCCGTCGGTCCCGACCTCGACGCCGCCGTCGACAACGCGCTGCTGCTCGAATGGGCGTGCGAGCTCTACTGGCGCGCCGCTGCCGTCGGCCGGCCGCGCACGCTCGACGCCGGCCAGGCCCAGGCCTTCATCGACGCCGTGACCGCGCGCGGCTACGGGACCCTGCAGGAGCGCGACCGGTGAGAGCGATCACGCTTGGCGTCCATGTCGTCGACGTCCTGGTGCGCCCGGTGACCGAGATCCCCGCGGGCCAGGGCGGCCAGCTGGTGGACAGCATCCGCATCACCGCGGCGGGGCCGGCCGGTGGGACGGCGCTGACCCTGGCCAAGCTCGGCGCCGAGGTGCGCAGCGCCGGGGCGATCGGCACCGACGCTCTGGGCGACGTCCTCGTCGACCTGCTCACGCGCGCGCACGTGGACCCGGCGCTGCTCGTCCGCCGTGCTGACGTGCAGACCTCAGCCAGCGTGCTGCCGATCCGGCACGATGGCTCGCGGCCAGCCTTTCACGTCGTCGGCGCCAACGCCACCTACACCGCCGCCGATGCCCCCTGGGACGCGATCGCGGCGGCCACCCATCTGCACCTCGGCGCGCCGGAGTTCATGGGCGGCGAGCAGGGGGCGCAGATCCTTTCCTTCGCGCGCGAGCACGGCGTCACCACCTCGGCCGACATCCTCGCCCCCGGCGATCAGGCGGCGGCCATCCTGGACTGGATCGCCCCTGTGTTCGCGCATCTTGACTACCTGCTGCCCAACGACGAGCAGGTGCTGGGGCTCACCGGAGCCGACGAGCTCGGCGCGGGCTGCAGCGCGCTGCGCGACCGCGGCGTGGGGTGCGTGGCCGCCACGCGCGGTGCGGAGGGCGCCCTGATCGTCGATGCCGACGGCGAGCGGAGCGTGCCGGCGTTCGCCGTCGACGTCGTTGACACCACGGGGTGCGGCGACGCCTTCTCGGCCGGTTTTCTGCGCGGCCTGGCCCTCGGCCGCGACCGCGTGCAGGCGGCCACGCTCGGCTGCGCCTGCGCCGCTTTGGTGGCAACCGGCCTGGGCTCTGACCACGGGACCTTCGACCTTGCCGCCGCCGACGCCTTCGCCACACAGACCCCGATCAGGAGCACCGTCCCGTCATGACCCCAGACACCGATTCAGGCCACAGCCCCATCACCCGCCGCCGCTTCGTGGCGGGAACGCTCGTGACGGGCGCCGCGGCCGCGGTGCCCGGCGCCGCGGAGGCCAAGGGCAAGGGCAAGGGCAAGCACAAGCCCACGCACAAGCCGTCCAAGGCCGCGTCGACGGTGCACACCGCCGACGTCGCCATCGTCGGCGCCGGGCTCTCGGGGCTGACCGCCGCCCGCCAGGTCGTGGCCGCGGGCAAGTCGGTGATCGTGCTCGAGGCCCGCAGTCGCGTCGGGGGCCGCTGCTTCAGCCGCTCGATCGGCACCGGGGCCAGCGATGTGGCCAACATGGGCGCGACGTTCGTCGGGCCGACCCAGACCCAGATCCTGGGCCTCATGGGCGAGCTGGGCGTCTCCAAGTTTCCCGTCTACTCCACCGGCTCGCTGCTGTGGTATGAGAGCGGCAAGCTCACGCCGTACACGGGCACCATCCCGCCGGCCAACAACCCCGCCGCGGCCATCGAGCTGGGCGCGATCGTCCTGCCCGAGATCGACCAGATGGCTAAAGAGGTCCCGCTCGACGCCCCCTGGACGGCCCCCAACGCGACGACGTGGGACTCGATGACCGCCGACACGTGGGCGCAGGAGAACATCAAGACCTCCGACGGCCAGAAGCTGTACTCGCTGGCTGTGGATGCCGTGTTCTCGATGCTCCCGCGCGACGTCTCGTTCCTGTACTTCCTCTTCTACGTCCACGCCGCCGGCGGGATCAACGCCCTCGTGGCCAACGCGGGCCAGGGCGGGGCCCAGGATTTCCGCGTCAGCGGCGGCACCCAGGGCATCGCCATCAAGATGGCCAAACAGCTCGGCCACGAGCGCGTGCTGCTCTCCCAGCCGGTGCGACGCATCTCCCAGGGCCCCAGGAGCGTCTTCGCCTATGCCGACAAGGCGACGGTCAAGGCGCAGCAGGTCATCGTCGCCATCCCCCCGCACCTCGCCGGCCGGATCGCTTACGAGCCCGCCCTGCCCGCCGCCCGCGACCAGCTCACCCAGCGGATGCCGATCGGCTCGCTGATCAAGACCATCGCGGTGTACGACACCCCGTTCTGGCGCGGCCAGGGGCTCAACGGCCAGGTGACGAGCGATACCGGCCCAGTCAGTGTCATGTTCGACGCCTCGCCGGCGAGCGGGACGCCGGGAGTGCTGCTGGGGTTCATCGACGGCGACGACGCCCGCGTCCTGCACGATCAGTCAGCCTCGGCCCGGGCCACGGCGGCGCTGAAGTCCTACGTGACCTACTTCGGCCGGCAGGCCGGCAGCCCCCGCACGTACTTCGACCAGGTGTGGGACAAGGAGATCTACACCGGCGGCTGCCCCGTCGGGCTGATGGGACCCGGGGTCATGACCGAGTACGGCGGGGCGCTGCGGGCTCCGGTGGGGCGCATCCACTGGGCTGGGACCGAGACCGCCACCGTGTGGACCGGCTACATGGACGGAGCGGTGCAGGCGGGCAAGCGCGCCGCCGGCGAGGCGCTGGCACACCTCTAGTGCCGCCACGCCAAGACACGAGTCAGAACACCGCCTCGATACTGTCCACCCCGACCAGCACTTGGAGGTGCGATGACGAGCGTTCGTGAAGCCACGTTCGACCTGTTCCGGGCCCACGGGATGACGACGATCTTCGGCAACCCCGGCTCGACCGAGCTGCCGATGCTGGCCGACTTCCCCGAGGATTTCACCTACGTGCTCGGCCTGCAGGAGCTGGTGGTGATGGGCATGGCCGACGGGTTCGCGCAGGCCAGCGGCCGCCCCACGCACGTCAACCTCCACACCGCCCCGGGCGTGGGCAACGCCGTGGGCGGGATCTTCAATGCGCAGGCCAACAAGTCGCCGCTGGTGATCACCGCCGGCCAGCAGGTCCGGCCCCAGATCACCATCGAGGCCAACCTGACCAACCGCGACGCCACGGTCGGCCCCCAGCCCTACGTGAAATGGAGCCACGAGCCGCCGCGCGCGCAGGACGTCCCGGGCGCGATCGGGCGAGCCATCCACCACGCCATGCTGCCCCCCAAGGGCCCGGCATTCGTCTCGATCCCGATGGACGACTGGAACGCGGAGGCCGACGCCGACCGCAGCGCCGCCGCCATCGCGCGCCGCGTGACCGGGCGCGCGGCCCCCGACGAGGCCGCGCTGGCCGATCTGGCCGAGCGCCTGGCCGGCGCGCTGTCGCCGGTCATGGTCGCCGGCCCCGACATCGACGCCGCCGGCGGCTGGCACGCCGCGATCGCCCTCGCCGAGAAGCAGCGGCTGCCGGTGTGGGCCAGCCCCGCCACCGGCGGGTCGCGGTTGGGCTTCCCCGAGCGCCACCCCAACTTCACCGGGGTGCTGCCCCCCGCGATTGGCGCGGTCTCCGAGACGCTCAAGGCTCATGACCTCGTACTCGTGGTCGGCTCCTCGGTGTTTCCGTACTACCCCTACATCCCGGGGCCGCTACTGGGCGAGACCACCCAGCTGGTGGCGATCACCTCCGATCCCGGCGAGGCCGCCCGCGCGCCGATGGGCGAGGCCATCGTCGGGGACGTGGGACTCGCGTTGGAGCGGCTGGCCGCGCTGGTGCCCGACGGCACCCGCGACGCGCCCGCGCCGCGCCCGGAGCCGGGCGACCCCCCCGCCGCCGACCCGCCCGACCGGCTCAGCGGCTCGCAGGCCATGGCGGCGCTCGCCGACGCCTTTCCGGCCGACGGGATCGTCGTGCTGGAGTCGCCGTCGTGCACCTTGTCGCTGCGCAACCGGCTGCGCATCTCGTCGCCGGGCAGCTACTACTTCTGCGCCAGCGGGGGCCTGGGCTTCGGGATCGCGGCGGCGGTCGGGGTGCAGCTCGCCCAGCCGTCGCGGCCGGTGGTGTGCGTGCTGGGCGAGGGGTCGGCCCAGTATGGGATCACCGCGCTGTGGAGCGCGCTGGCCTACAAGGCGCCGGTGACGTTCCTCATCCTGCGCAACGACGAGTACATGATCCTCAAATGGTTCGCCATGCTCGAGCAGGTGACCGGCGCGCCCGGGCTGGACCTTCCCGGCCTTGACGTCGCCGCGGTCGCCCGGGGCTACGGCCTCCCCGCTCAGGACGTCAGCGGCCGCGAGGAGCTGACCGAGGCGCTGCGCGCCGCCGTCGCCGCCGACGACGGCCCGCGGGTCATCCAGGTCCCGGTGGCCTCGGGGATGTGGCTGGAGTAGTGGCGGTCATCTCGTCCGGTTCGGCGCCCGACCGGGCACCCGACTGGGTGGCGACGGGCACGCCGGAGCCGCTGCGCTCCCGATTGGTCGCCGCCCTGGGCGCCGACCGGGTCCTCACGCGGGCGCTCGACCTCGTCCGCTACGCCTCGGACGCCAGTCCCTACCGGCTCATCCCGCAGGCAGTCGTCGCGCCGCGCGACGTCGGCGACATGAGCACCCTGCTGCGCGCCGCTACCGACCTCGGCGTCCCGGTGACCTTCCGCGCCGGCGGGACCAGCCTGAACGGCCAGAGCCAGACCGACGCGATTCTCGTCGACGTGCGCCGCCATTGGCGCCGGGCGCGCGTGGAGAACGGCGGAGCGCACCTGCGGGCCCAGCCCGGCGTTGTCCTCGGTCATGCCAACCGCCTCCTCGCGCGCCACGGCCGGCGCCTCGGACCCGATCCGGCCTCCACCAACATCGCGTGCGTCGGCGGGGTGGTCGCCAACAACTCGGGCGGCATGCGCTGCGGCGTCGTCGCCGACTCCTACCGCACCGTGAGCGCGATGACGCTCGTGCTCGCCAGCGGCGCCGTCATCGACACCGCGGAGGCTGACGCCGAGGAGCGCTTCGCTGCCGCCGCGCCCGATCTGGCCGCCGGCCTGGGGCGGATCCGCGATCGCATCCGCTCAGACGAGAAGCTGTCTGAGCGCATCGCCCGCAAGTTCGAGATCAAGAACACCACCGGGTATCGCCTGTGCGCGTTCCTGGACGCCGACACGCCGCTCGAGATCTTCCGGCGGCTCGTCGTCGGCTCCGAGGGAACCCTCGCCTTCGTGGCTGAGGCGGTGTTCGACACTGTGCCGCTCGGCCGCCACACGACGCTGGCCCTGGTGGGCTTCGAGGACCTCGACGCGGCCGCCGGCGCCGTCGGCGAACTCGTGGAGGCGGGAGCGACCGCCACCGAGCTGATGGTGGCTCCGACCCTCATCGCCGCGGCCTGGAACATGCCCGGCACGCCCGAGGCGTGGAAGCAGCTGGCGCCGACATCGGCGGCCCTACTCGTCGAGTTTCGCGCTGAGACCCTCGAGGAGCTCGGCCCACTGGAGGACGCCGCCGCCGCGATCCTGCGCGCGCACGGCGGGCGCGACGCGCTCGCGGGCGAGGGCGAGGGCGAGGGCGAGCGGCCGGGGCGGTTCTCGCGCGATGCCGAGGACATCGAGATGCTGTGGCGCGTGCGCGAGGGGATGCAGGGGCTGCTGGCAGCGATGCGCCCGCCGGGGATCACCATGCTCATCGAGGATGTCTGCGTGCCGCCGGCTCGCATCGCGGAGGCGGCCAAGGACCTGCAGGCGCTGCTGCTCCAGCACGGTTTCCTCCCGGGGCTGGCCGGTCACGCGTCGGCGGGCAACCTGCACTTCATCCTCACCGCCGAGTTCGGCAAGGAGGGCGAGCACGAGCGTTACAACGCCTTCATCCACGACCTCGTCGGGCTCATCGTCGACAAATACGACGGCTCGTTGAAGGCCGAGCACGGCACGGGGATCAACATGGCTCCGTTCGTCGAGCGCGAATGGGGCGCCGCTGCCACCGAGCTGATGTGGGAGATCAAGCGGCTCGCCGACCCCGCCGGGGTGCTCGCTCCGGGCATCGTGCTCAACCGCGATCCGGGCGTGCACCTGCGCAACCTCAAGAGCGTGCCCGAGGTGGAGGACAGCGTCACCAAGTGCATCGAATGCGGCTTCTGCGAGGCCGTGTGCCCGTCGCAGAACGTCACCACGACGCCGCGCCAGCGGATCGTGCTGCGCCGCGAGATGGCGCGCCAGCCTCCCGGCTCGCCGGTGCAGGCGGCGCTTGCCGAGGAGTACGAGTACGACGGGATCGAGACGTGCGCCGTTGACGGGTCCTGCAAGGCCGCGTGTCCGGTGGCCATCGATACCGGCACGCTGATCAAGGACCTCCGCGGGCGCGAGCACGGAACTCGGGCGCAGACAGCGGCGCTGCAGCTCGCCCGCCACTACGCGCTGGCGGAGCGCGCCGCCCGGTTGGGGCTGCGCGCCGCCCGGCTGGCGCCGCGCCGCCTGCATGGGCGCACCCTGCCGCCGCCGGCGGCGCCGCGGATGCCGCGCACGGAGCGCTCGGGCGCCGCCGCCGTGTACGTGCCCGCGTGCATCAACCGGATCTTCGGCCGGGTAGGCGAGACGGGATCCGCGCCGGAGAGCCCGACGCTGCCCGAGGCGATGGTGGCGGTCTCCGCGCGGGCCGGCCGGCCCCTGTGGATCCCCGGCGACATCGCCGGGCACTGCTGCGCGACGCCGTGGAGCTCCAAGGGCTACGCGGATGGCCTGGCCGAGATGGCTACGCGGACTACGGCGGCGCTGCGCCGCTGGACCGGCGATGGCGCGCTGCCGGTGGTCATGGACGCCAGCTCGTGCAGCCTCGGCCTGCGCGAGAACATCGCGCTCGACGGCGTGGAGGTGATCGACTCCGTGAGCTGGGTCCACGACCACCTGCTCGAGCATCTCGAGGTCACCCACCGGCTGGGCTCGGTCGTGGTCCATCCCACGTGCGCGACCGGCCACCTCGGCCTGTCGGGCAAGGTGGCCGCGGTGGCCGGCCGGCTTGCCGACGAGGTCGTCGTGCCGGCGGCGACCCGCTGCTGCGGAATGGCCGGCGACCGGGGATGGCTGCACCCCGAGCTGCCGGCCGCGGCGCTGGCGGACACCACTGCTGAGTTGGAGGGCCGGGGGTTTGACGCCTGCCTGTCGAGCAACCGCACATGCGAGATCGCGCTCCAGCAGGTCACGGGGCGACCCTATGAGTCGCTGGTCTTCACCCTGGAGGCGCTCACGCGGTCATGAGCGCTCCCGCTCACGCGCGGTGATGATGGTCGACCGCCCGGCCCCCCCGCCGGCGGGATTGTGCGACAGCTGCCGCTACCAGCAGATCGTGCGCAATACGCGCGGATCGGTGTTCTCGCTGTGCCGCCGCTCCAAGACCGAGCCCGAGCGCTTCCCGCGCTACCCGCGGCTTCCGGTCACCGGGTGCCCCGGCTACGAGCGGGCTACTGGGGCGGAAGCGGGTTGAGGACGATCAGGGTCGACCCGTCCTGAGCCTGCTGGAGCTGCTCGGAGAACAACCCACGCGCCGTGATCTGGGAGACAAGCGCCGCTTCGGGCGCCTTGGCCATCTCGGACACGGAGGGCGGCAGCTGCTCGGGCAGGATCTGGGTGAGCGGGTTCCTGAGCAGCGGCGAGACCTCCTGACGGACGAACAGCACCGCGATGTCGACGGGCTTGGCCGGCGCCTGAGTACTGGCGGAGCTCGGCGGCTTCTTGCTCAGCGTCGGAGCGGTCTCGGTGTGGCCCGGGGGGAGGATGGCGACGACATTGTCGGTGCCATCGATGTACTTGAAGGTGTAGAGCGCAAGCTCGAGCGCCTCGCGGCGCAGCAGGAGCAGGCGGTTGGTCGACGGCTTGCCGACGCCGATGGCGCAATTCTTGCCGCCGATCCCGCAGAGGTTGTACGCGATGGTGTTGCCGCTCAGCAGCGACACCTGACTCGACGAGGGGCTGGGACGGACCGCCACCTGTAGTCCGCTGGTCGTGCCGCCGGAGGTGGTGCCGTTGGCGGCCGCCTGCTGTTGCGCGGCCGCCCCGGCCGCGTTCTCCAGGTTGACCACCGTCACCAGGGAGAGCTGATGGGCGTTGTCGATCCGGTAGAACGGCGACACGAAGTTGGCGATGTCCTGCGCGCCCTGCGTGCCACTGTCGGGTGGCTGCCACTGCGACCAGCTTGCGCCGGCCGGGGTCGAGCGGCGCCCGCTGACGGCCACCGACACTGCCACCACGATGGCCCCTACGCCGAGGGCCACCAGCAGCGCCGTCACGGTGCGAAAGCGTCCGGAGTGCGGCGTGGTGGAGCTCTCGTGACGGTGCCCGCGGGTTGACTCGCTGTGCGTGGAGGACCGCGCGACGCCGGTGCCGACGGCGCGGTCGTCCGTCGAGCGGACGACGGCGTCGTCGTCGGTCATACGGCGGGCCAGGTGGCGGGATTCATCAGGTCCAGATCGGGCTTGTGCAGATCGACGCTGTCCAGGAGATGACCAACCTCGTCGCCGTGCAGCTCCTTGTGCTCGATCAACGCTTCGGCGATCTGTTCCAGGCCGTTGCGGTTTGACTCCATCAGCGCGTAGGCGGTCACGTAGGCCTGGCCGAGGATCTGGGCCGCGGCGCGCTTCTTGTCGGGGTTGCGGAGGATCGCGCCCACCGGGTCGTCATCGAACATGCCGCCCGCGGCGCGGTTCATGATCGTGGAGCCGATGCGCTCCAGCCGCTTGAACACCGCCTCGGCCTCCTCGGAGAGCTCCATGCTTCCGCCCATGTGCACGGGGTCGGGACCCATCGCCCACATGCCCACCATCGCCGCCGCGGTGGCGGTGGCGCTCTGCACGTCGCCGCTCACGCCCTGGGAGTTCTCGCCGTAGAAGACGTGCTCGGCCGCCATCGCGCCGAGGATCATCACCAGCCCACCCATGACGCGGCCGCGGAAGTGCGAGAAGCGCTCGTCCTTCTCCATGCTCTGGTAGTGGCCGAGCGAGCCGCCGCGCTTGCGGATCGACAGGCGCGTCGAGAGCACGTCCTTCTCCAGGTACACGTGCCCTGCGGCAGCGTGGCCGGCCTCGTGGATGGCGACGGCGCGGGTCTCCTCCTGGATGTACTCGATGTTCTGGGCGGTGCCGGTCTCCACCGTGGTCATCGCCTCGACGATGTCGCGCCAGGCGAACTCGCGGCGCCCCTCGGTGTGGGCGATGGTCAGCGCCATCGAGCAGCACTGCTCGATCATCGACGGGGAATAGCCGTTGGTGATGCGAGCGAGCTCGTCGCGGCGGCGCTCGGTGTCCAGGTCGGGCTCGTGGTCGACCTTCGTCAGGTAGAGGTCCAGGATGTCCAGGCGGTCGTCCTTGGTCGGCGTGCGGAACCAGATATGACGCCCCATCCGGCCCGGTCGGGTGAGCGCGGGGTCCAGCACCTGGATGGGGACGTTGCAGGCGCCGATGAAGTAGATCTGCTCCTGGCGTGGGCGCGGCGGCTTGAGGCGGAGGCGCAGCTTCCCGATCTTGCACGGGATGACGAACATCGCGTCGAGGAACGTGTTGGTGCGATTGGTGACGAACTTGCGGACCAGCGGTGGCTCGTCGATGCCGTCCATCACGATGAGCAGCTGGTTGAGCGCCATGCCCCCGCCGCCACCGCCCATGCCGAAGCCGGGGTAGATGCGCTGGAGCTTCTCGGTTGCGCGCTGGACGAAGGTGGCGTAGCCGCTGGCCGAGGACTCCGCGCGCTGGGCGAACAGCTTCTCGCGCCATTCTCGCGACTCGATCACCAGGTCGCCCGAGGCGGTGATCGATCCGTTGGGGCCGTAGAAGCAGAGATCGTGGACGGACGAGGGCTCCGCGGACTGCATGGAGCCGATGCCCGAGCCGAGCGCCTGGCGGCGCATGCCGACGGCGTCGATCTCGTCGATGAACACGATGCACTGGCCGCCCCACTTGGCCGCCAGCTTGCGCGCCTTGCGCGCGAGGAACTGGACCGTGATGGCGTCCATCCCGATGAACATCCCCGCGAATCCCGAGCCGGGGATCGTCACGAACGGGCAGTTGAAGTTGGTGGCGATGGCCTTGGAGATCATCGTCTTGCCGGTGCCCGGGGCGCCGAGGAACAGCAGTCCGCGCTCGCGCTTACCGCCCGCCTTCTCGAACTCCTCGCCTGACTGCCACAGGGTGATCACCCGCGTGATCTCCTCCTTGGCCTCGGCCTGGCCGCGGACGTCGTCGATCTTCACCCCCCAGCTGGCGTCACCGGGCTCGTAGCCGCGGATCTGCCGCACCGCGAAGAACAGGAACGGCCCGAAGAAGATGGCGAAGTTGACGAAGAACAGCAGCGGGAGCTGGATGAAGACGAGCCCGAGCTGGGGCAGCGTGTCGGGCGGGAAGATCTGTCGCAGCCCGGTGAGCGGCTTGAAGAACGGAGCGCTGACCCCCGCGAAGGAGAAGAACACCTGGCACAGCGCAAGCAACGCCAGCACGATCAGCGCGTAGATCGGCAGTCGCCGGAACTTGCCGCGCCAGAACCAGTAGCGGCGGCGGTCGACGATGTCCTGCTCCTTGAGCGTCGCGTCCGCACCGTAGAGGCTGGGGGAGGGGATGAGCTTGCGCGTCACCACCTCGACCAGGCCGCGGAACGTCACCACCGCCACAACGGTGATGATCAGCGAAACGATGAGGCTCCAGTGATTGGAGTCGAAGAGGACCAGGAAGAACGCGGGCGCGGTCAGTAGCGCCACGAACGTCGCCGCGCGCGTCAGCCGGCGCCACTCGGTCGCGAGCGCGGACGCGTGCTCATTGATCGAGCCCGTGACCCCCGGTCTCTCCTCTGCATAGGCCATGCGTTCGCTTGAGGGTACATGGCGGGCAACTCACACGGGCTGGGTACGCTGGCCCCATGACGCTGAGGCTGGGGCGACCGCTTGCACGCTTTAACCGCAAGGTCACAAATCCCGTCCAGGGGCAGTACGCGTGGCTGCTCCCGCCGTGGGCGGTCGTGTGTCATCGAGGCCGCAGAACGGGGTGTATTTACCGCACGCCGGTCAACGCATACCGCCGCGGTGAGACGCTGGCGATCGTCGTTCTCTACGGCTCCGAGTCTGACTGGGTCCGCAACGTCCTGGACGGTGGGGGGCAGGTGGTGCGCGCGGGGCGCACCCACGATCTGCTCGAGGCGCGCGTCGTGAATCCACGCCGCGCCGATGCGCACGTCGAGCCCTTGCCGCGGCCGGCGCGGGCGCTGGGGCGCCTCACCCACGCGGTCATGCTGGCGCGGCTGGGGCCCGCGCATCCGGGCTTCGGGCGCGGCCCTCGCGCGCGCGAGTGACAAGCCGACTGGTGCCCATACCTCTAAGCCCCCACATACCCATTACGCACATTTTCGAACGTATGTTCGCGATGCGGACGATCGTTGATCAGACGGCCACGACTCAGACGGCGGCCGATCTCTGACTGGAGGGGTGGTGGCGGATTTTTGGCGGCAGTCCAACCGGTGCGTCTGAGTTGACCGGTCCGGTAGGTTCGACGCTGACGACCGGACAACTGACGTTTTGGAGGAACATGAAGCGACTACGGTTTCCCGCTCTCGCCGCCGCCGGAGCTGCCGCTCTGACCCTGGCGAGCGTATCGGTGGCCTCAGCCACCACGCCGGCAAGAGTGACGCTGCGCAACTCGCAGTCGCCGGCGGCGGCCACGACCCCGCGAACGGGGGACGTTGCCTCGGGGACGGCGATGAACTTCGAGGTGGAGCTCAAGCTGGCCGATCAGGCCGGCGCCGAGTCCTTTGCCCAGGCCGCTTCCACGCCCGGGAATGCCTCCTACGGCAAGTTCCTGACCCCCGCCCAGTGGGAGGCGCGCTACTCGCCGTCAGCGGCCGACGTCGACCAGGTCAAGCAATTTTTGACCCAGAGCGGGTTCACGGTCAACAGCACGTCTGCCGACCGGATGGCCGTCGAAGCCTCCGGCACCGCCGCGCAGGTCGAGCAGGCGTTCGGGACCTCGTTGTCGATGCATCAGGTCGACGGTAACTCGCTCGTGCTCGCAGACCAGAACCTGTCGGTGCCGTCCAGCATCGCCGCCATCGTCGGCGGCGTGTCGGGCGTGAGCGACACGATGGCCACGCCTGATGACACCGTCGGCGGCCCGGCCACCACGTCCAGTACGGCTCCGGCGGCGGGCAACCCCAACAAGCCGCCGTTCCCGCCCTCGCCCGGCTTCCGGGTGGCGCCGCCGTGCGGCCAGTACTACAACCAGATCTTCGACACGACGCTGCCTCAGTTCCCAGGGGGCCCGTCCAAGCCGCCATGGGTGGTGTGCGGGTACACCGGGCCGCAGTACCGCAGCGCCTATGGACTGAGCGACGCCAACACCGGGCGCGGCGTCACCGTGGCTGTGGTCGACGCGTACCTGTCGCCGACGTTGTTCGCCGACGCGCATCAGTTCGCGCAGATGACCGACCCGAGCAACCCCTTCAAGGCGGGTCAGTTCGAGACACAGGCTCCCGCCGACTTCAACAAGGGCGGCCCCAACAAGTGCGACGCTCCGGGCTGGTTCGGGGAGCAGACCCTCGACGTCGAGGCGGTGCACGACGTGGCACCGGGCGCCACGGTCCTCGCCGCGGCGGCAAAGAACTGTGACTCCACGGCGCTCAACAAGGCGCTGCGCAACGTGATCGACCAGCACTCGGCGCAGGTCGTGAGCAACTCGTACGGTGACGACGGCGGTGACGTGCTTGACACCGCCGGCGATCGCCAGGCGACTGACAACATCCTGCTCATGGCCGCGGCCACCGGCGTCACGGTCGCGTTCTCCAGCGGCGACGACGGTGACGAGTTCACCACCATCGGGCAGGTGGCGGCCGACTACCCGGCATCCAGCCCCTTCGCCACCGCCGTCGGCGGCACGAGCCTCGAGGTCGGCCAGTCCGGCCAGCGGCTCGGCGAGTTCGGCTGGTCCACCGCACGCAGCTTCCTCTGCAACGACACGCTCGTGTCCGAGGGTGGCTGCACCGCGGCGCAGCAAGGCCAGTGGCTGCCGATCGACCTCGCCCTGGACGGCGGGTCAGGCGGCGGCACCAGCGTCGTGTACCCGCAGCCGTTCTACCAGCAGGGCGTGGTTCCGAACTCGCTGTCAGAGGTCAACGGCAACACGCCGATGCGCGTGGTGCCCGACATCTCGATGGACGGCGACCCCGGCACCGGAATGCTGGTGGGGCAGACGCAGCAATTCCCCGAGGGCGTCTCGTTCGACGTGTACCGGATCGGGGGCACCAGCGTGGCGTCGCCGCTGTTCGCCGGTGTCGTGGCCCGGGCCGATCAGGCTCGCGGCGCCTCGGTCGGGTTCGTCAACCCGGCGCTGTACGGGCTGTCCGGGAATGCGTCGGCTCTGCTGGACGTCGGTCCCGCAGGCAATCAGGCTCAGTCGCGCTCCGACTTCGCCAATGAGGTCGACAACACGGACGGGCTGCTGTTCACGCACCGGATCATCGGCTACGAGGGCCCGGAGCAGTTCTGCACCAAGAAGGGTGTCTGCACCACGCGGCAGGTGGCACTGAATGCCACGCGCGGCTACGACAACATGACGGGGCTCGGTGCGCCGGGCGCCAACTTCGTGCGGTCGCTCAGCGGCCACTGAAAGAAGAGCGAGACGCCGGGCGCGTCAGTCGACGCGTCCGGCCTCGCAACTCCGGCCTCGCAACCGCCGTCCGGTGGGCGCGTGCCCACAGCGTAGGGCTGCCGATCAGCCCGCGCGCGGGGTCTGTGCCACGTGGTCGGCCACGCGGTCGGCGGCGACGCGCAGCCGGCGAAAGTAGGCGGCCCGGCTGAGCGCGAGGTCGTAGGCGACCTGCTCGTGGCTGGGCCGGGCGGGGTTCGTCTCCAGATAGCCGAGGGTGAGCACGCGCTTGAGCAGTCGCTCGTTGGGGCTGTCGCCAAACGCCGCATCGGACGCGGCACGCAACAGTGCCCGGACTGACTCGGCGCGTTGCTCGGGTGTGTCGCCGTGGGCCAGCCGGCTGGCGGCCAGCGCGTGGGGCACATGGAAGTTGCGCAGCGCGTCGCGCACGAACTCGCGGTCCGCCACCGGCACGGGGGCCGCGGCCGGTGGCTGGGGTACGGGGGCGGGGAGTCCCAATTCGATGTACACGAAGCCGCGCAGTGAGCCGAACAGCCCCCCGGGCCCGTGGTCGATGCGGTGGCACTCGATGGTGTGGTCGGCCAGCCGGCAGTCAAGCTCGGTCAGGTGGGTCGCACCCGAGGCCTGGGCGAACGCCCGGGCGCCCTCGTTCTCGGGATTGATCGGCAGGTACATGAAACGCGGGTTGAGCACGCCCGAGCGCAGCATGCCCGCCATGCCCAGCATCGCCTTGACGCGACCGCCGCTGCCAGAGAAGCCGCGGTCGCCCCGCTCGCCCGCGGGCCAGCCGGTGAAATCGAACGAGTCGTGCCACAACACGGCATCGCCGAGGTGAGCGTCGCCACGGGCGTGGGCCAGCTGCGGTCCGACGATCGGATCCTCGTCGGCGAAGTCCGGCGCGGTCGACGGGCTCATGTAGCTGAGGAACCCGCACACGTGGTCGTGGTGGTCGCGGGCCAGGGCGACGCGGTCGGGCGCCTCGGCCACGAAGCGCCGCGTGAGCGCCCACCAGTCGTCCAGGTGGCGCTCGGACATGAGCTGGGCGATGCGCTCCTCGTCGCCGGGTCGCACGTCGTCGATGCGATAGTCGATGCTCCCCTCCCACCCGAACCCCCACCGGATCACGGTGTTGTCGATGAGGGCGGCCATCTCGATGGCCATGAGGGGATCGCCGGCCTGAGCACGCTCGAACAGGTGGTCGGTGATCCGTCGGCGCAGCTCCCGGTCGCTGTCCGGCGCGCGGCGGCGCAGGTCGGCGCGCAGCGCTTTGCGCACCAGTTCGTGCAGCGCCAGCCCATCACCGACACGCTCGGAGAAGCTGAGGCTGCCCAACCGCTCATACGCGCCTTCGGCGTCGCCCGCGGGCAGCACCGCGCCCAGCATCTCCGGGGTGGTGACCCGAGCGATCGAGGCCACCGCGAGCACGGAGAAGCGGACGCCCCGCATCTCGGACTCGGCGAGCCGCCGGACGAGCGCGCGCAGGATCTCCGGGTGGTCCCGGTCATCCCCGGGGGTCCACGCGCCGTCGGCCGTGGCGGCGCGCGCGGCCAGGGTCAGCGCCAGCGGCGAGCCGTCGGCCCAGTCGACGATGGCCTCGCTGCGTTCGTCGGTGAGGCCGTGGGCGGCCAGCAGCGCGAGCGCATCGCCGGCCGGGAGCTTGTCGAGCGCGAGCTCTGAGACGACGCCCTCCCAGCCATCCTGGAACCAGCTCTCCTCGGGTGCGGCGCGGCCCGCGATCACCACCACCGCGGTGGCGGGTAGCCGGGGCAGGAGCCCGCGGCGCAGATGGGCGCCCAGACCGGTCATGCGCTCGTAGGTGTCGATCAGGACCAGTGGGTGCGAGGCGGTGGCCGCGTCAGACAGGATCGCCTCCAGCGCGGCGGGGGAGGGGGGGAGCTCGCGGCCCTCCACCGCAAACGGGGTGAAGCCGCGCGCGCGGGCGCGCCGCGCCAGCTCACGCAGCAGCGCGCTCTTGCCGATGCCGCCGGGGCCGAAGACGTGGACCACTCGGACGGTCGCCTCATCCTCGAGACAGCGTTCGAGCGCTGTCAGCTCCGCCGTGCGCCCGACGAAGCGTTGTTCATCGACCCGCGCCAAGCGCGAGGCGAGCGTCCCGGCACCCACTCCGCCCCCCGGCGGACGATGCTGCACCCGGTCCATGTGGCGCATGACAGTAGTCGCTCGCACCGGTCTGCGGCAAATCGTTACCGGGTCCGGGGGGCGCCGGCATCTGCGACCGATGTGAGACCCGGGTGGTACTGCGCGGCGGACGCGGCTCTAGAACACTGCGCGCGAGCGCTGGGAACGAGCGCGGACGCATCCACGAAAGGAGCCGGGGACATTGGGGGCGACGGAGACGATGGCCGGGACGAGGCAGATGCTGGTTGGACGCGTCCTGGCTGCGATTGCCGCTGCGGGAACGACCGCATCGCTCATCGTCATCTACGCGGCGCTGCGCGCGGTGCTGAACTCCGGGGGGTTCTGCGTCGCCGGTGGCGCCTATGCCGTCGCCCACCACTGCCACCGCTCCGACACGGTGCTGCTGCTCACGGGCACCCTCGGGATGCTTACGTTCGGCGGCCTTCTGACAGCCGCCACGGCCTGGATGCGCGGCCCGTTGATGCAGGTGGGGCTGGCGCTATGGGTGGCGCTCTTCGCAACGCTCGGCTGGAACTTCATCGACCGCGCCGTCAATCCCGCCGGCGCGATGGGAACCAATGGCGGTCTCATCGCGGCGGGGGTGGCGTTGGGGTTGATGACCCTCATCGGACTCACTCCCCTTGTCCGATTGTCCTCCTCGCGGTCGTCCGTTCGGGGCGTGCCGCGGGGAGGGCATCTGGGGGGGTTCGCGCCGGGCGCCGGCGACGCGCTCAGCTGACCCGGAGTGCCGTCACAGGTTGACGGCCACGTACTTCGTCTCGAGGTACTCCTCGATCCCCTCGTAGCCGCCCTCGCGCCCGAAGCCCGACTGCTTGACGCCGCCGAACGGGGCCTGAGCGTTGGAGACGATGCCCTGGTTGAGGCCGATCATCCCGGTCTCCAGCCTCTCGCAGACGCGGAACGCCCGCTTGAGGTTGCTGGTGTACACGTAGGCCACCAGGCCGTATTCGGTGTTGTTGGCGGCGGCGATCGCCTCGTCCTCGTCGGCGAAGCCCTTGACCGGCGCGACCGGGCCGAAGATCTCCTCCTGCAGGAGTTCGGCGTCGTCGGGGATGTCGGTGAGCACGGTCGGCTCGTAGAAGTAGCCGGCGCCGTCGCGCTTGTGACCGCCGACCACCGCGGTGGCCCCGCGGCCGATCGCGTCCTCGACGAGCCCGGCCACCTTGCCGCGCTGAGTGTCGTCGATGAGCGGGCCGACGTCGGTGCCCTCCTCCACGCCGCGGCCCAGCTTCAGCGCGCCCATCTTCTCGGCCAGCTTGGATGCGAACTGGTCGGCGACCGGTCCCGCGACGTGGAAGCGGTTGGCCGAGGTGCAGGCCTCGCCCATGTTGCGCATCTTGGCCAGCATCGCGCCGGTCACGGCCGCGTCGATGTCCGCGTCCTCGAAGACGATGAACGGCGCGTTGCCGCCCAGCTCCATCGAGAGGCGCAGGAGCGTGTCCGACGCCTGGGCCATGAGCCGCCGGCCCACCTCGGTGGAGCCGGTGAAGGACATCTTGCGCAGCCGCTGGTCGGCGATGAGCGGGCTCATCGTCTCGCCTGACGACGACGCGGTGATGAGGTTGAGCACGCCCCCAGGCAGGCCGGCCTCCTCCAGGATCTTGGCCAGGGCCAGCATCGAGAGCGGCGTCTGCTGCGCGGGCTTGACCACCATGGTGCAGCCGGCGGCGATCGCCGGGCCGATCTTGCGCGTGCCCATCGCCAGCGGGAAGTTCCACGGGGTGATCATCAGGCAGGGGCCCACGGGCTGCTTCATCGTCAGGATGCGCCCGGCGCCGTTGGCGGCGACGGCGTAGCGGCCGTCGATGCGCACCGACTCCTCCGAGAACCAGCGGAAGAACTCGGCGGCGTAGGCGATCTCGCCCAGCGACTCCTTGACCGTCTTGCCCATCTCCAGGGTCATGAGCAGGGCCAGGTCGTCCTTGCGCGCAGTGATCATGTCGAAGGCGCGGCGCAGGATCTCCCCGCGCTCGCGCGAGGCCATGGCGGCGAACTCGGGGCCGGCGTCGACGGCGGCGTCCAGCGCGGCCTTGGCGTCGTCGACCGACGCATCGGCGACGTCGCACAGCGGCTCCTCGGTGGAGGGATCCTCGACGCTGAGGGTGCCCTTGGCGCCGTCGCGCCACTCGCCGCCGATGTAGAGCTGCTTGGGGACCTCGTCGACGACCTTCTGTTCTTGGGAAGCGGTGATCGTGGTCATGGACGTCAACCTACTACTGCGGCCACTGCGGCCTCATGGCCCCAAGAAAAAGGGCGCCGACCGTATGGTCGACGCCCTCATCCTCTATGTGTTGTCTGCGGAGGTGCGGGTTATGCGGCCGCAGGCTGCGGCGCCGGCTCCAACGCCACGTCGAGCACTTCGTCGATGGTCATCGCGACGTGGAACGTCATCTGCTCGCGAACCTCCTCGGGCACGTCGTCCAGGTCGCCCCGGTTGCGCTCGGGCAGAATCACGTCGGTCAGGCCCGCCGCGTGGGCGGCGAGGACCTTCTGCTTGAGGCCGCCGATCGGCAGGACGCGACCCTGGAGGGTCACCTCACCAGTCATGCCGACGGTGTGCTTGACCGGCCGCTGGGTGAGCAGCGAGGTCAGCGCGGTCACCATCGTCACGCCGGCGGACGGGCCGTCCTTGGGGATGGCGCCCGCCGGGACGTGGACGTGGAAGGCCTCGTCCTCGAACTGGGCGGGGTTGATGTTGAGGTCGGCCGCGTGGCCACGGACGTAGGAGAGAGCAATCTGCGCCGACTCCTTCATCACGTCGCCCAGCTGACCGGTCAGCGTCAGCCCCGGCTTGCCCGGCATTGCGGTGGCCTCGACGAACAACACGTCGCCGCCGGCCCCGGTGACCGCCAGGCCGGTGGCCACACCGGGCACCGCCGTGCGGATCGCCGACTCCTGGAAGAACCGCTGACGCCCGAGGGCGTCACGGAGCGCGTCGGTGTCGAGCGTCACCGGAGGGTTGGCCTTGCCCGACGCGATCTTCGTCGCGGTCTTGCGCAGCAGCGTGCCGAGGTCGCGCTCGAGCTGGCGGACGCCGGCCTCGCGCGTGTACTCGGTCGCCACGGTCTCCAGCATCACATCGGAGACCTCGACCTCCTCGGCGAGCAGGCCGTTGCGCTCCAACTGACGCGGCCACAGGTAGCCGCGGGCGATCGCCACCTTCTCAGAGGTGGTGTAGCCGTCGAAGCGGATGACCTCCATGCGGTCCAGGAGCGGGCCGGGGATGGTGTCGGCCACGTTGGCGGTGGCGATGAACATCACGCCGGACAGGTCCAGCTCCAGGTCGAGGTAGTGGTCGCGGAACGAGTGGTTCTGCGCCGGGTCCAGGACCTCCAGCAGGGCCGCCGACGGATCGCCGCGCCAGTCGGCGCCGACCTTGTCGACCTCGTCGAGCATGATCACCGGGTTCATCGTCCCGGCGTCGCGCAGGGCACGGACCAGCCGTCCCGGCAGCGCGCCGATGTAGGTCCGCCGGTGACCGCGGATCTCGGCCTCGTCACGCACGCCGCCCAGGCTCATGCGCACGAACTTGCGTCCGGTGGCACGGGCGATCGACTCGCCGATGCTCGTCTTGCCGGTGCCGGGCGGTCCGATCAGGGTGAGGATGGCGCCGGAGCGCTTGTCCTCCTGGATCCCGCGATCAACGCGCAGCTTCTTGACCGCGATGTACTCGACGATGCGATCCTTGACGTCCTCCAGGCCCGCGTGATCGGCGTCCAGGATCTCCCGGGCGTGGGTGGGGTCGAGCTTCTCCTCGGAGCGCTCGTTCCACGGGACCGAGAGGATGGTGTCCAGGTAGGTGCGGATCACGCTGGACTCCGCGGACTGCTCACCCATGCGCTCGAGGCGTCCGAGCTCCTTCTCAGCCTGCTCGCGGGCGTGCTCGGGCATGCCGGCCTCTTCGATCTTGGTCCGGTACTCCTCCACGACCGAGGCGTCGTCCTCGTTGAGCTCCTTGCGGATCGAGTCCATCTGCTTGCGCAGGAAGTAGTCACGCTGCTGCTTCTCGGCGCCGGACTCCACGTCTTCGCGGATGCGCTTGCGCACCTGCAGCTCGGCCAGGCGCTCGCGCTGGTAGCCCAGCGCCAGCTCCAGCCGCTCGGTGACGTCGAGCGTCTGCAGCAGCTTGACCTTCTGGTCGTAGTTGAGGTCGGGGGAGTAGCCGGAGGTGTCGGCCAGGGTGCCCGGCTCGGAGATCGAGCGCAGGAATGCGGAGATACGGCCGTCGTCGCCGCGGACCTCGAGGATCTCCTCGACCACGGCGCGGTACTCGCGCTCCAGGTTGCGGGTCTTGCCGTCCACGGGGACGGGATCGGGGCGCTCGTCGACCTCGACGAACAGCCGGCCGTCGGGCAGCGTCTGGGCAGCACCCGCGACACCGCGGTGCTGGCCCTGCAGCTCAAAGGCGCGGCCGCCACCGGGCAGGCGCACCCGGTTGCTCACTTCGGCGACCGTGCCAACGGCCGCGAACTCGTGCTCATGGCGAGGCACCAGGAGCACGCGCTCTTCGTCGCCGGCGTCGATCGCCAGCGTCAGCGACATGCCCGGGAAGACGACGACGTCCTCCAACGGGACCAGGAGAAGGCGACTCATCAAGTCTTCACTTTCATTAGGTACTTACGAAGGATAAGTAGAGGATACCACCGGACCGGACGGTCCGCTAGTCGAATCTCAGTCCCCTCGACTGAGATTATCAATAGGGTCTCGCCTCATGGGCTCGGTTGCGTCCCGCCATTGCCCCGAGCGCGCCCTGCCGATCGCGCGAGATCTGGGATCATCGACGGCCATGCCGACGCCGCGCCGCCCCGACCACGATCCCGCCCACGACGTGCTCGCCGCCGAAGAGTTCGGCATGCCCGCCCCGGACCCGGCGCTGCACCGCGAGGCGGCCCACGACGTCCTTGCCGCCGAGGAGTTCGGCGTGCCCACCCGCGACCCGGGCCTGCACCACGGGCCCGTGACCCTGCCTGACGACCCGTCCGGGATCGCCGAGCCCCATGACGTTCTCGCGGCCGAGGAGTTCGCGATGCCAGCGCCTCGGGGGCACGGAACCGCCGGGGCCTCAGCGTCGCGGACGAGGCGCGCAGGCGCGGCCGCCGCTGCCGGGCTCACGTTGCTTGCAACGTTTTTGTTGCACAAACGTCGCACTTAAGTTCCAGACGCGTCTTGTTCCGTCACAGCCAGGGCGGCGACCCTGGACGTGATGCGACTGAGGGCTGCTCACCAACCACCAGACGACTCACGTCTCGGGAACCTGGCGACACGTCAGCATGGCGTGGTGGCTCGACGGCAACTGTTGGTCCTTGGCTTCTCTTCCCAAGCCATAAAAACGCTGGTCGCCAGGGCGCGGCTGCAGAGAATCCATCGCGCGGTCTACGCCGTCGGCCACACACGCCTGACCGCGAACGGGCGCTGGATGGCCGCCGTCCTCGCCTGCGGTCCCGAGGCGGTTCTCAGCCACCTCGACGCTGGGGCTCTCCACGACCTGCGCCAGATCGGGAGTGGGTTGGTGCATGTCACGGCGCCGCGCAAGCATGAGCTGGAGGGGATCCGATGTCATTGGGCCAGAACCCTCGATCCCCGGGATACGAGCATTGTCGACGGCATCCCCGTCACGAGTCTCGCCCGCACCTACCTCGACATCGCCGAGCTCCTCACCCATGCCCGCCTCATCGACGCCCTCGAAGCCGGTCAGCGCCAGAACAGGCTCGACGTCGGCGCGCTCCACGCGGTGATCGCGCGCAACCACGGCCGTCACGGCATCGAACCGCTGCACGCCGCGATCGCCAAGCTCGATGACGAGCCGGCCCTTCTCCAGTCACCGCCTGAGCATGCGATGCGCGCGCTCATCCGCCACCACGGTCTCCCGCAGCCGCAGTTCAACACATACATCGAGGGCGAGCTCGTCGACCTCGTGTGGCCACAGCACCGGCTGGTCGTCGAGGTCGACGGCTGGGGCTATCACCGCAGCAAGCGTTCGTTCGCAACCGACCGCCGGCGCGACCGCAAGCTGGTCCGCGCCGGCTGGCGGGTCGTCCGCTTCACCGCTGACGACGTCACCGATCGGCCCGAGGAGGTCGCCGCGGAGCTCAGCGAGCTGCTGCTGCTCGACGGGCCTTGGCCGCCGATGGGGAGATGAGGTCCGTGATCGTCCCGTCCTGAAGCTCCGCGGCCAGCCCGATCGACTCCGAGAGCGTCGGATGCGGGTGGATCGTGAGTGCGATGTCCTGCGCGTTGGCGCCCATCTCCAGAGCGTGGACGGCCTCGGAGATGAGGTCGCCGGCGCCGACGCCGACGATCCCGGCGCCCAGCAGGCGCTGAGACTCAGGTTCGAACAGAAGCTTGGTCATGCCCTCGTCGCGGCCCAGGCCCAGCGCCCGGCCCGACGCGGTCCACGGGAAGATCGCCTTCTCGTACTCGATGCCGTCGGCCTTGGCCCGCGCCTCGGTGAGGCCCATGAAGGCCACCTCGGGATCGGTGTAGGCCACCGACGGCACGGTCTTGGCGTCGAAT
>DASXDW010000072.1:0-2987 GCA_036490435.1 Solirubrobacteraceae bacterium
CCGCGCCGTTCGTCGGATTCGCAACGTCACTCGGGCTACGCCCTCCTGCCGTCACGCATCCGGCGACATTCTCATCCTGATTGACGCGCTCTTCTCATCCTGTTTGTCGCGCGGCAGGCAAGATCGTGGACATCATCTCGATTGTCGCGACCGGTCACGAGGCCCCGGTGATCGTCGCGTGCAGGAGCGAGGAGGAACTGGAGAAGCGGCTGGGTGCGATGCTCCTCGCCGGTGACGCGATCATCTCGTTCGACAACTGCGACCATGAGCTCGGCGGGGCGCTGCTGAACCAGGCGCTGACCCAGTTGATGGTGAAGGTCCGGGTGCTCGGCAGGAGCGAGACACCGACACTTCCGAGCTGCGCCCTGATGTGCGCGACCGGCAACAACCTCGTGGTCGAAGGCGACCTGACGCGCCGCTCGCTGATGGCGCGGCTTGACCCTGGGTGCGAGCGGCCCGAGCTGCGGGTGTTCCAGAAACCCGACCCGGTGCTGAGGGCGAAGGCCGACCGGCCGCTGCATGTGCGGGCGGCGCTCACGGTGCTGCGGTCGTACATCGTGGCCGGCTCTCCCAGCGTCAGGCTGGCGCCGCTCGGCGGGTTCGAGCAGTGGTCCCGGGTCGTGCGCGACGCGCTGGTATGGCTGGGGATGGATGACCCGGTGGCGACGCAGGAGGAGCTGCGTGGAGGCGACCCCGACATCGAGCTGATGTTGGCGATGATCGAGGCGTGGGAGACGACCATCGGCCTGCACGCGCCGGTCACGGCGGGCGAGGTGGCCCGGCAGGCTGAGGCACGGGGCGGTGACTGGGACAACTACCTCCACCCGGAACTGCGCGATGCCTGCCTCGCCGTCGCCGGGCGCGGCGCGGGCCGGATCGACGCGCGCTCGCTGGGCAAGTGGCTCGGCCACAAGAAGGACAAGCTCGTCGGAGAGCGGAAGTTCGTCCTCGGCGGAAGGACGGGTGGGAGCATTAGGTGGTCGCTCGTCACCGTCAGGTCGGCGGCAGCCGTCATCCCGGAAGGGTAAGGTGCGATAGGTGCGAGAGGTGGTTGGTTTCTTACTCCCCTTCGGAGAAGGCGTGCGCCTTTTCTCCGCGTCGGTTAGAAGTGTCACACCTTTCACACCTATCGCACCTCTCAACTCTCCCTCGTTTCGGGCCGGAGATGCTGCCGCGTCACCGGGGCAACCTGTCCGTCACCTGCCACAAAGAACCCAGCGAGATGTAGGTGCGGTCGCGCGCCCGCGCGTAGGCATCACTGCGATGAGCCCATCCCACGCTTTGGGATGGCGCAGCGCTCCTTCGCATCTGGGGTTCGACGCGGGCGGGTCCTTCCTCCTGGCCGAGGCGGACGTGGGCACTTCGGAGCGCAGTCTGCGACCAGCACAGCGCCACCGGCTTGACCCCGCAAAGAGGCATGAGCACTGACCATGAGCACGCCGCTTGAGGCCCTCCATGAGGCCATCGCGGAAGGCCTCGCCCACCCCCACCCGGGACTGAGGTCGCTCGCCGCCCTGGCCCAGGCGAGCAAGGGCTACGCCATCCGGGCTTTTGAGGGAGACGCACCCGGCCACGTCGGGACGCCGCCGTGGAAGAGCGAGGCGGTGGCCCGGCGCAACACCATCCTGGCCCGCGTCCGCGCGACCAGCTGCCGTGACCTCGCCGAGCAGCACGAGCGCTACCGGACCCGGACGTGGCCCACCGCCAAGCGCGCTGGGCGCTGCCCCCATGAGGCCGGGACGACCGACGCGCTCCTGTGGGCTGCGCTCAAGTGGGATGACTCCCGGCTGAGCAAGAAGCAGGTCCACCGCATCCTCTCTTCGCGCCCTCTGGGACATCCGGAGGTCGCGCCGGGCGCGCTAGCCTCGGGCCCATGAACGACACCTGCCCCGTCTGCTCCGCCACCGCCAACGGCACGACCTGCAGCGCGTGCGGCACGGTCATCGACCCACGCACCCCGGCCGAGCGCGCTGCCCTCCAGCGCGCCGCCGAGCTGGCGGAGATCAGCACCGTCTACGGCGACCTCAGGGCGCCGAGCATCCTGTCACTGCGGCAGCGGTGGCGCACCACGATCAACCGTCTCAACAGGGGCAGGTGACCATGAGGACGAATACAGTCACAGACAGTCCGGCCGATGTCAGCCGCCACGCGCTGGCCGGCGCGCCCAATGCCCTCGCATTCCTCGCCGCCCTTCGCGCCGACGCGGACAACGCGTCGGCCGCCCGCCGCGCCGCGAGCGACGAGCTGGCGGCACTGCGCGCCGAGCGGCAGCCCATCGCGGCAGAGCTCGCCCGCCGCGACGGGCGCTCCGTCCCCGTCATCATCGGCCGCCGCGACCTGCCGCCGGAGATCGGCGAGCGAGGGTCGCCCGACTGGAAGCTGGCCGACATCGACCGGCGCATCGCCGAGGTCCAGGCCAGGCTCGACCGTGTCGGTGGGAAACCCCTCCGGACACTGGTCACCCGGCTCGACAGGTTCCTCGCCGGGCAACGTGGCCCCCTTGTGGACGTGCCGCTGCCACCGACCAGGGGCAAAACCCTCACCGCCGTACGCGCCCAGATAGCCCAGCTCGATGCTGACGAGAGGGCAGTGCGCGCCGCGCCGGAACCGAGGGCTGCCCAGGTGGCACGCGTCGAGACTGAGATCGCGGCCCTCGCCCGGTCGGTCAGGTGGCGCGACGGTGGGTTTGCGAGCCGGAGCGAGGTCATGCAGCTTCGCCATGCCGCCACCGTCGGCGAGCCGCCCGCCCAGGTCACTGGCCTTGTTGTGCGTGAGGCGCCCGACACTGTCGCCATCCTCGCGGCGATGTTCCCGGAGCGGATGGTGGAGATGGTCGCGGCCACGCTGCCGCCGGACAGCAGCGACGCCATCGGCGACGGCGACCGCGCGCGCCGGCTCGCCGCCCTCGCGAGGGAGCGGCTCGCCCTGGAGCATCTCGAGGAGGCGCTTGTGCGCGAGGCCCTCGCGGACCGTCGGCCCGATGCCTC
>DASXDW010000080.1:0-4111 GCA_036490435.1 Solirubrobacteraceae bacterium
CGCCACGGCGTGCTGGCGGAGCGCGAGGCAGCCGCGGGTGCGCCGGTGCCCGAGGTCGTCCGGGCCCCGTGAGAATCGGACGTTCGGTATCTCTGTGGCGCCCGGCGCTACGGGGGTACCGAACCCCTGCGCCCGGGCGCGCTACCAGCGGCCGCCGTCGGCGGCGACCATCAGGCCCTGGCGGTAGCCCGCCGAGAGCACCCGGGTGCGCGGCTCCTGGTCCATGAAGTTCGAGCCCATGGCGGCAGCGCACTCGGCGTTGGGGGCGATGGTCCTCACCTGGGCGCCGCGCCGGCGCAGGGCCAGCGCCTCGACCGACACCGCGGAGCGCGCCACATTGCGCACCACGGTGAGCATCGTGTGGCGGGTGGCAAGGCTGGCGGTGGGGTTGAGGCAGAGCACGTGGGTGTCGCGGCCCGCGGGCGCTGCGTCGAGGTTGGTGGGGCTCCACACGCCGCCGTCGACGTATTCGCGCTCGCCGATGCGCACCGGCGCAAACAGCCACGGCACAGTGCAGGAGGCCTCGACCGCCTCAGCCACCGATGCCCGAGGCGCGCCGGGGCGGCCGAACACGACCCGGCGCCCGCTGGCACGATCCACGGCGGTGATGCGCAGACGCCCGTCAAACCGTGCGCCCGAGCTCTCGATGTGGGCGCGCAGTCCCGCCAACGTGTCGGGCGGGCGGGGGAGCCCGCGCAGCAGCAGCGCGCGGACCAGCGCGCCGCCGGGGGCAGCCATGCCCAGCGCGAGCGGCGCGAAGGTGGCGCTGGCGGCGAGGGCAGTCTGACCGGCACGGCGCGCGGCGGCGACGGCGGCGACGGCAAGACCGCGGCCGGCGCCCCCGTCGGCCAGCTGCATCTCGGTGCCGACCGACGATGGCCGGCGCGGCGCGTTGCCAGCCACCAGATGGGCGGCCACGATGGCGCCCGCTGACGTGCCCACGAAGGACTCGCACTCGCGCAGGTCGACGCCGGCGCCGTCCTCGACGCCCGCCAGGACACCCATCATCCAGGCTTCGCCGAGCACGCCACCGCCACCAAGAACCAGGACATCGGGCCGCGTACGCACGAGTGGTCGGAGGCTACCCTGGCGGCCCGGTGGACAGCACGGGCCGGCTGTATGCGATAGGCAACATACGTCTGTACGTGATAGCGTACGCAGCCCATGGCGCTGGCCGAGCCGAATCTGACCTCCCCCGAGAGCCTCGGTGCGCGGATCCGGGCCCTGCGCGAGGCGATGGACCTATCGCTGCGCGACCTCGCGGTGCGTTGCGGCGTGAGCGCGCCGATGCTGTCGCAGGTTGAGCGGGGAGAGACGAGCCCGACGCTGCAGGTGGCCACGCGCATCGCCCACGGACTGGAGCTGCGCCTCTCACAGCTGCTGCGCCTGGACGAGGGCGGAGCCGTAACGGTGGTGCGCCATGGCGAGCGGCGGACCGGCCCGGCGGCGGCGTCCGGCCACGCCTACGAGATCCTCACGCCGCCGCTGCCGGGCCAGCGAGCCGAGCTCTCGCGCCACACGCTGGCACCCGGTGCCGTCACCGGAGGCCCCGGCGATCCGCCGATGCACGAGCCCGGAAGCCGCGAGACCGCGCTCGTGCAGGCGGGCACGGTCGTCCTCCACTGCGACGACGCTCGCCACGAGCTCACGGCCGGCGACTGCGTGACCTTCGACGCCGACCTGCCCCATCATTTCGAGAACCCCGGAACCGACGAGGCGGTGCTCCTTGCCGTAGTGAGCGCCGGCCTGAGGAGGAGCTGAGCGAGGATCATGCCCAAGAGCCTGTTCGACAAGATCTGGGAGGCGCACGACGTGCCGGTGGGAGGGGGTGGTCTCCTCTACATCGACCTGCATCTCGTCCACGAGGTGACCAGCCCGCAGGCCTTCGACGGGCTGCGCATGAACCGGCGCCCGGTCCGCCGCCCCGACCGGACGGTGGCCACCGCCGACCACAACGTCCCCACCGATGGCACCCCGGTGGCGGCGCGCATCAAGGACGAGCTGTCCCGCGTGCAGGTGGAGACGCTGGAGCGCAACTGCGTGGAGTTCGGGATCCCGGTCTATTCGCTGGGATCAGACCGCCAGGGCATCGTCCACGTGATCGGTCCCGAGCTGGGCGTCACCCAGCCGGGGATGACGATCGTCTGCGGCGATTCGCACACCGCCACCCATGGCGCCTTCGGCGCGCTGGCCTTCGGCATCGGGACCAGCGAGGTCGAGCATGTGCTGGCCACGCAATGCCTCGTGCAGTCAAAGCCCAAGTCGATGATCATCCGTTATGAGGGCGAGCTCGGATTCGGCGTGACCGCCAAGGACCTCATCCTGGCCACGATCGGCCAGATCGGCGTCGACGGCGCCGTCGGTCACGTCGTGGAGTACTCCGGCCCGGCGATCCGCGCCCTGACCATGGAGGGGCGCATGACCGTCTGCAACATGACCATCGAGGCTGGCGGCCGCGCTGGGATGATCGCGCCCGACGACACCACGTTCGAATGGGTGATCGGGCGGCCCGCGGCGCCGGCGGCGGTGCCCGACGAGTGGCGAGACCTGCAGACCGACGAGGGCGCCGCCTTCGACAAGGAGTTGACCGTCGACGCGGGGGCGATCAGCCCCATGGTGACGTGGGGGACCAATCCCGAGATGGTCGTCGGCGTCGCCGAGGCGGTCCCGAACCCCGAGGACGACGGCGACGAGCGTGCGCTTCACTACATGGGCCTGGAGGCGGGGATGCCGATCCAGGAGATCACCCTGGACCGCGTGTTCATCGGCTCGTGCACCAACTCGCGGATCGGGGACCTACGCGCGGCCGCCGAGGTCGTCAGCGGCCGCAAGGTGGCCACCGGCGTCTACGCGATGGTCGTCCCCGGTTCCCAGCAGGTCAAGGCGCAGGCGGAGCAAGAGGGCCTGGACGAGGTCTTCCGCGCCGCGGGCTTTGACTGGCGGGGCGCCGGCTGCTCCATGTGCCTGGGCATGAACCCCGATATCGCCGCCCCCGGCGAACGCGTCGCCTCGACCTCCAACCGCAACTTCGAGGGCCGGCAGGGCCGTGGCGCCCGGTCGCACCTCGTCTCGCCCCAGATGGCCGCCGCGGCGGCGATCGAGGGCCATTTCGTCGACATCCGCGAGTGGGAGGGGTCCAACTGATGAAGGCAATCGAAACGATCACCGGCCCTGTCAGTGTCCTTAGCCGCGACGACGTCGACACCGACCAGATCATCCCCAAGCAGTTCCTCAAGCGCGTGGAGCGGACCGGGTTCGGGGAGTTCCTCTTTTACGACTGGGCCAAGGAGCCCGACTGGGACCTCCCTTCCAACCCCATCCTGGTGGCGGGCCGCAACTTCGGGTGCGGCTCGAGCCGCGAGCACGCGCCGTGGGCGCTGGAGGACTACGGCTTCCAGGCCGTCATCGCCTCGAGCTTCGCCGACATCTTCCGCTCCAACTGCACCAAGATCGGGCTGCTCCCGGTGCAGTTGACCAGCGAGGAGTGCGCCTCGATCGCGCAGGCCGGACAGGCTCAGGTCGACCTCGCCGGTCAGGAGGTCCGCTGGCCAGGAGGCAGCGCGCACTTCGACATCGACCCCGAGATCAAGCACCGGCTCCTCAACGGGCTCGACGACATCGCGCTCACCCTCGCGCAGGACGACGCGATCAGCACCTACGAGCGCGACCGCGAGCGCCGGGGGTGGGTAGGGCCGGATACCGGCACGCTGTGAGCCCGTCCTCCGCCGCCCAGGCCTTCTCAGAGCACGCCGCTGACTACGACGCGCTGCGCCGGCGACTGGTGCCTGATTTCGACGGCTTCTACGGCGCGGCCGTGGAGGCGCTGGCGCGTGTCCCGCACGGCGCGGTGCGCCGCGTGCTCGACCTGGGAGCCGGCACCGGCCTGCTCAGTGCGATGATCGCCGGCGCCTTCCCGGAGGTGGAGATCGAGCTGCTGGACGCCTCCGAACCGATGCTGGTCGGAGCCCGGCGCCGCCTCGGCGAGGCGGTGAGCGCCGTCCACGTCAGCGATATGGGGGGCGAGCTGCCACCGGGCCCATTCGACGCCGTCGTCTCCGCCCTGGCGATCCACCACCTCGAGCACGCCGACAAGCGCGCGCTGATGCGGCGG
>DASXDW010000155.1:0-12229 GCA_036490435.1 Solirubrobacteraceae bacterium
CTACTGCCCGCGCACCATCCTGCGCCGCGCCCTGGCTCGCGCCGCCGAGCAGGGCTATGAGATGCGCGTCGGCGCCGAGCTGGAGTACTTCCTACTGCGGCGCGCCGCCGACGGGTCGCTCGAGCTCGCCGACCCGCTCGACACGCTGGAGCAGCCCTGTTACGACATGCGCGCGCTGACGCGCAACCTGGACTTCGTCTCCGAGGTCTCGCGCGCGGTGACCGATCTGGGCTGGGACAACTACGCCACCGACCACGAGGACGCCAACGGCCAGTTCGAGCAGAACTTCCAGTTCGCCGACGCGCTGACCACCTGTGACCGGGCGATCTTCTTCCGCTACATGGTCGAGTCGCTCGCCCAACAGCGCGGTCTCATCGCCACGTTCATGCCCAAGCCGTTCGCCCATCTCACCGGCAACGGCTGCCACTTCCACGTCTCGCTGTGGAAGGACGGCGAGAACGTCTTCGAATGCGACGCGTCCGAGGACAAGCGCGGCCTGGGCCTGACCGAGCTGGGCTACAACTTCATCGGCGGGCTGAAGGCTAACGCCAAGGCCTACATCGCCATCACCGCCCCCACGGTCAACTCCTACAAGCGGCTCGTCGTCGGCGCTCCCACCAGCGGGGCCACGTGGGCGCCCGCCTACGTGAGCTACGGCTACAACAACCGCACGCAGATGCTGCGCGTGCCGGCCGCCGGCCGCGTCGAGGACCGCACGGTGGACGGCTCATGCAACCCATACCTGGCGGCGACGGCGATGCTCACCGCCGGTATGGACGGGATCGAGCGGGGACTGGACCCCGGAGATCCCAACGGCGCCAACCTCTACAAGATGTCGGTGGAGGACCGCGAGGCCGCCGGGATCGACACGCTGCCCGCCAACCTGCTGGACGCGACGCGCGAACTGCAGAAGAACGATGCGCTGCGCAAAGCGTTTGGCAAGACCCGCGGCGGCGACTACGTTGACTACTTCATCGAGTGCAAGCTGCGCGAGGTCCAGGCCGCGCACGAGCAGATCACCCAGTGGGAGCTCGAGCGCTACCTGCAGCTCTACTGACCCCGGATCAGGGGGCACAACGCGGGAAACCTCGGCGCCGCGTCGAGGTTTCCCACAGGACCGCCCTCCAGGGCGCGTAACGCGCGAAACCTCGGCCGGGCGGGCGGGTTTCCCGCATTCCGCCCTCCACCGGCTCAGGGGCCGGCGGCGACGGTCTCGCGGACCTCGGCCAACCTGGGCTGGCGGCCGAACCCGGTGAGCACCCAGGTGGCCCCGGCCTGCTCCCACGGGCGAGGATCGTCGCCCGGATCGATCTCGGCGACGATGTCGAACGGCTCGCCGCCGCGGGCCTCGGTGGTCTCGGCAACGAGCTCGGCCAGCGCGTCGGGACCGGGGAGCTCGATGGGGAAGAGCCCGTCCCAGCGCACGGCGCGGCGGACCGGCCGGCGGTTGGGCCAGCGGGCCGCCGCCCACACCGGGATCCGCGGCTGCTGCACCGGCGGGGGCGCAAACTCCCCGTCCCACATCGCGGCCAGCCGCTCCAGGCCGTCGTCGAACAGCTCCGCGCGCTTGCGCGGGTCAAGCTCCTCGCCGAACGGCCCCAGCTCACCGCTGTTATCGCTGCCCAGCCCGACGCCCAGGATCAGCCGTCCCCCGGAGAGGTGATCGAGGGTCACCGTCTCGCGAGCGAGCTTCTGGATGCGACGGCGCGCCGGCGGTGTCACCAGCGGGCCCAGGCGCATGGTGCGCGTCGCGCAGGCCACGGCACTCAACACGATCCACGGGTCGGCCACGGCACGGACGGGAGCGCGGTAGACGATGTGGTCCCAGACGAAGAGCCCGTCCCACCCCTTCTCCTCCGCGGCCGCGGCGACGTCCGCCATGACCCTCGGGTCGACGAGCTCGTCAAAGGGGGCGATGAAGAGTCCGCGCTTCATATAGGGGAAACCCTACCGGTCATCGTTCTGCGTCCTTTTACCTCAAGGATCCCCGGCGAAGACCGATCAAAGCTGCGCAACCTAACTCATACCAGTGGGGGCGCACTTCCCACGGTGACGAGGACTAGAGAGAGGTCGAATACGGATGGAGTCCCTTGCCGCGCTGTACCACATCACGCCCGAGAACCTGGCGCTGCGACGCCGGTTCATCGGTCTGGATGCCGATGTGATCACGTGGCTGGGCAAGCTTCGCCCGTGGGCCGAGGAGGTGGCCGACGAGGTCGCCGCCGAACTCACTGAGCACACCTTCGCCTTCCCCACCGCCGAGTTCTTCAACGCCTACGTGGCGAGCAAGGGCATCACACTCGCCGCCGTGCGCAAGGGCTGGCATGCCGCGCAGGTGGGCCACTGGCGCGCGATCTTCGCCGAGCCCGGCAAGGCGCGACCCTTCGGCGTCGACTACTTCGAGGGCCTGCTGCGCGTGGGCGCCCTCCACAACCAGATCAACCTTCCGCAGAAGTGGTTCTTGGGGACCTACGCCAAGTACCTGGACGCGGTGAGTCACGCGCTGCGCAGCACGCCCCCGCGGATCGCCGGCGCCGAGTGCAAGGCGACAGGCTGGCGGCGCCGCCGCGAGCCCGGCCCTGACCGCGACGTGGTCGAGGCCGCCGAGCGCGCCATCCGGATCGTGTTCAACTTCGACCAGCAGGCGATCACCGACGCGTTCTACTTCGACACCTTCGCCACGCTCGGGGTCAATCTGGACGAGATCCAGCCCTCCGCCGGCAAGCAGGACCTGTCTGATCGCGGCTCCGAGCTGAAAGCGACCGTCAACGAGTCGCTGCACCTGTTCATCGACTCCAGCCAGAGCATGCACGAGGTGTTCAGCCAGGTGCGTGACACCGTCGAGCAGACCAGCCACGCCATGAACGGCATCGCCGAGGCCAGCTCGGAGGTGGCGCGCGGAGCCGACCAACAGGCGACCATGCTCCAGCGCAGCCGCGAGCTCTCCGACGAGGCTGCCGACGCCACCGCCCGGGCCCGCGAACTCGGCGAGCTCGGCGCTCAGGCCGCCGGCTCCACTAACGACGCCATGCAGCGGGTGCGCGTCTCAGGACAGGAGGCGCAGGCGGGCATCGAGGAACTCGCCCGCAAGTCCGGCCAGATCGGCGGGATCCTGGACACGATCACCGGAATCGCCGACCAGACCAACCTGCTCGCTCTCAACGCCGCCATCGAGGCGGCGCGCGCAGGAGATCATGGCCGGGGCTTCGCCGTCGTCGCCGAGGAGGTCCGCCGCCTCGCCGAGCAGTCGGGCGACTCGGCCACGTCGATCGCCGAGCTCATCCAGGAGATCCAGCAGGGCATCAACGGCGTCGTCGGCCTCGTCCAGCAGGCCGCCACGCTCGCCGACGAGGGCGTCGAGACCTCCGAGCGCGCCCAGCAGGCCTTCGTCGACATCGGCGACGCCATCGCGGGCATCTCCGAGCGCGTCGCCGGGATGGCCGACACCTCGGTCGAGATCGCCTCGGTGGCTGAGCAGTCCTCGGCCGCTGCGCAGGAAATGTCCTCGGCCACGCAGGAGACCACCGCGCAGTCACAGGAGGTGACGGTGTCGCTCTCCGAGCTCGCCCGCACCGCCGACCGTGTGCTCGCGGCCTCCACCCGCTTTCGTCTCACCGAGGCGGGCATGCCCGGACCCGCCGGGCCCGGCCGTTAGCCCGGTCCGAACCGCCGCGTCCCACCGGCCCCCAGCTCGCGCTCGGCCGCCTGCAGCGAGCCGACCGTCTGCGGCGACGCGGCGTCGAGGTGGCTGGCCAGCGCGATGAATGCCTTGGCCGTGGTCAGGGCGTCGCCCAGCGCGTGATGAGGATCCTCCCCGGGCTGGCCCAGCACCTGCGCCAGTCTCGCCAGTGGCAGGCCCCCGGGGGTGACGCCGTCGCGCCGACGCATCCACAACCGGCCCAGCACCTCGGTGTCCACGTCGTCGGGCAGCCGCAGACGGCGCCGGCGCAGCTCCTTGCCCAGGAAGGCGCGCTCCACCATCGCGGTGTGGAAGACGGGCACGCGACCGGACATCGTCTCAAGCAACTGATCGATGGCGTCGTCGAGCGGCGGGGCCTCGCGCAGGTCCACCGAGCGCAGCTTGTGGACGAGGATCGAGGCGTGCTTGGGCGGGTGCTCGGGCCGGGCCAGTGAGTACATGGCCTCGCCCAGGATCAGCGCCCCGTCGCGGATCGGCACCGCGCCGATGGCGATGATCTCGTCGGAGCGGTGCAGGCCGGTGAGCTCGAGGTCGATCGCGCACCACTCCGCCGTGCGCCACGGGGTGTCGCGGTCCACGGTCGTGGTCTGGGCGAACCGGCCGCCGGCCCCGCTGCGCTTGAGCGAGAGCTTCACGCCGGACGCAGCTCCCGGGCCACCGTGCCCACGGCGTGGAAGACGTCGCGCAGCCGTCCGCGCGTCAGCGGGCTCATCGCTGCCGCGTCGAGCAGGTCATCGGGCGTCTGGCCGGCGGCGATCTGGTCAAGCTGGTGCACGATGCGCAGCTCCAGGGCCAGCTCGAAGGCCTCGGTGAGCGTCTGGGCCTGCTCGCCGCCCAGCACCCCCGCGTCGGCGGCGGCGCGCAGCCGTTCCGGGGTCGAGCCCTCGCCGGCGTCGGCGGCCGCCCCTGCCCACCGGGCGATGGCGGCGATGGGCACGATCGCCGCCGAGCGGACGTTGAGCCGCGCCTGGCGGCCCTCCCGGGTGAGCACCGCGTCGGCATCAAAGCCCGTCGGCAGAGCCGGCGCAAATGCGCGGGCCGCCAGTGCCTCGAGCAGCACGCCCCGGGCGGGACCCGCGGCGAGCGGCAACGGCTCGCCCGGAGTGCCCCACAGAACCCGCCGGTCGGCCAGCACCGACAGCGCCAGCTCGTCGTCGCCGGCGCGCGCCACCCAGCCGTCGGCATCGCGGGCCACCAGCGGCCCGACGATCCCGCAGCGCGTCAGCGCCGCCTCGACGGCCACCAGCCACTCGGCCGGCGGCGGCACCTCGTGGCCGTGGATGACCGCGCCGCGCCGCGTGGACGCCGGAGTGAGCTCGCGACGCGCCTGGCTGCCCAGGGAGACCCACACGGTCCCCGGGCCCGCCCCGCCGCCGTTGGCCGACACCAGCTCGATCGCACGGCGAGTGAGCGCATCGACGAGCGCGGAGAGGACGGGCGCCAGCTCCAGCGCCGGAACGCTTGAGTGGTGCAGGTCGAGCATAAGCGCGGGCAATTGCGCCGCCGCCTCCGACAGTGCGTCGAGGTTGCGGGAGCGCTCGATATTGCGCCGCGCGCGCACCCACGACCGCGGCTGGGCGGCATAGAGATCGGCGTCCTCGAGCATGCCGATGAGCCGGCCGCGCTCGGAGACCACGGGGGCGTGTCGGATCCCGCGCTCGAGCATCTCGTAGAGCACCTCGCCGGCCAGGCGGTCGGGGCTGACCGTGTAGGCCGGGGCGGTCATCGCCGCATCGACCCGGACCGCGCCCGAGCGGCCCACGGCGAGCACGCGCGCACGCAGGTCGCGGTCGGTGAGCATCCCCCATCCCCCGCCCTCGAGCTCCACCACGGCGGCGCTCACCCCCGCCGCGGTCATGCGCTCGGCCACGAACCCGATGTTCTCCGAGGGCTTGCAGGTGACCGTCGCCGCGCGGATGAGCTTGACCACCGGCTGGTAGTTGGCGTCGGTCCGCCCCGAGCGCAGCTCGCTGCGCCGCGCGCGATCGAGCAGGGGCCGCGCCACCTCCACGGGGATCCGGTAACAGAGCGTGTCTTCGGCGGCCCGCGCCTCGAACCCGGGGGGCAATCCGGACAGCATCGCCGCATGGCCGAAGGCGTCGCCGGGGCCGAGCAGATCGAGCAGCCGGCCCTCGTGCATGATGTCCACCCCGCCGGAGTGGATGATGCGCAGGTGCGTGAGCGGACCGCCGCCCTCGGCGAGGATCACCCCGCCGCGCAGGTGAAACTCGATCGCCGCCTGGGCCGCGACCTCCGTCAGCTCGTCGGCGGCGAGGGCGTCGAACGGCGGACGCTGCGCAAGGAAGCGGGCGATCTCGGTCAGGCCGGCGTCCAGATCACCCTCCCCTCACTCGTGACAGAGCTCATTTGATCAACGGTAGCCGCCCGATCACCGCAGCAGTCCCAGCCGCTGCGCGCGCTGGACCGCCTCGGTGCGGTTGCGCACCCCCAGCTTCCGGTACAGGGAGCTCGAGTGCTCCTTGACCGTGTGGCGTGAGAGATGCAGCGCCTCGCCGATCTCGGGGTTGGTGGCGCCGGACGCCATGAGCTCGAGCACCGCCCGCTCGCGCTCGGACAGACCCAGGGCACCCTGACGGTCCTGGTGCTCGAACACGGTCTTGCCGATCCCTACCAGCCGCACCGCGCTGGCGATCTTGCGGGCCGGCCAGTCCTTGTAGGCAAAGCCCGAGGCGCCCGCTGCCCGCGCCGCCTGGGGAGAGATCTCGCCGGCGCCACTGAACAGCAGCACGCGCGTGCTGGGCTCGGCCTCGCGGACGCGCTCGCACACCTCGGCGCCTGACTCCTCCCCGATGAAGAGGTCCACAAGCGCCACGTGCGGTCGGTAGCGCTTGGTCATGGTCACCGCCTCGGGGCCGGTGTGAGCCGAGACGCAGCGCTCGACCCAGGACTGCTGGGTGAGCATGAGGCGAAAGCCCCAGTGCACGACGTCGTGGTCGTCGACGACCAGCACGCGCAGCCGCTCGGGGCTGCGCTCATCGTCAGTCATCGTCCTCGTCGGGAACGACGAGGCGCACCTGCCAGATCCCGGGCTCGCGCTCGCCGAACTCGATCACGCCGTTTGACTGCAGCGCCTCCAGCGCCGCGAGGCGCAGGCCCATACCGGGTCGCCGGCGCCCCGCGGTGGTGCCGTCGTTGACGACCTCCATCCAGAAGGCCCCGTTGGCCCGTCCCACCCGCACGTCGACGTGGGTGGGCTGGGCGTGCTTGGCGGCGTTACGCACCGCCTCGATGAGCACCGACTGGGCCAGCGGCTCAAGCGGCGGGGGCACGTCGGCCGGGGTGCCGTCCACCAGCGACAGCCCCAGGTGGGGATGGGCGACGGCGAGCCGCCTCACCTCAGCGGCCAGGGTGGTCCGGGTGGCGCGCGGCGCGCGTCCCAGCGGACGCTGGAGCGTGGCCCGCAGGTCTGTCAGCGCCGCCTGGGTCTCCTCGGCGCAGCGCCGTCGGGCCGACTCGGGCAGCTCGCCGTCGCCGTCGAGCGCCATCGAGACCCCGAACAGGCGCTGGATGACGCCCTCGTGCAGCTCCCGGGCAAGGTCGATCCGCTGCTCGAGCTGGCTGGCCTTCTCGAACTGGGTAGAGACGATCCGCGCCACTGAGGCAAGCGCCGCCGCCTTGCCGAGCGTCCACAGCAGGCGACGGTCGGCGTCGTCCAGCGGCGGTTCGTGCATGAGGCGGTCGGCGAGGATGACGCCGAAGGCGCGGTCGGAGGCGGTCATGGGCGCGCACACCAGCCGGGCCGGCTCGGACACGAGCGCCGCGAACTCCTCCGGCACCTGGCCGCTGAGATCTCCGACGACCTCGACGACCTCGTCCTGGCGGATGGCCTGCGCCGCGATGGGGGCCGACTCGACAGTGACGTGAGCGCCTGCAAGAGGCTCGATGTCCATCGCGTGAGCCCCCACGGCCCGGACGCGGCGGTCGGCGGAGTCGTAGCGGAAGATGACGGCGCGACGCATGCGCGCCAGGCGGCACACCGCCTCGCACAGATGGTCGTAGAAGCCGTCGACGGCGGCTCCGGGATCCGACTGAGAGAGCACCTCGACGAACAGCTCGAGCGCCCCGATCCCGAGATCGTCGCGACCCGTGCTGACAACCTCGTGGCTCACGTCACGCGCCCCGGCCGACACGATGGTCGCGCGCTACGCGGCGTGCGCGTGCATCAGCCCAAGCCGCAGCACCTGGTCGGGCGCCAGGTACACGCGCCACCGGGTGTGACATGAGGGGCAGCGGCATTTGACCGACGGATCGTAGCCCTCCAGGCTGTCGTGGAATTCCACGTCCTCGACGCGCAGGCAGACTGGGCACGCGAGCGCCGCCTGGACGAGGGCGTCGGGATCCTCGGGGCGAAAGCGTGCGACGTCGGCGAGGACAGCCATGCAGCCCACTATCCCGTCGGTCTGAGGTTCGGTGCAACCCGGGCAAGGGAACGACCCCCCGGGTGGGGGGGCGAGCCCTCCGGCCTACTTGCTCCAGCGTCTCTGGATCGGAAGCTGGCCGCGCTAGGAGGCGGCTCTGAGCGGAAGCGGGTACACGTCCTCGGCAAAGGCATCGACCCGAGAGATCGGGCGCTTGCCCCAGCGGGCGCGCGTGGCGAAGTCCAGCAGCTTGTCGACGTACTCACGCAGCGGAACGGTGGTGATGCCGTCGGGCTCCAGCCGCTTGCGGGTCTCACGGTCGTCGAACGTGCCTTCCATGCAGAAGTACGGGAAGTACTCGCTGCCGGCCTCGAGCGCCTTGCGCTCGGCGGCGCCGAAGGTCATGGTGGCGAACTCGGCGGGCGACACCACGCGGGGCACGGGTTTGCGGAAGTAGCGGCTGGCCAGCCCGGCGAGTTCGGCGATCGTCGAGGCGTGCTCCCCGGCGGTGAGGTGATAGGTCGCCCTGTTGCCGCAGCTCGTCTCACACAGCTGGTAGGCGGCGTCAGCGACGTAGTCGATGGAGACGACGTCGACGGGCGCCGACGCGACTGCCGGCACGGCGGTGAACAGGCCGCGCGCGAAGGCGCGCAGCGGCCAGTAGAGGACGTTGAAGGCGGAGGTCCAGCCGTTGTTGCGATCGCCGACGACGATGCTGGGCCGCAGGATCGTGTACGGCAGGCCCTCATGCGAGCGCACGAGCTGCTCCGCCTCGAACTTGGACTGCTCGTAGGAGTTGTGAAACGTCTGGCCGACGTCGGCGTCGCACTCGGCGAAGGCTCCCGCGTGGTCGCCGGCGACGAAGGCGGTGGAGATGTGGGCGTAGCACTCAAGGCCGCCGTGCTCGCGCGCCAACTCGGCCAGCTCGAGCATGCGACGGGTGCCCTCGAGGTTGATCGCCCGTGCCTCGTCGAGCGGCAGCGTGAAGGACACCGAGGCGGCGCTGTGGACGATCTTGGTCACCCGCTGGGCCAGCTCGATGCGCTCGGCCTCGGTGAGCCCGAGGTCCGGGGCGGTCATGTCAGCGGCCACCGCATGGACACGCGGCCGGTAATCGGCGGCCTCGGCGCCGAACAGGTTCTCCAGCACCGCGTCGACGCGGGCCTGTGCGCCGGCTTGGTCCTCTGCGCGGACCAGCGTGACCACGGTGCGGTCGCCGCGCTGCAGGTAGCGCGCCAGCAGTTCCATGCCGACGAACCCAGTGCTGCCAGTGAGCAGCACGTCACCGGTGGCACCCGGGGTCATCGTGCGGGCGCCAACGTGTTGTAGGCCCACACCAGCCGGGCGCGGGTGTCGATCGGAGCGATCAGCTCGTCGACGAAGCCGCGGGCTGCCGCCACCTCGGGGCGCAGCTGGGTCTCGGCGTAGTCCGCGGCCAAGCGCTCGCGCTCAGCCTCGGCGTCATCGGCCGCGGCCAGCTGACGGCGATGGATGACGCCCACCGCCGGCTTGGCCCCCATGATCCCGATCTCCGCCTGCGGCCAGGCGAACACGTAGTCGGCGCCCAGGTCCTTGGAGTTCATGGTGATGAAGGCGCCGCCGAAGGCCTTGCGCAGGATGACCGTGATCCGTGGCACCGTCGCCTGGGCGAAGGCATGCACGAACGAGGCTCCCGCGCGGATCACTCCAGCTGATTCCTGACGCACACCGGGCATGTACCCGGGCGTGTCGACCAGAACCAGCAGCGGGATCCCGAAGGCGTCGCATTTGGCGACGAACTTCGCGCCCTTCTCTGAGCTGGCCACGTCCAGCACACCCCCGGTGTAGCGCGGCTGGTTGGCCACGACGCCAACCGTGCGGCCGTCGAGCCGGGCGAACCCGGTGACCAGGTTGCGCGCCCAGCCGGCCGAGACCTCGAGCAGTTCGCCGCCGTCGACGATCGCCCCGATCACGTCGCGCACGTCGTAGTAGCGGCGCTGCTGCAGCGGCACGATCGCCTCGGGGTCCGCGCCGCTGGGCGGACGGCGCCGGGCGAGGGGCGCGGGATCACCGCTGTGGCTGGGCAGGTAGCCGAGCAGTTCGCGGGCCAGCGCCGCGGCACCGCGCTCGTCCGGCGCGACGAAGTGGCAGACGCCGTTCTTCGCGTGCACCCTGGAGCCGCCGAGGGTCTCGGCATCCACGACCTCGCCGAGCGCCTCGCGGACCACGCCGGGACCGGTGAGGAACATGCTCGACTCCTCGGTCATCACGATGTAGTCGGTGAGCGCGGGCGAGTACGCGCCGCCGCCCGCCGACAGCCCGGTGACGATCGAGATCTGGGGCACCTTGCCGCTCAGGGCGACCGTGCGCCGGAAGATCCGTCCGTAGCCGCCGAGTGCGCCGATCCCCTCCTGCATGCGCGCACCACCGGACGAGACGAAGCCCACCACCGGAGCCCGGCCGCGCTCGGCCAGCTCCAGGACGCGGGCGATCGTGTCCGCGTGGGGCTCGCCCAGTGAACCACCGGCGTAGCCGGGGTCCTGCGCGTAGCAGAACACGGTGCGGCCGCCGACGGTGCCCGAGCCGCCGAGCACGCCGTCGCCGTGGCGGGCCTTCTCGCCCATCGCGTGCGACAGGACCTCGGTGCGGATGAGCTGCAGGGAGCCGGGGTCACACAGGGCCTCGAGACGCTCGAGCGGGGTCAGCGTGTCCTGCTGCTCTGAGCGCGCGCTGGGCTGGAAGCGGCGTCCCGTGGGGACTGGCCGTTCGAGGATCGCGCTCATGCGGGGCGACCCCACTCCAAAACCGTTGCCCCCCAGGTGAACCCGGCACCGAACGCTCCGAGCAGCACCCGGTCACCTGGGGACAACATCCCTTCCCTTTGGCTGAAGGCCAGCGCCAGCGGCAGCGTCGCCGCCGACGTGTTCCCGTACTGGCCGATGCAGTCGACCACCCGGCCGGCCGGCAGGCCCAGCCGCTCGCCCACGGCAGAGAGGATCCGCCCGTTGGCCTGGTGGTAGACGAAGAGGTCGATCTCGTCGAGGGCGACGCCGGCCGCGCGCACCGCCTGGTGGGTGCAGAGCGTGAGCCGGGCCACCGCCTCGCGGAAGGTCTCGTGGCCGCGCATGCGGATCTTGCCGTCGGAGCGCTCGGCCTTGATGTGGTCCGCGCCGGCTCCGTCAGATCCGAGCACGACCGGGCCGATCCGTCCCTGCCCGGACTGCTCGAGCACGACGGCACCTGCGCCGTCGGCGAACACCGCGGCGGTGGCGCGGTCGTCGGGGTCGGTGATGCGCGACATGAAGTCAGCCCCGATGACCACGGCGCAGCGCGACCGTCCCGCCTCGACCTGGGCGGCGCCGACGGCCAGCGCCGAGAGGAACCCGGTGCACGCCGACCCGACGTCGAACGCGCCTGCGCCGGTGGCGCCGAGGGCGTGGGCGACAAGCGGCGCCGTACCCGGCATCAGCTCGTCGGAGGTCGTGGTGGCGACGATCACCAGGTCCACGTCGGACGCGGACACACCGGCGTCCGCCAGCGCGACGCGCGCGGACTCTGTGGCGTGCGTGTCCAGGCGCTCGTCGGGGCGCGCCACGCGCCGCGAATGGATCCCGGTCCGCCGCGCGATCCAGTCGTCATCGACGCCCAGGCGGGCTCCGATCTCCGCGTTGGTGACGATCCTCTCGGGGACGCTGACGCCGACCGACGCCACGGCGACACCGGCGCGCGGTGCGGTCACAGGCGGCGAGGCGAACTCCGGCTCCAGATGCAAGGTGCTGGGCATAGTTTCAGAACACTGGACAGCGGGACCGGATTCCAGCGGGCCCCCGGTAACACCAGACACCCGGGGGGTACGCGCAAAATCCCCACCAGAAACGAGTGCAGCACCTCATGGGCGCGCCCGGGCGCATGACCCGGCGCCCGCCGGGCGCCCGAGGAGGGGGGCGCCCGGCGAGTGACGCGATGGGTTATACGAAGCCCCGGGGCACCGGATGTTGACGGCTTGTGAATCACCCGCGTGGCGAGCGCACAGAGCGGGCGCGTGGACCGTTCGCGTGGACCGTTCGCGGCCAGCGCCCAGCGATCAGCCAGCGGGGCCGCAGCTCAGCTCATCGATGAGCAGGGCGAGGCGGACGAGCAGGTCAGAGACGAGGCGCCGCTCCTCGCCGGG
>DASXDW010000229.1:0-6077 GCA_036490435.1 Solirubrobacteraceae bacterium
GTGGAGCCGGTCGGGACCCAGGGCCGGATCGGGGTCGCCGCCGTGCGGCCGGTGGTCCGCGCCTTCCAGAACCTCGTGGGGTCTGACGGGATCAACGCCGCAGTGCGTCGCGCCGAGCGCCACTAGCGGGCAGCCGCTCGTTGTAAGTCACGGCGGACGCGCGGGCGAGCCGCCACACTCTCAGTCAACCTTTTGCCCAGAGCAGGGGGTTGAGGCAGGTGTGAGGATCAAACCAGCACCCACGCGGTCCCGTCCCGCCCAGCGCGCCCGGGCGGATTTCGACCAGTTCGTAGCGGCGTCCGGCGACGCGCTGCTGCGCACGGCGTACCTCATGGTCTGGGACGCTGCCGAGGCCGAGGATCTGGTGCAGGAGTGCCTGCTCGCCGTGGCGCGCCGCTGGCCGCGCATCCGCAGGATGGACCATCCGCACGCGTACGCGCGCCGCGTGCTCGTCAACCTGGCGCTCGACGGCGCCCAGCGCCGCACGCGCCACCGCCAGGAGCTCGTCGGCGATGAGACGGCGACGCTGTCCGCGGCTCCCGACGAGTCCTCCGCGCGACGCCTGAACGCCGTCGGCGTGCGCGCCGAGCTGAGCCAGGCTCTGGGCACGCTCCCGCCCCGGCAGCGCGCGGTGCTGGTCCTGCGCTACTTCGAGGACCTCAGCGAGGCCCAGGCCGCCGAACTTCTGGGCTGCTCCGTGGGGACGATCAAGAGCACCGCGTCACGCGGCCTGACCCGTCTGCAGGAAGCCCTCTCTCCCGACCTTTCCCTGAGCACAAAGGAGCCCACGCCATGATCGACCAACTGGAGTCAGAACTGCGCTCGGCGCTGCGCGCGCGAGCCGACGAGCTGCCCGCGGACGCCAGCGCCCGGGTGCGGGCTCACGAATACCGGCCGCGTACGCGGGACCTGCGGCCCCCGGTGGCCGCCGGTGTGCTGACCACGGCGGCCGCCGCCGCGGCAGTGGTCGCGCTCATCGATCTTGGCCCTCAGGCCCCGGCGGCGTTTGCCGGATGGTCGGCCACCCCCACCCCCGCGTCGCCGGCGCAGGTGGCGGGCGCGCAGGGCGATTGCGCAAAGCAACTGGCCGACATCCCCCCGCTCCATGATGGGCACGTGACGTCACCGGGCACACCCCAGCCGCCGCCGGTTCCGCGATTCTCCAAGCTCAGCCAGACGGCGCCCGTCCTTACCGACACGCGCGGCCCCTTCACCTTCGTGGTCTTCGACTCCGCCCAGGCGCACGCCAGCTGCATCTCGGGCCCGGGGTTCACCTCGACCTCGCTGCAATCGTCGACACAAGCCCGGGTCTCTGTATCGGCCGGCAGGATCGCACCGGCATTTCTTGTGCACACCGCCCGGGCCGGTGATGCCTACACGTTCGTGGAGGGACATGCCGGTGCCGGGGTCACGGCGGCGACGCTCATCCTCAGCGACGGGTCACGCGTGCAGACGACACTCCAGAACGGCTGGCTCGTGGCCTGGTGGCCCGGCGCCGCTCAGCTCACGTCCGCCCGGGTGAGCACCGCGGCCGGCACGACCACACAGGCGCTTGGCTCGAAGGCGCTCTACGGTTGCCCCGCACCCCCGTCAGGCGGCACCCCCGGGCTGACCACCATGGGCGTCGCCAACTGCGCCGCTTCGCTCGCCGCCGGCACGCGTCAAGCGGCGGGCTCGGCGTCGATGAACAGCACCGGAGCGGGCGGCCGGGCGGGCGGCACCGTCACCTCTGGCACCGGCGGCTGAGCAAACCCGGAGGACGGGTGTGCCAAGCCGGGCACACCCACACCTCCCGCCCGCCGTCGCGTCTAACGTGAGGGCGTGAGCTTCGACGACGAGGTGACGGTCCGCTACGTCCGCTACGCCAACGAGCAGAGCGGCTGGGCCGTGCTCGACGCCGCGGCTCCGGACGGATCGCCGGTGGCCCTGGTCGGCCCCCTCGTCCACCTCGAGGAGGGGGAGCGCGTCCACGTCGTCGGCGACTGGGTCGACGACAGCCGCTACGGGCGCCAGGTCAAGGTCTCCCAGGCCCGCCCCCTGCCGCCCCAGGACCCGGCGGCGCTCACCGGCTACCTGCGGCGGATCAAGCACATCGGCGCCCGCCGCGCCGAGGAATTGGTCGCCCGGTTCGGCCCCGAGCAGGTGCTCGACGTCATCGACGCCGACCCCGAGCACGCCTTCGCGCAGGTTGGGCTGCGGGCGAACCGGGCCCAGGAGGCAGCCGACTCCTGGCAGACGCTGCGGGTGACGCGGCGGCTGCACCTCATGCTGGCCCCGCACGGGCTGGCGTACCTGGCGTCGCGCATCCACGAGCATTACGGCAGCGCCGCCCATCAGATCCTCGCCGACGACCCCTACCGGCTCACCAGCGTGTTCGGGGTCGGCTTCGCCATCGCCGACCGCATCGCACGCGCCGCGGGCACCCCGCCCGACCCGGCCAAGCGCGAGCGGGCGGCGCTCATGCACGTGCTGGCCGAGGCCGAGCGCGCCGGCTCCACATGTCTGCCCGCACCGGCGCTGCTGGCCGAGGCCGGCGAGCTGCTCAGCGCCGAGGTGACCGAGGACCGTATCGAGGCGCTCGTGACCGAGCGCGACGCGGTGCGCGAGCAGGAGTGGGTGTACCGGCGGGCGACGGCCGAGCTCGAGGCCGAGCTGGCCGGGCGCCTGGACGACCTGCTGCGCGGAACGCCCAACCCGCGGCTGGGCGAGGACCACCGACGCCACGTACCTGCCGATCCCGACGTGCCCAGCGAGCTGACCGCCGAACAACAGGCGGCGCTGGAGGCCGCCCTCACGCACCGGCTCTCGGTGATCACGGGCGGTCCCGGCACGGGCAAGACGGCCTCGATCAAGACGATCGCCGCCACCGCCACCGAGCGCGGAGCCCGCGTGATGCTCGTCGCACCGACCGGCCGGGCCGCGGTCCGCATGACCGAGGCCAGCGGCCTGCGCGCCCGCACGGTGCACTCGGCGCTCGGCTGGATCCCGGGCGAGGGCCCCACCCACGACGAGCAGGACCCGTTGAGCTGTGACCTGCTCATCGTCGACGAGACGTCGATGGCCAACCTCGAGCTGCTGGTGACGCTGCTGCGCGCCGTCGGTGACGGGACCCACGTGGTGCTGGTGGGTGACGCGGATCAGCTGGCCCCCGTCGGCGCGGGCAAGCCCTTCGCGGAGCTGGTGGCCTCAAACGGGGTGCCGGTGGCCCGGCTGACCCACATCTTCCGCCAGGCCGCCGACAGCATGATCGTCCAGGGCGCGCACGCCATCCGCGGCGGGCAGGCGCCCTCGTTTCGGGCTGCCGAGGGCATGCGACGCGACCTCTTCCTCATCGAGCGGCCATCGCCCCAGGCGGCGCTTGAGGAGATCGTGTCGCTGGTCGCCGAGCGCCTGCCCGCCCACTACGAGGTCGACCCCGTGCGCGATATCCAGGTCTTCGCCCCCGTCTACCGCGGCGACCTGGGTATCGACGCGCTGAACCGGGCGCTGCGCGCCGCGCTGAACGCCGACGGCAAGCCGGTGCGCGGCGGCCGGCTGCGCATCGGCGACAAGCTGATGATGACCGGCCGCAACCTCCACGAGCTCGGGCTGATGAACGGCACGGTGCTGCGGCTGCTCGATGAGGTCGATCACGGCCGCGCGGCGGACGACGATGAGGGCGAGTCCGATGATGCGGCGCTCATCCTCGGCGCCGAGGACGCGGTCTTCCGCCTCGCGCCCGAGGACGCCGACCGTCTCCAGCTGGCGTACGCCTGCTCGGTCCACCGCGGCCAGGGGATCGAGCTGCCCGTCTCGGTCATCGTCGCCCACCCAGCCGCCGGCGCCTTCTTCCTGCGTCGCGAGATGCTCTACACCGCGATCACACGCGCGCGCCTGGCCACGGTCATCGTCGGCAGCGCTCAGGTGGTCGCGCGGGCAGCGCGGACGCCCGACACCGCGCGGCGCTACGGACGGCTGGGCGAGCGGCTGGCCGCGCTCCCGGCGTCAGCCCACATCGGCTAGCAGGCGCTCTTGTCGCACTCGGACTGGCGCTGGACGCGCCACGAGCCCTGCACCGGGTCGATGAAGTGCGGCGGCTCCTCGTAGCGGAGCCGGTCATCGTAGGTGTAGCTCTTGGCGTACCCCGTGCTGACCGTGCCCCCGCTGTTCGTCCCCACGGGGCCGCGGAAGTTCTGGGCGATGCCCCCGAGCAGAGTGATGGCGCCCAGCGCGCTGGTGCCGCAGTTGTACTGGTCGACCACAAAGGAGTGCTGGAGGGACAGGAGCATCGCGTCGATGGTCACGCCGCTCTTCAGTGGGTCAGGACTGTTGGAGCTCGAGGTCGTGCACGCCGCGGTGTTGTTGGTGAGGGGCTGGCTGTCAACCGGGTGGTAGACGCGAATGAAGTTGTTGGCGATCAGTCCCAACATCGACGTCGACGGATTGTTGTAGGTCAGGTTCCCGTCGATGACGATGTCGTTCTCGGCAGCGATCGTCAGAGGCGTGTCGTCGACCCCTGAGACGTAGACGGTGCCGCAACCGGTGTTCCCGGTGTAGATGGGGTTGTCGACGTTGTACGTCAGCGAGCAGGTGCCGTTGGCGACGTAGAGCACACCGTTGGTCGGGTACGGCGTGGACGTATAGGTCAAGCCGGTGCTGAAGCAGGACGGGATGCTCGCGTTGGGCGCGACGCCGGGCTGCGCCACCAGGATGCTGCCCACCTGCAACTGGATGCACGTCGTGCCGGTGTAGGAGAGCGAGGCGATGGTCTTGAGCGACGCATTGGACGGCGGGGGCTTCAGGATGCTGATGACGCCGGTCTGGTTCCCGTTGACCTTTGGCGGCCCCGTGCAACCGCTCGACGAAGACTGGACGAAGCCTGGCGAGTATCCAAACTCGATGTTGTCGGCCAGGCTGCGTCCGAACGTGGGCGTTCCGCAGTACTCCGCTTGGTCGTTGGTGTGGAACGGCCCGTTGATGGAGTCCTTGCTGATGAAGCTGATGTCGTCGCAGACGTCGGATGCCTTCGAGTCCTTGAAGAAGTTGCCGTTGCCGTAGCCCGCTGTGTTGTTCGAGTAGCGGTCATAGCCCACGGTGCTGGAACTGCCCGCCGGTGGGGCGTAGCGATACTGGCCGCACTGGCTCACGGCTCCGGACAGCGCTGAGGCGTATGAGCTGCCGCACCCTGTGACCGGCTTGAGCGCGCACAGATCGGGTGGCTCGATCGCGGTGTCGCCGGTCGACTGGTAGGCAGAAGCCACCTGGAGGATCGGGTCCGAGGTCTCGTAGTTGGTGAACCACTCGTAGTCGAGGAAGCTCTGCTCCTTGAGGTTGGCCGTGATCGTCCGCATGACGCTTCCGTTCGCACCCGCGTAGCCGGTGGCGCGGATCCGGATGGTCCCGCCGCCGCTGCCACCGGTCTGGATCATCGACGCCACGGGGTTGCTCGTGCTGCATTGCGTGTATGTGCTCTGGCCGGCGGCGGGCAGAAGTTCGACCGCGTAGGCCGGGTAACCCGTTGCACCCGGCACCGGCGTCTTCTTCAGCGTCGAGCGGGCGGCGGCGGTCGAGACGGGGTTGTTGATCCACGTGGAACTCGTGGGCGCGCACTGAGTCCAGAATTCGCTGTCCTGGTCAAGCGCATACAGGTAACGCTGGACCCCGGCCTGAGCGGCGGCGTACGCCTGCTTCTGCAATGAGTCATTGGAGGTGAGCGGCAGATCGCTCTTCACCGCGGCGAACGCTGCGACACTCAGCCCCATGACGACGACGAGGACGCCCAGGATGAAGATCATCGTGAAGCCGGCCTCGGAACGAAGCCGCAGACGGGAGTTGAGAGCCGCGATCAGTCGCATGGGAGGTTCGTACCGGTTGCGCTTGCAGGGGTGAGACGGAACACCGCCGAATCGTTGAGTTGGACGATGCGGCTGTTGTCGGTGAGGCCGTCGTTGGGGGCTACCTGCCAGGCGATGTTGAGCTGAGCCACCGAGGCGGCGACGGATGCGCTCAGCGGCAGCGGCGATAGCGGGGTCGTGTTCATCGGAGAGGTCGTCGTGGAGTAGCTGAAGTACTGGAAGAGCGGGGTGGTGGTGTTGATC
>DASXDW010000004.1:0-2233 GCA_036490435.1 Solirubrobacteraceae bacterium
AGCGAGCGACTCCACGGTGCACGTAGTGGTGACGCGGGTGGTGCCGCCCGGCTGAGTCGCGGCGGCCAACGCGAGCTGCTCCTGGGCGCGAGCGCCGCCGGTCGAGATCGCCTCGAGCTGACGCTCGTGCGCGTGAAGATCAGCGGTCGTCCAGTTGCACCACAGCTGGGCGTACTGCCCAATCGCGGCGCGCTGCGTCCTCGCGCCCGCGTCGCGTGCGAGGGGCTGATCAGGCTGGGTGGTGGTTGCCTGAGTGGGACCGGCCGTGGAGGTGGCCAGGGTGGTGGTCGTGGCCGTGGTCGCCTGGGGCGAGCCCAGGCTGGCCGTGTTGGGGTTGCTGAGGCCGCAGCCCGCCAGGAGCCCTGCGGCGCCGGCGGCGGCGAGAGTGGCGCACAGGCGCCGGTGGAGTGGGGGCGAGGTGATGTGCATGCTCACCCCTAAGGCGAGGTGAGACGCGCGTTTGGGAGAGAAATGGGCGCAAACGTCTGAACGAGGCGCGGTGCTAGGCCTCGAGGGACCTAGAGGCCCGGCGGGTGGGTCTGGGTGAAGCCGCCGTAGGTATCGCCGTTGATCTGAGCCTGGATGGTGCTGGCGGGCTGCCAGCGAGGCCCGGAGCTCGGGCTGGTGGGCGCGACCGGCGCATACCAGGCGGTGTTCAGGACGATCCCGTCAACCTCGATGAACACGTGGCCGGCGTTGGAGAAGATGGTCACGTACTTGCCGGGGCCCGGCTGCCCCCAGTGCTCAAAGTCGCCGGACACCAGCGCCTCCCCGCTGAGCAGCCCGGCCTTGTAGAGGATGTAGCTGGTCGACCCCGAGCAGTCATAGCCCGCCTGCAGCTCATCGAGCGGGACGCCGTGACCGCCACCCCAGATGTAGGGCAGCGTGTGGATCTGGTTGCCGGCGGCGATCAACTTGTCGATCACCGTGGCGACCGCGGACGGCAGACCCGTGGGCGCGGCGGCCAGCCCGCTGGGCTGGATCGTGGCGACCTGCCCGGGGACCGTCGGCAGCGTCCCGCTCACGCTGACGTTCGGGCACTGACTGCTGGCGCCGCTGCTTTGCATCGCGGCGGCCGTGTTGTTGAGCTCGGTCTGCTGAGCGGCGGTCAGATCTGAGGTGTCGATGGTCGGGGTCCCGCCCCCGGTGTGAGACCCGTGGGTCGGGTGAGTTGGCCTGGTCGCGGCGCTGGTGGTGGATGCGACGCGGATGACGCTGGCGGTCGCGTGCTTGGTGGGGCCTGTGGGCGCGGGCGCGGTGCCACCGCCACCTTGGGCGGTCAGCTGCGCGTAGGCCGCCTGCGCGGCGGGGATCGCGGCGTAGTAGCCGGATGTTCCATACGTGGTCCAGGGGCTCCAACCCCCGCCGCTGGCGGCAAGCGAACCCTCGTATTTGCCGACGGCGATCCTGGCGTTGACGGCTGGGTTGTAGTCAGCGGTGCTTCCGGGAGTGATCTGCCACAGGCCGTAGCCGACCAGGCTCCGGTCAGACGGGGTGTCGGCCGTGGCCACGGCCGGCGCAGAGCGTGATGATCCTTGGAGGCGGTCGGTGATGTCGCCGGATTCGGCGGAGGCCAGTGCGGCGGCGGTGACCGCGCCGCTCAGTGGCCCTCCGGCGTGGATCCAGTACTGCTCGACCTGAAGCGCAGTGAGCGACCCGACCGCGCCGACGGTTCCGGTGATCGGGGTCGACCCGGTGGTCCCGTTCTCGATCAGCTGGCAGGCCGCGGCGGCGCTTGCGGAGCCCCCGCCGGCGACCGTCATCGCGATCGACGCGACCAGCAGGAACGGGATCGCGAGGAGCGCGAGCAGGCGCGCGGGCTTCTTGCGGCGCGAGGGCTGCGCCGCGGAGGCGAGGTGGATCATGCGGGGGTCAGGCCGTTAGCGGCGCATGGTTCTCGGCGAGGTCGGCCAGCGCCGCCCACATATCGCCGTCGTGTTCGGCCAGGACGCGGTTGCGCAGTGGCTGGTCGTGATCGGGTTCGGAGGTGGCGTACCAGTACTCCGCGGCGCCGGCGCGGATCTGCACGAGCCCGCGGCCGCGGCGCCCGTTGATCAGGTAGGCCTCGGAGTACTGGCCCTTGACCGTCTTGAGGTTGGCGATGGTGTCGGTCTCTGAGTCGGTGAGGTTCAGCGTCTTTTGGATGAAGGCGGCCTGCTCGGGGTGCTGGCGCAGGAACAGCTGGATCGAGCTCTGCGAGACCAGGGCGGCGCCCTCGGGGTGCTGGGTGAAG
>DASXDW010000019.1:0-56732 GCA_036490435.1 Solirubrobacteraceae bacterium
CCTCCATGGCGCCGGCTCCGCTGGAGGTCGTCGTCACGTAGAAGGTCTCGTCGTCGATGCGGCAGACGGTGCCGTCGTCGACGATGCGGCCCGCGTCGGAGCTGATCACCCCGTAGCGGATGCGGCCGGGTTTGAGGTTGGAGAAGCGGTTGGGGTACAGCCGATCCAGGAAGTCGCCCGCGTCGGGCCCGCGCACGATCAGCTTGCCCAGCGTGGAGACGTCGATGATCCCCGCGGCGCGGTTGACGTTCAAAGCCTCGCCCTCAGGGTCGCCGTAGTCATAGGCCCGCTGCCAGTCGCCGGCCCACTTGATGGAGGCGTTCAGGGCGCGATGGCGGTCGTGGACGGCCGAGCGCTTGGCCGGAGTCAGATCCAGCCCATCGCGGCCGCCGAGGATTCCCATCGGCACGCTCACCCACGGCGGCCGCGCCGTGGTCACGCCGACCTGCTCCAGACCCTGCCCGGTCTCCTGGGCCATCAGCTTGACCGCCGGCAGCTGGCACATGCGGCCCTGGCATGGCCCCATGGTCACCGTCGTGTAGCGCTTGGAGAGCTCGATCGAGTCATAGCCCTCCTCGATGGAGAGGTGGACGTCCTTGCTGGTGACGTCCTCGCACAAGCAGGCAAAGCACTTGCCGCGCCCCGCTCCGCTCACCGCCGGCGCGACGACGACATCGGGCGCGACGGGCTCGGCCAGACGCTTCTTGAGCTCGGTGACGCGCTTGGCCGCGGCGGCGTCGCCCAGGCCCAGCGCCTGCGCGGCCTCGAGGCCCGCCAACTCGCCCGAGGCGGCGGTCACGGGGTCGGAGTCAGAGCCCGCGACCTCGCCCGCGGCAAACACGCCCGGCGGCAGATCGGAGAGCGCGAAGTGTCCGCGCGTGGCGTCATAGGCGCTCTTGGCCCCGGCCTGCAGCAGCAGCGAGGTGGCGGGAATGGTGCCGCCCGAGACGACGACCAGATCGCAATCGAACGAGTGCTCGGAGCCGCCCACGAGGGGCTGGATGATCGCCTCGGTGACCGTCTTTGAGCCGCGCGCCTCGATGATCGTGTGGGCGCTGAACACGGGAATCCCGTCGGAGCGCAACTCCGTGGCCAGGTCCCCGGCCTCGGGGCGCAGGTCGGCGACGGCCACGATCTGGACGCCGACGGCGCGCAGCGCCCGCGCGGCGTGCAGCCCGCGATCGGACGTGGTGGCGATCACCGCGCGCTTGCCGGGGCTCACCCCGTACAGCGCGGCCAGCCGCCGGGCGCCGCCGGAGAGCATCACCCCGGGCAGGTCGTTGCCGGCGAACACCAGCGGCTGCTCGATGGCGCCGGTGGCGAACACGTGGCGCGCGGCGCGGACCTGGTGCAGGATGTCGCGCTGCCACACGGGGACCAGGCCGTCGAAGTAGCCCAGCGCCGAGCCCTGGTGGATGATCTCCACCCCGGCCTCGCGCACGTCGGCGATGAGCCGGCCCAGGCCCTGGCCGTCTGACTCGATGAGCTGCTGGCCGCCGGGCTCGGCGCCCTCGTCGGCCAGCACGACGTCGGCGCCCTGGCGCGCGGCGGCGAGCGCGGCGTTGAGGCCGGCGATGCCGCCGCCGGTGACCAGCACGTCGGCGTGGCGGCGGCGGTACTCGGTGCGCCACTCGCGCTCGGGCTGGGTCTCGCGCAGCTTGCCCAGGCCGGCGGCGTTGCGCAGGATCTTCTCGTACAGCGGCCACCACCTGCGGGGGCGGATGAAGGTCTTGTAGTAGAAGCCGGGCGGGGTGAAGGGCCCGCCGAAGATGTCGGTGGCGCGCATGGCGTCGAACTCCAGCGACGGCGTGGCGTTGACATGCGTGACGGTGATGCCCTCGCGGGCGGGCTCGGTGCAGGCACGCGCGCCCGGGGCGCCGTCGACGGCGCAGATGCAGTTGGGGCACTGGCCCGCCACGCACATCAGGCCGCGGCGGCGGTGGTACTTGAAGCTGCGACTGAAGGTGCGCCGGCCGGCGGCGTACAGCGCCGACGCGATGGTGTCGCCCTCGTAGGCCTGCATCTTCTTGCCGTCGAAGGTGAAGGAGATCCTCTTGGTCCGGTTGATGCGCTCGCCCGGCTGTGGGCCCAGGCGACTCACGGCAACTCCACCAGCTTCACCTCGTTGGTGACGGTGTCGCGCTCGGCGTAAAACCAGGCCCGGCAGCCCGAGCGGTGAAACCACCACTCGCGCTGGACCCCGGCGACGTTGCGGCGGAAGTAGTTGTAGGTGTTGAGCTCACGGAAGCTCGGGCGCGACTTGGGCCGCGGCGAGACCTCGCCGCCGAACCCGAAATCGGTCACCTCGCGTACCCCGCAGTTGGGGCACTCCAAGAGAAACGACATGGGCGAGCACGCTAAGCCTGGCGCTTGATCCTGTCCAATATCGAATTACGATTGATTGATTTGGTTCTCGTATCAGTGATACGAGCGTCGCCGCCATCGCATGGAGGGTCATCTTGGAACTGCGCCAGCTTCGCTACTTCGTCGCCGTCGCCGAGGAGCTGCACTTCCGGCGGGCGGCCGCCCGCCTGCACATCTCGCAGCCGCCGCTCAGCCAGCAGATCGCCGCGCTGGAGGCCGAGCTGGGGGTTCGGTTGCTCGAGCGCAGCCGCCGCCACGTCGAGCTCACCTCGGCCGGCGACGCCTTCCTGCGCGATGCTCGGGCCACGCTGGCCGAGCTCGACGCTGCCGTCTCGACCGCCCGCGCCATCGGGGCCGGCCTGTCGGGGGTGCTGCGGGTCTCGTTCGTGGGCTCGGCGCTTCTGTCGATCGTGCCCGCCGCCGTGCAGCGCTTCCGCCGCAGCCGCCCCGGCGTGGAGGTCGAGCTGCGCGAGCGTTCCACCTCTGAGCAGTTGCGGGCGCTCAGCACGGGCGTGGTCGATGTGGCCCTGGTGCGCCCGCCGATCCAGTCAGACACCGACCTGCATCTCCACGAGGTCATGCGCGAGCACACGATCGCCGCCATCCCGGAGGACCACGCGCTGGCCGCCCTGCGGCGCATCCCGGTGCGGCGGCTGGCCGCCGAGCCGCTCGTGCTCTTCCCCCGCCCCCAGGCCCCGGGCTACCACGACCAGCTCATCGGCCGCCTGGCGGCCACCGGCACCACCCCCCACGTTGTCCAGTACGCGCCGGAGATGACGACGATCATCGGGCTGGTCGCCGCCGGCATCGGCGTCTCCCCGGTGCCCGCGTCGGTGGCCCGCCTCGCGCTGGACGGCGTCACCTACCGGCCGCTGACCGGTGCGCCCGACACCGAGCTGGTGGCCCTCACCCGCGCCGGCGAGGCCTCGCCGCTGGCCGAGGCGTTCGTCGCCGACGCCCGCGCGGTCGCCGTGTAGGGTGCCGGAGGATGCCGGGCCGCGACCGCCTCGATCAGTGCTGGAAGGAGGATCGCCCCGCCTTCGGGTTGTGGGGCTCGATCCCGTCGTCGCTGACGGCCGAGATCGCCGCCGCCGTCGGCGTGGACTACGTGTGCGTCGACCTCCAGCACGGCGGCGCCGACGAGGAGCGGATGGTGGCGATGTTCTCCGCCATCGAGGCGCGGGGCGCGGTGCCCCTGGTCCGCGTGCTCTACAACGAGCCGTGGATGATCAACCGCGTGCTCGACCTCGGCGCCGCGGGGGTCATCGTGCCGTTGGTGGGTACCGCGCAGGACGCCCGGCGCGCGCTGAGCGGCTGTCGCTACCCGCCGCGCGGCGTGCGCTCCTACGGGCCCCTGCGCGCCACGATGACCGTCGGCTCCGCCGATCCGGAGCGCCTGGCCGCCGGCGCGCTGTGCTTCGTCATGGTCGAGACCCGCGACGGCCTAGAGAACGTCGAGGCCATCGCGACCTCGGGCGTGGACGGCATCTACATCGGCCCCTCGGACCTGTCGCTGGGGCTCGGGCGCGAGCCCGGCCACGGCGGCGACGCGCTCGAGGCGGCGATCTCGCGGGTGCGCGAGGCCTGCGCGGCCGCGGGCATCGTCGCCGGCATGCACTGCAACGGCGGCGGCGAGGAGGCGCGCGCGCGCGCCGCCGACGGCTTCCGGCTGGTCACCATCGGCGTCGACGCGTCCCTGTTCGGGGCGCGGGTCGCCGCCGAGCTTGGCGCGGCGCGCTCCTAGCCCGCGCGGCGCAGCTGCGGCTGCTGCTCGGTGCGCGCCTCGATCTGCTCGAGCTTCGCCAGCAGGGCTTTAGCCATCCGGATCGAGGCGGCGTCGATCAGCCGGCCGTCCAGCGAGACCGCGCCCTTGCCCTCGGCGGCGGCCTGTTCCATGGCGGCGATGATCCGCCGGGTCCGGTGGGCCATGTCGGCGCTGGGCGTGAACACGTCATTGGCCAGTTCGATCTGGCTGGGGTGGATCGCCCACTTGCCCTCGTAGCCGAGCACCGCGGCGCGGCGCGCGGAAGCGATGTAGCCCTCGGGATCGGTGAAGTCGCCGAACGGGCCGTCGATCGGGCGCAGCCCGTAGGCGCGGCACACCACCGCGATCCGCGACAGGGCGTAGTGCCACTGGTCGCCGAGGTGGCGCTCGCGCTCCTGTCCGAGGAAGAGGACTTCCTCGGGGTCGGCCAGCATGGCGTAGTCGGGGTTCGTCCCGCCGATCGAGGTGGTGTGGCTCTGCAGCGACGCCGCATAGTCGGCCACGCCGAACACCATGGCCTCCATCCGCTCCGGGCACGCGCCGGCGATCTCCTCGATCTTCACCATCCCCATCGCGGTCTCGATGAGCACCGACAGCGCGATCCTGCGCTCAAGCCCCATCGCCTCCTCGATCTGGCTCAGCAGCGTGGCCACCAGGTGCACGTCGCCGGCGCCGGACGCCTTGGGGATCATGATCGAGTCCAGGTGCTGGCCGGCCCGCTCGACCACGTCGACGATGTCGCGGTAGCAGTAGTGCGTGTCCAGGCCGTTGATCCTCAACGAGACCGAGCACGTTTCCCAGTTCAACTCGTTGAGCGCATCGATGATGTTGGTGCGGGCCTGGGCCTTGTCGTCGGGGGCGACGGCGTCCTCCAGGTCGAGCATCACGATGTCGGCGCCGAGGCCGGGGGCCTTCTCGAGCATGCGGACGTTGGAGCCGGGGACGGCCAGTTCGGAGCGGTGAAGGCGCGAGCGAGTCGGTCTCATGGGGTGCCAAGCAAAGCGGGTCGGATCGCCGCGCGCAACATATTTCAATGAATTTGTTCAATTCATAGAACACAGTCGATGGTTGCGCGGGGCTCCGCGCAACTAAGCTCGCTGGCATGACCATCGATATCCCCTCGCCTGCCAACCCACCGGAGCGGCTGTTGTGCGGCCCCGGCCCCTGCAACGTCTCGCCGGCCGCGCTGGCCGCCATGCAGAAGCCGCTGCTCGGCCACATGGACCCGGACTTCGCCGACATCCTCCTGGAGGTCGTCGCGCTGCAGCGGATCGCCTATCAGGCCCAGCGCGGCCTCGTGCTTCCGCTCCAGTCGACCGGGACCTCGGGGATGGAGTGCGGGCTCGCGCACCTGGTCGAGCCCGGGGACACGGTCATCGTCGGCGTCAACGGCTTCTTCGGCCGGCGCATCGTGGAGATCGCGGGCCGGCTCGGTGCCAACGTGGTCAAGGTCGCGGCCGACTGGGGCGAGCACGTATCCAACGACGCGCTCCTGGAGGCTTGCGACCAGCACCCCGACGCCCGCCTGGTGTGCGTCGTGCACGCCGAGACGTCGACCGGCGTGCAGCACCCGCTCGCCGAGCTTGGGGCCGCCCTGCGCGACCGCGACGTCCTGCTCCTGGCCGACTGCGTCACGTCACTGGGCGGCATCGAGTTGCGCTTCGACGACTGGGGCATCGACTTCGCCTACTCCTGCTCGCAGAAGTGCGTCGGCGCGCCGCCCGGGATGTCGCCGGTGGCGGTCTCTGACCGGGCGCTCGAGCGCATCTCGGCGCGCACCCACCCGGTGCCCTACGCGCTGGACCTCTCGCTGCTGCGCAAGTACTGGGTCGACCGGCCGCTCGCCTACCACCACACCACCCCGGTGCTCAACGTCTACGCGCTGCACGAGGCGCTGCGCGAGGTGGCGATCGAGGGTCTGGACGCCCGGTGGGCGCGCCACGCCGATGCCGGGCGCTTCCTCCAGGACGAGATCCGCGCCCGCGGCCTCGAACTGCTGGCCGAGCCCGACTATCAGCTGCCACAGCTCACCGCCGTCCGCGTGCCCGAGGGCGTCGACGGCAAGGCCGTGGCCGGCCGCCTGCTGCACGAGCACGGGATCGAGATCGGCGGCGGCCTGGCCGGCGCGCCCCCGATGTGGCGCATCGGGCTCATGGGCGTCAACGCGTCTCGTGAGACGGCTTCGCGGGTGTTGTCCGCGTTCGATGCGGTGTTGGCTCAGGAGCCCGCCTTCGCCGCGAGCGCGTAGAACGGCTGACTTACGAAGGGGGTCGGCCCCCTCAGCAGGCGGTCTCGGCGAGCGGGCCGATGCGGAGGCTCGACGGGCAGGCCGTGACCGGGCGCCGCAGCACTGCGACCGTGGTCTTCGCCGCGCTGGGGGCGAAGTTCGGACCAGTCAGCCGGGCCTGGACCGCGACTGATGAGACGGCGTGCGACGCCGGGATGCGCGCGGAGAAGCCGAACGACCGCGGCGCCCCGCTGACCAGCGCGTCCGCATCCCAGCACAGACGCCCGCGCGCCGCAACCGCACCGCGGGCCCGGACGACGCGCAGCGCCGGCGGGACGGTCACGCACACCGAGGGCATCACGCCGGGTATGCGCTTGGTCACGCCGATCGTGACCACGAACCCGACGACCTGGCCGGGTCGGGCGGACGCCTGAACGGGAACGATCCGGACCCTCGCCGCAGTCGCGCGCGCGCTGACGGTGGCAACGGCCTTGGCGAAGTCGTTGGCGAAGTTCGGATCGAGCTCATCGTCGCTGGCCGCCACACCGTCGGTCAGCTGCCCCGGCCGCAGCGGTCGCACGATCACCCCGAACGACGCGCTCGCTCCGGGCGCGAGATCCGCGAGGCTGCACTGGAGAACGGAATGCGACGCACAGGAGAACGCACCCGGATGGATCGCGACCACCTGCACGGCGGCATCCAGGGCGTCGGTGAGGTCGACGCCGGTCGCGCCACCCGGGCCACGGTTGACGACCGTGATCGTGTCCGTGATCGTCTGACCCAGATGGTCCTGCGATGTGCTCTCGTGATCCTGGATCGCGAGATCCGCCGGCGCGGCGCCGGGCGGCGGCATCGGGGCCATCGCCATGTCGCTGTCATCGGCGGGCGTCGGATCGAACTGAGCCGCGCTGAGGCTGGCCTCGTTGGCTGATCCCGCCATGGCGTCGCCGGTGGGCTCGGGCATGACGACGTCGACCTCGGCGGAACCGCCCGCGTCGAGGTGCGCGATGTCGCAGGTCACCTCGAGGGCAGTGATGGAGCACGAGCCCAGATCGGTGCTGGCGGACTCGATCGTCGCTCCGGGCGGCACGACGTCGTGCAGCACGACGTCGGTCGCGTCGCCGGGCCCTTGGTTCTCGATCGTCACGTGGTCGTCGACGACGTCGGTGCCGAGCGCTCCCGGAGCCACCGTCTCGCTCTGGGCGAGGCCGAGGTCCGCAGGCTCGGAGGCCGTCTGGGCCGGCGAAGCGGTCACCACCGTCTCCGAGGACAGCGCCGTCAGCTGCTTGCCGAGCGAGGGCGCGATGAACGTCGCCTGGGCGACGTTGCTGATCTCGTGCTCGGTCATGAGGGTCTCGTCGACACGGACCTCGAAGCTGACCTGGGCAGTGTCACCCGGCGAGCCGGCGACCGCGATCGTGCCCCCTCGCCCCGCCGCCGCGCCGCTCCCCAGGAAGAACCGCACGGCGTGCCGTGCGGCGTCGTAGTCGCCCTGGTCGTCGCCGTCGAGGTCGCTCGGGTTCGACGCGTCGGCCGGCGCGGTCGGGATCCGGAGCGATCCGGCCACATACGTGGTGTCGGCCGGGATCGTGTCGCTGGCGACGAAGTCCGTCGCCCCCTCGAGCCCTTCATTGGCGAAGGTGACGGTGTAGCGCAGTCTGTCGCCGGCGCGGGTCGGGCCGTCGGGGTGCGTCAGGTTCTCGACGGTCTTGTGCGCACGGATCACCGGCGCATGGAGATCGGTCGCGAACGTGATCACGTGGGGCAGATACTGGTCGCTGTTGGTTCTGAGACCGATCGTTGCCTGGGTGGCGCCGTTGCCGAGGAGCCCATCGATCCCGATCAGCTTCGCGTCGAACCCGAGCTGGTTGACGTAGTCGGGCGTCTTGTTGGTGTCGTTCTGGCCGCCGGTCGAGATCTCGCTGTCAAAGAAGTTGTTCGACCCGTTCAGCTTGTCGCTCAGCGCCTTGCCGTCGAGGGTCGCGCTGTCTCCGCTCGCGCCGCGGTCGCCCTCGTAGGCGACGAACCCGAGCTTCGTCCGCACCGGTCCGCTGAGCGGCGTCTGAAAGCCACCGACGGGGATCGTCACCGCCGGCTTGGCCTGGGTGACCGACTGGAGCCCATCGAACACGGTCAGATTGCGCGGCGGCTCGCCGGCGGCCTCGTAGGCGACCACGAGCGCCCAGCCGGCGTAGCGGTCCTCTCCGGTTGCGGACTGGACGTTCGCGACGGTGTAGACCCCGGACCCCGCGCGCTGCACCGGCCCCGTGACATCGGCAAAGGCGGCGTACGCGCCGGTGACCTCGGTGCTGAGATCGACCGCACCGGTCAGGCGCTCGAAGGCGGATGCGCCCGGCACCTTGAGGTCGACCTTGCTCAGCCCCGCCGGCGAGGCGTCCGGCGCAGCCTTCCCGCCCGTTCCCGCCGTCGTGCGCGAGCCGTAGTAGAGGCCCGCGAACAGCACCCGAGCCCCCGCGGGCAAGGTGAGGCGTGCCGAGGAGGAATCGAGCGACGCCGAGTCGGTATTGACGCGCACCATCGAGAAGCCGTTGTTGTTGAGCGCCGTGCCGAGTCCGGCGCGTGCGTTCACACAGTCGGCCGCCGCGGTCTGGCAGGTCTCCAGCGTGTTACCGACGACCGCGATATCCCCGTTTGCGTTCGTACTGAACCGAGCCGTGAAGGCGCGATCGGCGCGCGCCACGGACGCGAGCCCGAGCACCAGGACGAGCGTGCCGAGCGACACCACCCAATGCCGCATCCCTATGAGTCCCTGTCCCATGGATCGTCTCCCCTGAAAACAATCCCGAATTGGCGCAGGACATCGTACCGGTCGCGGACGGTGCGGCGGGCTATCGAGGGTGAAGGGCCCGGGCGGCCGGAGCGACCCGATGTGCGAGCTTTTTATGCATACGGCATAAAAATGTCGCGAATCGGCTGGCGGTTAGGCCAAAGAGGCGCTGGCAGCGTCAGCCGCCTGAGCGGCCTGCAGCGTGTTGCGCAGCAGCATGGCGATCGTCATCGGCCCCACGCCGCCGGGCACCGGCGTGATCAGCCCCGCCACTTCGACCGCGGTGGCAAACTCAACGTCACCCACCAGCCCCGACTCCGTCCGGTTGATGCCCACGTCGATCACCGTCGCGCCCGGCTTGATCCATGAACCCTTGACCATCTCGGGGCGCCCGACGGCGGCCACCACGATGTCGGCCCGCCGGCACACCTCGTCGAGGCCGCGCGTGCGTGAGTGACACATGGTCACGGTGGCGTTCTCGGACAGGAGCAGGGCGGCGACGGGCTTGCCAACAAGGTCCGAGCGGCCCACGACGACGGCCTCGGCGCCCTCCAGCGTCACGTCGTGGCGCTTGAGCAGCTCCAGGCACCCCGACGGCGTGCACGGCCGCAACCCGGGCAGGCCCTTGGCCAGCAGGCCGGCTGAGACCGGGGTGAGCCCGTCGACGTCCTTGCCGGCGTCAATCAGGGTGGTCAGGTGCGAGCCGTCGATGTGGTCGGGCGTCGGCAGCTGCAGCAGGATCCCGGAGACGAGGTCGTCAGCGTTGAGTTCGTGCAGGAGGCTGACGACGTCCTCCTCAGGGGTGTCGGCGGGCAGGTGGTGGGCGAAGCCCTCGATCCCGACCTCCGCCGAGGCCTTCTGCTTGCCACCGACGTACACCGCCGACGCGGGGTCCTCGCCGACGAGCACCGTCGCCAGCCCCGGGCGGCGGCCGCCGCCCGCAACCCATAATTCGATCTCTGAGCGCAACTCCGTGCGAACCTGTTGCGCGATGGCCTTGCCGTCAATCAACGTTGCAGTCATTGGACCAATTCGTACAGTATGAGCAGCGTGCCGGTCAAGCCCACCATAACGTCGCCACCCTCAGCGCCCTCGGCCACGCCGATCCGCGTCCCGCTCGCCTGTTCGCTCACGCCCGCGCAGGTGCTCCAGGCGCTGGCCGAGCGCGGGCCGCTCCCCTTCGCGCTCTCGGGCAGGTGGTCCGGCGGCGGCGCCATCGTCGGCGCTGACCCGCTGCGCGTGGCCGCCGACACCGAGGACCCCTTCGCGGTGCTCGACGCGCTGCCGACGCTCACCGCCGGGGCGGACAGGACACCCGAGGCCGGGTTCGGATCCGGCTTTGTCGGCGGGGGCTGGTTCGGCTGGCTGGGCTATCGGCTGGCGGCCCGCGTCGAGCGCATCCCGCTGCACCCCCACCGGCCCATCCCCCTCCCGGAGTTTCACCTCGCCTACTACGACAACGTCTTGCGCCGCACCCCCGACGGCCGCTGGTGGTTTGAGGCGCTGGTCACCTCAGCTCGCCGCGACGCCCTGGAGCGCCGCCGGCGTGAGCTGGCCGATCTGCTCAGTCGCCCGGCGCCGCCGCCGTCGCCCGTCCACGTTTCACCGCTGCGCATCGCCGCCGACGATGCCTCCCACCACCTCGATGCCGTCGCCCAGTGTCGGCGGCGGATCGCGGCCGGCGAGATCTTTCAGGCCAACCTGTGCCTGCGCCTTCACGGCGAGACCGACGCACCCGCCACCCACCTGTTTGCCGCCGCACTGCAGCACGTCGACCCGCCCTACGCCGCCGCCTTCGCCACCCCGCGGGGCGGCATCGCCTCCCTCTCGCCCGAACTGTTCGTGCGCCGCCGCGGCCGCCACATCGTCACCGGCCCGATCAAGGGCACGATCGCGCGCGACCCCGACCCGGAGATCGCCGCCGCCGCGCTGGACGCGCTCCGTGGATCGGTCAAGGACGCCGCCGAGCACGTGATGATCGTCGACCTCATGCGCAACGACCTCGGGCGTGTGTGCGAGTACGGGACCGTCGTGGCCCCCCGCCGGCCCACCGCCGAGCCCCACCCCGGGCTCTGGCATCTGGTCTCCCACGTCCACGGCCGCCTCCGGTCCGACGTCACCGACGCCGACGTGTTGCGCGCGACCTTCCCCCCCGGCTCGGTCACCGGAGCACCCAAGGTGCAGTCGCTGCGGGTCATCGCCGAGTCAGAGCAGGCCGGGCGCGAGGTCTACACCGGCGCCGTCGGCTTCGCCAGCCCTGCCGCCGGCCTGGAGCTCAACGTCGCCATCCGCACCCTGGAGCTGGCCCATGGCCAGGTGTGGCTCGGCGCCGGCGGCGGGATCGTCGCCGATTCGGACCCCCGCACCGAGCTCGAGGAGGCTCTGATCAAGGCGCGGCCCATCGCCGCCGCCGTGGGCGCCGGCGTGGACGTGGAGCGAGCGGCACCGGTCATCCGTGCGGCCTGACCCGCGCGAGGGCGTCTTTGAGACGATGCTCGTCCGCGACGGGCGCATTCAGGCGCTGGGTCGACACGTCCAACGCCTCACCCACTCCAGCGCCGCGGTGCACGGGCGCCGCCTGCCCCGCGACCTTCCGGACCAGCTGCGTGGGACCGCGTCGCAGCTGACCGGAGAGCAGCGGCTGCGCGTCGACGTCGTCCCCGGCGAGGACGTCGCCATCAGCTCGCGCCCCTTCGCCGCCGACACGCGCCGCGCGGTGACCCTCGAGCCCTTCGCCGTCCCCGGCGGCCTGGGCCCGCACAAATGGCGCGACCGCCGACTGCTCGCGGTCGCGTCACAACATCGTGGCACGATATCGGGCCGCGAGCAGGTCCCACTGCTCGTCGACTCAGACGGCACGGTGCTCGAGGGCGCGTGGGGCAACCTCTGGCTGCTGGACGACGACGCGCTCATCACGCCACCCGCCGACGGCCGGATCCTGCCCGGGGTGACCCGCGCCCTGCTGCTGGAGCTGGCGCCCGCGCTCGGCTACCACGCGCACGAGCAGCCGATCGCCCTCGATCGCGTGCGCCGGGCGCCCGTCAGCTTCATGACCTCGGCGATTCGCCTGGCCGTCCCGGCGACGCTGAGCGGCGGCGCGGCGGCGCCGGGCGCCCCCGTCGATCGCATCCGCAGCGCGCTTGCCGCACACTTTTGACGATGGTCATCCGCCACGCCGACCCTGACCGCGACGCCGCCGCCTGCGCCGCCATCTATGCGCCCAGCGTCGCCGACGGCGTCGCCTCGCTGGAGGAGCGCGCCCCCGAGCCCCACGAGATGGCCGACCGCATCCGCATCACCTCGCGCAGCCATCCGTGGCTGGTGTCCGAGATCGACAGCGAGGTGGTCGGCTACGCCTACGGCTCCCGTCACCACGACCGGGCCGCGTATCGCTGGACGGCCGACGTCACCGTCTACATCGGCGCCGCCCACCATCGCCGCGGGGTCGGCCGGGCGCTCTACGGGGCACTGTTCCCGCTGCTGGAGCGCCAGGGCGTCTACGAGGTGTGCGCCGGGGTGACGCTGCCCAACGACGCCAGCGTCGGGCTGCACGAGTCCCTGGGCTTCCGGCCCGTCGGGATCTATCGCGACGTTGCCTTCAAGTTCGGGCGCTGGTACAGCGTCGGCTGGTGGCAGATGAGCCTGCGGCCGCGGCCCGACGGCGAGGTGCCCACGGAGATCGGCGCACCCGCCCGCCTAGCCTGACGCCTCGCGCGCCAACGGCAACACCAGCGTGAACCGCGCCCCGTCGACGCGAATGCGCCCGTGGTGGTGGCGCGCGATCTCGGCCACGATCGACAGCCCCAGGCCCGAGCCCGGCCGGTCCGACGCCCCCGGACCACGCCAGAAGCGCTCGAAGAGCTGGCCGTGCAACTCCGGGTCGGGGCCCTCCCCCTGGTCAGTGACGCTCACCAGCGCGCGCTCTCCGACCACGTCCAACGTCACCGTGACGTGCCCGCGCGGCGGGCCATGAACCAGGCCGTTCTCAATCAGGTTGCCCACCGCGCGGCGCAGCGCATCGGCGTCGCCGGCGACCACCGCACGATCCAGCGTCCCGATGTGCACACGCCCCGGGTCGCGCTCGTCAACCGCCACACGGACCAGGTCGTCGAGGCGCAGCGGCGAGAACTCAGACGTCCCCTCCCCCGCGCGCTCGAGCGCCAGCAGCGAATCGACCAGCCGGGCCAGACGGCGCGCGTCATGGCGCAGATCGGCCAGCACCTCCTCATCGGCGCCGTGGCGCGCGGCGTACTCGACGTTGCCCAGCAGCGCGGTGACCGGGGTACGCAGCTCGTGGGAGGCGTCGGCGAGCAGCCGGCGCTCGCTGGCGCGCGCCTCCTCTAGCGAGGCGAGCATCGTGTTCAGCACCCCGGTGAGCCGGCCGATCTCATCGAGCGTCGCGGCCTCGGGCAGCCGGCGCGCCGGGTCGGCGGTCGCCTCGATCTCACCGGCGGCCTCCGCCAGCGTGCGCAAGGGCCGCAGGCCCCGCCGGGTCAGCGCCGCCGCCGCCAGCGCCGCCAGGATCGCCACCGCAGCGCCGGTGAGGCCGACGAGGACCCCGAGGCGAGAGGTGATGTGCGCGATATCGGAGGTGTCGGAGGCGACGAGCACCGCCCCGCCTGCCGCGGGCCCGCCGGCATCGGCGATCGGCGCGGCGTAGATGCGCAACGGCCGCCCCGCGAAGTCGATGTCCTCGGAGCCGGTGCGGCCGTGCAGGCGGGCGGCGCGCTCCAGCGCGTCCTCGGGCAGCACCCGCGCGCCGAGATTGAGTGAGCGCGCCACGATCCGGCCACGGCGGTCCACCACCTGCACCGAGATCTGACGGCCCGAGACCGGGCTCTCCAGGGCGCCGGCGTCCGTGAGCACCGCCGGGGTGGAGATGGCCAGCTCGGCCACCTCCTGCGCGCGCTGGCGCAGCGCGGAGTCCAGCGAGCTGCGCAGCTCGTGGTTGACCAGCAGCACCGTGATCACAGCCAGCAGCGCCACGGCGGCGAGGATCGCCGCGCCCGCCGCCAGCGAGATGCGCGCACGCAGCGAACGAAAGGGACTCCGGGCGAACGTCACGGCCAAAACTTCATTTTTTTGTTTTTATGGTCAAACCTCTCATTTGCGGATAAAGTTTCAGGACGCAACACGGAGGTTTGCAAGGTGGTGATGGAGCTGTACGGGCCCGGCAAGCCCGCGCGGGTCTTGCTCGTGGAGGATGACGCGCGCGCGGCGCTGGAGCTTGGAGAAATGCTGCGGTCGGTGTGGGACCGCGGCCTCGTGGTCAGCCACACCCGGCACGTGGCCGACGCGGTTCAGGAGTTGGCTGACCATGGCGCGACGTGCGTCCTGCTCGACCTGCGCGAGCAGCCGGCACTCGACGTGCTCGCCCAGCTGAGCAACGCGTCGCCGGCGACGCCGATCGTGCTGGTGGCCGACGGCGACGACGAGGAGGTGGGCGTGGCCGCGGTCAGGGCCGGCGCCCAGGACTACCTGGTGCGCTCGGAGCTGAGCGCGCCGCGGCTGGCCCGGGCGGTCAGCTATGCGGTGGAGCGCAAACGCAGCGAGGCGGCGCTGGCGCTTCAGGCGTTGCACGATCCGCTCACCGCGCTGCCCAACCGTGCCCTGTTCCTGGACCGGCTGCGGGGCGCGCTTGACCGCAGCCGCCGCACCGGCGGCCCGGTGGTGGTGCTGTTCCTCGACGTCGACGGGTTCAAGGAGATCAACGACACGCTCGGGCACGGCGCCGGGGACCGGCTGCTCAACGTGCTCGCCGATCGCTTTCGCGGCATGCTGCGCCCGATGGACACCGTGGCCCGCTTCGGCGGCGACGAGTTCACCTTCCTGTTCGAGGGCCTGGAGAGTGAGGAGGAGGCGGCGCTGGTGGCCCAGCGCATCAACCAGTCCGCCGCGGTGCCGCTCAGCCTCGGCGGCCAGCAGCGCACTGTGTCGATCAGCATCGGGGTCTACATCGTCAACGACCCCGAGGAGGAGATCGACGACGTCATCCGCCAGGCCGATACCGCGATGTACCGCGCCAAGGAGTCGGGCGGCGCCCGCTTCGAGGTCTTCGAGGACGTCATGGCCCGGCTGCCGGGTCCACGCACCCACCTCGAGCGCGAGCTGCGCCAGGCGGTCGAGCGCGCGCAGCTGCGCGTCCACTACCAGCCGCGGGTCTCGTTCACCGACGAAACCGGCCTGGAGGGGTTCGAGGCGCTCGTGCGCTGGGAGCACCCCGAGCTGGGGATGATGGAGCCGGTCGAGTTCATGTCCATCGCCGAGGAGACCGGGTTGATCGTTCCCATCGGCGAGTGGGTGATCGGGGAGGCGCTCGATCAGGTGGAGCGCTGGCGCGAGTCGCGGCCGGGGGTGACCATCTCGGTCAACCTGTCGGCGCGCCAGCTGAGCGACTCCCACCTCGTCGAGCACCTCGCCGCCGCGATGCGCGACGGCGGCCACGACCCCAGCGTCCTGTGCCTCGAGGTCGCCGAGGGGGCGCTGGAGGCCGCGCCCGAGCTCGCGATGCGCCAGCTGGCGGCGCTCAACGAGCTCGGCGTCACGCTCGCCATCGACGACTTCGGCACCGGCACGTCGTCGTCGATCATGCTGTCGGAGCTGCCGATCCACATCCTCAAGATCGACACAACCCTTGTCTCGCGGCTGGGCCTCGACGGCGCCGATGGCGATTCGGTGAGCGACGCGGTGGAGCTGGGGCACGCACTCGGGCTCAAGGTGGTCGCCGAGGGCGTCGAGACCGACATCCAGCTGGCTCAGCTGCGCCGGCTGGGGTGCGACGGTGCGCAGGGCTTCCTGTTCAGCGAGCCGATGCCCGAGGAAGGCGTCCTCAGCCTGCTCGGCACCAGTTAGGCGCGTAGCACGAACCCCGTCCCTCGCAAGGTCCGGATGAGCGGCGGGTCCCCCAGCTTGCGGCGCAGCCGGGTGACGTAGCGGTCCACGACGTTGGCCTCGGCGGCGTCGTCCCAGATCTCCTCCAGCGCGTGCTCCCGGGTGACGATGCGACCTGGCCGCCGCAGCAGCAGCTCCAGCAGCGCCGTCTCGCGGCCGGTGAGCTCCAGCGCGCGTCCCCGGCGCGTGGCCGTGCGCGCCGCCACGTCGAGGCTGAGATCGGCGTAGGCCAGCGCGCCCGACGGCTGGCCGCGGCGAGTCAGCGCCCGCAGGCGCGCCACCAGCTCCTCGACGGCGAACGGCTTGACCAGATAGTCGTCGGCGCCCGCCTGCAGGCCGGCGACGCGGTCCTGTACGGCGTCGCGCGCGGTGAGCATGAGGATCGGCGTCGGTAGCCCCTTGTCGCGCAGGCGCCGGCACACCGCCAAGCCGTCGATGGTCGGCATCGCCACGTCGAGCACGATCACGTCGGGGGCAAAACGCTCGGCGGCGGCCAGAGCGGCGCCGCCGTCGCCGGCCACGGTGACGGCGAAGCCCTCAGCCGACAGGGTGCGGGTGAGCATGCGCTGCAACGGCGGGTCGTCGTCGACGACCAGGACGCGCTCGGCGTCCAGCGGCGGATCAGCCGCCGGCGACATCACGGCGGATGAAGATGAGGAAGGCGGCGCCGATCGCGGGGATGCCATAGAGCGCGCAGACCCACGCCGCGCGCACGATCGGCTCCCAGTCAGTGGGCGTCCGCAGCAGGCCCTGCCAGGCGTTGAACTGGGTGGAGAGCAGGTAGGGCTGCAGCGAGCCCAGCCCCGGCAGGATCCCGATGAGCTGGATGAGCAGCGACACCATCAGCGTGCCCACCACGGCGGCGGCGCTGTTGCGCGTCACCGAGGACAGCAGCAGCCCGATGCAGACGATGGCGGCGATCGGGATGAGGTAGACGAGCAGGCTCACGTAGACGAGCTCGAGCGCCTTCGGCGCTGAGACGATCGTCCCCGACAGGCTCTGCAGCGAGTTGAACCCCGACTGGAAGCTGCCCGCGACGACCGCCACCGTCCCGCACAGGAAAATCGCGATCACCGCGTAGGTGCTGGCGGCCAGCGCTTTGCCCGCGAACAGCTGCCAGCGCTCCAGCGAGCGCGTGAAGATCGTCTTGAGCGTCCCGTTGTGGTCCTCGGAGGCGAAGATGTCGCCGGCCACCAGAGCGGTGATGAGCGGGAACATCCACACCGCGCCGAAGAGCAGGATGACGAGCGGGACCGCGAGCCCGCTGCGATCCAGGTAGTCCGAGAAGGCAAAGCCGCCACCGCGGTCGTGATGGTGGCGCAGGTGGATGGCGAGCACGAACAGGATGGGGACGACGATCGCCCCGCCCAGCCCGATGTAGGTGCGCTTCTGGTGGCGCAGCTTGAACAGCTCCCAGCGGTAGACGGTGCCGACGCCGGGCATCAGCGCGCGCTCTCCGCGGCGGGGGCGGGCTCGGGCACGACCGACGCATCGGGGACACCGTCGCCCTCGGTGAAGGAGAAGAACAGGTCCTCCAGGGTCACCGTCTGCGGCGCCATGGCGTGGATGAGCGCGCCCGACTCCACCAGCGCCTGTGAGAGGGCGCCCACGGCCTCCTCGTCGGCGGTGAACGTGATCCGCCCGTGCTCGATGCGAACCTCGTCCACACCCGCCTGCGCGCCGCACACCGCCAGGGCGCGCTCGTCGTCGGTCGTCTGCAGCCAGTAGCGCGTGCCCGCGCCGCGCTTGAGCGCCGCGATCTCGCCCTCGTAGACGATCCGGCCCTGGCGGACGATCGCCACCCGGTTGCAGACATCCTCGACCTCGGTGAGCAGATGGCTGGAGAGCAGGACGGTCATGCCCTGATCGGCCAGGCGCCGGATGAGCAGACGCATGTCGCGCATCCCGGCGGGGTCCAGGCCGGTGGCGGGCTCGTCGAGCAGCAGGAGCTTGGGATCGCGCAACAGCGCGGCGGCGATCCCCAGCCGCTGACGCATACCGTGTGAGTAGCCGCCCACCTTGTCGCGCTGGCGCCCGCTGAGCTCGACGGCGTCCAGGGCCTCGTCGATGCGCTCAGAGGCGCCGCCGCCGTCGAAGGCGGCGAGCATCTCCAGGTTCTTACGCGCGTTGAGATAGGGGTAGAAGGTCGGCGCTTCGACGAAGCCGGCCACCCCCTCAAGCGCCCGCACGCTCTCCATCGGGTCGCGCCCGAACAGCCGGACCGACCCCTCGGTGGGACGGATGAGCCCCATCATCATCCGCAGCGACGTGGTCTTCCCCGCCCCGTTGGGCCCCAGGTAGCCGTAGACGTCACCGCTGCGCACCGTGAGGTCCACCCCGCCGACGGCGGTCAGCTCGCCGTAGCGCTTGACCAGTCCGCGGACCTCGATTGGTGGCGGTTCGGCGCCGGCGGGTGTCGCCGGCGCCGGACCGTGAACCGAGCTGTCTGCGACCGAGGTCACGGAGCGGCTTTGGTGAGCGCCCGCGCCGCGGTCTCCGCCGCGTAGGGGGCCACCGAGCCGAGCACCGTGTAGGCCACGCCGCCGTGCGTGAAGCGCACCACCGAGCCCAGCGGAGTGGCGAGCTCCTGGCCGGTGGCGCCGTTGATCGACACCGTCGGGAGGTTGAGGCCACCGTTGTCAGAGCCGGAGCTGCTCGGGGCGCTCTGCCCGGCGCTGCTCTGCTCGATCACCGCGATCCCACCCAGGCCCTTGCCGTAGGTCACCAGCGCGGCCGGCTTGCCGCCCCAGTTCAGCAGGGTGACGTCCGCACGGGGCAGCCCCGCCAGCGCCGCGGGCGCGCCGAGGGTGAAGGGCACGTGCCGGGCGACCGCAGCGACGCCCTTGACCTGGGCGTGCGCGGCCTTGGCGCGGGCCGTGCGCGCGGTCTGCGCCGCGGAGGCGTGCTTGTCGGCGCTGGAGACCTTGACGACCTTGTCGCCGGCGGGCGGCTGGATGTTGAGGTCGGAGTCGGAGATCTGCCCGTAGGAGATGTTCGTCGCGCTCAGCGCCAGCACCGGGGTGGGATTGCCGCGAGCGTAGATGGCGACGCGCAGCGGCACGCCGGTGACGGCGTCCCACGCCAGCTGCGCCTGGCCGAGCAGCCCGCCGGAGTGCTTGGGCGAGACGGCCACCGAGTAGGCCGCGCGCCCGGCCACGTCACCGGGGCTCGACGTCTGCGCGCCCCCAACGTCCACGCGACCCATCAGCCGGGTCAGGCGCGACTGGATCTGCGCGACCGTCGGGATGCGGTGGGCGGTCTTGTCCTTGGCCCCGGCGGCGTCGGACTTGTCCGCGGGGAGCGTCCCCTCGTACACGGTGTGCTGCATCGGATCAGACACCCAGAACGAGGTTTTGCTCACGACGAGGTTGGCGTCCCCATTGTCGCCCTGGAGCTCGATCCGGACCCGGCCGTCGTTAGACAGCCACACCCGTCCGTGGCGCGTGCCCTGCAGCAGCGGGTCCGCGGTCTCGCCGGGGAGATCATCAGAGCTGATGAGGTTGTTGGTGAAGGTGATATCCGCCGTGATGCCCTTGACCGGCTTGGCCGCCAGGGCGTCGTGGATGGACTGGGCCAGGGGCTTGGAGTTGGGGACGGGCCCGCTGCCGGTGGCGGCGACGGCGATGGCCGTGCCGCCCGCGATGGCGATGACGAGCCCGCCGATGAGGGCCAGAAGCCGGCCGGTGGATGCTGTGCGCAGGAATCTCATGATCGGAACGCCTTTCCTTGGACGCGACCCAAGATGGCAGGCGAGCTTGAAATTACTTTGACAGACGCAGATTGCGGTTAGTGTCGCCTCTGACGATGTGCCGCCTGTTCGCCATGAGCGGGGGCCGGGAGCCCGTCCACGCCACCTTCTGGCTGCTCGAGGCGCCCGACTCGCTGTCTGAGCAGAGCCACCGCGAGCCCGACGGGACCGGCCTCGGGTACTACGACGGCGAGGGGCGGCCGGTCGTCTCCAAGCAGGCCACCGCCGCCTTCGAGGACCGCGCCTTCGCCCGGGAGGCCAAGGAGGTGGACTCGCGCACGTTCGTGGCCCACGTCCGCTATGCCTCCACCGGCGGGCTGTCTGAGCGCAACACCCACCCCTTCGAGCAGGACGGCCGGCTGTTTGCCCACAACGGCGTCGTCGAGGGCCTGCAGACGCTCGAGGCCGAACTGGGCGACGTGATGTCGCTGGTCGCGGGCGACACCGACTCCGAGCGGCTGTTCGCGCTCGTCACCCGCGAGGTGCGGCGAACGGGCGATGTCGGCGAGGGCATCACCGCAGCGGCGCGGTGGGTGGCCGCCAACCTGCCGGTGTTCGCGATCAACCTGGTGCTCGTCACGGCAGACGAGCTGTGGGCGCTGCGCTACCCCGACAGCCACGACCTGCTCGTCCTCGAGCGTGAGGCGGGCGGCCCGGGCGGCGACGGGCACCTGGCTCACCGCAGCCCGCACGGCCGGATCCGCGTGCACTCCGGTGACCTGGCCGACCAGCGCGCGGTGGTCGTCGCCACCGAGCGCATGGACGACGACCCCGCCTGGACCCCGCTGGCCTCCGGCGAGTTGTTGCACGTCGACGCCGACCTGCGCGTGACCCGCCGGCAGGTGCTCGACGAGCCGCCGGCCCACCCCCTGAGCCTTCAGGATCTGGGCGTCAAGGCGGCAGCGTCGCAGGGGCCCGAGACCCGCTGAAACCGACGAGCCCGCGCGGCGGGTGTGCAACGATCGACGGCGATGACGACGGTGCCCGCGTCCCTCCCACCCGGTCCCTCCTTCCCGCGCTGGGCACAGACGCTGGGGTTCATGGTCGGCGGCGTGCGCTACCTGGACTGGTGCCGGCGTCGCTACGGCGACATCGTGACCATGGGGACGCTGTTCGACGAGCGCTTCGTGATGCTGTTCGAGCCCGGCGCCGTCAAGCAGGTCTTCCAGGGCTCCGGCGAGCAACTGCACGCCGGCGAGGCCAACGCGCTGCTGGGTCCGATCCTGGGGGAGCGCTCCGTGCTCCTGCTCGACGGAGCCGAGCACCTGCGCCACCGCCGCCTCTTGCTGCCGGCGTTTCACGGCCAGCGGATGCTCGCCCACGTCGACACGATGCGCGAGTGTGCCGACGCCGAGATCGACCGCTGGCCCGTCGGCGAGCCCTTCACGCTGCTCGAGAGCATGCAGGCGCTCACGCTGCGGGTGATCCTGCGCGCGGTGTTCGGGTACGCCCCCGGCGCCGCCGAGGACGAGTTCGCGCGGCGCCTGCGCGCGATGGTGGAGCCGTTGTCACGCGCCCGCGGGGCGCTCCTGCTCAACGCGGTCATGCGTGGGCGCGGCGAGCGCCGGTCGGCCGTGCAGTTCGCGGCGCGCAAGCGGGCCGTGGACGAGATCATCTACGCCGAGATCACCCGTCGCCGCGGCGCCACCGACCTTGAGGAGCGCGACGACGTCTTCTCCGGGCTCCTGCTGGCCCACGACGAGGACGGGGTCGCTCTCACCGACCGCGAGGTTCGCGACGAGCTGTTGACCCTGCTGCTCGCCGGGCACGAGACCACGGCGACGGGCCTGGCCTGGACCTTCGACCTCGTCCTGCATGACGCCCGGGTGTGCGCGCAGGCGCGCGAGGGAGATGACCGCTACCTCGACGCGGTGATCAAGGAGTCGCTGCGCATCCGGCCGGTCATCCCCGGGGTGGGGCGGGTCGTGCGCCAACGCCCGTTCGCCATCGGCGGTTACGAGGTGCCGGTCGGCGTGGAGATCAACCCGTCGATCCGCAGCATCCACCGGCGCAGCGACCTGTACCCCAGCCCGCAGTCGTTCTCCCCCGAGCGGTTTATCTCAGGCGGGGCGGATGGGCGGGGTCCGGATACATACAGCTGGGTCCCCTTCGGCGGCGGCACGCGCCGCTGCCTGGGCGCGAGCTTCGCGCTGACCGAGATGCGCGTCGTGCTCGCGCGCGTGCTGGAACGTGCCACCCTCTCGCCCGTTGATCCGGAGCCGGCCAAAGGTCAGTTCCGCGCGATCACGATCGCGCCCAGAGGCGGCGTGCGGGTGCGGCAGAGCGGTCCGCCGCTGCCCGCCGCCCCGCCACCGGCACGCGGCGAGGCGAGTGCGTCTGATCAGCGCGTCCCGGCGGCGTAGCGCAGAATCGACAGGTCGGTCAGCCACTCGACGGGCGCCTTGTCGTCGGTGTAGACCGACCCGCCCGTGAGCGTGGGGCCGATCCTGCCGGAGGTCGACGCCAGCAGGCCCTGCAGCGCCAGCGACACGTGGGCGTGCGCGGCGAGCATCGAGGCCCCCGACAGCGGCGCCGTGGAGGCCACCAGCAGCGAGTTCTCAGGGCTGAAGCGGTCGCGCACGACATAGGGGAAGACCGCGCGCAGGGTCGCGGTGACCACGCGTTCGAGCGAACTCGAGTCCGGCAGGTGCCCGACATTGATGACGAACGTGCCCCCTGGCCGCAGGTGCGCCCGTGCCGACGCAAAGAACTCGCGGGTGACCAGGTAGAACGGGATGTAGGGCTGGCGGTAGGCGTCCAGGAAGATCGCGCCGTAGCGCGCGTGGCTGGCCTGCAGCCACGGCCGGGCGTCCGCGGTGTAGAGGTGCAACCGCGGCCCGGAGAGATGGAAGTAGCGCTTGCCGATCTCGGTGAGCTTGCCGTCGAGCTCGACCGCGTCCACGCGAGTGGCCGGGAAGAAGTGCCCGTAGGCGCGCGCCACCGTGCCGGCGGCGTCACCGAGGATGGCGATCCGGGCCGGCGGCGCCGGAGCCGGTGACCGCGCTGCAAACGGCAGCACCAGGAAGTCGTCCCAGTAGCCGCGGGCAAGGAACGTTCCGGGCCGGTACACGGAGTGGACGGCGACCCCCTCGTTGAGCTGCAGCCAGCGCACGCCGCTGGGGAACTGGACCACGCGCGCGTACTGATACTGGGTCTCGGTCTCGTAGATGACCCGGCCGTGGGCCACACCGGCCCCGATCGCCGCCGGCGGAATGGCCAGCGAGCCGCCGACGAGCAACGGGATGGCCCAGAAGCGGCGCAGGCGCAGGCCGGGCACAGAGACGATCGCCAACGACAGGGCGAAGACGATGAAGGTGCGGTGCGTGCCGATCGTGGGGATGAGCAGCAGCGCCGCCAGGAACGTCCCCACCAGTGAGCCGACGGTCGAGATCGCATACAGGTTGCCGATCGTGCGCCCGGTCTCGCTCACCCTTTCGACACTGAGCCTGCTCACGTAGGGGGCCACGGTGCCCAGCAGCATGATCGGCACCGCCACCAGCACCAGGATCGCGGCCAGCGACCCGACAAAGCCGCCCACCGACAGCGACCCGAGCGCCGCGACCGACAGCCTCAGAAAGGGGTCGGCGACGAAGGGCACGAGCGCCAGCAGCAGCGAGGCGACGAGAACGACGGCGCAGAGCCCGCGCAGGTCCGCGCGCCGGTCGGCCAGCTTGCCGCCCAGCCAGTAGCCGGCCGACAGCGCGACGAGCACGGTGGCGATCGTGTTGGCCCAGATGATCGTGGAGGCGCCGAAGTACGGAGCCAGCAGTCGCGCCGCGGCGATCTCGGTGCCGAGGCTGGCGGCGCCGACCACGAAGGCGATCGTCCGCACCGCCAGCGGGTGCGGAGCGCGGCCGGCGACCTGAACCAGGAGAGCCGGTGCCGCCGCCTCCTCTGATTGCTCAGTGGGGCGGGTCGCCTCGGCCATGGTCCGAGATTAGAGATTCGACGCGGCGGCCAAGCTGCATCCCCAAACCTCCGGGGACACGCGAGTCCGCCGCGCGCGACGGTCAGTCGGTGATGGGGATGTGCCGGGGCTGCGAGGCGACCCGGACGAGCCACTCCCGGATGGCCGGGTAGGGCTGCAGTGAGAAGCCGCCCTCGGGTGCGACGTGCGTGTAGGCGTAGAGCGCGATGTCGGCGATGCTGAAACGGCCGCCGGCCAGGTACTCGTGCTCAGCCAGGTGACGCTCCATCGCCGCGAGCGCCCGCTCCCCGCCCTTGCGCTTGGCCTCACGGTCGGCGTCGGACGGCGTGATATCCGCCAGGGCCCAGAACCGCGCGACGGCGATGTTCGGTTCGTGGTCGTACTGCTCGAAGAACTGCCATTGCATGACCTGGGCACGCTCATAGGGGTCGGCCGGCACGAGCTCGGTGCCGTCGCCGAAGTACCACAGGATCGCGTTTGACTCGCCCAGCGAGCGGCCGTCGTCGAGGACCGCGGTGGGGACGCGCAGCGCCGGGTTCAGGGCGCCCAGCACCTCGGGCCGGTCGGAGCGGTCGAACACGCTCAGTTCGTGGCGCTCGAACGGGATCCCGAGCTTCGTCAGGAGGAGGCGGACCTTGTAGCAGTTGCCGGAGATGGCTGAGTCGTACAGAAGCATGGCGCTGGACCTTAAACGACGGCAGCGCCCGAAACCGGACTGGCGTGCGGCCTCACTCCGTCCAGAACTCCCGGTCCATCTCCGTGTTCTCGCCCTCGTTGTGGGCGCCGAAGGCCAGCAGCTCCATCCCGTCAGGGCCGGCCTGCCAGCCGCGCATCGCCGTTGGCGAGCAGTAGACGATGTCCAGCGGCCCGACGTCGAACACGTCCTCGTCGACGCGGAATCGCCCCGAGCCGGAGAGCACGAGGTAGGTCTCCTCCGAGTTCTCGTGCCGGTGGCCGAAGCCGAGCCGGTGGCCGGCGTTGATCTTGTACTTGCTGAGGCCGATCCGCTCGGCCCCCAGCGCGCCGCGAGCAAAGCGGGCCTCCCCCATGTCCGACATCCCGTAGTCGGGAGCGAGGTCCTTGACGTCTGCGAAGTTGAGCTTGGTGTAGGTGGGCATGCGACCACGCTATCCGGCGCCGGGCTGGGCGTCTTGGAAAAATGCGACAGCAATGAGCACCCGCGGGATCCTCCGTCCTGGCGCCGTTGGCGAGATGTTCACGCTCGAGCGCCGCGCGCCGCCTCCCGACCTGGCCGCGCTCATCGACAGCCACTGGCTGGTGCGGTGGGACCGCCGCGGTCTGCCGGTCTATGAATCGGCGGTCATGCCGCACCCCTCGGTGCATCTCGTCGTCGAGCCCGACGGCGCGCAGGTCTACGGCGTCATGCGCCACCGTTACGTCCGGCGGCTACAGGACGCGGGATGGGCCGTCGGCACGAAATTCCGGCCTGGCGGGTTTGCCCCGTTCGCCGGTGGCACGCCCGTGTCGAAGCTCACCGATCGGCATGTGCCCGTCACCGACCTGTTCGGCGACGAGGCGGGCTTGCCGCACGGGATCCAGGACCCCGATGCGCTCGTCGCGGCGGTGCACGCGCTGCTGCGCTCGCGCCTGCCGCCCACGCCCGATCAGCGCATCGCCCTCGTCCAGGAGGTGGTGGCCGACATCCAGCGCTCCGCGCCCGACGAGAGCGTGTCGGCGCTGGCCGACCGTCACCACCTCGCGGTGCGCACGCTGCAGCGACTGTTTGCCCGCTACGTCGGCGTCGGCCCCAAATGGGTCATGCAACGCTACCGCCTGCACGACGCGATCGAGACGCTCGACCGGCGCCGGCGCCAGGACTGGACGCGCTTTGCCCTGGACCTCGGCTACTACGACCATGCGCACTTCGTCTCAGACTTCCGGGCGCTCGTCGGCCGCACCCCCGCCGAGTACGAACTGCAGACGCTTGCTGGATAAGCTGGGCGAATGAGAGACGCCCTTATTTGCGAACCCCTGCGGACGCCCGTGGGCCGGTTCGGCGGCATTTTTAGAGACGTACCCGTGACCTCGCTGGCCACCACCGTTATTACCGCCATCCTCGAGCGCACGGGCCTGCCCCACGACCAGATCGACGATGTCCTGCTGGGTCAGGGCTACGCCAACGGCGAGGCACCGGCGCTCGGGCGCGTCGCGGCGCTTGACAGCGGCCTGCCCGTCGACGTCCCCGGCCTGCAGATCGACCGTCGCTGCGGATCGGGGCTGCAGGCGGTGATCGAGGCTGCCATGCAGGTGCAGACCGGCGCCGCCGATGTCGTGCTCGCCGGCGGGGCAGAGAGCATGAGCCAGGCCGAGCTGTACTCCACCTCGCTGCGCTGGGGCGCGCGCTCGGGCGGCGCCATGCTCGAGGACCGCCTGGTGCGCGGCCGCGTCACCGCGGGTGGCGAGAACTACCCCGTGCCCGGCGGGATGATCGAGACGGCGGAGAACCTGCGCCGCGAGTACTCCATTCCGCGCGATGAGCAGGACGCGCTGGCCCTGCGCTCGCACCAGCGCGCCGTGGCTGCGCAGGAGAGCGGCACGTTTGCCGAGGAGATCGTCCCCGTCGAGGTCAAGGAACGCAAGACGGGCACGCGGCTCATCGACCGCGACGAGCACCCGCGCTCGGACGCCTCGCTGGAGAGCCTCGGCTCGCTGCGCCCGGTGATGGCGCGCAAGGATCCCGAGGCCACGGTCACCGCCGGCAACGCATCAGGGCAGAACGACGGCGCCGCGGTGTGCATCGTCACCCATGCCGAGAAGGCATCCGAGCTGGGGCTCACGCCGATGGTGCGGCTGGTGAGCTGGGCGGCCGCGGGCGTGCCGCCCCGGACGATGGGCATCGGGCCGGTACCGGCGACGGCCAAGGCGCTCGCGCGCGCCGGACTCACGCTGGACGAGATGAACCTCATCGAGCTCAACGAGGCGTTCGCCGCCCAGGTGCTGGCCGTGCTGCGCAACTGGGAGCTCCCCGACGGCATGGAGCGGCTCAACGTCAACGGCTCCGGGATCTCGCTGGGGCATCCGATCGGGGCCACCGGCGGGCGCATCCTCACCACGCTTGTGCGCGAGCTGCGCCGGCGGGGCGCACGCTACGGCCTGGAGACGATGTGCATCGGTGGCGGCCAGGGACTGGCTGCGGTGTTCGAGAACGTGGCGGCCTGACGTGACGCCCGGAGCCACTCCGGGCGCACCGCCCCACCCAGACGAGGCCATCCTGCGCGAAGTTGTCGACGCACTGGCGCCGCTGGAGCGCCGCGCCGGCTCCGAGGGCGAGCGCCAGGCCGCCGAGTGGCTGGCAGCCCGGCTGCAGGCCGCCGGCTGCGACGCGCAGGTCGAGCCCGAGCGCTACCACGAGGGCTACGCGCGCGTGATGAGCACGCTGTCGATCGCCAGCGCCCTGGCGGGGGCGGCGGCGCTGGCCAGCCGCCGGGCCCGCCCCGCGGCCGGCGCGGTCGCGGGGGCGGTGCTGGCGGCCATCGCCGACGATGTCTCCAACGGGCCGCGCCTGTTCCGGCGTGCGGCCAGCCCGGCGCGGACGACCTGGAACGTCGTGGGTGACATCGGGGCACCCGACACTCCGCGGACGCTGGTCCTGCTCGCCCACCACGACGCCGCCCCCACCGGGCGGATCTTCGATGACACGCTGCAGCGGCGGTGGGGCGAGGCGATGCCGGGGATCATCGAGCGCATCGACACGTCGCTCCCGCTGTGGGGGACGCTGTTGGCCGCGCCGGGGCTGGTGGCGCTCGGGTCGCTGCGCGGCCGGCGCCGGCTCATCGCCGCGGGCCTGGCGGGCTCGGTGCTGGGCGCGGCGGTGTTCGAGGACGTGGCCCGCAGCCCGATCGTGCCCGGCGCCAACGACAACCTGACCGCGGTGGCGGTGCTGGTGGCGCTGGCCGAGCGCCTCCGGGAGCGGCCGGCCGACGGCCTGCGGGTGGTTCTGGCCTCCTGCGGCGCCGAGGAGGTCATCCAGGGCGGCATCTACGGCTTCGCCCGTCGCCACTTCCCCCGGCTCGATCGCGAGCGGACGTGGTTCCTCAATCTCGAGACCGTCGGCTCGCCGCGCCTGATCATGCTGGAGGGCGAGGGCCCGGTGATCATGGAGGATTACCATGACCGCGCATTCAGGGATCTCATCGCGCGCGTCGCCGACGGCGCCGGAGCACACTTGCGCCGGGGCATGCGGTCGCGTAATTCCACCGACGCCGTCATCCCCAGCCGCGCGGGCTACCCAACCGCCACCCTCTGCTCCATGAACCGCTACAAGCAGCTGTCCAACTACCACCTGATGTCCGACACGCCCGAGAACGTCGACTACCGCACCGTGCGCCAGGCGCTGCACGTCACCGAGGCGGTGGCGCGCGAACTGGCGTCCAACCCCTGGGTCTGAGGAGCGACACGGATGCCACTCGCGGGCGAGTTGGAGCTGACGATGTTCGACCACACCGACGCCACGCTGCGCGGGACTCGGTACCGCGAGGCGATGACGGCGCTCCGGGGCCACGACGGCTGGCTGGCGGCGTGCCCCTTCGGCTTTCTCGTCCTCGAGCGCGAGTCGGCGGAGTTCTTCCTGCGCACGCGCGACGCCCAGTTCCCCGGGATGACGATCGCCGACATCTTCGGCATCACCGAGGGCCCGCTGCACGAGGAGATCCTCAAGAACATCATCAACGTCAATGGCGATGACCACCGCCGCCTGCGCAACCTCGTCAACCCGGCGCTGGCGCCGCGTGCCGTCGCCCGCTACCGCCAGGCGATGCAGGAGTTCCTGGCCGACCTGCTGAACGAGGTCGCGGCCCGCGACGCGTGCGAGTTCATCGCCGACGTCGCCAAGCCCTATCCGTCGCTGGTCATCGCTCACGTCATGGGCGTCTCGCACCGCTACGCGCCCAAGCTGCACGAGTGGTCCAACGTCATCCAGCGCCAGTTCGACGCCACCAGCCTGATGCAGGACCGCCCCCGGATCGAGGCCGCGGTCGACGAGTTCTACGTATGGGCCGACGAGCTCATCGCCGGCCGACGCGACGACCCCGGTGAGGACCTCATCACCGATCTGATCGCCGCCGAGGCCGAGGGCGAACGCCTCAACCACGACGAGCTGCGCAACCTCGTGCTCAACATCCTCGTCGGCGGTGTCGACACCAGCCAGAGCCAGCTCGCCCATGCGGTCCGCCTGCTCGCCCTGCATCCCGAGCAGTGGGAGGCGCTGCGCTCAGATCCCGACGGGCTCGCCCTGCGCGCCGTCGACGAGGCACTGCGCTATGAGCCGATCACGCCGTTCACCGCCCGGATCACGACCGCCGAGATCGAGCACCGCGGCGTGACGTTTCCCGCAGGTTCGGTGGTCCTCGTATCCGCCTGGCACGCCAACCGCCAGGGCGTCGAGCCCGACGCCTTCGACGTCACCGCCGAGCGCGGCGGCGCGCGCGTGCTCACCTTCGGCGCCGGGATCCACTACTGCGTCGGCGCCAACCTCGCGCGCGCCGAGATGCAGGAGGGGCTGGCCGCGCTGGCGCGGCGCGCGCAGCGCATCGAGCTTTCCGGCGAGCCGGAGTTCGGCACCCCGTCGGGGATCTACGGCCTCGACAGCCTGCCGCTACGGCTGACCTGGGCCGAGTAGCTCTATGCGGCCGCGACCCAGAGCGCGTCGTCGCCCAGTGACCGCCGCGTCGCCTTGCCGTCGGCCACCAGTTCGATGAGCGCGGCCTCCGCGGCCTGGCGGTCGGGCGCGTCGTTGCCGTGAGTCATCAGCGCCGCCACCTCCTGGGTGGTCAGGCCGCCCGGCCATGCTCCCAGGAGCGGCTCGGGCGTCTCGGGCGGCGCGTGGCGGGTGAGCGTCGGGTCGAGGTTGGCCACGAGGACGTCGTAGGCCTCGACGGGCTGAAAGCCACCGGCCACCAGCGCGGTGCCGTTTGACTGAAAGACGATCGACGGCGCGGTGAAGCGGACAGGGCCGTCGGTCGTGGCCGTCTTGCCCTGCAGCTCGGCGGCGGACCCGGCAGCCTTGCGGGTGTCGGCCTTGTCGGCCTCATAGGCCTCGGTGACCTCGGGCGAGTCCAGGGCGGCGATGATCGCGTCGGCGTCGACGCCGTCCACCTCGCGGAGCACGTCGCGCAGCATGTCGTCGTCCTCGAGCACCAGCGGCCCGGTGAAGTTGGCCAACTGGATGGCGCGGAACACGGCCCACTCGGTCCCGGGGTTCTGCAGGCGCGCGGCGACCACCGCCCGGCAGGCCCGGGCGGTCGCGCTCAGACGCGCCTTGGGCTCAGGCGCGAACGGCATCCCGTAGCTCTGACGGAAGTGCAGCTGGCCCAAGGCGCCCCGGACCGGCGTGTAGCCCCGCTTGGCGTACTGGTCGGCACTCTCGGTGAGCCCGACGACGACGAGGTTCCAGTCCAGCTGATCGCCGTAGCGCCACTCGATCACCCTCAGTGCGGGGCTCTCGGAGTAGGCCCACGGGCAAGCGGGATCAGAGTAGAGAGTGGCGGTGATCATGGGCGACGCTCCGAGTCAGTGGTTGACGCCTCAAGTATATGCGCGGTGGACCGCTGCTCGCGCTCAGGCAGTTCGATGATCGCCCCCGCCCGCCGCACGGAGGCGGCGGCGAAACCCGCCTCGCCCAGGGCGGCCTCGGCGTCGGCCGCGCCGTCGAAGTGCAGGTAGACCTGCCCTCGCACGAACCCCGCGAGCAACCGCCGGAAGAGCCGGACCACCGGGGTCTGGACGCTGCCCAGGTGAAGGTCGGAGAGGTAGTACCCCGCCGGGAAGGTCTGCAGCACCGCGGCGATATTCCGCCACAGGCCCAGCATGGCGTCGGTCGACAGGTAGCCAAGCAGGCCCTCGGTGACCACGGCCACGCCGGCATCGGGGACCAGGCCGGAGGCGAGCGCCGCGAGGCTCCCGGGGCCGTCGGCCCGGAGGGCGTCGATCTCGGCCACGCGGTGGGTGGCAGACAGCGACCCGATGCGCGCCAGGGCGCGCTGCTTGCGCGCGGCCATCCCCGGCAGGTCGGCCTCGACGTAGGTGAGGCTGTCGCCGTAGCGGTTGGCGAACCGCCATCCCCGCGCCGACATCCCGGCGGCGATCTCGATCACCTGGCTGACGCCGCGGCGCTCCACCGCGTCGGCGAGGAGTGCGTCGATGGCCCGGTGGCGCGCGAGGAGGTAGCTCTCGAGCGAGGGCCCGCCCAGCGCACCGCTGACCCTCATCAGCGGATGCAGCGCGTCGACCATCAGCCGGCCCTCGCGGGTGCCCAGCCAGGGGTGCGAGAGTCCAGCGCGGCGCCACACCTCGCCGGTGTAGTGCGCGGTGGGGCTGATGTTGTCGCCGGGGCTCACGCGTCGAGCGCCTCGCGCAGACGATCCAACAGCGCGGCCTGCGCGGGGTTGATCCGCTCGCGCGCCTCGGCCAGGGAGAACCAGCCGGCCCGGTCCACCTCCGGGAAGGCCTGGGATCGGCCCGAGCGCGGAGGCCACTCCATGGTGAAGGTGTTGCTGGTCATCGTCTCGGGGTCCAGATCGCCGGCGATGGCCCACGCCACCACCGTCTTGCCCGCCTTCTGGCGAACCTCGCCAAGTTCCAGCGCATCGCCCTCGGGCGCCGGGCTGCCGAGTTCCTCCCCGAACTCGCGCCACGCGGCAGATCGGGGGTCCTCCCCCTCCTCGCACTCGCCCTTGGGAATCGACCACGCACCGAGGTCACGGTTGGACCAGAACGGGCCTCCGGGGTGGACCAACAAGACCTGCAGATCCTCGCCTGTGCCCCGGAAGAGGAGCAAACCGGCGCTTTTGCGACCTCTCGTGCTCTTTGAGGGGCTCATCGGGGGCTCCGTTCACAGGTTGTCAGCCAAATGTCAGCGAACATGTGTTCAATGGGTGGCGCGGCTGGGCGCAGTGCGGCGGTGTCATGACAATTGTCATGACTGATTTCGGCCTCGGACCACTTACGCCGAATCGCGCGGGGGCTTAGCCTCAGAGGGCGCAACAACTTCGGAGGAATGACGTCGTATGAGAACCGTAGCTTCCTGGTGTTTCAGACATAAATGGATGGCGCTGCTCGGCTGGGTCGTCGGGCTCGTCGCGCTGGTGGGGATCCACTCGGCGGCGGGCAGCGCCTTCACCGACAACTTCAAGCTTCCCCACACGGGCAGCTTTGACGCGATCCGCCTGCTGCAGAAGGCCAGCCCGCACAACTCGGGCGAGACCGACCAGCTCGTGATCGGCGTCGACCACGGCAAGGTCACCGACCCGGCCGTCGTCGCGCGGGCCAAGAAGGTGTTCGACAAGGTGGCAGCGGACCCCAACGTGGCCAGCGTGGTCTCACCGTTCACGCCGGAGACGAGCCATCAGATCGCCCCCGGCGGACAGGTCGCCTTCGCCAATGTGACGTTCACCAACGCCGCCAACCAGAACAAGATCACCGCGCCCCAGGCCCGCGATTTCGTGAACTCGATCACGTCGCAATCGGGGAACGGGGTGCAGTTCCAGGTGGAGGGCAACATCGCGGAGGCCGGCAACACCAACAACTCGGGTAGCGGGCTGGAGTTCGGGTTCCTCGCCGCAGCGATCGTGCTGTTCCTGGTCTTCGGGTCCTTCTTCGCGATGCTCCTACCGCTGATCACCGCCGGCGTGTCGCTGGGCGCGGGCACGGCCGTCGTCGGCCTGCTCTCGCACGCCATGAACATCGCCACCTTCTCGACGGAGCTCGCGCTTCTCATCGGGCTCGGAGTGGGGGTCGACTATGCGCTGTTCATCGTCACCCGCTTCAAGCAGGCCCTGGCCCGGGGCGAGACCCGTGAGGCCTCGGTGGTCGAAGCCATCGACACCTCCGGGCGGGCCGTGCTGTTCGCCGGACTGATCGTGTGCATCGCGATGCTCGGCATGTTCGCCCTGGGCGTGAGCTTCCTCTATGGCGTGGCAATCGCGGCGTCGGTGACGGTCGCATTCACCGTGCTCGCGGCGCTCACGCTGCTGCCGGCCCTGCTCGCCACCCCCATCGGCAGAATGGTTCCGCGCCGGCGGGAGCGCAGGGCGCGCAAGGAGGGCAAGCTCCAGTTCAACGTCGAGTCGCCCGCCTGGGTGCGCTGGACCAACCTGATGAGCAAGCGCCCGGCGGTGTTCGCCACCGTGGCCGCGCTGGTGATGATCATCATCGCCATCCCGTTCTTCTCCATGCGCCTGGGCTCGGCCGATGCGGGAACCGACCCCTCCAGCACCACGACCCGCAAGGCCTACGACCTGCTGGCCAAGGGTTTCGGCCCCGGCTACAACGGGCCGCTCGAGCTCGTGGCTCAGATCAAGCAGCCGTCAGATCTGGCGGCGTTCAAGAAGACGCAGGCCGCAGTGGCGGCGACGCCCGGCGTCGTGGGATCGACCGGCGTGACGACGCTCGGCGGCGACGGGCATCCGACGGTGGCGATCGCCAGCGTCTACCCCAAGGGCTCTCCGCAGGCGGCTTCGACCACGGACCTGCTCAACCACGTCCGCGACAGCGTGATCCCGGCGGCGACCAAGGGCACGGGATTGACCGTGCTCGTCGGCGGGACGACGGCGATCTTCGAGGACTTCAGCCACATCCTGTCGGCGAAGCTGCCGTTGTTCATCGGGGTGGTCGTCCTCCTCAGCTTCCTGCTGCTGATGGCGGTGTTCCGCAGCCTGGTCATCCCGCTCACCGCGGCGGTCATGAACCTGCTGTCGGCCGGTGCAGCCTTCGGCATCGTGACCGCCATCTTCCAGAAGGGCTGGCTGGGCGGGACCACCGGTCCGATCGAGACCTTCGTTCCGGTGCTGATGTTTCCCATCCTGTTCGGCCTCTCGATGGACTACGAGATATTCCTCGTCAGCCGCATCTATGAGGAATGGCACCGCCGGCGCGACAACACCGAGGCGGTGGCCCACGGGCTGGCCGCCACGGGCCGGACCATCACCGCCGCGGCCTCCATCATGGTGCTGGTATTCGCGTCGTTCATCCTCGGCGGCGAGCGAATCATCGAGCTGTTCGGCGTGGGCCTGGCCAGCGCGGTACTGCTCGACGCGCTGATCGTGCGCTCGGTGCTCGTTCCGGCGCTGATGATCCTCATCGGCGACGCCAACTGGAAGATCCCGAGCTGGCTGGACTCCGTGCTCCCGCGGCTCAACGTCGAGGGGCGCGGCGCGGCGACGCGCGAGGATCACTCGTCAGCGGCGGCCGAGCCGGCCGCTGGCTGAAACATCCGCGGCCGCCCGCGCTCAGCGCGCGGGCGGCCGCGTTTCGTAGCCGCACCGCATGAGGCGGGCGGGCGGCCACTACTGGCCCGGCGGCGCCGGGACGACGGCGGCCTCGCCGGCCCCGGTGTCCGCCTGGAGCCGCTTGGCGATCCCGGCGCATGGCGCCGTCGGGTCGTCGCCATCGGCGGGGTCAGCGGCGTCGTAGCGGTTCAGCGTTGTTCCGTCGCAGCGCAGCAGGCTGGCCGCGGTGCGGGCATCGCGCACCGCGCGCGAGGCCGTCGTGAGCACGTGCGACGCGGCCACGGCCATGAGCACGCCGACCACGCCGAGAACGACAATGCGGTGCACCTTGTACCTCCACGGTGAGCATCCCGCTCACTCTTCAGCTGGCATTCCTGCCCGCCGCCGCCCCCACGGACACCGGACCACTTGAATCAATCGAAAAACGGTGGACGGATGTCCGATCTCGCGGGGGCGGTCTGTGGTGGTCAGCGCACTGACCGGCAACACGGGTCAATCGCGGGGCGGAACCTCTTGGATCGACCAGCGGTTGCCGTCGGGATCTGAGAAGAACACGAACTTCCCCCACGGGAACTCCTGCACGTCGGAGACGTCCACCCCCCGCCCGGCAAGCTCATCGCGGGCCTCGGCGGCGCTGGTCACGACCAGCTGCAGACCGACGACGCTGCCGGGCTCCGCCTCGGTCACGCCCGGGCCGATCGCGATCGAGCACGCCGAGCCGGGAGGCGTGAGCTGGATGAAGCGCAGACCCTCCTGGACCGGGATGTCGTGATCGGCGTTGAAACCGACCTGCTCGGTGTAGAACGCCTTGGCGCGGTCGGGGTCTGACACCGGGACCGCCACCAGTTCGAGCTTCATGTCCATCTGTCCCTCCCTCCTGATGTGTGGATGCGGGGGTCACGCTATGGCGCGATGAGGTCAGCTTCGGTCCGGAGATGTCAGCGTCAATACCTCCCGGGACCCGGCCGGCCCGGGGCGCTCAAGGCACGCCGGCGGTCAGGCGGCCACGGCCTGGCGGTCGTCGGCCTCGATCGGCTCCGCGAGCTCGCCGACGGTGGCGGGCTCGGAGACCGGCCGCAGCGCATAGGCCGCCACCAGCGCCCCGACGACGGCGAACCCGATGGCCACGGTGAAGGCCAGGTCAAAGCCGTTGGTGAGCGCCCGAACCGAGCCGGCCCCCACGGCGCCGCCGGTCTGGCCACTGGCGATCGTCGAAAGGATGGCCAGGCCCAGCGCGCCGCCCATCAGCCGGCTGGTGTTGAGCAGCCCCGACGCCACCCCGCTCTGCGCTCCGGCCACGCCCTGCATGGCCACGATCGTGGAGGGCACCAGTCCGAAGCCCATGCCCGCGGCAGTGAGCACCTCGCCGATGAGCACCGGGCCGACGTAGCTCTGTCCGGGAGTGATCCCGCTGAGCACGAGCATGCCGGCCGCCATCGTCGTCATGGCGGTGACGATCACCGTTCGCGCCCCAAAACGCGCCACCACGCGCGGTGCCAGCGTGGAGCCCGTGAGGATCGACAGCGTCATCGGCAGGAAGGCGAGCCCCGCCCCGATCGCGGAGAAGTGCAGGACCTGCTGGAGGTAGAGGGTGACGAAGAAGAACGTCGGGAAGGTGGCCGCGTACATCAGGACCACGATGACGTTGGCGGCGCGCAGGCGGCGGATCCGGAAGATCTGCAACGGAACCAGCGGCGCCCGCGCCACCCGGGCCTCGACGTAGATGAACGCCGCCAGCATGGCGACCCCAGCGGCCAGGGGGGCGAGTACGCCGAGCGAGCCCCAGCCCAGCGTGTCCGTGCGCACGATCCCGAAGGTCAGCGCGATGAGCCCGGCGGTGACCAGCGTCGCCCCCAGTGCATCGAAGCGCCGGGGATGGCCTTCGACGGGCGCGATCGACGGGATCGCCAGCATCCCGAGGGCCACCACGAGGGCGCCAAGCGGGATGTTGACCGCGAAGATCGCCTCCCACCCGAACGCCTCGGTGAGGATGCCGCCGAGCAGCGCGCCCGAGGACGCGCCCAACGCCGCCATCGCTCCCCACAGCGCCAGGCCGCGATTGCGCTCGCGGCCCTCCGGGAGAGTGCTGGTGATGATCGACAGGGTCGCGGGAGACGTGATCGCCCCGGCGATCCCCTGAACGCCGCGGGCGCCGATGAGCAGGCCGCGCGAGCTCGCCAGCGCGCACAGCAGCGAGCTGAGCGCGAACGTTGCGGTACCGGCCAGGAACACCCGCCGGCGACCCAGCAGATCGGCCGAGCGCCCGCCGAGCATGAGCAGGCCCGCGAACGTCAGCGTGTAGGCATTGACCACCCACTGCAGCCCGCTGGTGGAGAAGTGCAGTCCGTCTCGGATCGACGGCAGGGCCACGTTGACGATCGAGACGTCGAGAAGAATCATGAATTGGGCCAGGCAGACGACCGCCAAAAGTGCGTTCGTCGACGCCAGTCGCCCTCGGAGAACGTTTCTGGTTGCAAGCATGGTCGATAGTCTGCGATCATTCTTATCCAGGTACAAGAGAAGGAGTTATCCTGGTAGTAGAGGTTCCCCCCACGATCGCTGGCGCTCCTGCGCTCGACCCCAGCCTCATCCTGAGCGCGACTGAAGATCGGCGGCGCGAGGAACTCGCGGACTTCCTGCGCAAGCGGCGCGCGCACCTCAAGCCCGAGGACGTGGGGCTTCCCTCAGGCGGCCGTCGCCGGACGCCGGGACTGCGCCGCGAGGAGGTGGCCCACCTGGCCGGCGTGGGCGCCACCTGGTACACGTGGCTGGAGCAGGGGCGCGACGTGCGCGCGTCGCTGGATGTGCTCGAGGCGATCTCGCGCGCGCTGCGGCTCACCCCCGCCGAGCGCACCCACCTGATACTGCTCGGGCGCGGCGAGATTCCTCCGCCCTGCAAGTCCGACGAGCGTGTCTCCGCCACGGTCCGGCGCCTGATCGAGAACCTCGGCGCCAACCCGGCCTTTGTCATCGGCCGGCGCTGGGACTACCTCTGCTGGAACGCGGCCGCGTGCGCGATCCTCGGCGACTTCGAGGCCGTCCCCCGGGCGGCCCGCAACCACCTGTGGATGCACTTCATGGACCCGGCCCGGCGCGAGATGTCCCCCGACTGGTCACGCATCTCACGCCTGATGGCGGCCAAGTTCCGCGCCGACCACGCCCGCCACATCGGCGACCCGGCCTTCGACGAGCTCATCGCCTCACTGCGCAAGTCCAGCCCCGAGTTCTGCAAGCTCTGGGGCAAGCACGAGGTGGCCCAGACCGGATCCGGACGCAAGACGATTCACCACCCGGCGGTCGGGACGCTCATGTTCGAGCACGCGGTGTTCAATCCGCAGGACAACCCGGAACAGCGCATGATCCTCTACTCGCCGATGCCGGATGAGGACACGCCTTCGAAGTTGGCTCAGCTGTTGGCTGTTTAGAGGTGCCTGCGGGCGCCTGGTGCGCAGTGCGCATGGGTTGCTGGGGTGCCGTCGTTGGCGAGGGTTCGCCGAGCACTGCGCCCCAGGGGCCCCCAGCCACCTCTCCATCCGCGAGCGCGCTCTCTCCCGCGGCGTGCCTCCGTCCCTCAGGGCTCGCTTCGCCCGCCATCCTTTCGGTCAGGCCCGTTTCCCCCGCGCTTGGGTGGGGCGTGGATGTGGAGGGTGGCGCCGGTGGACGGGGGTTGGGGGTGGTGTGAGTGGTGCGGGGCGCAGGCGGCGATCGAGGGCTCCTTGGCCACGAGGTGGCGGAGCGGGGCCCATTTCTCGCCGGGCTGCGCGTTGTCGAGGTCGAGCAGGTTGTTGTAGAGGTAGACCACCGCGGTGGCGCACGGTCCGGGCCCGAGCGGATGAATGGTGGTGAGCTCGGTCAACCCGAGACTTGCGGAGAAGGCGCGAAAACGGGCGGTGCGATTCGGAGCAAGAGCAAGGCGGCGCAGGCCGGCCGCCGCCTTGATCTTCAACCAGTCGGCGTGGTCGGGCCGGGTGGGACGGGCGGCGGCCGTCGCTGACCCAGCCACGGCGAAGGCGGTGATGGCGGTCAGGGTCAGCGTGCGCGCGCGCATGGTGAAGATCGGTTCAGCAATGGTGACACCCGGTGACCGGGATCGCGACGCCCCGCTGGACAGAGCGTGTGCGGCCGCGTAGGATGCCGCCGAACGGAATGGGCTCGGGGCTTCTACGGGGGACACGGCGGGTGTGCGCTGCGGCGCTGCTGGCGAGTGCTGCCGTCATCGCCGCGTGGCTACTAGTGCAGGCGCCAAGCCAGGCCGCGAGCGTCCCGCTCTCGATCTCCATTCAGGGCAACCACTTCGTCAACGGCGCGGGCCAGACGATCCGGCTGCTGGGGGTCAACCACCCCAGCTCGGAGTACGCCTGCGTCGACGGGTTCGGCTACAACGACGGCCATCAGGACGCCGCCGACGCGGCCGCCGTGGCCTCATGGAACGCCACCGCGGTCCGGGTTCCGCTCAACGAGGACTGCTGGCTGGGCATCAACGGCCAGCCCAACGACAACGAGGGCCCTCCGCAGCCGCTCACGGCAGCCGGCTACCAGCAGGCAGTGGAGAGCTACGTCCAGGCTCTGAACGCGCACGGCCTGTACGCGATCCTCGACCTGCACTGGACCGCCCCGGGTGCGCAGGTCGCCATGGAGCAGCAGCCGATGCCCGATGCGCATTCCACTGACTTCTGGCAGTCGGTGGCCTCCACGTTCAAGAGCAACCCTGCCGTCGTGTTCGACGTCTTCAACGAGCCCTTCGATCCCACCGACCCGAAGTCGGGGGACGATGGGAATGCCTCCGACGCGGTCACTTGGGGCTGCTGGGCATCTGGGACCAACCCGGACGCCGTCGGTGGCGGCGCTCCGCCGGTTCCCTGTGACACGCAGGCCTACGACGCCAACGGCAATCCGACCACCCGCTACCAGGTCGTCGGCATGCAGACCCTGGTTAACACGATCCGCAACGCCGGTGCCACCCAACCGGTCATGGTGGGCGGCCTGGACTACGCCAACGATCTCAGCCAGTGGGCCGACAACGCACCGAACGACCCACTCAACCAGGAGGCGGCGTCCTTCCACAACTACATGGGCAAGGCCTGCGACAACGTCGCGTGCTGGAACTCGCAGATCGCCCCGCTGACGGCCAACGTGCCCGTCGTCACCGGTGAGTTCGACGAGGACAACTACACCGAGCCCAAGTGCGACACCAAGACGCCGTCCACGTTCGACAGGGACTACATGACCTGGGCCGACCAGCACGGCGTCGGCTACCTCGCCTGGGGGTGGTGGGTCCTCTCCCAGGACGAGAAGGACGCCGCCGGGTGCAGCGCTTTCTACCTGCTCAACAGCTACGACGGCACGCCGGCACCGCCGAATGGCACCACCCTGCACGATCACCTGCTCTCACTGCCCGCGGGCGGTCTCTTGACCGGGCCGCCCCCCACCGGCCCGACCGGGCCGACGAAGACCACCAAGCCGCCGGTCAAGCTCAAGACGTTCAGCGCGTCGGTGAAGCCCGGCGGCGCGAGCGTGGTCTTCACCGTCCGCTCGGCCCAGAACTGCTCGGGCAGGCTGACCGGTCAGACCGTCAGCAAGTACGCGGTGGGCAACGGTAAGCGCCACACGGTCTCGCTCGGCTCGGCGCGCTTCTCGCTCAAGGCGGGCAAGGCCAAGAAGATCGCCCTGAAGCTGTCGGCGGCGTCACACAAGCTGCTCACCGCACACCATCGGCTCAAGGTGCAGATCGCGCTCACGCTGACCGGCGCCACGACGCGCCGCACGGTCGTTCACAAGACGATCACCCTCAGGTTGCCGCGCACCCACCACTGACCCGCCGGCGGGCGAGATCCCGACGTGACAGAGCGCACGGCCCACTTTTGCGAACCGTGTGTCGTGGATCCGGAGTGATACCGACATCACAGAGCACACCGGCCCGAAGAGCCGACCGTGTGTCGTGTGGTGTCAGGAAGGCAATTGCGTCGGCCGTCGCTCACGTGACGCCCGGCATCGCCCGGCCCGGCCTGGCCCGGCCCACGTATTGGTACATCTGTACCGATGTTTGGTACGCTTGTACCAATGGCGACCACGACCCCTCGCAAGGCGAAAACCGAGAACACCCGCCCGCGCGGCGCGGCGCGGCGCGAAGCGCTGCTCGAGGCCGTGCTCAAGATCGTGGCCGAGGTCGGCCCCGACGCGGTGACGCACCGGCGGGTGGCCGAGGTCGCCGGGCTGCCGCTGGCCTCCACCACCTACTGGTTTGACTCCAAGGAGCACCTGCTCACCGCGGCGCTGGAGCTCGCGGCCGAACGCGACACCGTGCGGCTGCTGGCGTACGGCGCCGAGATGGGGCAGTCAGACACCGATCCGCTGGACGCCGTCGTCGGCGCCATCGGCGAGTGCGACGACGGCACCCAGCCCAACCGGGGCTCGCTCATCGCCACCTTCGCCCTGCTCCTGGAGGCCGCGCGGCGCCCCGCGCTGCGGCAGATCGCGCAGCGTTGGACCGAGGCCTACCTGCTCACGCTCAGCCGGCTGCTCGAGCGCGCGGGATCGGCCAGCCCGCGCGAGGACGCGGAATTGCTCATCGGCGCCACCGACGGGCTCCTGCTCGAGCAACTGGCCTCGGGCACCAGCGAGGACCTCAACCCGCGGCTGCGCCGGCTCGCCGCGGCACTGGTGGCCAGCTCATGAGCTGGATCATGTGCCTCCTGCGCTCGCGCCTGGAGGCGGTCAAGTACAGCCGTCAGGACCCGGCGCACGGCACGGTGGTGCTGGTCCGGGTGCTGCTGCTCTTCGAGTCGGCGATGTACTCGGCGATCACGCCGGTGCTCCCCCACTACGCCCACGTGCTGGGCGCGTCCAAGCCTGCCGTCGGCGTGCTGGCCGGGGCCTACCCGGCGGGGATCATCCCCGGGTCGCTCATCGGGGCGTGGATCGCCTCGCGCGCCGGCGTGCGGCGGACCACCGTGGTCGGGCTGCTGCTGTTCGCAGTATCGATCGCCGGCTTCGGCTTCGCCACGAGCATCGTCACGCTCGATGCGCTGCGCTTCATCCAGGGCGCCGGCTGCGGCTTTATCTGGGGTGGCGGCCTGACCTGGGTGATCACCGTCGCCCCGCGCGAGCGGCGCGGCGCGATGCTCGGCTCGGTCATCGGCGCGGCCATCTTCGGAACGCTGATCGGCCCCGTGCTCGGCATCGCCGCGGTGACCCTGGGCACCGGGCCGGTGTTCGCCGTCGTCGGGGCGAGCGCGATCGCGCTCGCCGCCTGGACCGCGCGTCACCCCGAGCCGGTGCGTCAACCCCGGAGCGCCGAGACCAGCTCGCCGCTGCGCGACCTGGCCCGCAGCCCGCTCATCCGGCTGGGCTCGTGGCTCATCCTGCTCGAGGCCGCGACGATCGGCGCCACCAGCGCCCTGCTGCCGCTGCGTCTGGCCCGCTTCGGCGCGGGCAGCATCGTGGTCGGCGCGGTCTTCCTGGTGTCGTCGCTCATCAGCATGGCCGTCTCGGGGCCGATCGGACGCACCGTCGACCGCCGCGGCGCCGGCGCGCCGCTGTGCGTCGGACTCATCCTGACGGCGGTCCTGATGGTCGCGCTGCCGCTCCCGCACAGTGCCGTGCTGCTCGCCATCGTCAGCGTGGTCGCGCTGGGCGGCCCGCTCACGGCCTACACCATCCCGGCGCTCACGGTGATCACCGATACCTCCGAGCGGCTCGGTATCCCGCTGGTCGTGGCCACGATGATGCTCAACCTTGCCTGGGCCGTCGGCGAGGTCGTCGGCGCTCCCGCCGCCGCCAACCTGTCGCAGGCGACGAGCGACGCCGTTCCGCTTCTTGCGCTCTCGGCGATTATGGTGCTCACCTTACGACCCGTGATCAGAGCCCGTCTCACCCCCACCCAACCCCACGACGCCGACAGCACCAGCGACGCGCGCGAGGAGGCATGGGTGCCGGCAGCCGCCGCGCGGTGAGCGCCGGGGGCGCCTACCAGGCGCTGCTGGCGCCGATCGCGCTCGGCCCGGTGACGCTGCGCAACCGCGTCGTCTCAACGTCGCACCAGACGAGCCTCGTCCACGACCATCTGCCCACCGACGACCTGATCGCCTACCACGAGGCCCGGGCTCGCGGCGGAGCGGGCGCGATCTTCATCGAGGCGACGGCCACCGATCCCACCGGACTGCTCACCGCGCACACCATCGGCGGCTTTCTGCCCGAGGTGGTGCCCGCCTACCGCCGCCTGGCCGACGCCGTCCACGCGCACGACACCAAGCTCTTCGTGCAGTTCAACCATGGCGGACGCGAGCAGATCTCAGCCTCGCCGCGCGCGCCGGCCGCTGCGCCCTCGGCGATCCCCAGCCAGCGCTTCAAGACCGAGCCGCGTGCCCTCACCCACACCGAGATCTCCAAGCTCATCGCGGGCTACGCGATCTCGACCGAACACGCCGCGGCGGGTGGCCTGGACGGAGTCGAGCTGTCGATCTCGCACGGCTACCTGCCCGCCCAGTTCCTCTCGCGCCAGAGCAACCGGCGCGGCGACGCGTGGGCCGGCCACGACCTCGCCGCGCGGTTGCGCTTCTCCACGGAGGTCCTGACGGCGATGCGCGAGACCGTGGGCGAGCGGCCCATGGCGGTGGGCGCGCGCCTCTCGGCCGACGAGCTCACGCCCGGCGGCATGAACATCGAGGACTGCATCGAGGCCGTCCTGCACCTCCACCAAGACGGCCTCCTCGACTTCGTCTCGCTGGTGCTCGGCCATTCGGCGTTCCCCGCCGCCTCGACCTGGATCGCACCGCCGCCCCCCACGCCGGCCTCCGCGATTGCGCTGCCCGCGGCCGCGGTCCGCGCCGCGCTGCCCAGCAGCCTTCCTGTCCTGGCCACCACCCGGGTCGCCGACCTCGACGCGGCCGAGCGGCTGGTTAGAGACGGCGTCGCCGACCTCGTCGGCCTGACCCGGGCCCTCATCGCCGATCCCGACCTCGTGGCCAAGACCCTCTCCGGCCAGACCGACGAGGTGATCGAGTGCATCGGCTGTAACCAGGCCTGCATCGGCCACTACCACGCCGGCGTGCCGATCGGCTGTGCCGTCAACGCGCGTACCGGCCGGGAGCTGACCCTGGGCGAGGCTGACCTGCACGCCATCCCCCACGCCACCGGGCACGCCCGGCGCCTGCTGATCATCGGAGCCGGGCCGGCCGGCGCCGCCGCCGCCATCGAGGCCGCGCGCGCCGGAGACGACGTCACCCTGGTCGAGCGCGAGCCCCAGCTGGGCGGCCAGCTGCGCCTGGCGGGCCTGGCCCCCGCCCACGCCGAGCTGTGGGAGCGCTACCTGCGCTCCACCACCGCACGCCTGCGCGCCGCCGGGGTCACCCTGAAGCTCGACACCGAGGCCGGCGCCGAGCTCGCCGCCCGATACGACGCCGTGGTGCTGGCCACCGGTGCGCGACCATACCTACCCACCTTGCCCTCCACCGACCTGCAGATCGTCGCGGCCTGGGACGCCATCCGCTCGCCGCAGGACGTCAGCGGCCCCGTGCTGATCGCCGACTGGGGCGGCGGATGGGACGGCCTGGACGCGGCTGAGCGCCTCGCCGGCGCGGGCCGCGAGGTCACCCTGGCCTGCGCGGGCCTGGTCCCCGGCGAGACCCTGCATCAGTACCAGCGCAACCTGTACCTCAGCCGGCTGGACGAGCAGCGCATCACCATCCTGCACCACCACGAGCTGGCGCTGGACACGCGCGCGCTCGAGCTGCGCCACGTGTTCTCGGGTGCCCGCAAGCCGCTGCCCGACGTCGCGTCGCTCGTCGTGGCCCAGGGCCGCGTCCCCGCCGACGAGTTGTGGGCGGCGCTCGAGTCCCACCCCGCGGCGGTGCGCGTCGGCGACGTGCTCGGCCCGCGCACGCTGGAGGAGGCGGTGCTCGAGGGGACTCGGGCCATCGTCGAACCGACCACCAACGGCGCCGCGACGGAGGCGGCGTGATGGCCAAGCGCATCGGCGGACACCTCGTCGCTGAGAGCCTCGCCGCCCTGGGCGCCGAGACCGCCTTCGGCGTTCCCGGGATCCACGCCCTGCCGATCTGGGAGGGCCTGCGCGAGGGGTCGCTGTCGGTGTACGGGACGCGAAGTGAGCTGGCCGCCGGGTTCGCCGCCGACGGCTACGCGCGTTCCAGCGGGCAGCCCGCCCCGCTGCTCCTCTCCACCGGGCCCGGCGCGCTGAACTCGCTCACGGCTCTGATGGAGGCGGCCAGCGCCCACGTCCCCGTGGTCGCGATCTCCAGCCAGATCCCGTCGCATCTGATCGGGCGCGGCCGCGGCTACCTGCACGAGCTGCCCGATCAGCTCGCCTCCTTTGCGCCGATCGTCAAGGACGCCGCGCGAGCCCACAGCGTGGAGTCGATCCCCGGGCTGCTCGCCCAGGCCTGGCGGATCGCGCTCACCCCGCCCAGCGGCCCGGTGTACCTGGAGATCCCGGTCGACCTGCTCCGCGCTCCGGCTCCGGGCGGGCCGGTGACGACGCTCGAGGCGATGGTGGAGCGCCAGTGCGCGCCGCTGGAGCAGGTGACCGCCGCCGCGACGCGCCTCGCCCACGCCCAGCGCCCCGTCATCTGGGCCGGCGGCGGTGTCCTGCGCTCCGCCGCCACGCACGAGTTGCGCGACCTGGCAGAGCTGCTCCAGGCCCCGGTGGCCACGACGTACATGGGCAAGGGCGCGATCGCCGGCGACCACCCCCTCGCCGCCGGCGCGGGGTGCGACGAGGCCGCGCTCCAGGAGTTGCTGTCGACCGCCGACGTCGTGCTGTGCGTGGGCACCGAGCTCGGCGCCGAGACGACCGGCCAGTACGGCCTGCGTTTCGGTGGCCAGGTCATCCATCTCGACGCCGCCCCCGACCGCATCGGCGTCAACTACAGCGCCATGCCCCTCGTCGGCGACGCCAAGCTCACGCTGCTGGCGCTCGTCGCCGAGCTCTCCCACGAGCATCCCGAGCCGTCCGGATCCGAGGCCCGGGCGCGCGTGTCGGCGGTGCAGGAGCGCATCCGCTCTGGCCTGGAGTCCCAGGGGCGCGAGATGGAGCTCGGCCTCCTGCAGACCATCGAGGAGACGCTCCCGCCCGATGCCGTCACCGTCTGGGACATGACCATCCTCGCCTACTGGGCGGCCCCACATCTGCGCCTGTCCGGCGATCAGCAGTTCCTGTACCCGATGGGATCCGGGACCCTCGGCTACGCGTGGCCGGCCGCGATCGGCGCGCGCGTCGCGCACCCCGAGCGCCCGGTGCTCGGCGTGATGGGCGACGGCGGCCTGCAGTACACGATCGCCGAGCTGGGCACCGCGGCCCAGCACGACATCGCCGCCAAGCTGCTCGTCATTGACGACGGCGGCTACGGGATCCTGCGCGAGTTCCAGCGTGAGAGCTTCGGCCGGACCACCTCGGTCGAGCTGCCGGGGAAGAACCTCGAGGCGATCGCCGACGCCTACGGCGTGCCGGTGCGCACCGCCGCGCCCGAGACCCTCGGCGAGCGGCTGCAGTGGGCGCTGGACGAGCCCGGGCCCGCGATGGTCGTGCTGCGCCGGCTCATTACGGCGGCGCAGCCGACGACATGAACCAGAGGTCGCTGCTGCGCCGATCGGTCGCCGAGACCGGCCCCTATGTCCCAGGGGCCAGCGCGGCCGAGGTCAAGGCGCGGCTGGGGCGCGAGGACCTCATCCGCCTCAACTGGAACGAGAACCTGTTCGGACCGTTGCCCGGGGTGCTCGACGATGTCGCCGCCGAGCTCGACGCCGTCTGGGCCTATCCGGAGGAGGCCTACGAGGAGCTGCGCCTCGCCATCGCGCGCTGGAGCGGCGCCGATCCCGCGCAGGTCATCCCCGGGCACGGCATCCAGGCGCTGACTCTCGCCGTGGTGGCGACGTTCGTCGAGACCGGCGACGTGGTCATCGTCCCGCGTCCCACCTACGGGCTCTACGCCCAGGCCTGTGCGGTGGCCGGCGCCCGGGTGGTGCGGGTGGACACCACGCCGTCGCTGGCCCTCGATCTCGAGGCAGTGGCGGCGGCTGCCACAGAGCACAACGCCAAGCTCGTGTGGATCTGCGATCCCAACAACCCCACCGGCCTGAGGCTGGACGCCGCGGACTGGTCGGCATTCCTGGAGGCGCTGCCCCCGGCCTGCCTGGCCGTGGCCGACGAGGCCTACCGTGACTACATCGAGCCCGAGGCGCGGATCGACCGCCTCGACGACATCCGTAACGGACGGCCCGTCATCGTGCTGCGCACCTTCTCCAAGATCTTCGGCCTGGCCGGGCTGCGACTCGGCTACCTCCTCGTCGACACGGCACTGGCCCCTCACATCGACGCGGTGCAGGAGCCGTTCAACGTCAACCGAGCCGCGCTGGCGGCCGGGGTGGCCAGCCTGCGGCGCACCGAGTTGCTCCCGGACCGGCGCGACCAGGTCCGCCGCGCCCGCGAGCGCCTCACGGCGGCGCTGACGCCCAGCCCCGTCCGCGCACTGGACTCAGACGCCAACTTCGTCCTGCTGGCACTCGGCGCCGACGACCTGCGCGTCTCGGACACGCTCGCGCGCGATGGGATCCTCATCCGGGCCGGGACGGAGTTCGGGCTGCCGGGCTACGTCCGGGTGACGACCGGCGAGGAGGACCTCATGGAGCAGGTGGGCGGGCAGATCGCGGCGGCGTCGACGAGGTGCCTCAGCTCGCACCCGAGCTCCAGCGCGGCGGCGGTCAGCGACATGCTGACGTAGCGCTCGGGGGTGTGATCGGGGTCGCCGAGGACCATGTGCACGGCGAGCCCGTTGGTCAGGGCGGAGAGACGCTGGGACACGTCGGCCGGGTTCTCGACGGTCCACTCGCCGGCGGCCATCCCCTGACGCACGATGTCCTCGATCATCTGGCGCCAGCGTCGATGAAAGCGCTGCTGGGCCGCCGCGGTGTCGGGGTGGTGGCGAGCGTAGACCCACAGGTCGATCCACAGCACCCAGTCGCTCGTACTGGAGCGGACGACGAGCCGCGCGAGCCGCTCGGCGGCGGTGGGCAGCTGCGCCAGTTCCTCCAGCACCGGCTCGTAGAACATGTCGTCCGCGCGCGTGATCGCGTCGGCGAACAGCTCGTCCTTGGTGCCGAAGTAGTAGACGACGCTCGTCGGGCTCAGCTGGGCCCGCTTGGCCACGTCGGAGATGCGCACGCTCCACAGCCCCTTCTCGCGCACCAGGTCGGTGGCGGTGGCGAGGATCTGCGGCCGCCGGACCGCGTCCAGCCGGCGCCTGGGTCGTCTCAGCCCGCTGGTCATCGACGCGTCCACGTCATGAAACGGTGACTCCAAACGGTGATTTCAAGCCGCGGTTATATTCCGGCTGCCCATGGAAGTCAAGACCGGCGAACGCTCCGTCTCCGCGCTGTTCAACCCCGCCTCGGTGGCGGTCGTCGGCGCCTCTGAGGACCCGCGCAAGTGGGGCAATTGGCTGGCCCAGGGTGCCCTGCGCGGCGAGGCTCATCGCCCCGCCTACCTCGTCAACCACCGGGCCACCACCATCCTCGGCCGGCCCGCCTATCGGTCGCTCCAGGAACTGCCCGAGACGCCCGAGCTCGTCGTCGTCGCGGTGCCCGGCCCGGCGATCGCCGCGGCCGTCGACGACGCGCTCGAGGTCGGGGCGCGCGCGCTCGTCGTCATCAGCGCCGGCGCCGGGGGCGAGGAGCGCTCTGACCACGACGCCCTCCTGGCCCAGCGTGTCCGCGACGCCGGTGCGGTGCTGCTGGGGCCCAACTGCCTGGGCGTGCTGGACTCGGGGCAGCGGCTCGAGCTCGTGCCCAACCCGCTGCCCGCGGGGCCGATCGGCCTCATCTCTCAGAGCGGCAACCTCGCGCTCGAGCTCGGGCTGATGGCCGCCCCCGACGGCCTCGGGTTCTCGCGCTTTGCCTCCCTGGGCAACCAGGCCGACCTCGGCGCCACCGAGCTCGTCGAGGCGTTCGCCGCCCACGACGCCACCGAAGTCATCGCCGTCTACATCGAGGACTTCCGCGACGGACGGGCCTTCGCGCGCGCGGCCGCCCGCGCTGTGGCTGGTGGCACGCCGGTGATCGCGCTGGCCATCGACGGCAGCGGGGCCGGGGCCCGTGCCGTCCAGTCGCACACCGGCGCCCTGGCCTCCGACGGCGCCGCCATCGACGCCGCGTTCGCCGCCGCGGGCGTCCTGCGCGTGCGCACCCCGCGCGAGCTCGTCGACGCCGCCCAGGCGCTGCTGCGCTGCCCGCCGTCGCGCGGGCGCCGGGTCGCCGTCCTGGGCGACGGCGGTGGCCACGTCAGTATCGCGGCGGCGGTGGCGATGCAGGCCGGCCTCGAGGTGCCCGAGCTGTCGGCCACGACCGTCGCGCCCCTACGGGAGATCCTCCCGGCGGCGGCCGGCGTCTCGAACCCGATCGATCTGGCCGGCGCCGCCGAGCAGGACGTGCACGTCTTTGATCGCCTCGCGCTGGACCTCCTGGGCGGCGGCGAGGTCGACGCGCTGCTGGTCACGGGCTACTTCGGGGGCTACGCCGAGTACGGCGCCGAGACCGCTGAGCACGAGGTCCGCACCGCTGAGCTGATGGGTGCAGCGGCCACCGCCACCGGCCGGCCGCTCGTCACCCAGACGATGTATCCCCACGGACCCGCGGCCCACGCGCTGCGCCGCGCCGGGGTGCCCGTGTACGAGTCCGTCGAGCAGGCGGCGGGCGCGCTGGCCGTGCTGGCCCAACGCGGCGCGTGGGAGGCGCAGCCGATCCCCGACCTCCCGGCACCCGAGTCCCCGGCCCACGGGGACGGCTACCTCGCCGCGCGCGGCCTACTCGCCGCCGCCGGCATCCGCTTCGTCGCCCACCACGAGGTCGCGAGCGCCGATGAGGCCGTCGCCGCCGCGCTGCAGATCGGCTATCCGGTGGTGCTCAAGGCCCTGGACCAAACCCACAAGTCAGACGCCGGCGGCGTGGTCCTCAACATCGCCGGCGAGGGCCAGCTGCGCGCCGCCTATGCACAGGTGCAGCGCGCGCTGGACCCTGAGCGCTGCACGGTCGAGCAGATGGCGCCGCTCACCGACGGCCTCGAGCTGCTCATCGGCGCCCGCTGGGATCCGCGCTTCGGCCCGGTCGCGCTGGCCGGCGCCGGCGGCCTCTACGCCGAGATCCTGCGCGACACCGCGGTGCGCCTGGCCCCGGTGACCGAGGCCGAGGCCGAGGCGATGCTGCGTACGCTGCGCATCGCCCCGCTGCTCACCGGCGCCCGCGGCCGCCCGGAGCTCGAGGTCGGCGCCGCGGCGAGCGCCCTGGCCGCGCTGTCGCGCGTCGCCGCCGCCCACCCGGAGCTCGCTGAGCTCGAGATCAACCCCCTGCTCGTCACGCGCGACGCGGCCATCGCCCTCGACGCGCGCTTCATCAAGGCAACCCCGTCACAGGAGCGAGACAGTGCAGTTCACCTACACCCCTGAGCAGCAGGAGCTGCGCGAGCGCGCCCAGCGGCTGACCGACGCCATGATCGGATATGAGGAGCCCTGCGAGCAGGGCCGCGGCCTGCCCGACGAGTCGCTGGCCGAGATCCGCCGGCTCACCCTGGAGCACGAGCTCAACGCCATCAACATGCCCGCCGAGTGGGGCGGACAGGGCCTGTCGGTGCTCGAGCAGGTCATCGTCCAGGAGCGACTGGGCCAGCTCACCAACGCGCTGTGGGACGCGGTGTGGCGCCCGGCCAACGCGCTGCGCCACTGCACGCCGGCCCAGCGCGCTCGCTACCTCGTCCCGGCCATCAACGGCGAGCGGCGCGACTGCTTCGCCGTCACCGAGGAGAAGGCCGGCTCTGACCCCTCGCTGATCGAGACCGTGGCCCGGCGCGATGGCGACGGCTTCCGGATCAGCGGGGAGAAGTGGTTCGTGACCGTCGGCGACGTGGCGGACTTCCTCATCGTCCAGGCACTGGTCGGCGACGAGCGCGCCCCCACGCTGTTCCTCGTGGATAAGGATGCGCCAGGCGTCTCGGTCAAGCGCACGCCGGCCTACATGCACACCTTCGTCTTCGAGCATCCGGAGTTCGTCTTCGACGACGTCGCCGTCGGCCCCGAGCAGGTGCTCGGACAGGTCGGCGGTGGCTATGAGCTCACGCGCGAATGGTTCGTGGAGGAGCGGCTGATGATCGCCGCGCGAGCCACCGGCGCCGCCGAGCGTGCCATCACGCTCGCCTCGGACTGGGCCAATGAGCGCGTGCAGTCCGGCGGTCCGATCGCGCAGCACCAGCTCATCGGCGCGATGATCGCCGACAGCGTCTGTGACATCGCGCTGTGCCGCACCCTGACTCACCAGATCGCCTGGGAGGCCGATGCCGGCATGTCGCCCAAGCTCCTGCACGCCAAGGCGGCCATGGTCAAGCTCACCGCGTCGGAGGCGGCCGGCCGCGTCATCGACCGCGCGCTGCAGATCTTCGGTGGCCGTGGCTACATGCGGGAGAACCCGGTCGAGCGGCTCTATCGCGACATCCGGGTAGACCGCATCTGGGAGGGCACGTCGGAGATTCAGCGGATGATCATCGCCAACGAGGTCGCCAAGCGCGGCCTGGAGCAACTCGTCACCTATCGCGTCGAGCAGCCCGCCGTCCATGCTTGAGCTCACCGACGAGCAGCGCGAGATCCAGCGGGTGTGCCGGGACTTCGCCGCCCGGGAGATCCGTCCCATCTCGCTTGCCGTCGACGAGGCCGACACCGAGCTCCCGCGCGACATCTGGCGCCAGGCCACCGCGCTCGGGTTGACCTCTTTCATGCTCCCTGAGGCCTACGGCGGCGCGGGCATGACCGACTGCCTGACCGGCTGCCTGGTGCAGGAGGAGCTGTCGCACGGCTGCAGCGGCATCGGCAACCTCATCACCTCCAACGGCTTCTTCGCCGAGCCGGTCCTGGCCCTCGGCACCGAAGAGCAGAAACAGCGGTGGCTCGCGCCACTGGCCGCCGAGGACCCTCCCTTCACCGCGCTGGCCATCACCGAGCCCCAGAGCGGCTCGGACGCCGCCTCGATCCGCACGCGGGCCCGGCGGATCGACGGCGGATATGTCCTCAGCGGCCAGAAGGCGTGGATCTCCAACGGCGGGGTGTCGCGCTTCTACGTGGTGTTCGCCACCGTGGAGCCTGGCAGCGGCCATCGCGGGATCACCGCCTTCATCGTGGAGGATGGCGACGCGGGCTTCCGCTGCGGCCCGACGTTGCGCAAGATGGGCCAGCGGGCGATCCCCAACTGCGAGCTGTTCCTCGATGACGTGTTCGTGTCAGAGGACCGGCGCCTCGGCGCAGAGGGCACCGGCTTCACCGGACTGATGCACACCTTCGACCGCTCGCGGGTCACGCTGGCGGCGTCCGCCACCGGCCTTGCCCGTGCCGCTCTGGAGTACGCCACCGCGTACGCCAAGGAGCGCGAGCAGTTCGGCAAGCCGATCGGCCAGCACCAGGCGGTCGCCTTCCGACTGGCTGACATGGCCCTGCGGGTTGACGCCAGCCGCCTGCTCACGTGGCGTGCCGCGCAGATGGTCGACCGCGGCGAGCGGGTCACCACCGAGGCGGCCATGGCCAAGCTGCACGCCTCCGAGACGGCGATGTGGTGCACGTGGGCCGCGGTGCAGACCCTCGGTGGCTGGGGCTACAGCCGCGAGTACCCGGTCCAGAAGTGGATGCGCGACGCCAAGCTGGAGGAGATCGAAGAGGGTACCTCGGACATCCAGCGGCTCGTCATCTCCCGCGGGCTGCTGCGGTAATCGGGGCGGCGGCCATGACCGCCGCCCCGACAGTCGCTGTGAGCGGGCCGCTATCGCGTCGCGGCGTCGGCCTGCTTGGCCAGCGTGGTCAGCGCCATAAAGAACGCCGGCGGCTGGCCCCGGAACAGGCCCATGTCAGTGAGGAACTTGGCCACGCCCATCGCGATGCCCTTCGTCTCGGTGGGGCGGATGATCGATACCGTCGGGAACTTCCGGCCCAGCCAGCTCGTGGTCGGCTCCGGCATGATCAGGTTGGTCTGGAAGTTGGGCCCGCCGAACGGCTTCTTGTTCAGGTCCGGGAAGACGAGGCCGTTGGTCGGGTCCTTGACCGGGACCGCGTCGCCGGCGATGTCACTCCAGGTCTGGAAGTGCATCGTCTCCGTCGGCCCGATGCTGAGCACGACGCGGAGCACCTCGGGATCGCGGACGCGCTGAGCCACCGACGGGTACAGACTGCTCCCGCCCTGCTCGATCGTCGCAAAATGGAACGCGGCGGTGTTGGCGATCGCCTGGAGGTGCTTCTTGTTGCTCGTGTCCGCGTCGGTGCGCGGGATCGCCGGGAACTTGCCCTTGGCCAGACCGGGTACCGCCTGCGGGAAGGTATCGCCGAGGTCCGGGTTCTTGTGGCGCGACCGATACCGCGTGTACCAGCTGGTGTCGAGGGTTAGCTCCATCAGGTTGGTGAGGCGCTTGAGCTTCGCCGAACCGGTGGCGGTGCTGCCCGGCAACGTGCGGAACGCATCGAGGTTCACCGTCTGCGCCCCGCGGGACTTCAGGTACGCGTTGATGAAGGTGAAGTGAGTGAACTCGTCCTCGGTGTTGTCGTGCACGTACTGCGGCATGTCATCGTCGAACTTGGCCATGATCGCGGTGAACGCCTTGTTCCCGGTGCCGTGAGGCAGCTCGTGGTCCTGAATCCCGCACAGCTCGTTGTACTGCTGCCACAGGTCTGTCTCCAGGATCTCGGCGGCAGCCAGGAAGCGCAGGATCGCGGCGTCCCCCTTTGGCATATCGCCGGCGCCGAAGGCAGCCGGCGCCGCGGCCAGTGAGCCGGCACCGAGAACGGAGAGGCCGGCACCGGCGATGAAACGCCGGCGATTGGTCACGCGCGAGGCGTGATCGGTATGCGAGGACCGCGAGGATGTGTCGGTCACGTCGACTCCTATCTGTGAAACAAGCACGCCAAAGCGCCAGCCGCGCGTCGGGCGCCGCTGTGCGCAGGGTGTTTCGTAACCCTTACTGGTTAAGACGCCCGAGGCCCGGTTGCCTTCCCGGGATCCGGGAGGTCCGGGTGGTCGGCGACATCGCGCGCGACCAGCGCCGCGTAGGCGCCGCCGCGCTCCATGAGCTCTTCGTGGGTGCCCCGCTCGACGATGTTCCCGCCGTCGACGACGACGATCTGGTCGGCGTCACGCACGGTGGACAGCCGGTGCGCGATGGTGATCGTCGTGCGGCCCTCCGACAGTCGTTCCAGCTCGGCCTGCACCGCGTACTCGGTCCGCGTGTCCAGCGCGCTCGTCGCCTCGTCGAGCACGAGCACCGGCGGGTTGCGCAGCACCGTGCGGGCGATCGCCATGCGCTGCTTCTCGCCGCCGGAGAAGCGGTATCCGCGCTCGCCGACGATCGTGTCGTAGCCGTCGGGCAGTGAGGCCACCAGGTCGTGGATGCGGGCGGTGCGCGCCGCGTCCTCGATCTCCTCGTCGGTGGCGTCGGGCCGGGCGAAGCGCAGGTTCTCGCGGACGCTGGCGTGAAAGAGGTAGGTCTCCTGCGACACGACGCCGACGGTCGCCGCCAGCGAGGCCAGCGACACGTCGCGGATGTCGACGCCATCGATCGTCACCCGGCCCTCCTGGGGCTCGTACAGCCGCGCCGCCAGGTAGCCGAGCGTCGTCTTGCCCGCGCCGGTCTCGCCCACGATCGCAGTCCGCGTCCCCGCGGGCACGACGAGGTCGATGTGGCGCAGGGTCCACTCCTCCGAGTTCGTCCCGGGGACGTCGTAGCGGAATGACACGTCCTCGAAGCGGACTTCGCCGAGCACCTCCTCGGGGCGCAGCGTCACCGGATCTGAGGCCTCGACGATGTCGATCGGCAGGTCCAGGTACTCGAAGATGCGATCGAACAACGCCATCGAGGACTCGAGGTCGGCCTGGGTGCTGAGCAGGGAGTTGATTGGGAACAGCAGCCGCGTCTGCAGCGTTGTGAACGCCACGACGGTCCCGATCGAGATCGCGCCGCCGACGAACGTCTGCCCCGCCAGCCAGTAGACGACGGCCGGCTGGACGGCGAAGATGAACTGGATCGTGGCCATCATCCAGCGCCCGGTCATCCGGCTGCGGACCTCGAGATCGGCGATCCCCTTGGACTCCCCGGTGAAGCGCTCGGCCAGGTCCCCGCCGCGCCCCATCGTCTTGCCGAGCATGATCCCGGAGACCGAGAGCGACTCGGCCACGAGCGCCGACATGTCGGCCAGGCGCTTCTGCTGCTCGGTGGTGATGCGGCGGCGGATCTTCCCCACGCGGCGGGTGCCCCACACCGACGGCGGCACGAAGATCAGCGACAGCAGCGCCAGACGCCAGTTGAGGATGCACATGGCCACCAGCGAGGCGATCACGGTCGTCACGTTGGATGCGATCGTGGTGGCCGTCGTGGTGACGACGCTGTCCAGGCCGCCGATGTCGTTGGCGATCCGCGATTGGACCTCGCCGGTGCGGGTGCGGGTGAAGAAGGCCAGCGACATGCGCTGGAGGTGGCGGTAGACCGAGGCGCGCAGGTCGTGCATGACCCGCTGGCCGACGACGTTGGACAGGTAGGTCTGCCACACGCTGGTGGCGTTGGTGAAGACCGCGACGCCGATCATCCCCAGCACCGTCGCCGTCAGCACCGCGCTGTCGTGCTGGAAGAGACCCACGTCGAGCGCCCTGCGCAACAGGAAGGGGCTGAGCATGCTCACTCCGGCGGCGATGACGATCATCACGAGCACCACGGTGAGACGCATGCGATAGGGCTTGAACAGGGCGAGGATCCGCGTCCGGTCGCGCTCGCGCGTGGGGTCCATCAGCTCCGGCGTCTTCTTCTGCGACCCGCGGGTCGAGCGCATGAAACCGCTGCCGCCGGCGCCGTGTGATGCTGCAAAACCTCGATTGCCTGAACTCATGATCTCCCCTCATCCTACGCAGGCGGAGTCGGCATTCCGGTCGGTCGCCGGCGGGGGCTGCCCGGCGCGGCCGCCCGACGTCATCTACTGTGTCCGGCCATGACCGACGACTGGCGCGTGCGCATCGATATCCACGACGAAGGGGTGGCCCGGTGGCTCGCCGACCAGCTCAATGGCGATGAGCTCGAGCACGACTTGGCCGCGGCCTTTCATGACCGGGTCGTCCTCTCCGTTGACGGGCCTCTGGTCTTCGCCTACGCCGGCTCGCGCGCTCAGGCCGAGCGCGTCGCGGATCTCGTGGCGCGACTGGCCAAGGAGCAGGAGAAGACGATCACGACCCACATCGCCCAGTGGCACCCGGTTTCCGAGGAGTGGGAGAGCCCCGACGAGCCCCAGCCCGTCACCGCCGCCGACGCCGCAGAGGAGCGCGAGGAGCGCGTCGAGGACGAGCGCGAGGAGTCCGCCGAGCAGGGCTATCCGGATTTCGAGGTCCGCGTCCAGTGCCGGTCGCATCACGACGCCTCCGAGCTGTCGCATCGCCTGGACCGCGAGAGCATCGCGCATGTGCACCGCTGGAGCTATCTGCTCATTGGCGCCACCGACGAGGACAGCGCGCAGGCCCTGGCTGAGCGGCTGCGCAGCGAGGCTCCGGAGGCCAGCGACGTGGTGGTGGAGCAGAACCGGCGGGTCGTGTACGAGCACCGCCCGTTCAACCCGTTCATCTACCTCGGCGGGCTCGGAGGCTGACAAAACCGCCGCAAAGCAGCAGTTCCCGTGACAGCGGGCGACCACACTTGGCGTTTTCCGGGTAACTCTTGATACTGCCGACCTTGCGCGAGGAAGCCAACAGCCCGCAGCTGCACACCAGGCCGGCGCCGACCCCGGCGCCATCCTCGCCTGCGCGCGACCGCGAGTACGCTCCCAACACGGGCACCAGCGCCTTTCCGCCGATCGCCGAGTACGCCTTCCTCTCGGACTGCGAGACAGTGGCCCTGGTGGCTCCGTCGGGCGCGATCGAGTGGATGTGCCTGCCCCGCGTCGACTCGCCCAGCATCTTCGGCGCCATCCTGGACCGGGACGCCGGCCATTTCGGCATAGGCCCTGACGGCGCGACGGTCCCCGCCGCCCGTCGCTACCTGCCGGGCACGATGGTGCTCGAGACCAGCTGGGGCTCGGGCTCGGGGTGGATCATCGTCCGCGACGTGCTCCTCATCGGCAACTGGCATCACGAGCGCGACCGCTCGCGCACACACCGCCGCGCCCCCACCGACTACGACGCCGACCACGTCCTGCTGCGCACCGTGCGCTGCGTCAACGGCGAGGTGCAGCTCCTGCTCGACTGCGAGCCGAAGTTCGACTACGGCCGCGACCCAGCCAACTGGGAGTACACGGGAGACAGCTACAACGAGGGCATCGCGCGCAGCAAGGACGGGAGCGTTGAGCTCAGGCTCACCACCGACCTGCGGCTGGGGTTCGAGGGGAGCCGAGCGACCGCGCGCCACCTCATGAAGGAGGGCGAGACGGTGTATGCGGCGCTGTCGTGGTCAGAGCACCCCCCGCCGCAGAACATCAAAGAGGCCTACGACCGGCTGGTGTGGACCGCCCACCACTGGCAGCACTGGCTGGACCGCGGCAACTTCCCCGACCATCCGTGGCGGACCTTCCTGCAGCGCTCGGCCCTCACGCTCAAGGGGCTCACCTACGCGCCCAGCGGCGCCCTGCTCGCCGCGGCTACCACCTCGCTGCCCGAGACCCCGCAGGGCGAGCGCAACTGGGACTACCGCTACAGCTGGATCCGCGACTCGACGTTCATGCTGTGGGCGCTGCTGTCGCTGGGCTTCGAGTGGGAGGCCAACGACTTCTTCTACTTCATC
>DASXDW010000067.1:0-2857 GCA_036490435.1 Solirubrobacteraceae bacterium
GCCCGGGCCACCCGAGGGTGACGTGCAGGGCGCCGAGGGTCGCTGGCGAGACCTGCTCTACGGTGACGAGCGCGAGCTCGGCTCCTCGGTGGCGCTGGCCGAGCTGCTCGACGAGTACGGGATCGCGGTGCTCGAGCGCGCGTGACGCACGTCCATCACCGGTAGAGTCCGGCGCCGGCCCGATGCGAACGCTGACGTTCTCCTGGGAGTACCCGCCCGTGATCGAGGGCGGCCTCGCGCGACACGTCCGCAAGCTCTCCGAGAACCTCGTGCAGGAGGGCGTTGAGGTGCATGTGCTCACCCGGGGCTCCGAGCATCTCCCGGCACGCGAGGAGCGCCACGGAGTGATCGTGCATCGCGTGACACAACCTCCGTTCCCCAGAGATGTCAAGGCGTTCATCCGCTGGGTGGCGTCGATGAACGAGGCCATGAAGCTTGCCGGAACCGAGCTCGACGACGAGCTGCACTTCGACCTCATCCACTCCCACGACTGGCTGGTGGCGAGTGCCGCCGAAGGCGTCGCCCGCCGCGTGCCGCGGCCGTGGATCGCCACCGTGCACGCCACCGAATACGGTCGCCACCAGGGCTGGGTGGACAAGTACCCCCAGTCCCACATCCACACCGCCGAGCGCGAGATGGCGCGTCGCGCCGACCGGGTGATCACCTGCAGCCGCTACATGCGCAGCCACGTCGCCGACGTGTTCGGGATCCGCGCCGCCAAGATCACGGCGATGCAGAACGGCGTCGACCCGCGCGACCTGGAGCCGGTGGCCGACGATCTCGATGCCCTGCGGGCGCGCTACGCCAAGCCCGACGAGCGGCTCGTGCTCCTCGTCGGCCGCCTGGTCTACGAGAAGGGTTTTCACCTTGCACTCGACGCGCTGGCCCCGGTGATCAAGCAGCTGGGCAACGTCCGCTTCGTCGTCGCGGGCACCGGCACCGCGGAGGCCGAATTGCGCCGCCAGGCCTGGCGTCTGGGGCTGCATCGCAAAGGGGTGTTCCTCGGCTGGGTCGGCGACGACATGCTGCACTCGCTCTATCGCATCGCCGACATGTGCATCGTCCCCTCGATCTACGAGCCGTTCGGGATCGTGGCGCTGGAAGCGATGGCCTCCGGCTGTCTGTGCGTGGTCGCCGACACCGGTGGCCTGCGCGAGGTGATCCCCGACGATGGCACCGTCGGCCTGCGCTTCCCCTCCCGCGACGCGGCCGCGCTGCAGGAGATCCTCGAGCGCGTCCTCACCGACGACGCGGAGCGCGCCCAGCTCGTGGCCGAGGCACGCGAGCACGTCCTGCGCTTTGACTGGGCCGAGGTGGCGCGTCAGACGCTCGGCGTCTACCGCCGGGAGCTGCGCGCGGCCGCGCCGCGGGCCGAGGCGGTCACGCCCGCCGCCGATGCGGTCAGCGGGCCTTGACCGCCTGCAGCGTGTAGGTCATCGGCACCCGGTCGGGGCGCTCGATCAGCCGCCACTCGTCGCCGGCGACGCGCTCCATCTGACCGGGGAGGGCGTTCCACGGAGCCGTGTCGTGCTCCACGAGCATCGTCAGCGCCAGCCCGGCGGACTGCAGCGCGGTGATGATCTCCCCGAGGCCGTGGTTCCAGACGTGGGTGCGGTTGTGCTCAAACACCACGTCGGTCTCCACGTAGGTGCCGCCGTCGTCGAAGACCAGCGGCGCCTCGGTCTCGAAGTAGGGGTAGTTGACCGCGAGCAGCCCATCGGATCGCTCCTCGTCCAGTGACCACATCATCGGGTGGCCCTCCCGGATGAAGAGCCGTCCTCCGGGGACGAGCAGGCCGCCCACCGTGGCCGCCCACCGCTCCACCGACGGCAGCCAGCACAGCGCGCCCACTCCGGTGTACACGAGATCGAAGGTCGCGCCGTCCAGCGCCTCGGACGCCGCGTAGACGTCGGACTCCACGTACGCGATGTCCACGCCCGCCCGCTGCGCGATCCCGCGGGCCTGCTCCAGCGACGCCGGGGAGAGATCGACGCCCGTCATGCGAGCCCCCAGCCGGGTCAGCGAGAGGGTGTCGGTACCGATGTGGCACTGCAGGTGCACCCCGTTGACGCCGTCCAGGTCCCCCAGACGCGGCACGTCGAAGGCCACCACATGGCTCAGTTGCTCCGGGTCGGCGATCAGGTCGTCGACGCGATATCCGGGCGAAGCGGCGTGGGCGGCCGCCCGGTCGTCCCAGCTGGCGCGGTTGAGCTCCTGGTACTCCTCCATCGCCTCGCGATCTTAAAGCCCCCGAGACGAAAAAGGGCCCGGCGCATGGCCGGGCCCTTTCAAGAACTGCGGTTGGCTGCGAGGCTTACATCATCCCCGACATGTCGGGCATGCCACCGCCGCCGCCGCCGCCGCCATCCTTCTCGGGCACCTCGGCGACGATCGCCTCGGTGGTGAGGATGTTCTTGGCGATCGACGCGGCGTTCTGCAGCGCGGAGCGCGTGACCATCGCCGGGTCGATGATGCCCGCGGCGATCAGGTCGACGATCTCGCCGGTGGCCGCGTTGAGGCCGTAGCCCTTCTTGGCCTTGCGGACGTCGTTGACGACGACCGAGCCTTCCAGACCGGCGTTCTCGGAGATCTGACGAAGCGGCTCCTCGAGCGCGCGGTGCACGATCTTCGCGCCCGTCTGCTCGTCGGGGAGCTCGATGGCGTCGATGTTGAGCGCCTTCTGGGCGACCAGCAGCGCGACGCCGCCGCCCGGCACGATGCCCTCCTCGAGGGCGGCACGGGTGGCCTGCAGCGCGTCCTCGACGCGGTGCTTCTTCTCCTTCATCTCCGTCTCGGTGGCAGCGCCGACCTTGACGACAGCCACGCCGCCCGACAGCTTGGCGAGGCGCTCCTGGAG
>DASXDW010000095.1:0-3073 GCA_036490435.1 Solirubrobacteraceae bacterium
GACGGCTCGGTCGGCATGGACGCGGTCACCGGTCGCTACGAGTCCGAGCTGGCCAACGACTATGGCAACCTCGCCAGCCGCACGGTTGCCATGATCCGCCGCTACCGAGATGGCGTGGTCCCCGAGGCCGGAGTCGACCCCGACCTGGCCCGCGACTTCGACGGGCTGGCCCTGCGCGTGTCAGAGCTCCTGGACGGCGCCGAGGTGACCGCGGCGCTCGAGCTCATTTGGGAGCGCGTGCGCCGCTGCAACCGCTACGTCGAGGAGCGCGCGCCGTGGCAGCTCGCCAAGGACCCCGCCTCTGCCGGCGCCCTGGATCAGACCCTGGCATCGCTTGGCGAGGCGGTGAGAGTCATCAGCGTCCTGTTGACCCCGTACATCCCGGAGAGCACCGCCAAGCTGCTCGAGGTGCTGGGAGCTCCTGAGATCGAGTTCACCGCGGCCGCCTTCGCCGCCACGGGCAACGGCCGGACCGTGGCCGCGTTGGAGCCGCTGTTTCCCAAGCGGTCCGTCCCCCCCGCGCAGTGATCGACAGCCACACCCACCTGGACGTCTGCGAGCCGCCCAACACCGAACTGGTCGCAGCGGCGACCGAGGCGGGCGTGACACGCATCCTCACCGTCGGGACCGATGGCGCCTCCTGCCGGGCCGCGCTGCAGGCCGCCGAGGACTTCCCGCAGGTCTACGCCGCGATTGGGCGCCATCCGAACTCGGCGACCGGATTCGATGACGCGGACTTCGCCGAGCTCGAGGCACTGGCCGCCCACGAGAAGTGCCTGGCCATCGGCGAGACCGGGCTTGACTACTACCGCGACTACGCGCCCGCCTCCGATCAGCGCCGCGCCTTTGAGGCGCAGATCGAGCTCGCCCGGGCCACCGGCAAGCCGCTGGTCATCCACACCCGCGCGGCCGACGACGACACCCTCGCCGTCCTGGCCGAGAAGGGAGACGGACTGCGGGTCATCCTGCACTGCTTCTCGATGGCCGATCGCGTCGAGGAGTGCCTGAGCAACCCCGACTGGTACTTCTCCTTTGCCGGCAACGCGACCTATCCCCGCGCCGAGGCCCTGCGCGCGGCCGCGTTGCGCGTCCCGTCCGACCGGCTGCTGGTCGAGACCGATGCGCCCTACCTATCGCCCCAGCCGGTGCGTGGCAAGCCCAACCAGCCGGCCAACGTGGCCATGACGGCGCAGGCCCTGGCGGTGGAGCGTCGCGTCGAGTACGCCGAGCTCGAGCGTGCGATGCACGACACCGCCGCGGCGCTGCTGGGATGGTGAGCGCGCGCTCGGCGCGCCAGCGGGAGCTCGGTCAGAACTTCCTGATCGACCGCAACATCCTGGACGTGATCGAGCGGTTGGCGCAGCTCTCGGTGGTGGACGTGGTGCTGGAGGTGGGCGGGGGGCCGGGCGTGCTCTCGGTTCGCCTGGCGGCACGGGTGGCGCACCTGCATGTGGTCGAGGTCGACGAACGGCTGCGCTCCGGCTTGGAACGCGAGCTCGCCCCCTTTGCCAACGCGGACCTGCACATGGGCGACGCGCTCGACATGGATCTCGCGGCGTTTGATCCGGCGCCCACGAAGGTCGTGGCCAACCTCCCCTACGGGGTGGCGGCCACCGTCATCCTGCGCACGATCGCCGAGCTGCCCAGCGTGGGCTCCTGGGTGGTCATGGTCCAGCGCGAGGTGGGCGAGCGGTTCGCCGCGGGGCCGGGGACGGCCGCGTACGGCGTGCCCTCGGTGCTGGCCCAGCTCGCCTGCGAGGTCAAGGTCCTGCGGCCCATCTCTCGCCAGGTGTTTCGCCCGGTGCCCAACGTCGACTCGGTGCTGCTGGGCCTGCGCCGGCACGGGCCGGCCGCCGATGCGGCGGTGACGCGGCTGGTGCACGCCGCCTTTGCCCATCGGCGCAAGGCGCTGGCGGGATCGCTGGCCCTGGCCCCGGACGGTGGCGGTTTTGGGCCCGACGTGCGGGAGCGTGCGCGTGGCGCCTTGGTGGAGCTCGGCCATCCGGCGGACGAGCGCGCCGAGCGGCTCGCCCCACAGGAGTTCCGCGAGTTGGCCTCTCGCCTCGCCACATGACCGTCCTCACGCGCGAGCGCGCGCCCGCCAAGATCAACCTGTGCCTGTACCTGGGGCCGACCCGCGACGACGGGCGCCACGAGCTGGTCACCCTGTTTGACGCAGTCGGCTTGTTCGACGATCTCGAGGTCAGGGCCGCGGGGGGTGATTCCGTGGTCTGTGAAGGCGTGACCGGGCCCAACCTCGTCTCCGACGCGCTCTCGGCGCTCCGCGAGGCCGGTTGGGGCGCGCCGCCCGTCCAGGTCACCATCACCAAGCGGATCCCGGTGGCGGCCGGGATGGGCGGCGGGTCAGCGGACGCGGCGGCGCTGCTACGCCTCGCGCCGCGCCTGGGTCCCACGGATGGCGCGGCGCGCCTGCGGATCGCCGGACGGCTCGGTGCCGACGTCCCCAGCCAGCTCGTGCCGGGCCCGTGGCTCGGCGTCGGCGCCGGTCATCGTCTGCTCCCCGCGCCTCAGCTGCCGCCCTACAGCGTCGTCGTGGTTCCGCAGCCGTTCCCGCTCTCGACCGCCGATGTCTACCGCGAGGCCGACCGGCTGAGTCTGTCGCGGTCAGCCGTGGAGCTGGACCTCGTGCGCCACCAGCTCACCCTCGGATTCTCGGCCGAGCTGATCCTCAACGACCTGGAGCCTGCCGCCCTGTCGCTCGCCCCGAGGCTGGGTGAGACGCTGGGCGCGGTCCTCCGCGCCGGTGCCGACCACGCCATCATCTGCGGCTCGGGCCCGACCGTGATCGGGCTGTTCTGGGGGGCGGATGGCGCCCGACGCGCGCGCGAGGCGGCGTCGGGGCTGCGCACCGAGCACCCGCTCGTGCTCGCCGTCGACCCGGTTCGCGGAGGGGACGAGGCCCTGGCGCCGAACGAATGAGCGTTCAGAAGCCGCAATTTGCGCCGGATCGGAGCTCTCGACCGCGGTTATGACTACCTTCCGGCACAATCTCGGGTGCGAGACGTGACCAATACCACGATCACATACATCGTCGCCGCCGGCTGCGGGGCGC
>DASXDW010000103.1:0-17425 GCA_036490435.1 Solirubrobacteraceae bacterium
CGCGGGTGGGCAGCCGCCCGGCCTTGCGCGCTTTGAGCACGCAGGCGCTGTGGGCATGGCGGCGCCGTGCCGAGTCGCCCTCGGGGGTGATCAGCATGTGCTCGCTCAGCGCGGGCAGCAACTGGCCGCACAACGGACACCGATAGGTGGACGGCTTTCGGTTCTGGGCGCGGCGCACGCTGTACCAGCGGGCGTTCAGTGCCTTGGACATCGGTCCAGAGCATGCCAGCACGGGGTCATCGGGCCGCTATCGTGCCCGCGCGTGGAGCAACGGGCCCAGCGGATCATCGTCGAGACCGACCGTCATCGCATCGTCGGCCACGTACTGCTGCCCGCCGACGGCTACCGCAGCCGGCTCACCGACTACCTCAACGCGTCCGAGCGTGAGTTCCTGGCGCTGACCGATGTCGAGGTGACCACCCTCGAGGGGTCGCCGCGCATCGAGAAGCGGGATTACATCGCCCTCTCGCTGCGCCACGTGGTCCTGGCGATGCCCGCCGACGACGAGGATTCCTAGCGCTCGCGGGGCCCGGGTCGCGCCCGCGACCGGCGCGATGTCCGCGGTGTGACGAGATCACAGATCACCCTGCACCGGCCCGGTAATATGGGGTCCCTAATGGCTAGCCAGGGCGCAGACGACCTGAAGGGCCTGAGCCGGAGCGACGCCCTGCGCGCCTCGCCGCGCATGTTCGACTCCGCGGTGCTGGACAAGCTGTCGCGCGTGCACCCGGCGGTCCCGCCGATCCTGTTCGTGCCGGTGATCACCGTGCTGCTGGTCGAGGGCTTCATCCACGGCGCCGGCGCCCTCACCGCGGTGTGGCTGCTGTGCGGCTATGTGTTCTGGACGCTCACCGAGTACTGGCTGCACCGGATCGTCTTTCACTTCGAGCCCGACCACGGGATCGGCGCGCGACTGCACTGGATCATCCACGGTGTGCACCACGACCATCCCAATGACCCGATGCGCCTGGTCATGCCACCGTCGCTGAGCGTCCCGCTGGCCGCGCTGTTCGTCTACGGCTTCTACGTGGTGCTTGGCAGCCCGACGTTCCTCCCCTTCGGCGCCGGCTTCCTGGGTGGGTACCTGGGCTACGACATGCTGCACTACCACGTGCACCATCACCGGCCAAAGACGCGCCTGGGCCGGCGCCTGCGTGAGCTCCACATGCGCCATCACTTCCAGAACCACGAGCGCGGCTACGGCGTCAGCGCTCCGTTCTGGGACCACGTGTTCGGCACCGCGCCGAGCGACAAGCGCTAACCCTCACAAAAGGTTCACAACCCTCCGGTGAGGGAATAGGGTGCGCACGGGGCGCACGCTGAGAGCGCACATCTCAGCTGCGCGGGGCCGGATCACCACATCCATCCACAAGGGGGAACCTCTTGAAGCGCATCACTGCCCTGACCGCGGGGATGGTCGTCGCTGCGATCGCAGCGACCAGCGGGGCAACGGCCACGGCGGCGGGCACACTGCCGACCCTGGCACTGACCATGACCGGCAAGTCGATCACGGCGACCAGCTCGGTCCCGGCCGGCGCCGTCAATGTCGTCTCCAAGGTGTCCGGCGAGGGCGTCGGGTCACCGACATTGGTCCGGCTCGATCCCGGAGTCACGTTCGCGCAGGCGTTCCACGCCGCGATCTCTCACGGCGGCGACCCCAACGCCCTGGACGGCCTGGCCTCGATCGTGGCCAACCCGATGGCGCCGAAGGGCACCAGCAACGCCCAGACCGTGCTCACGCCCGGCCAGTACGTGGCCCTGGACACCGAGGCCGACAACCCCAGCAAGTGGCCGCACGTGAACTTCGAGGTCACGGCCAACTCCGCTCCGGCCAGCCTGGCCAAGCCGACGGCGACGGTTGCCACCCAGGAGTTCCGCTTCACGGGCCCCCAGACGCTCCGTGACGGGGAGCTCGTCCGTTATGAGAACGACGGCTACCTGTACCACATGGTCATCGCGCTGCCGGCGAAGAACAAGGCGAGCGCCGAGGATCTCAACGCCGCTCTCCTCCAGGGCAATCAGAAGAAGGCCAACAAGCTCGTCGCCGGACCGCCGCTTGCGCTGATGGGCAGCGTCGGGCCGGGCGCGATGCACCAGCAGGTGCTCAAGGCCAAGCCAGGGTTCTACGTGCTGGCGTGCTTCATGAACACGCAGGACGGGCGCGTGCATACGCAGCTCGGCATGGAGCGCATCATCCGGATCATCAAGTAGGCACGCTCGCGTGATCTGGCCGCGCGGCCCACGACGGGCCGTGCGGCCGGCGCGCGCGGTTGGCGACCCAGGCTCAGGTGGTCAGCAGACCGCCGTCCACCGGCAGCACGATGCCGGTGACATAGGACGAGGCGTCGCTGGCCAAGAACACCAGCGCCGCGACCAGTTCCTCGGAGCGGCCGACCCGGCCCGCCGGCACTCGCCACATCATCTGGTCCAGATACCCGTCGGGGTATTGATCGGTCATCTCGGAGGGGAAGAAGCCCGGCGCCAGCGCGTTGACGCGGATACCCTTGCGTCCCGTCCACTGCTGCGCCAGGTCACGCGTCAGGCCGATGATCGCCGCCTTGCTCGACGCGTACGCGGCCTGCGGCAGCCCCGCCGTCGTCGAGCCGAGCACGCTGCCGATGTTGACGATGCTGCCGCCCTCGGACATCGCCCGAGCGCACGCCTGCGCCATCCAGTAGGAGCCCATCAGGTTGATGTCGATGACCCTGCGGAAGTCATCGGGCGGCTCGCGCGTGGCCGGCACCGCGGTGCCGATGCCCGCGTTGTTGACGAGCACGTCAACGCGGCCGAGTTCGCTGGTGGTCCGCTCCACCACGCGCCCGCAGTCCTCGACGTTGGAGACGTCGGCTTCGACGGCCACGCACCGGCGGCCCTCGGCTTCGACCGCCTGCAGGGTCTGCTGGAGACGATCGGCGCGTCGGGCGCAGATGGCCACGTCGGCGCCGGCCTGTGCGAGGCCGCGGGCGAAGGCAACGCCCAGCCCCGACGAGGCGCCTGTGACGATCGCGACCTTGCCGTCCAAGCGGAAGCTGTCCAGCACGCTCATCTGGTCCGTCATTTCTGGTGGGATGTTGGGGTGGGGCGCACTGGTCCCTCCCACGGGCGTTTGCAGCAGAAACGGAGAGGGCGGGATTCGAACCCGCGATAGAGATTTCTCCCCATACTCGCTTAGCAGGCGAGTGCCTTCAGCCACTCGGCCACCTCTCCCAAGCGCACCGCGCAGTCTAAACGACCACACCGAGACGGCTTCGCGCACGCGAGCGTGGTGCATGGCACCATGAGGGTCGAGACCCGCAGGCCGGACCGTGGAGGGGTGGCAGAGTGGTCGAATGCGCTGGTCTTGAAAACCAGAGTCCGTGCAAGCGGACCGCGGGTTCGAATCCCGCCCCCTCCGTTCATCAGGCGCCCGCCCTACGTAATTGAGTCGAAATGCCTGGTTTCCGCCGGCGCCACTCCCTAGGATGCGCGCATGACCGAGATCATGGCACCGCCCGCTGTCCCCGCCGAGACCGAGCACGCCCCTCCGGTCGGGCCGCTTGACTTCGAGATCGTCCCGCTCAAGGGGCTCCCGATCGTGGGCGTGATCATGGCGCTGCTGATCGCCGCCATCGCCTCCAACAAGCTGTGGCCCCTGGAGTTCTTCCACGTCGCCGCCGGCGCCGCGTGGACGATCATCGATCTGTTCCTGGGGCTCGTGCTGGGACCGATCATGGGCAAGATGTCGATCCCGGCCCGGATCGAGTTCACCACCAAGCTGATGCCCAAGATGTTGCTCATCATGCCCACGGTCGTCACCGCCACGCTGGCCGCCGGCTGGCAGCTGTCGACGTATCTGGGCACCAACATCAGCGGCAACCCGCTGCATGGCTGGGTCGTGGCCAGCATGATCGTGGTCGGGGTCATGGCCATCCTGGCCCTCGGCCTGCTCGAGCCTGCCAACGTCGCCGTCCTCTTCGAGCTCAAGAAGCCGCGGCCCAACCCCGCGGTCATCGAGCGGCTGATGAAGCGTTTCATCTACAGCGCCGGAGTGCTCGGGGTCATGCAGGTGGCGACCCTGCTGATCATGACCAAGCTGGCCTCGGGATGAGCGAGCGCAAGTTCCCGCCCTTCACCGAGATCGGGATGTTCTCGCTCTCGCTGATCGTGATCGGCGGGATCTACCTCTCCGCCCACATCCCTCAGCACGTGCCGCTGGGCCTGCCGATCGCCCTGCTCATCGCCTCAGCCGCCCTCGTCGTCATCAACGTGGCCATGCTCACCCGCGTCCCGGACTTCAACTGGCCCCGGTTCTTCCAGGTCGGCAAGTGGGCGCTGGCCGCCTACCTCTTCACCGCCGCGCTGATCGAGTACGCGTTCCTGCGCAACCACCTCAAGGGCGGGCCGCTGGTGATCCTCACGCTGTCCCTGCTCGTCTACGCGGTGCAGGTGCCCGCGATGATCGCGTTCACCGTCGCCCGCTACGACACGCCCCCAGGCGCCGGTGCCAACGACTCGCGGCTACACTCGGCTGCCTCGCGCCCGTAGCTCAGCTGGATAGAGCGTCGGTCTACGGAACCGAAGGTCGGGAGTTCGAATCTCTCCGGGCGCGCTGTAGCAGCCCCGCTCTGGCGGGGCTTTTTCGTTGGCCGATCACCGCGGTCAGGCGGGGCGCGACTGACGCCCCGCCTGGTTCAAGTCGGTCAGACGACGGCGGCGTCGCGCAGGCTCCGTGCCGCCTGAGCGATCACGCCGGCGACCACTGCGGGCTGCGAAACGTAGATCGCATGGCTACCGGATACCTCGCTGGTCGTCGCGCCGATGCGCTCGGCCATCGTGCGCTGGAGCGCGGGCGCGATCATCCGGTCCTCGGTCGTGACCAGATACCGGCTCGGCTTGTGCCGCCACGCCGGATCGCTCACCGTGCCGTTGAGCGCCTCCACCCCCCACGGAACCTGCGAGTCGGCCATGAACGCTGCCTCGGGCGCCGAGACATCCGCGGCGAACGCGTCCGCGAACTTCTCACGGTCCAGGAACAGGAACCCGTCCACCGGCGCCAGGATCGGGGGCGCCGGCGCGTCGGCAGGCGCCTCGCCCAGCAGTGCGCTGACCGACTGACCCTGGTCGGGGGCGAAGGCACAGATGTAGGCCAGTCCCGCGACGGCGTCGTGGGTGCCGGACTCGGTGATGACCGCCCCCCCGTAGGAGTGGCCGACGAGCATCGCCGGACCGTCCTGGAGGTCGAGCACGTTGGTCGTGGTGGCGACATCGCTCTCGAGCGACAGCGTCTGGTTCTGGACGACGCTCACCTTGAAGCCGTCGGCCGTGAGGGCGTCGTAGACGCCCCGCCAGCCGGACCCGTCGACAAATCCACCGTGAACGAGGACCACGTTTCTCACGTCAGTCATGAATGACCTCCTGTTTGATGTAGCGGGCCTCAAGGCGAGGCTCGATTGGTCATCCGCGACCGTAGGTGTGGGGCCTGCCCCGGCGCGTGCGTTGAACGACGGCGGTGCGTGGCCTGGCCCTACGTACGCGCCCGAGGGTATGACGTAGCTCGCACCGGGACCGCACGGCGTCGGCGTGGGACGATGGCGCTGATGGTCCACACGGCTGGTGACGACACCGCGCCCCTATTCGGGCGCGAGGAGGAACGGCGGCTCCTGGCATCGCTGTTGGATGAGATCGCGACGCGTGGCCAAGCACTCGTGCTCCGCGGCGAGCCGGGGATCGGCAAGTCGCGGCTGCTGTTTGAGGCCGTACGCCAGGCGCGCGAGCGGGGGATGACGGTGCTCACCGCGACCGGCGTGCAATCGGAGGCGAAACTGCCGTTTGCGGGTTTGCATCAGCTCCTGCGGCCGGTTCGCGCGCGTGCGGTTGCCCTGCCTGGGATTCAGCGAGAGGCGCTCGATGCCGCGTTCGGCCTGGTGGCCGACGTTGCGCCTGAGCCCTACCGGATCGCGATGGCTGCGCTGGACCTCATCTCCGAGGTCGCCACTGACGGCCCAGTGTTGCTGATCGTCGAGGACGCGCATTGGCTTGACCGATCCAGCGCGGAGGTGCTCGCGTTCATCGCCCGGAGAATCGAATCCGATCCTGTCGTCCTGCTGGCCGCTGCCCGTGACGGGTACCCGGCCGGCCTTAGCGATGCGGGCTTGCCTGAGCACAGGATCGCCGGCCTGGATGATGCGACGTCGGGGGCGTTGCTCGACGCGGTCGCCCCACGTCTTGCACTTGCTACACGGAGCCACGTGCTGCACGAGGCCGCCGGCAACCCGTTGGCACTGCTCGAATTGCCGGCGGTAGTCGGTCGGTCCGACGGCGGCGACTCACCTCCCAGCAGCGTGCCGCTGACGGAGCGCTTGGAGCGCGCGTTCGCGGGTCGCGTTCTTGACCTGCCCGATGCGACTCGTCTCGCCCTGCTTGCCGCCGCGCTCAGCGACGAGGACGCCGTTGACCAAGTCCTGGAGGCCGCGAGCACCGTGGCCGGCGCCTCGGTCGAGCTCGACGCGTTGGAGCCCGCGGTCGGGGCGGCCCTCATCGACCTCGACCTCAACACGGTTCGGTTCCGCCACCCGTTGATCCGCTCGGCGGTGCGCCAGAGCGCCGGCGTGCAGCAGCTCCGTCGCGTGCACGAGGCCCTCGCAGCAACCCTCGACGCCGATCCTGATCGCCGCGCTTGGCACCGTGCCGCGTTGGTCAGCGGGACCGACGAGGAGCTTGCCCAGGAGCTCGAGGAGGCCGGGATGCGCGCCCGGCGGCAGGGCGCGATCGACGTCGCCCTGACCGCGCTCCGGCGGGCGGTGCAGCTCAGCGGCCCCGACCATCGGGGCCAGCGCATGTTCGCCACCGCGGAGCTGGCCTACGAGCGTGGGCGACCGGACATCGCCGGCGAGATGCTGCATGACCTCGAGCGCCTGGATCTCGATGTACTGGAGGTCGCACAGGCGCGCTACATCAGCGAGCTGCTCGACGCCCGTGCCCTGGCGGATCGCTCACGGGTAGCCGGCCTCATCGCCATCGCCGAGCAGGCCGGCCTGGAAGGCGACCGCGACCTGCACCACAGCCTGCTGTGGATCGCCGCGGCGCGCACTTGGTGGGCGAGCCCGGGTCCCGATACTCGGCAGCTGGTCGTGGATGCCGCTAATCGTGCCGGGCCACCCACCGCTGCCGACCCGCGGTTGGTCTCGATCCACGCCTACGCCCATCCCTACGCCAACGCGGCCAAGGTGGCCGCCTGCCTGCGAGACGCCGCGCAGAGCGGCGTGGTCGGTGCGGAGCCCGCCGGATACCTGTGCTCGGCCGGCATGGTCATCGGCGCCTTCTACGACAGTCTGCAGTTCTGCGCGATCGCCTTGGAGCACGCCCGGGCTGAAGGGCGGCTCGGTCGTCTGCCGCGCCTTCTGGCGACGCAGGCGATCCTGGCCGTACGCCTGCCCAACTGGGACATCGCGATCCCCGCCGCGGAAGAGGCGCGCCGGCTGGCGGGTGAGCTCAGCCAACCGGTCTGGCTGGCGACCGCTGAAACGGCGGTGGCGGTGATCGCCGCGTTACGCGGCGATCCGACGGCGACGGCAACCGCCACGGCCCGCGCGGAACAGATCGCCGTGCCGCTCGGCGCGAGCCACCTGGTCGCCCTTGCCCAATCCGGACCGGTGCTCTCGGCGCTCGCGCTCGGTGAGCATGCCGAGGCGCTGCGGCTCGCCGGACGGCTCTTCGATGCCGCCGATCCAGCCCATCATCCTGATTTCGCCTGCATGGCCATCGGCGACCTCGCGGAGGCCGCGGCGCACACCGGTGACCTGCAGATGGCGCGCGACCGGCTGGCGGAGGTCGAGGCAATCGTGGGCGACAAACCGCCCGAGTGGGTCGCGATCAACCTCCGCCATGCTCGCGCCGTCATCGCGCAAGACGAAGGCCAGGCCGCCGAACGGTTCAACGAGGCGCTCAGCGCGAATCTCGATCGCTGGCCGTTCTGGCACGGCCGCCTGCTGCTCGCCTATGGCCGATGGCTGCGCCGCCACCGGCGCGTCACCGACTCGCGAGCACCGCTGCGTGAGGCTCGTGACCTGTTTGACGCCATCGGCGCATCAAGCTGGGGAGACCAGGCCCGCCGCGAGCTGCGGGCGTCGGGCGAGCGCAGCCGACGCCGAGTCCCCGAGGCGCGCGACGAACTGACACCACAGGAGCTTCACATCGCTCAACTCGCGGCCCAGGGACTGTCGAATCGAGAAATCGGCCAGAAGCTCTTCCTCTCGCACCGCACGATCAGTACGCACCTCTATCGAGTGTTCCCGAAGCTCGGGATCACCTCACGCGGCCAGCTGCGAGCCGCGCTCTCTGACCCGTCGACCTAGACCTTATGGAGGCTGGCGGGTCGTGGGGATGGGCAGGACGATTCTCTAGGCGGACTGCACGAGTTGGCGTTCGAACGCCCAGACGGTCGCGGCACTCCGGGTTCGCACGCCCGTCTTGTCGAAGATGTGCTGGACGTGGTGGCCCGCCGTCTTGGCGGAGATCCCGAGGGCCTCGGCGATCTCCTTGTTGGTCTTTCCGGCCGCGAGCGCGAGCAGCACCTCGTGCTCGCGGTCCGTGAGGCCCGCGGGCAGATCGTGGGGCCTTTTTGCCACGCGGTGTCCGGCCGCGGCGAGCACGGCGTCGACGGCGTGCGGGCACAGTCGGCCCTCGCCCGCCTCGCGCAGCAGCTCGGCCTCGGCGCCCGTAGCGTCGAGCGCGGGGCGGTGCGGGCGTCGCTCTCGCATCGCCTGGTAGCAGTCGGCGGCGGCGAGGATCCGCGCCGCTCGCCCGAGCCCCGGCGCCTGGGTCTTGCGGTGGTAGCCGGCGCCGTCGAGCCGCTCGTGATGGCCGCCCGCCAGCTCGCCGGTCGATGCCAGTGTGGATGCGTGGGCGAACGAGCGCTCGGTGAAGTACGGGTGCAGCTGTACGCGCTCCCAATCGGTGAGACCGAAGGGCCCGGGCTTCTCCCAGATCGCGTTGGAGACCGCGACTCGGCCGAGGTCGAGCGCCAGCGCGGCGCGCCTCACCATGATCACCTCGTGCTCCGGGAGACCGAGGCGCCACGCGGCCGCCTCGGCGAGTTGGGACGTGCCCTCGGCGTGTCCGCGCAGCCAGTAGGACTTGAGGTCGGTGAACGTCCCGACGACGTGGAACGCGGCGTCGATCTCTTCGCCGGTCATCCACCGCTGCGGCGGCGGCTCGGCGGCGATCGCCTGCTCCCAGACCAGCGCGTCGTCGAGCCCGTCGAGCAGCTCGGCGAAGTGATCGGTCGCGAGCGCGGCCAGGTGCGGGTCATAAGCGCCGCCCGCGCGCTGCTCGATCACGTCGCCCGCCCGATCGGGGCCGCCGGCCGAAAGGAAGACCGAGATGTCACGCGCGACATGGAGCACCCGGGCCGGTAGTCCGATCGCCTCCCCAGCGGCCGCGCCCGGGAACCCGTTCCCGTCCCAGCGCTCGAACGCGTACGCCAGGTTCGAGGTGACGCCGGGGCCGAAGCCGAGCCAGCCGGCGAAGCGCTGCGCGACCTCGCAATGCAGTGCGAACGTCGAGCGCGCGATCTCGAGCGCGTTCTCGAGCGCGTGGGCGACCATCGCCTCACGTACCTCGGGCGGTCGTCCTTGTCCGACGACGTCCTTGAGGAACGCGCCGACCTCTTCGGGGTTGCCCCCGTCGACGAGTGCGAACTTGGCGCGCGGCTCGATGTCGTCCCCGAAGAGCTCCGTCTGCTCGGTCGCATCCGATGTGCAGCCGAACGAGTGCAGCAGGGAGATGTAGTAGGCGTCCGCGAGCTCCGGTGGCGAGAGCTCCGCGAGCTCACCCAGGCGAACGGCGAGGATCGCCGTCCTGAGCGCGTGCTCGAGGGGCTGACCGGTGCCCAGATCGGTCGCGATCGACATCGCGCCGATGACCTCCGCGGCGCGGACGGGTACCTCGCCGTCAGGCGGTCGCGCTGCCGACTGGCTTCGGCCCCCGAATGCCACTCGCTCCATCCTATGCCCGCGACCCCCGCGTGTCCACGCATCCGGCCGCCGGCAAGGGAAGCCGCCCACGTGAGCGGCCTCCCTCCGTCGGCGGCGTCGATGCCTACGCCACTGCCTGCAGGTGCTCCTTGGGGTCGACCGACCCCAGGCTCTCGACGACCTCGAGCGTGCTGTTATGCACCTGGGCGATGTACATGTTCATCCGCACGTGGTGCTGGCCGGGCAACATCTCAGCCGGGCCGCCCGGACCCTCGAGGATGCTTGCGTGGTCGAGCGCCGCGACGACCGCGGCCTGGTCGAGCGAGCCGGCTTCCGTGACCGCGGCCTCCCAGAGCTTGACGCCGCGGTACATGCCCGTGCACCCGCTCCCACCGGTGAAATGAGGACCGTCCCGGAAGCGTGCGTTGTAGCGGTCGAGCAGTTCCCTGCTGAACCGGTCGCCCACGGACTGGTAGTAGTCCATGCAGGCGTACAGCCCTTCGACGTGCGCGGCGGGGAGCGCGGCGGCGAGGTTCTCCTCGAAGTACGTCGTGATGATCCGTCCGCCACGCTCGATGTAGCCGGACTCGCAAAGCGCCTCGAAGAACGGGAAGCACCCGGGAGGCACGGTCGTGTTGAAGACGACGTCCGCGCCGCTGGAGTTGATCCGCTCTACCGTCTCGCCCCAGTCCGCGTGATCGATGGGGAAGTACTCCTCCCCGACGATCTCGCCGCCGTTGGCGGCGGCAACTTCGTGGACCTTCCGGTTCATCACGTGCGGCCAGATGTAGTCCGCCGACGGTAGGTAGAACGTCCGTGCTCCGGTCTGCTGCATCACCCACGGGATCAGCGGCTCGACCTGCTGTGCGGGAACGGCCCCGGTGCAGAACAGGAGCGGGTGGTACTCCTGCCCCTCGTACTGCTCCGGGTAGATGTAGAGCGTACTGCCGTCCACGACCGCCGGGCCCTTGATCGCCTGCCTGGTCGAGCTGAAGATGCCGCCCAGGAGCACGTCGACGTGGTCATCCTGGACGAGCTTGGTGGCGCTCGCCGCGGCCTGCGCATCGTCGGATGCGCTGTCCTCGATGACGAGGTCCACGCGACGGCCGAGCAGGCCGCCGGACGCGTTGATCTCGTCTACGACGAGCGTGGCGACGTTGGCCTGGCCGGCGCCCATGACCGACAGGGCACCGGTCTGGTCCGCGATCACGCCGAGCTTGATTGCATCGTGCATGACGTTCCTCCTACGCCTCGCAGCGGCTACCGAGCTCCGCCACCTGTGGCCGGCCCTTGTGCCCGGCCTCTTGCATGATCGGCGGAACGTCAGGGTCGGAGGCGAACTTCTGCCAGCCGTCGAGATCCCAGTCGAAGATCACCCAGACCCGGTCGCCTTCATTGGGGTCGCGGAACACGAGCGCGCCCTTCGAGCCGTGCTGCTTGCGCTTCTCGGCACCCTTGGTGGAGAACACATTCGTGAAGCGGTCGAAGTCCTCGACCGTGGTCGTTGCCAGGAGCATCCCGGTCCTCCTTACGTTTCCGGCGTCTCCGAACGACGCCGAGGTTGGGCCGAGTATCTGCTCGACGACGCCCGACGGACATCGGGCAATTGCCCTATAGCCGGATCGGTTGCCGCATGCTGTTTCGGGCGGAGCCGCCCCGCGCCCGTGGCCACTCGGTCACCGGTGCGCCGCGAAGACGTGGGCGACGGCTCCGGCGCTGAAGGCGGTGGTGCTGATCGGCTCGATGGTCTGCGGCGCGGTGAAGAGCCGCTCACCGGCACCCAAGACGACGGGGTGGACAACCAGGCGGTACTCATCGATTAGACCGGTCTCGACCAGCGATCGGGCGAACCGTGCACCGCCTTGAGCGAGCAGGTACCCACTGGTCTGCTCCTGCTTGAGTCGCGTGACCGCTTCGGTCAGGTCGCCGGAGGCGATCGCCGTCTCGGGCCAGTCGGCGGACTTCAGGGAGTTCGAGAACACCACTTTCGGGATGTCGTTCATCGGCTTGGCGAACGGCCCTGGGGCGGTGGGCCAGAAGCCGGCCCACCCGGCGTAGGTGGTGGCCCCCATCAGGTGCAGACCGGCGTTGCTCACGGTCTCGAGCGTCCAACTCGCGCCGTCGGGGGAGCGGCCCGCGGCGACCCAGTCAGTGCTCCCATCGGGTGGTGCGACGTAGCCGTCGAACGAGACCGACATCTTCAGGACCAGTGAGGCCATGCGCTGTTTCCTTTCCTGGGACGGATGCCGCGAGCTGCTCGAGGCGGTGGTCGACCTACAGACTCCACACCAGAGCGAAAATAATCGCCACCGGTCTCACGGATGAAGGAGCGATCTGCTTACGCTGGTTAGGCTGCGCTCGTGGCGAAGCCAGCTACGTACAGCATCACGGGCGATCCGGCCGATGTCGCTTTCTTCGAGGCCATGACGCGTCGGCACTTGCCTCGTGCGTTCGTACGGCTGATGCGGCTGCTGCCGTCCGAGCCCCGTTGCCGGCTCTGCCACGCCCCCTACGGCGGAGTTGGCGGGAAGATTATGCGGCGCTTCGGTTTTGGCCCGTCGCGCAAGAACCCGACCCTCTGCAACACGTGTTTTGAGAAGGCTCCGATGGGCGGTGTGGAGATGGAGATCGGCGTCTTGTTCGCCGACATCCGTGGCTTCACGTCATTGTCCGAGCGGCTGCCACCCGACGAGGTCGCGCACTTGCTCAACCGCTTCTACGCCGTGGCTTCCAGGGTTTTGACGAGGTCCGCGATCATCGACAAGCTCGTCGGTGACCAGGTTATGGCGCTCTATCTGCCGCAGTTGCTGAGTGAGGGCTGGGAGGACGACATCGTCCGTGACGCCACAGACCTGCTGGTGTCGGTGGGCTTTGGAACTTCAGGCGATCCGTGGCTCTCGCTCGGTGTCGGGATTGACGTTGGCCGCGCCTACGTCGGCAATGTCGGAGCCGGCGAGGTCAAGGACTTCACAGCTCTCGGGGATGTCGTCAACACAGCTTCACGCCTGCAGTCCTGCGCCCGAGCAGGACAGATCGTCCTCTCTGAGCGACTGTTCGGCCGCCTCGCTCACCGCCCGAACTACGCGACCGCTGCCACGCTTGAACTGAAAGGCAAGCTCGACGCCGAGCCAGCTCGCGTGATTGACCTGCAGACGGTCAGCACGGTGGCAGTCAGATCGAGGGTGTCTGACTCGTGACGGAGTGGGAGCGACAAGCGACGCTCGAGACAGTGCGATCTCGCGCCGCGGAAGAGCAACAGCCTGCTTAGCACTGCTTGTGTCGGGCGCTCAGTGTGCGTGTTGCTGTTCGGGCTCGGCGATCAGCGGCCGCCTGGGGGTGGCGGCGCCCACGAGTGCGGGGTCTTCGTCGTGGGCGGGGTGCCCGCCGCGCATCAGTGACGCGGCGGCGGCGATGAGGCAGGCGACGATCGCGAACAGGAACGCAGCGTGCAGCCCGTCGCGGAAGGGTGCTGAGATCAGGTTGGGGAAGAACGAGCTGCCGGTCAGCACTGCTCGGCTGTGCGCGGTGAGTCCGGCGAGCACGTGTGCCCCGAGCAGATGTTGGATGGGGTTGTAGCCGAGGAACGCGGCGAACAGGATGGACACCGGCGGCAGCGCGGCGGTCCTGTGGGCGGCTGCCGCCGAGACGCCGTGTGCCTCGAGTCCGGCGCTCATGGTCTGGGGCAGCGTCGACGCCAGACCGATGATCATGAGGGTGAAGAAGACGCCGATCGAGAGGACTTGGGCGGAGTTCTGGAAGGTCTGGTTCATCGCGCCGCCCGCTCCGCGGTCAGCGCGCGGGAGGCTGTTCATCACCGCCGCTCGGTTGGGTGAGGCGAACAGGCCCATCGAGGCACCAATGAGCGCCAGGATCAGGCCGAACGAGACATAGGAGAAGTTCGTAGGCAGCAGCCATAGCAATCCAAAGCCGCAGGCGGTGAGCAGCATCCCGGCGGTAGCGAAGGGTCGCGCTCCGAAGCGGTCTGAGAGGAAGCCGGAGATCGGCCCGGCGACCAGCATCCCGATCGTCAACGGCAGCATGTAGATCCCGGCATAGAGAGGGGTCTGGGTGAATGTGTAGCCGTGCTGTGGCAGCCAGATGCCCTGTAGCCAGATGATCAAGATGAACATCAGACCGCCACGAGCGATTGAGGACAGGAACGTCGACAGGGTCCCGAACGTGAACGCGCGGATGCGAAACAACGGCAACCGGAACATCGGATCGGCCGACCGGCGCTCGACGCCGACGAATGCGGCCAGGGACACGACTCCGGCTCCGAGCAGGGCCAGCACTCGCGGGCTGCCCCAGCCGACGGCGTGCCCGCCCGCGGGGCGGATGCCGTAGGTCACGGCGGTCATGATCAGGATCAACCCCAGGGCGAAGGTGATGTTGCCCCACCAATCGATCGGGGCGGCTCGTGGTGAGCTGAGCTCTCGCAGGCTGCGGTAGGCCCACACGGTTCCGAAGATCCCGACGGGAACGGAGATCAGGAACACCAGTCGCCAGTTGATCGGCGCGAGGATGCCGCCGAGGACGAGGCCGATGAAAGTGCCGCTGACCCCGACGATGTTGTTGATGCCCAGTGCCATCCCGCGCTGGTTGGCGGGGAACGCGTCGGTGATGATCGCTGCCGCGTTGGCCAACAGGCACGCCCCGCCGATGCCCTGCACGATCCGCATGCCGATCAGGAACAGCGCGCCGCCGGTGCCCTGCAGCCAGTCGATGGCGAGTAGCAGCGACGCGACGGTGTAGATGACGAAGCCGAGTCGGTAGATCTTGACGCGGCCGACCATGTCGCCCAGCCGTCCCAGGCTGACGATCAGGACGCTGGTCACCACCAGGTAGCCGAGGATCATCCACAGCAGATAGAACGAGTTGGCCGGGACCAGCGGATCGAGGTGGATACCGCGAAAGATGTCGGGCATCGCGATGATCGTGATCGAGCCGTCCAGGGTCGCGAGCAACACGGCCAGCGTGGCATTCAGCAGGGCGACCCACTTGTAGCGGTCAGGGGTCATGGGGCGCATTCGCTCACAGATGATACACAGGTCACCTGTACAGTTTGTCTGGCTAAATGCTCTAGACTCAGGCTCGTGCCGGTTCGGGAGCCCCCGACCACCCTCCTCGCTCACGAGCTTCGGGAAACCCTCGGGCGCGTGATCCGCCGCCTGCGCGCCGAGCCCGGTCCGTCGGTCGGGCGTATGGTCGTGCTGGGCCGGCTTGAGCGGGATGGCCCCACGAGCATCAGCGATCTCGCGACCGCCGAAAAGATGCGCCCCCAATCAATGGCGCAAACAGTCAACGATCTCCAAGCGGCGGGCCTGGTCTCGCGGCGCCCGGACCCCGACGACGGACGCCGGGCCTTCATCGAGCTGACGGCCCGCGGCCACCAACTCCTTCAGATAACCGGAGCACGGCGCGAAACATGGCTGACCAAAGTGCTCGATAATGAACTCGACGACGACGAGCGAGCACTGCTGCACCAGGCCATCATCCTGTTGGAACGCATCGCCGACGCCTGACAGCAAGCGCGAACGCAAGTCTCTTCAGCGGACACTTCGTCGCCACTGGGCCGGTGCGCAGCGGACGAGCGGACCTGGCCCGCATTCGGACGGGATAGGACGACGACTACGCGTTTGAGGACGAGATCGAGAACGACATCCCGCTGCTCTTCGGCGCCAGAGCCTTTGAGCCCACCACCGTCCGGTTTCTCGACACTTCGGGACGTGCCATCGGCGCTCACATGACCTTGTCGGCGAACGCTAGAACGGGATCGCTCACTCGATCGTTCAACAGCAGCCGCAGCCGGGTACGCGACCACGTCCGATCGGCCGCATCGGCGTTGAAACACACTGATGAGTGTCAGCGGCGATCACATTGCCGACGGCCGATCGCGGGTGCAGCGGTCGTTCTCAGCGTCCCCGCGCCTCGGCTGTCGTGCAGGGCTGGCGGTCAGCGGGGGGGGGGATTGCCGGGGATGAGCTGACTCAGTGGTCGTCGAACGCGCGGGCGAGGTGCAGGTAGCCGGTGCGCAGATGCGCGATCAGGTCCTCCTCAGGGTGGCTCACCCAACGGGCGAAGGCAGACATGGACGCGCCCAAAGCCATGTGTCCAACGGTGAGCGGGAGGAGGTCGTCTGGGGCTTGGCGCACCCTCTCGGCCACGAACTCGGCCACCACTCGGCGCCAGTCGGCGTAGCGCACCATTGAGTGGGCTTGGAGCGCGGGGACGCTGGTGATGAGCGTCATCCGCAGCCGCAGGTCCTCCAACGCATCGCCCTCGTATGTGTTTGAAGCGACCACGGCGCGGCTTAGCGTCTCCATCATCGGCGCCTTGGGGTCGCCGCCGGCCAACTCCACGCCGAGTCGCTCTAGGACCCCATCGAAGTCGCCCCACACCAGGTCGTTCTTGGAGGAGAAGTAGTGAAACAGCGTCCGGCGCCCGACGCCGGCGGCGGCGGCAACGTCGTCAAGTGTCGTCTGTTCGAACCCGTCGCGGATAAACATGGCGAGTGCGGTTCTGGCCAGGTAGTCGTGGCTCGTGCTCGGTGGCCGGCCCCGGGCGGGAAGCCGCGCGCCGACTATCTGGCGCGACGTTGAGGTGGACATCTCGGCGATAATCTACCCTTGATATCTGGCACCGAGTGCGATAAACCGTCCGTGCATCGCTGCCGACCTGACGGAGGACCCAGTATGACGCAGTCGGACCCGGAGATCGGAGACGCCGTGCCCACCGCGGGCGGACGCAGGATCGCGGCCGGGGCCCCGGAGCCGCTGCCCGCCCAGGCTCGGAATCCGCCTGCGGACGGGCTGGTCGAAGAGGACCTGCTCGTTGAGGATGTATCCATCGACGGGATGTGCGGCGTCTACTGACGCCGCGCCAAAGCATGACCGTTGATGTCCCGCGGCGTTTCGATCTCGACCGCGCGTGGCGTATGCACAGCCAGGTTGCCATTCGGCCCGAGCGCTTTGGCGCTCTGGCGTATCACTTCGGAACCCGCCGCCTCTCCTTTTTGAAGTCCCGGAAGCTGCTGGCGGTTGTGCAGGCGCTGGCCGACCACCCCAGCGGTCGGGAAGCGTGCCGCCGTGCGGGTGTGAGCGATGCCGAGCTGCCGGCGTACGAGCGGGCGCTTCAGACCCTTGCCGCGTCCGGCATGGTCATCGAGCGAGGCGGCCAGTGAGAGCGAGGACAGGTACGGCCCGGAGCCTCGTCGATCACTTCGAGTCGGGCCTGGACGCGCCCATCTGTCTCACGTGGGAGCTGACCTACGCCTGCAACCTCGCCTGCGTCCACTGCCTGTCGAGCTCCGGCCGGCGCGACCCGCGTGAGCTCACGACGGAGGAGTGCCACAGGGTGGTCGACGAGCTCCAGCGCATGCAGGTCTTCTACGTCAACATCGGCGGCGGCGAGCCGACCGTGCGCGCGGACTTCTGGGAGCTGCTGGACTACTCCGTCTCCCGAGGCGTCGGGGT
>DASXDW010000114.1:0-86239 GCA_036490435.1 Solirubrobacteraceae bacterium
CTTGCGGCGCGCCCCGGCGCCCATTGTGGTCAGCGCCCGCGCGTCGCTGCCGGTGACGAAGCCCAGCAGGACGCCCGGCCTTCCGCTCGGCGGGGAGTTGTCGTAGGTGAGGCGGATCGGGGAGCGGTCGCTGTTGGCGTAGGCGCTGAGCCCGTCGGCGCGCCAGAACGGGGTGGGGTAGACGGCCTCGTACTTGATCACCGAGCCCTGAGGCACGCGCTGGGTGAGCTGATCGCGGGGGGCGGGCAGCGGCGGGTCGTAGTCCAGGCGGCCCGCCATCGTCGGGGCCATGGCGACGATGACCGCCCTGCCGTGCCAGGTGCCGGCATCGGTGGTGACGGTGACAGCCCGCCCCGAGTGGGTGATGCTCCGCACGGGGGCGTTGAGCACCACACGTTTGCCCAGGCGCTCGGCCATCCGGATCGAAACCAGCTGGGACCCGCCGACGAACCGCGAGTCCTGGGCGCCGCCGGCGGTGCTGGAGAGGTTGATGACCCCGTTGCCGGAGCGGTAGTAGAAAAGCGCATGCAGCAGGGAGAGGTCGCGCGGTTCGGCGGCGAAGACCGACTCGGTGACGAGATCGAAGAGGAAGCGGGCGCCCGGGGTGCTGGAGTTGGCCAGCTTCCACGTCTCGAGCGTCTGCCCATCGAGCGCGAGGGCGTCCGGCGCCGTCCATGGCTTGTCGACGGGCACCGTCCCGGTCAGCTGCACGAGCTTGGACAGCAGCGTGGCGAAGTCGGCGGCGTCGGCCGCGGGCAGGGGCGGGATCAGCCCGCTGAAGTGGGTCTGCTTGCCGAGGTAGTCGAAGACCTGGTTGCCCTTGGTGTAGGTCTTGAACGTCTTGATCCCCATCGCCTTGGCCCGCGCCATGATCCGGTCCTGACCGGGGCCGATCCACTGACCGCCGACCTCCACCACCTCGCCGTGGCCCACGGGGTGGTTGAGCGTGCGCCCGCCGACGCGATCGCGCGCCTCGAGGACGACCACCGAGTGCCCGGCGTGGGCGAGGTCCGAGGCGGCCGCCAGGCCGGCCAGCCCCGCGCCCACGACGATGACGTCGACCCGGCGCGCGGCGCCGGCGCCGGCGCTCCGGCGGGACTTGGCGTCGGCCGACGCGGCGGTTGCGGCGTCGCCGGCCAGGGCCGCGGCGGCGGCGCCGACGATGGCCTGGCGGCGTGAGATCTCCGTCATCGGCCGGCCATCACGCAGCCCGCGCGGCTGTGATCGGCGGGGAAGGGCAGGTCGGCGATCAGCGCGGTCTGGACGTAGCGGTCGCCGCGTGGCCCGGTGCCGGCCAGCCGAGTGCCGGCGGCGCGGAGCGTGTCGCGCGGGCCGTCGGGTGCGACCCACGGGGCCAGCGCGAGGAACTGCGCCTTGCTGCCGGCGTAGGCGCGGTTGCCGGGGTCGTCGTCGCCGGCCACGAAGTGGGCGTTGCCGACGTAGTGGCACCCGCCCCCGCCCCCGCCGTCGCCCTCGCGCGCGCCGCGCAGGCCGCGCTGGAGGATGGCGCTCTGGCCGTCGAAGGGGGTGTCCGCGAGGTTGCCGACCATGAAGGGGTTCACAGCGTATGTGAAGTCCACGCCCGGATCGCTCACGGCGCGGTAGGCCGAGCCCATCCACGACAGAGGCTGCCAGTGCTCGAGCGGATCGGAACCGTCGGGGCCCGTCCACGCCCCGTCGTTGGCGTCGGCTTGGATGACGACGTTGGCCCCGAGCGCGTCCAGGCAGCGCATGTAGGTCTTGGTCACGTCGTCACACGCGTGGGCGGGGGTGGTCGTTCCGTATGCGAACGCGGGCAGGCTGGTGGCGATCCCCAGGCGTGCTCCGGTGCCGGGGATGAGGACGGGGGCGAGGTTCCGACGTGCCACTGCGCCGCCGCTCGGGCCGGGCGTGAAGCCCAGGGCCTGCTCGAAGCTGGTCAGCGGGACCTTGCGGTTGTCGGCCAGAAGGTTCGCCGTGGGCGCCGGGAGGCGGTGATGGACGATGCGGGGTCCCCACACGAAGGTCTGGTCATAGGCCGTGCCGGCGGTGGGCGCGTAGACGCTGCGGACCCCCGGAGTGGCGGGATCGCGCAGCGCTGACACCGCCGCCGCGTCGTGGGTGAGCGCGAACGGCGCCTGGGTGTTGGAGGCGACGATGTACAGGTGATGGCGCAGCGCCTCGCGGGCCATGGTGGTCATGAACACGCGCGCGAACGTGTCGGTGGCCGCGACGAAGCCGCGTCCGAGCGCCGACGCGAGCGCCGGGTGGCGCTTTTGGAGGTAGGTGAGCGCCCGCCCGTAGCCCGTGTTGATGTCGCCGAGCGTGGCCAGCGTGAGGCACAGCTGCCCGGTGCATCCGTTTCCCTGGCGCAGGAGGGCACGGGCGGCGGCGCCGCGCGGGCCGACCGCGATCGTCTCCAGCCCGATGTCCTCGTCGAACACGACGAGGTTGGGCCGGTCCTTGGCCAGATGGGGGAGGACCTCGGTGCGCAGCGCGCAGTCGATGGCACGCCGGTAGTCCGCGGCGGTGGCGATCTGCGCCGGGTGCTGCGCGAACTGGATGGCGAACACGCGCAGGGCGCGCGGGTGCGGGTCGGCGGCGATGGCGGGGCGCCCCCAGTGCGGGCACGGTGCGGCCTGCGCGGTCGCCGGGACGGCGGCGAGGCCGGTGAACAGGGCCGTCAGCACCAGCAATCTCCTCATGGCGGCGGCAGGCTATCGCTTGACCGTTCGCGCTGGACAACTGTTCGCATAGCGCTCGATCGGTCGCTATGCGACCAACCAAAGCGATAGATTCCTAGCCAGTGATGTCCGAGCGAACGCAGGTGGCGATCATCGGCGCCGGCCCAGCCGGCCTTCTGCTCGGACAATTGATGCACCGGCGCGGTATCGACGCCGTCATCCTGGAGGCGCGCAGCCGCGAGTACGTCGAGGCGAGGATCCGGGCCGGCCTGTTGGAGCAGGGCACCATGGAGGTCCTGCGCGATGCCGGGGTGGGCGAGCGGATGGACCGCGAGGGCATGGTGCACGGCGGCATCTACCTGTGCTTTGACCACACGCTGCACCACATCCCGATGCGCGAGCTCACCCACGGCCGCACGATGATGATCTACGGGCAGACCGAGGTGGTCAAGGACCTCATCACGGCGCGCACGGACACGGGATTGCCGCTCGTGTTCGAATGCGAGGACGTCACCGTCGAGGGTCTGGACCACGACGAGCCGGTCATCCGCTACCGCCACGAGGGCGCCGAGCGCGAGTTGCGCTGCGACATCGTCGCCGGGTGCGATGGCTTCCACGGCGTCTGCCGGCCCACCATCCCGCAGGACGCGATCTCGGTGTGGGAGCGCGAGTACCCCTACGCCTGGCTCGGCATCCTCGCCGACGTCGCGCCGTCCACCGACGAGCTCATCTACGCCTACAACGACCGCGGCTTTGCCCTGCACACCATGCGCTCGCCGACCCTCAGCCGCCTCTACCTCCAGGTGGATCCCGACGACGACATCGCCAACTGGTCCGATGACCGGATCTGGTCAGAGCTTCATGAGCGCCTGGCATCGGAAGGCTGGGAGCTGCAGGAGGGACCCGTGCTCGACAAGGCAATCACGCCGATGCGCAGCTTCGTGGCGGCGCCCATGCGCTACCGGTCGCTGCTGCTGGCCGGCGACGCCGCCCACATCGTCCCGCCCACGGGCGCCAAGGGCCTGAACCTGGCCGTGGCCGACGTCACCGTGCTCGCCGACGCGCTCGTCGCCCACTTCGCCGATGGCTCGGACACGGGCCTGGACGAGTACTCGGACCGGTGCCTGGCGCGGGTGTGGCGGGCCCAGCACTTCTCGTGGTTCATGACCACGATGCTCCACGTCAATCCGCATGACGACGCGTTCGGGCTTGAGCTGCAGCGCTCCCAGCTGCGCTACGTCACAACCTCGACCGCCGCCGCCACCTCGCTGGCCGAGAACTACGTGGGGCTGCGGCTGGACCAGACGGCTCCGGCGGCGGTGATGTCATGACCGAGGTCACCTCGCTGACCGAGGCCGTGGCCGAACTGATCCACGACGGCGACGCCGTCGCCATCGAGGGCTTCACGCATCTCATCCCGTTCGCCGCCGGCCACGAGATCCTGCGCCAGGAGCGCCGCGACCTGGAGCTCATCCGGATGACCCCGGACATCCTCTATGACCAGATGATCGGGATGGGCGCGGCGCGCAAGCTCGTGTTCTCCTACGGCGGCAACCCGGGCGTCGGCTCGCTGCACCGCTTTCGCGACGCCGTCGAGCACGACTGGCCTCACGCCATCGAGCTCGAGGAGCACAGCCACGCCGGCATGGCCAACCGCTACGCCGCGGGCGCGGCCCGTCTGCCCTTCGCCGTCATGCGCGGATACGTGGGCACCGACCTGGCGTCGCACACGCGGGTGAAGCCGATCACGTGCCCGTTCACCGGCGAGGAGCTCGTCGCCGTCCCGGCGCTACGACCTGACATTTCCATCATCCACGCGCAGGAGGCCGACCACGCCGGCAACGTCCAGCTGTGGGGCATCCCCGGTGTACAGAAGGAGGCCGCCCTCGCCGCCGATCGCGTGCTGGTGACCGTGGAGCGGGTCGTCGACGAGCTCGAGCCACGGCCCGGCGGCGTGGTCATCCCTGGCTGGGTGATCGACGCTGTGGCCGAGGCGCCGGGCGGCTCCCAGCCGTCCTACAGCCTGGGTCTCACCACCCGTGACAACGACTTCTACCGCTATTGGGACAAGCTCAGCCGCGACCGCGACGACTTCGAAGCGTGGATGCGCGAGCACGTCATGGAGCCATCCAAGGACATCGCCTCGCGATGACCGCCACCAACGAGCAGGCGACCTCGGGCGAGATCCAGACGGTGGTCGCCGCCCGGCGACTGGAGCAAGCTCGGTCCGTGTTCATCGGGGTGGGGCGCCCCAGTACCGCGGCGATCCTGGCGAGGATGGTCCACAACCCCGACCTCGTGCTCGTCTACGAGTCGGGCACGATCGGCGCCAAGCCGTTCCACATCCCGCTCTCGATCGGGGATGGCGAGCTGGCCGAGACCGCCGACGCGGTCGTGTCGGTGCCCGAGATGTTCAACTACTGGATCGGCCCCGGCCGGGTCGAAGTCGCTTTCCTCGGTGCCGCCCAGGTCGATCGGCTGGGCAACCTCAACTCGACCGTCATCGGCGACTATGACCACCCCAAGACCCGCCTGCCCGGGGCCGGGGGCGCGCCAGAGATCGCGGCCTGCTGCCAGGAGGTGGTGGTGATCGCCCCGCACTCCCCGCGCACCTTCGTCGAGCGCCTGGACTTCCGCACCACGGTCGGCTTCGGCGATGGGCCGGGCGACCGCGAGCGCCTGGGCTTCCGCGGCCGCGGCCCCACCGCCGTCGTCACCAATCTGGGCGTCCTGGAGCCCGACCCCGACACCCGTGAGCTGAGTCTCACCCACGTCCACCACGGAGTGGGGGTCGACGAGGTGCGCCAGGCAACCGGGTGGGAGCTCAAGGTCGCCGGCGACGTGCGCACCACCCCGCCTCCCACCGACCAGGAGCTCTCAGCCCTGCGCGAGCTCCTCGCCCGCTGACGCGCCGTGAGATGGCCCCGCCCGCCCCGCCCACCTTTGCACCAAGAGATCACGAGGGGACTGATACTCCGAGATGAGCACCGAGCAGACTGAGGAGACGACCGAGCCGATCTACGCGCCGGTCGTCGACACCCCCACCAACTACGTCCGCGAGCCGGCCGGCGCGCATCCGCCGCTGGACTATCCGCCCTACAAGTCGACCGCGCTCAGACATCCCACGCAGCCGCTCATCTATCTGCCACAGACGATCACCGAGGTCACCGGGCCGGCGCTGGGCGATGCGCGGGTGATCGCTGCGGGGGACGCCGATCTGACGCGGCAGCACGAGGGCGAGCCGATCGGTGAGCGGATCACGGTCTCTGGCCACGTGTACGACACCGAGGGCAAGCCGCTGCACAACACGCTGGTGGAGGTGTGGCAGGCCAACGCGTGCGGTCGCTACCGCCACCGCTGGGACAACTGGCCGGCCCCGCTGGACCCCAACTTCTCCGGCGCCGGCCGCTGCCTGACCGACGACGAGGGCCGCTACCACTTCACCACGATCAAGCCCGGCCCCTATCCGTGGGGCAACCACTACAACGCCTGGCGGCCCGCCCACATCCACTTCTCACTGATGGGGCGCGCGTTCGCGCAGCGTCTGGTGACCCAGATGTACTTCCCGGGGGACCCGTTCTTCGCCTATGACCCGATCTTCAACTCGGTCCGCGACGAGGCGGCGCGCGACCGGATGATGTCCCGCTTCTCGATCCACCGCACCCAGCCCGACTGGGCGGCGGCCTACGAGTTCGACATCTTCCTCCGCGGTCCCGCGGCGACGCCGTTCGAGGAGGCACATTGATCTTCCAGACCACCCCGTCGCAGACGGTGGGCCCGTACTTCGCCATCGGGCTCCCGTGGGCAGAGGGGCCCCATGCCGTCGACGCGGGCACGCCGGGGGCGATCACCATCGCCGGCACGATCTACGACGGCGCGGGCCAGCCCATCCCCGACCATCTCATCGAGACCTGGCAGGCCGATCCCGACGGCCGCTTCGCCGACGTCCACGGCTACGGTGGCGCGTCGGAGATGACGGCCTTTCGCGGTTTCGCGCGCTACGGCGTCGAGGTCGGAGACGGTGAGTACGAGATTCTCACCGTCAAGCCGGGCCGCGCTGCCGCGCCCGGCGGCCGTCTACAGGCGCCGCACATCGCCGTGAACCTCATGGCCCGTGGGATGCTTCACCGTGTGGTGACGCGGATCTACTTCGGCGACGAGGAGGAGGCCAACTCGCAGGACCCGATCCTGGGGCTGGTGCCCGCCGACCGCCGTCACACGCTGATCGCGACGCCCGAGGACGGCGGCTACCACTTCGACATCCACCTCCAGGGACCGGACGAGACGGTCTTCTTTGACGTCTGACGGGTTGTTCGGCGGGATCTACGCGCGCGGTGCGGCTGCCGCGGAACTCAGCGACCGCGCGTGGCTACAGGCGATGCTCGACGTCGAGGCGGCCCTGGCCCGGGCGTGCGCTGCCGAGGGGTTGATCCCGGGACTCGCCGCCGACGAGATCGCTGAGGCATGTCAGGCCGAGGCCTTTGACATCGGGGAGTTGAGCCGCGCCGCAGCCGACAGCGCCACCCCGGTGGTGGGTCTTGTCAAGGCGCTGCGTGCAGCTGTCTCTGAGGCGGCGCGCGAGCACGTCCATCTCGGCGCCACCAGTCAGGACATCTCCGACACGGCGATGATGCTGGTCGCGCGCCGCGCGCTCGCGCCCCTGCTGGACGATGCGCGCGCCGGCGCCGAGGCGGCCGCCGCGCTGGCGCGGGCGCACCGCGACACCCCGATGATCGGGCGCACGCTGCTCCAAGAGGCGCTGCCGACCACCTTCGGGCTGCGCGCGGCTGGCTGGCTGACGGGCATGGACGAGGGGCGGCGCCGGCTGATGGAGGTGCGCAACACCCAGCTGGCGGTGCAGATGGGCGGGCCCGTCGGGGCCCGCGGACCGGCGGTGGCGACGCGGGTGGCCGCGGAGCTTGGGCTGGCCGAGCCGGTCTTGCCCTGGCAGGCGATCCGGCTGCGTCCCGTCGCGCTGGCCTGCGCTCTGGGAGCATTTGCGGGCGTGCAGGCCAAGATCGCTCGCGACGTGACGCTGCTGGCCCAGCAGGAGGTGGGGGAGGCCAGCGAGGGCGGTGGCCCCACCCGCGGCGGCTCGAGTGCGATGGCCCACAAGCACAACCCGGTCGGCGCGGTCTCCTTGCTGGCGTGCGCCAAGCGCACCCCGGGACTTGTCGCCACCGCGCTGTCGGCGATGGAGCAGGAGCACGAGCGCGCCGCCGGGGCGTGGCAGGCCGAGTGGGGGACCTACACCGAGCTGCTGGGCCTCACCGCTTCGGCCACGGCGTGGGCGCGCGAGCTGCTGGAGGACCTCATCGTGCACCCTGACCTGATGCAAGCCAATCTGGCGGGAGCGCCCACCGGGGAGGACCCGATCCCGGCCGGGGCGGGCGAGCTGGTGGACCGAGCGCTCGAGGCCCACGGCGCGTGATTCCCGTCGACCTCAACTGCTCGGCCACTGGCCCCGACGACGCGCCCGTGGTGCTGCTGGGCGGATCGCTGGGCACGACCCTGGAAATGTGGGACCCACAGCTGCCGGCGCTGTCGCAGACGCACCGGGTGATCCGCTTCGAACATCGCGGCCACGGCGGGTCGCCGGTCCCAACCGGCCCGTACACCATGGACGAGCTCGGCGCCGACGTGCTCGCCATGCTCGACCGGCTCGGCCTGCCCCGCGTCTCCTACTGCGGGCTGTCGATCGGGGGGATGGTGGGGCAGTGGCTGGCCATCAACGCGCCCGAGCGCATCGATCGGCTGGTGCTGCTGTGCACCTCGGCGTTTCTGCCGCCGCCCGAGGGGTGGCACCAGCGGGCTGCCGCGGTGCGCGAGGCGGGCTCGCCGGAGGTCGTCGCTGATGCCGTCCTCGCCCGGTGGTTCACCCCTGACTACGCGGGGTCGCACCACGATATCGTGGCACGATATCGGGCCATGATCGCGGGGATCGATCCCGAGGGCTATTCCGGCTGCTGCGAGGCGATCGCGGCCATGGACCTGCGCGGCGGGCTGCCCGGCATCGCCGCGCCGACGCTCGTCGTGGCGGGGCGCCAGGACCCGTCGATCCCACCCGAGCACGGTGAGGCGATCGCTGCCGCCGTCCCGGGCGCACGGCTGGAGATCCTGGACCCCGCCGCCCACCTGGCCAGCGTCGAGCGCGCCGACGCCATCAACACACTGATCACCGCGCACCTGGGCGGCGGCACATGAGCGACGACGGGCGCGAGGCGGGCATGGAGGTGCGCCGCGAAGTCCTGGGCGACGCCCACGTGGACCGGGCGATCGAGCGCACCACGGAGTTCACCGAGCCCTTCCAGGACTTCATCACCCGCTACGCCTGGGGCGGTGTGTGGACGCGCGACGGGCTAGACCGCCGCACCCGCAGCGTGATCACCCTCTCGGTCCTCACCTCGTTGGGTCGCGAGAACGAGATTGCGATGCACGTGCGGGCGGCGTTGCGCAACGGCCTCACCCCGAAGGAGATCGGCGAGATCTTCATCCACACCGCGATCTACGCCGGGGTGCCGGCCGCCAACTCGGCCTTCGCGATCGCCAACGAGGTGATCGCGGCCGAGTCAGAGCCGGGCGGACTACTTGCTGACTAGTGGGCCTCCCACTAGCGGGTGCTAGCTCTTGATGAAGCCGGTCTTCTTGACGGCGGCCAGGACCTTGGCGGCCGTCCAGCCGGTGTCGAGTGGCGCGGGGGCGATCGCCTTGGCCAGGAACAGGCCGATGGCGCCCGCGTGGCGCGCCTCGACGGTGACGATCGACGCCGCGGTGAGCAGCACCTTGGCCTCGGAGATGTTGGGCGCCTGGCCGAGGTAGGCGTGGACGCCGGTGTTCTCCAGCACGTAGGCGGTGGCCGCGAACTTCGCCGGATCCGACGGGATCCCCTGGAAGTCGAAGTTCGGCTTCTTGGCCGCCTTGGAGCCCAGCGCGCTCTTGAGCAGCTTCACGTGGGCGTTCTCGTCCTTCTGCACCGTGTGAAGGAACTGCTTCAGCGCTTTGTTGGTGATCTTGCCTGACGCCGCGGCCTCGTTGTAGAACGAGCTCTCCAGGTACTCCAGCGTCAGGGCGTAGTTGAGGATCCCGATGTCGCCCTTGCCGAAGCTCGACGGCGGGGCGCCGACGGTCTTGGCACCGGCGACGCCGGGGATCAGGGCGCTGAGGATGGCGCCGCCGCTGAGGGCCGCGGCACCGCCGACGGCGCCCTTGCGCAGGAACGACATCCGCGTGTCACCGGCAACCGCCTCGGCGGCTTCCTGGATAGCGCCGTCGGTGTCGACGGCTTCGAGGTTGATCTGAGACATGTAGAGGCACTGCTCCTTTGTGATGGGTCTCCCGGTCCCTTCACCCTTCCTGCGGGGGCGGCGGCGCCGCGGATCACAGCCCTATGTCAGATAGCTGACATAGGGCTCAAGTCCCTCGACGGATCTGCCGATGACCCCAGTTAGGCGCTGTCTGCGACCGCGATCGCCGTGCTGTGCCCCGCGGCACCTGCCTGGACCGCCCACTGGGGCTTGGCCAGCACCAGCTGCACGTCGCAGATCCGGCGCTCGGCGAACCCGCCCTCGCAGTAGGCGAGATACAGCGTCCAGATGCGCTGGAAGCGCTCGTCGTAACCGAGCTCGGCGAGCTCCTGGCTGTGGCCGGTGAAGTTGTGGCGCCAGCGCCGCAGCGTCTCGACGTAGCTGGCGGTGATGTCCTCCAAACCGACCGCCTGCAAGTCGGTGTGGCGCGCGACGTTGCGCATGATCACCTCCATCGACGGCAGGCAGCCGCCGGGGAAGATGTACTCGCGGATGAAGGACTTCGAGGCCTTCTCGACCTCGTAGGCGCGGTCGTCGATGGTGATCGCCTGCAGGAGCATGGCCCCGTGCGGCGAGAGCAGGTCCGAGCAGCGGGCGAAGAAGCGGCCGATGTGCTGCCAGCCCACCGCCTCGATCATCTCGATCGAGACCAGCTTGTCGAAGCTGCCGCGCAGGTCACGGTAGTCGCGGGTGAGCACCGTCACGCGGTCGCCGAGGCCGGCCCGGCGGACGCGCTCGACGGCGTAATCGTGCTGCTGTCGCGAGATTGTGGTGGTGACGACACGACATCCCCGGGTGGCGGCGGCGTGCACGGCGAAACCGCCCCAGCCGCTGCCGATCTCCAGCACCCGGTCCTCGGGGCCGATCTGGAGGCGGTCACACACGCGGTCGAGCTTGGCCACCGACGCCTCGCCCAATGACATGCCCGGGTGCTCGAACAGCGCGCAGGAGTACATCATCGTGTCGTCGAGCATCCGCTCGAACAGCTGGTTGCCGAGGTCGTAGTGTGCGGCGATGTCGCGCTGGCTGCGCAGCCGCGTGCGGCGTCGCAGCGTCTCGCGGACGCGCTGGCGGGGCTTCCACAGCGGCGCCGTCATGGCCCTGATGCGGTCGATGAGCACCGCGTTGCGCGCGGCGAGCCGGATGACGGCGACGAGGTCAGGCGACTCCCACATGCGCTGGGCATAGGACTCGGCGAGCCCGCGGCTGCCGCGCATCAGCATGGGCCAGAAGCGCGGGTCCTGGACGTGGATGGTGGCGGCGGGGGGACCGGACCCGAAGGTCCGGCGGGCCTCACCCTCGACGATGGTCAAGCTGCCGACGCGGATCGCGCGCAGGAGCAGTGACGCCGCCGTCCGATATCGACCGGCCTCGCCGTCGGTCACGGCCCGGCCGTCCCGGGATGGGGGTGCACCCGCGCGCCGTGGAGCTTGAGCGAGAGCGCGTGTCCGTAGATGAGCGCCAGCACCCGTGCCGTGGCGAGCGGGTGGCGCGCGGTCATCCGTGCCACGGCGCCGCGCGTGAGCTCGCGCCGGCGCAGGTCGAGCGTCGCGTCGAACACGGCCGCGCCATCGCGTTGGCTCTCGATGTGCACAGACAGGGTGGGGCCCGGCTGCGTGGCCCGCGCGTCGTAGGCATGGTCCATGCCCATGAAGGGGGAGACGTGCAACTCCTTGGCGAAGCGGCCCCGACGAACGCTCGAGTCCGCCGCGCGGTCTGAGAGCAGATACGCGTGGCGCTCGCCCCATGGCGTGTTCGTGACCTCGGCCAGCACGCTGTGCAACTCCCCGCGGTCGCCGGCCTCGAAGCAGTAGTAGAAGCTCACCGGGTTGAAGGACAAGCCGAATGACCGCAGCTGGGTGAGCAGGCGTATCGGTCCCGCCGGCCGCTGCCCCGACAGTTCGGCGACTCGGTCGCGCACCGCCACGTCCAGCGGGACCGACGCAGACCCGAGGTAATCGGCGCGGCGGAAGCGCAGCGCGCCGGGACCGCGGCGCAGCAGCCGGCCGCCCAGCAGCGAGGGAAGCTCGTCGAGGTCGATGTAGGCCAGCGAAACGCGATGGGTGAACTCGGTGGCCGGAGAAACCCGCCGGTGGCGGATCGTCCCGGCATAGATGGCGCTCGCGCTCACAGGCGGGCTCCAAAGTGCTCGGCCACGCGCAGGGCGCTCACGACGCCGTCCTCGTGAAACCCCCAGCCCCAGTACGCGCCGCAGAAATGAGTCCGGTTGCGGCCGCTGATCTCCTGCACGCGCTGCTGGGCCGCCATGCCCTCGCTCGTGTACACCGGATGGGCATAGCTCATCGTCTGGATGACGTGCTCAGGGCCGATGTCGGCGGTGCGGTTCAGCGTGACGCAGAACTCCCGCTCGGCTTCAAGGGCCTGGAGCCGGTTCATGTGGTACGTGACGGTCGTGTGCCCACAGGGCGTGTCGGAGAGGTGATAGTTCCAGCTCGCCCAGGCGCGGCGGCGGCGCGGCAGCATCGAGGTGTCGGTGTGGAGCACCGCCTCGTTGGCCTGATAGGGGATCGCGCCCAGCAGCGTGCGCTCCGCATCCGATGCGTCGGCGAGCAGACCCAGCGCCTGATCTGAGTGAGTGGCCAGCACGACCTCGTCGAAGGGCTCGGGTTGGCCGCCCGCGGGGGTCACCACCACGCCTTGGTCGTGGCGCGAGACGCGGCTGATGGGGGTGCTCAGGCGCAGACGCCCGGTGAAGCGCTCAAGCAACGCGTCGACGTACCGGGCCGAACCCCCGCTGACCGTGCGCCACTGCGGCCTGCCCCGGAACGAGAGCATGCCGTGATTGTCGAAGAACTCGACCATGAAGCGGGCGGGAAAGGTCCACAGCTGGCGCGGATCGGCCGACCACACCGCCGAGGCCTGAGGCACGATGAGGCGCTCGATGAAGGCCCGGCTGAAGCGCTGCTGCTCCAGCCACTGTCCCAGCGAAGGGCCGTCCCCGGTGCCCCCGAGGAGATCGCGGGCGGCGCGGTTGAAGCGGGCCATGTCAGCCACCATCCGGTGAAACCAGGGTGAGACCAGATGCGCTCGCTTGGCGAACAGGCCGTTGGGCGACGCGCCCGTGTACTCGAAGTCCCCCCGTCCGTCGCTGACGCCGAAGCTCATGGCCGATGGCTGACTGGCCACGCCAAGGCGGCCGAGCAGGCGCTCAAAGCTCGGGTAGTTGCGGTCATTGAAGACGATGAAGCCGGTGTCGACGTGGTGGGTCTCGTTGGGCGTGTCGACCCGGACCGTGTGGGTGTGGCCGCCGGCGTACCCGGCGGCCTCGAACACCGTGACCTCGTGGCGCGGCGCGAGCAGGTGTGCGGTCACGAGGCCCGACACACCCGCCCCCACGACAGCGATCTTCACTCTTCGTGGGGAGGGTCGAGCTGAGCGTTGCCGCTGACCGAGTCCTTGAAGCCACGCAGGCCGTCACCCAGGGACTTGCCCATCTCAGGGAGGCGCTTGGCTCCGAACACCAGCAGGACGACGACGAGCACGATCGCGATGTGCAGCGGGTTCTCGAGTCCGATCATGTGAAGGCTCTCCGATCCTCGGTATCGGTGGGGCTGTCTATGGGGCATATACGGGCGGCGGCCTGGAGCGGATCAGTCCGCCGGCCCCGAGAACCCCTACCCGGTCAGTCGAGCGGGACGCTGATGACCGGCGTGTGCGTGGGGTGCGGGCTTCCGCCCATGGGCTCGGGCGTCACCAGGACCGAGGACACGCCCTTCAGGTTGCCGGGGACCGTTGCGACGCCGTTGCCGGCCGAGGTGACGCTGAAGAGCGCCGTCGTCGGCGACGGAGGATTCTTACCGTGGACGAGCCAGACCTCATAGATCTTGCCCGCGGGGGGCTGGGCGAAGCGGCGGACCACGAGCGAGTTGCGGCCGGGGGCGATCCGCAGCTGCGCGGTACCCGGGCCGACCACCTGCCCTGTGACCACGCGGGTGGCCGGACCCGATGACGAGCCGGTCAGGACCGCGACGGCCACCACGACGGCCACCAGCAACGTCGCGCCCAGTGCCATGGCCGGGCGCGAGAGCCATCCGGAGCGGCTGGCGCCGCGCCCCGGCGCGGAAGAGGCGCTGGCGCTGGCGCTGGCGCTGCGGGCGTCCGCGCGGACCTCGCGCATGACCTTGCGCCGGATCGCCGCCGGAGCCCTGTGGGTGGCGGTGGCCACGGGCAGTTCGTTGACGACCTGCTGGAACGCGGTCAGCTCCTCCTGGCAGACCGAGCAGGTCTGGAGGTGGGCCCGGAAGGCGTCGGTCTCGGCGGAGTCCAGCGCCCCGAGGGCGTAGGCGGCGACGTCGCCCCCGCACTCACGCCGGTCGGCAGTTCGATCTCGGTCGCTCATCGCTTCAACTCGCTCATAGCAGAGCCCCCGAAGGGTCGGTCAGGGCCACGCGCAGCTTGGTCAGCCCCAGACGCATTCTTCCCTTCACCGTTCCAGCCGGAACGTCGAGCATCTCCGCGATCTGGCTGTGGCTGAAGCCGCCGAAGTAGGCCAGCTCGATCACCTGGCGCTGGTCGGGCGGCAGATCACGCAGCGCCGCGCGCACGTCCCGCGCACCCTCGCGGCGCTCGGCGTCGGCCGGCACGTCCTCGGACGAGGAGATGCGCTCCACCACGCCCTCGGCGCTGACGTCTCGCCCCGCGCGCACCGTGTCGCGGCGAAACAGGTCGATCGTGCGGTTGCGCACGACCCCCAGGATCCACGAACGCACGCTGCCGCGGGCGCGGTCGTAGCGCGCGCCGCTGCGCCACAGCGAGAGAAACGCCTCCTGGACGACGTCCTGGGCCATGCTGCGCCGCCCGCACATCCGGTAGGCCAGCGAGAACGCCGCGTCGGCATGGCGGTCGAACACCACCTCGAAGGCGCGGGCGTCACCGTCGTGAACGAGCGGCATCAGGTCCTCGTCGGCCAGCTCGCGCAGGTCGGGGCGGGCGCTACGGAAGATTGTTGGGCGAAACATTGCGCGTGGTGTGTAGAACATCATGTCCGGGGCCTCGGCGCACGGCCTCTGCCCCGGATTCGGGAGTAATTCCAACTCGTTTACGCACGCCCGGCCGCGATAGATCACCCGGCGGGCACACTCCGGACGTTCGGCGGTGCTGGGCCGCCCGGAAGTCAAGGGCCCGGCGAACCTGCCGATCACCCCCTTGTACTCGGACGGCCTCGTCCGTCCCGACGTCGATATGCCCTCCATACCCGGTTCCCCGATCGCGACCCTGCGCGGTCGCTTCACCGCCGCGCACGCCACGCGGCTGCTGTGGCGCGCGGGCTTTGGCCCCCAGCCGGGCCAGGCCAAGCGGCTCGCCGCGCTCGGCCTCGACGGAGCCGTGGCGTCTCTGACGCGCTCGCACGGCCGCGCCCAGCTGATCGGTCGCGCGCCGCACGGCGACGACGGGCTGCCGCTGGACCCGATCGACGTGTGGGGCGATGACCATTGCTGGTGGCTGGACCGGATGGTGCGCTCGAACCAGCAGCTGGCCGAGCGCATGACCCTCATCTGGCACAGCTGGTTCGCCACCTCGATCGATGGGGCCACGGCGGCGCTGATGCTGCGCCAGAACCGGATGATGCGCGCGCGGGCGCTGGGCAACTTCCACGACCTCCTGGTGGAGGTTACGCGGGATCCGGCGATGCTCCTGTGGCTGTCGGGGACCGAGAACAACAAGTACAGCCCCAACGAGAACTACGGCCGTGAGGTGATGGAGCTGTTCACGCTGGGCGCCGACCGGGGCTACACCCAGCACGACGTCCACCAGCAGGCCCGGGCGCTCACCGGCTTCACCAACAGTTGGAGCGATTCGCGCGGGCCCTACAACTTTCGCTTCGACGCCAAGCTGCACGACACCGGGGTTAAGACGATCTTCGGCCAGCGCGGGCGCTTCAACTACCTGGATACCTGCCGGCTGTGCGTGACCCACCGGACCCACGCGTCCTTCATGGTGAGCAAGCTCTGGGGCTATTTCGTCGCCGACCCGATCCCCCCCGATGTGCTGCGGGCGCTGGAGCGCACCTACGTCCGCGGCGGCTTCGAGACCCGTCCGCTGGTGGAGGCGATCCTCCGCCACCCGCTCTTCTACGAGGGCGAGCGCATGGTCATCCCGCCCGCCGTCTACTGCGCCGGGCTCCTGCGCGCCACCGGCAACACGGTGCAGACCAATGCCTGGGCCTGGATCGGCGCACAGACCGGCCAGCGGTTATTCGAGCCGCCCAACGTGGCCGGCTGGGACTACACGCACTGGCTGGACACCTCGCGATGGACCGCGCGCTTTCAGGCCGTCAACTACGCGCTGACCAAGAACGCGATCGACCCTGACAGCAAGTCCTATGACGTGCGCGAGAACGCCTCGCAGGCATTGGCCCGCGCCCTGGCCTTCTGGGGCGACCCCGAGCTCTCCGACACCACCCTGAGGGAGCTGCGCGCCTTCAGCCACCGTGCGCAGAAGCGGATCAAAGCCGACTGGGAGGAGCGTCCGTACCGGGTCATGCGCCAGAACGCCCTGCGCGTGCTCATCCCCACCACGCCCGATTGGCAGACCTGCTGATGCCCCGCCCTGGAGCCCAGAACTGCTGCGCGAACTTCACCCGCACCGAGGCGATGCGCGCCGCGCTTGCCGCGGGCAGGAACGCGGACCCCCGGGAATGGGATCCCCGTATGCCCGTCCCCGCCGGGACGGGGATCGACCGCCGGCGGTTCCTGCTGGCCGCCACCGGTGGCCTGGTCTCCGTCTACGGTGCGGCGCGACTGGGTCTCGGCGGGCAGGCCCTGTCTGAGGGAATCGCGGAGGCGGCGACGGTGCAGAGCCCATCGAGCCCGATCCTCGTCTCGATCTTTCTCGCCGGAGGGATCGACGCGCTCTCCGTGCTCGCCCCCACCGGCGACCCCACGTATCGCAAGCTGCGCCCGACGCTGGCCATCTCGCCATCTGCGGGGATCCCGTTCGCCGAGGACCCGCGCTTGAGCTGGGGCCCGGCGGCGGCGGGTTTCGCCCAGTTGCACAACGCCGGCAAGGTGACCGTGTTCCCGGGCATCGGCTACCGCGACCCGGACATGTCGCACTTCACCAGCCGCCACTACTGGGAGGTCGGAGCGGCCGACACGCGCGTCACGACGGGATGGCTCGGCCGCTACCTGGACCAGGTCGGGACGGGCACCAACCCGCTCCAGGGGCTGTCGATGGACTCAGAGATGAACCCCACCCTGGCCACCGCGGTCAATCCGGTGGCGGCGATCGATCTGCCCGAGAGCTTCTCGCTGTGGCTGCGCGACGTGTGGGGCGATGTGTTCACAGACACGCTGGACTCAGCCTCGGCGCTGGGCGACGCCCACCGGCGCTCGGGCGATGCGGCGATGGCGCAGGTCGCGGGAGCCGCCTCGGAGGTGGGGATCGTGCGGCACGCCCTGGCGCCCTTCCGCGACGCGGACGGGAAGCCGACCTACGCCGCTCCGGTCACCTACCCGAAGGACAGCAAGTCCGACTTCCCGCAGCGGCTGGCCGGGCTCGCGGCCATGATCGCCTCGGGCCTGCCGCTGCGCTGTGTCGCCCTGACCCCGGAGACGCAGTTCGACACCCACGCCTCTCAGGCCGACACCTTCACCCCGGGGTTGACGACGGTCTCTCAGGCCATCGCCGCCTTCCAGGCTGACCTCGAGGCCCGGGGAATCGCCGATCGCGTGCTCGTGCACGTGTGGTCAGAGTTCGGGCGTCGTGCCCTGGAGAACGGGGGCCTCGGCACCGACCATGGCGCCGCCGGCGTGGGGATGCTCATCGGCACGCGCGCCAGCGGCACGATGGTGGGGGAGTGGCCCTCGCTCACCAACCTGGATGCCAACGGCAACCAGAAGGAGAACGTCGACTTCCGGGGCGTCTACAGCTCGCTGTTGGAGCAGTGGTTCGACCACGATGCCGCCGCCGTGATCCCTCAGGCCGGGACCTTCGCCCGCTACCAGCTCATCAAGTGACGATCCGTCTGCGCAGAACCCTGACGACCGGGCTGGCCGCCGCCGCCGGGTGCTTCGCGTCCGCGGGCGTGGGCGCCGGGACGACCCGCGCCATGCCGCCTGCCGGCGGCGGTGCGGCGCACGCGCCGTCACGCCTGTTGGTCTACGCGCAGGAGTGGTCGCTGTGGCCGTCGCGCCCCTCGGTGAAGGCCGGCACGGTCATCGTCCAGCTGTGGAATCGCGGTCAGGACTCCCATGATCTGCGGGTCCGCCGTCTCAGCCACGGGGCGATGGTGGGCCGCACCCAAGCTGACGCGATCACCCAGTCGGGGAAGCTCAGCCAGGCCACCTGGCGCCTGTCGCCCGGGACCTACGAGCTCTACTGCTCCATGCCCGGGCACCTGAAGAAGGGCATGCACACCCGGATCACCGTCAAGTAGCGCGTCGGGCGAGGCGCGCTAGGCGGCGTTCGCGGCCACCTCGACGGGCTCGAGCTCGAGCAGCTCCCCCGGCGGCTCGCCCCGCAGCAGCCAGCCGCGGGTCTGGGGCGCGACCAGCCCCCGCCGGGTCAGCTCGGTGAGCGAGCTCGTCACCGTCGGGCGCCGCGCGGCCACCAGGTCGGCGAGCACGGAGTGGGTGAGGTGCAGAGGCAGGACCACGCCCTCGGACCGCACGCGGCCCCAGCGATCGGCCAGGTGCCAGAGCAGCATCAGCAGGCGGATGTTGACGCGGGCGTGGTGGATGATGGCCATGTTGACGGCCAGGCTGCGGCTGCGCTCGACGGCGCGGGCCACCAGCGCGCCGGTGAGTTGCGGATAGGTCGCCATGGCTCGAGCCGCGCGCTCGTCGAGCACGGCCAGCCGCGTCATCTCGAGCACCTTCCAGCCGGTGATCCGGCTCAGCGTGTCGGACGGCCCCTCGCCCTGCCATGGGCGCAGGAGGTCACCCTCTCCCAGCAACTCGGCGCCGAAGCGGTCATCCACTCCAACGCGGCGGATGAGCAGGCCGTCCAGGACGAGCAGTCCGATGCCGCCGGTCCCCACCCAGGTCTCGCCGCCCGAGTCCGGGTGCCACCGGCCACGTCCGACGCTGCGCACGCGCGCAACGCATTCGTTCACGGCCTGGGCACGCAGCGGCGCGGGGATCGCCTCGGCGAGCTCCGGGTCCTCGCTCAACACATGGCAGGCGGTCACGACAACAGCAGGGGGAGGGGCACGTCTTAACCCAGTATGAACATCCGGCAGGCCGGACGTGCAACCGTAGAATCGCCGTGCAGGCCTGTTAGCCAACCTTTCGGAGAGGCGATGAGTGATTCCTACGCGCGAGGGGACACGTCCGCCGCGATGCTCGACGAGACGATCGGCGCCAACCTTGACCGGGCCGTGGCCCGGTTCGGGGATCGCGAGGCGTTGATCTCCTGCGCCCAGGGGCGGCGCTACACGTACTCGGAACTGGGAGCCGCCGTGGACGAGCTGGCTCGGGCATTGCTTGCGGCTGGCGTCGCCGTGGGCGACCGGATCGGGATCTGGAGCCCTAACTGCGCGGAGTGGACCCTGGTCCAGTACGCCACGGCGAAGCTCGGCGCGATCCTGGTCAACATCAACCCCGCCTACCGGACCTCGGAGCTCGAGTACGCGCTCAGGCAGTCGCGCTGCCGCATGCTTGTCGCCGCCGCCGCGTTCAAGACCTCGGACTACCGCGCAATGATCGGGGAGGTCCGACCGTCGTTGCCCGAGCTCGAGCGGGTGGTCTTGCTGGATTCGTCTGACTGGGACGAGCTCCTGGCCGGCGCCGGCGAGGTGTCAGACGACGCGCTGCGCGTCCGCTCTGCCGGGCTGGCGCCCGACGATCCCATCAACATCCAGTACACGAGCGGCACGACCGGTTTCCCCAAGGGTGCCACGCTCACGCACCGCAACATCCTCAACAACGGCTACTTCGTGGGGGAGGGATGTCGCTACACCGAGCAGGACCGGATCTGCATCCCGGTGCCCTTCTACCACTGCTTCGGAATGGTGATGGGCAACCTCGGCGCCACCACCCACGGTGCCGCGATGGTCATCCCGGCGCCCGCGTTCGATCCCGAGGCGACGCTGGAGGCGTGCGCGCAGGAGCGCTGCACGTCGCTGTACGGCGTGCCGACGATGTTCATCGCCCAGCTCGACCACCCCCGGTTCGCCGACTATGACCTGAGCTCCCTGCGCACGGGGATCATGGCCGGCTCGCCGTGCCCGGTGGAGGTGATGAAGCGGGTGATGGACCTGATGCACATGAGCGAAGTGGGCATCTGTTACGGAATGACGGAGACCAGCCCCGTCAGCACCCAGACCGCCCACGACGATCCGGTGAAGAAGCGTGTGGGATCGGTGGGCCGCGTCCACCCCCACGTCGAGGTCAAGGTCGTGGACCCCGACGGCGGCGCGACGGTGGCACGCGGCGATCCGGGCGAGCTGTGCACCCGTGGCTACAGCGTGATGGCCGGCTACTGGAACGATCCGGCGCGGACCGCCGAGGCGATCGATGCCGACGGCTGGATGCACACCGGCGACCTGGCCACGATGGACGACGAGGGCTACGTCAACATCGTCGGGCGCAGCAAGGACATGGTCATACGCGGCGGCGAGAACGTGTATCCGCGCGAGGTGGAGGAGTTCCTCTACGGCCACCCGTCGATCGCCGACGTGCAGGTGATCGGGGTGCCGGACACGCGGTATGGCGAGGAGCTGATGGCCTGGATCATCCCGCGGCAGGGCGCCTCGCTGGACGCCGACGCGGTCCGCGAGTTCTGCCAGGGCCGGATCGCCCATTACAAGATCCCGCGCTACGTCAAGACCGTCGACGCCTTCCCGATGACCGTGACGGGCAAGGTGCAGAAGTTCAAGATGCGCGACCAGGCCATCGATGAGCTGGGGCTGGCCGACTCCGCGGCGGCGCGCACGCCAGCTGGATGACTCACGCCGCCGACGAACAGGCGAGCCTGGATGGCGAGCGGAGGCGATCAGCGTGAGCGGACCCGAGGTTGGGCTGGTCCTGTCGGTCTTCGCCGCGTGTGCGGTGGAGGCCGTGGAGGCGCTGACGATCGTGCTCGCGGTGGGTGCGACGAGGTCGTGGCGGTCGGCTTTGACCGGCGTGGGGGCGGCGCTGGTGGTGCTGGCGGTGCTGACGGCGGCGCTGGGCCCGGCGGTGACCGCGCTGCCGCTGAACGTCCTGCGCGTGGTGGTGGGCGGGCTGCTGCTGGTGTTCGGCCTGCAGTGGCTGCGCAAGGCGATCCTGCGCGCCGCCGGTCTCAAGGCGCTTCACGATGAGGCGGCGGCGTTCGAGTCCGAGCAGACAGCGGCACAGGGTGCGGGTGGCGTTTCAGTCGGCCTGGATGCCTACTCGTTCACGGTCGCCTTCAAGGGTGTGCTGCTCGAGGGTCTTGAGGTGGTGTTCATCGTCTTGACGTTCGGGGCCAATCAGCACAACGTGCCGCTGGCCGCTGCTGCCGCGGCGGTGGCGGTGATCGGCGTGGCCCTCGCCGGCGTGATCGCCCACGCGCCGCTGTCGCGGGTGCCCGAGAACACGCTGAAGTTCGGCGTGGGCGTGATGCTGACCTCGTTTGGGATCTTCTGGGGCGCCGAGGGCGCCGGCGCGCACTGGCCCGGTGGCGACGCGGCCCTGTTGGTGATCATCCCCGCGACGCTGGGGTGCGCGCTGGCGATGGTCGGGGTGCTGCGGCGCGGCGGGCGAGTGGGTCCGCCCCGCGGCGGGGGAGGCGGGCGCGAGGCGGTGCGGGCATGACCGCGCGGCTACGAGCGTTCGGAGCCTTCTTATGGGACTTCGTCGTCGGCGACGACTGGCGGACCGCCGTGGGCGTGGTGGTGGCGCTGGGGGTCACAGCGGTGGCCGCCGGGTCCGGGGTCACCGCTTGGTGGATCGTGCCCGTCTGCACAGTGGGGTTGCTCGTCGCGTCGCTGTGGCGCGCCGCGCGAGGCTGAAATCTCTCATCGCCGAGGGCGAATTGCACGATAGTGATGCAGTTCACCCTCGGGGGCTGACGGCGATCGCAGCGCTCAGGTGGCGGCGGCGAGCTGGTTGCGCCCCGACTGCTTGGCCACGTACAACGCCGCGTCGGCGCGCCCGAACAGGTCCGTCGCGGACTCCGCGCCGTCCCACATGGCCACGCCCGCCGAGCAGGTGCACCCCTCCGGGGCGGCCCGCCGCAGGCGCTCGACCACCACGACCGCCGTGTCCAGCGCGCGGCCGGGGATGAGCGCGGCGAACTCGTCGCCGCCGTAGCGGGCCAGGACGTCGCCGCCGCGCAGTTCTGAGCGCCACGCCTCGGCAGCCTGGCTGAGCAGCGCGTCGCCGGCGAGGTGGCCGCGGTCGTCGTTGTAGCCCTTGAACCCGTCGACGTCGAGGACGGCGACGCACACGGGGAGCGTGTCACGCGCGGCGCGGGCGAGCTCGCGGGAGAGGGTGTCCTCCCAGGCGCGGCGGTTGGGCAGGCCGGTGAGCTGATCGGTGAGGGCCAGGGTCTCGAGGCTCCGCAGCAGGGCGTGGCGCTCCTCCAGCACGCCAAGCAGCTCCCCGATGTGGCCGCCGACGGTGGCCAGCGCCCCGACCGTCGCCCGATCGCGCGCCCGCACTTCGGCGGAGAAGAACTCGATGACGCCCACGGGGTCGCCCTCGCGCGTGGCCGGCACCGCGACCGCCGAATGCAGGCCCGCGGTGCGCGCGGCGCGTGTCCGCAGCATCCGGGGGTCCGCCGGATAGTCGTCGACCCACACCGGCGCCCGCTGCTCGAGCGCCTGGCCCGGCAGCCCGGCTCCGGGCTCGAGCCGCAGCTGACGCGTGAGACGTTCGAACTCCGAGGCGTCCACCCGTCCGCCGGTCCAGCCGGCCGCGAGCTCGAGCATGCCGTCGTCAGCCAGCGCCCAGAACCCGCCGACGTCCCAGCTCATGTCCTCGCCCAGCCGCTCCAGTAGCGCCTCGAGGGCCTTCTCGGGGGTCTCGGCGCGCGCCATCGCGGTGGTCACGGATCGCATGGCCCGGAGGACCTGCTCGCTGAGCCGCCGCTCGGAGATGTCGTGCAGGAAGGCGTGGAAGGTGGGGGCGCCGTCGTCGCCCGAACGCTCGTACGCGATCGTGATCTCGACGGGGAACTCATAGCCGTCGCGGTGGATCGCGTTGAGCTCTGTGCGCTGACCCAGCAACGCGCCCTCGCCGGTGCGCAGGAAGCGTTCGAGGCCGTCGCGGTGAGCCTGGCGGGAGCACTCGGGCACGATCGTGTCGGCCAGTTCGCGCCCGAGGACCTCGTCGCGGCCGTAGCCGAACGTGCGCTCCGAGGCCAGGTTCCAATCGAGGATGCGTCCGGCGGCATCCATGCGGACGAATGCCTCGTGCGCGGCGTCCAGGATCGACCGGGTCAACGGCGCGCCAGAGGCTCCACCGCCGCTGCTCTCCGCCCCCGACGACCCCGCTCCGGGGAGCCGGTCAGTCACGCGAGCAACGATATAGCGGCGCGCGGCGGCGCGACAAGAGGGGTCGGCCCTACGATGCAACCGCGTGCTGGCGGTCGTCCGATGAGGTCCAAGACGGCGGTGGTCATCGGCTCGGGGCCCAACGGCCTGGCGGCCGCAATCACCCTCGCCCGCGCCGGCCACGCCGTCACCGTGCTGGAGGCCTCCCCCCGGGCGGGCGGCGCCATCGCCACCGAGGAGCTGACGCTGCCCGGGTTTCGCCACGACACGTTCTCGGCCGTGCACCCGGCCGGTGTCGCGTCCCCGGTGTTCGCGCGCTTCCCCCTGGAGCAGCACGGCCTGCGCTGGGTCCACCCTGAGGTGTGCTGCGCCCACCCGCTGCCCGGCGGCCCCGGGGCGGCCCTGTACAGAGACCTCGATCGCACCGCGGCGAGCCTCGATGCGCTGGGCTGCGGCGACGGCGAGCGTTGGCGGGCGTTCGCGCAGCCGCTGCTTGCCTCCTTCAGCGCGCTGCGCGCGGCCATGCTCTCGGGCTTCCCGCCGCTGGCCGGGGCGGTGCGGCTCACCAAGGGCCTGGGCGTGCGCGGGGCCCTGGATCTGGCGCGGGTGACGCTCATGCCCGCCGAAGCATTGGCCGGCGAGCTCTTCCGGGCGCCCGGCGCCCGCGCGTGGCTGTATGGCTCGGCGCTGCACACCGACGCCCCGCTGGACGCCGCGGGCTCAGCCCTCGGCGCGGTGTATCTCAGCCTCCTGGCCCACGGCTCTGGCTGGCCCAGCCCCGAGGGCGGCGCCGGGCGGCTGGCCCAGGCACTCGTCTTCTATCTGGAGAGCCTGGGCGGGGTGGTCCGCACCGGCGCCGCGGTCACGGCGGTGGTAGCGCGCGGCGGCCGGGTCACCGGGGTCCGCCTCGACGGGGGGGAAGGAGTGGAGGCGGGCATCGTCATCGCCGACGTCATGCCGCGCGCGCTGCTGCGGCTCACCGGCGGTGAACTGCCGGCACGCTATGCCCGGGCGTTGACCCGCTACCGGTACGGGCCGGCCACCCTCAAGGTCGACTGGGCGCTGGACGGGCCGATTCCGTGGACCGACTCCGCGGCCCGGGCGGCTGGCACGGTCCACGTCGGCGGCAGCGAGGAGGACGTGGTCGCCGCGGCGGCCGCGCTGACCGGCCGCGCCGGTGTGCTCCCACAGCGGCCCTTCCTCCTGCTGGGCCAGCAGAGCATCGCCGACCCAACGCGTGCTCCTGTCGGCAAGCACACCGCATGGGCCTACACCCGCGGCCCGGCGGCGACCGGCTGGGCGGCCGGGTCGCCCGCCCACGTCGAGCGCATGGAGACTCAGGTCGAGCGCTTCGCTCCCGGCTTTCGCGACCTCATCCTGGCCCGCCATGTCCTGGGCCCCGCCGACCTGCGCGCCCGCAACGAGAACCTCGTCGACGGCGATGTCGGCGGGGGCAGCTACGCGGCCGACCAGCTCATCTTCCGGCCGCTGCCGGCGCTGATCCCCTACCGCACGCCGGTGCGCGGTCTGTACCTGGGCAGCGCGGCCACCTATCCCGGCGGCGGGGTGCACGGCGTGTGCGGGCACGCCGCGGCCCGGGTGGCCCTGGCCGAGGCGCGCCTGCGGCGGATCTGACAGCCCGTCAGACCGCCTGGACTGATCCTTCGCCACCGGAACGGGTTTCGGTCCAGACCCCGGGGGTACCCTCTGCGCACCGATCGTGTTAGCGCTCACAGCCGCGAGCGCCCGGAGCAGGGAGGGAGATTCATGTCTGACCGCGTTATGCGTCTCGCCATAGCGTTGACCGTGAGCTGCACGCTGGCGTGCGCGGGGACGGTGACGGTGGCGGGCGCCAAGACGGTGCGCGCGACGCACGGGACCGCGCGCAACGTGCGCGCGACGCACCACCGGACCGCTCACAAGCGCGCTCACCGCGTCGCCCACCACGACGGCCACGCCGCGCCGCCGTACACCACGGCGCTCAACGTCGCGCTCGCCGGCACCGCGACGGCGTCGACCCAGGCCGACGGGTCGCCGGCGTCCAACGCCATCGACGGCGACGCCTCGACCCAGTGGTGCTCGACGCAGTGGACCGGCAACGTCACCGTCGACCTGGGCAGCGTGCGCACGCTCAACGGCTTCGGGCTCACCCTGGGCTCGGGCGCGACGACGGCGCTGGTCAACATCAGCGCCGGCACCGACCCCAGCGCGCTGTCACCGGTCCCCGACCTCCAGCAGCAGACACCCGAGGCCAACACCCCTGAGTACTGGCCGCTGCACGGCACGCTCCGAGCGCGCTACGTGAAGATCGACGTCACCGACAACGACGGGACGCCGCCCTGCATCGGGGAGTTCCGCACGTTCTCTGCGACGCCATCGAGCGCCATCGCCGACCGCGGCGCCGACCTGTCCTTCGAGCCCCAGGAGGAGGCCGCGGGCGCGCGGTTCACCGACGGTGGGGCCCCCGGATCCCCACTGTCGATCCTCAACCGCCACGGCGTCAACTACGTCCGCCTGCGCCTGTGGGTGGACCCGCCGCCCGGCTACAGCAACCTGGCCTCAGACCTGAAGATGGCTCAGCGGATCAGGGCGGCTGGAGACAAGCTCTACCTGGACATCATGTACTCGGACTTCTGGGCCGACCCGCAGCACCAGGACATCCCCGCGGCGTGGCAGGGCCAGGACCTGGGCCAGCTCACCGACACGATGCAGAGCTACACCCGCTCGGTCATCCATGCCTTCGCGGCGCAGGGGACCCCGGTGGACACGGTCTCCATCGGCAACGAGATCCGCAACGGGATCCTGTGGCCGGTGGGCCAGGTGGACTGGACCGCGGACACCGGCTGGAGCAACCTGGTGACGCTGCTGAAGGCCGGCGTGGCGGGCGCACGCGAGGCCAATCCGGCCGGCCACAAGCTGCAGGTGATGCTGCACTTCGACGAGGGCGGCAACAACGTCGACAGCACGCGCTTCTTTGACCACATGGTCTCGGGAGGGGTGCCGTTCGACGTGATCGGCCTGTCCTACTACCCGTTCTTCCACGGGCAGCTCAACCAGATGCGCTCCAACGTGGATGCGCTGGCGAGCAAGTACGGCAAGCCGATCATCATCGCCGAGTCCCAGTACCCGTGGACGCTGGCCGCCGGCGACAGCACCGGCAACTTCGTGTGGCAGACCAGCCAACTGTCGACGGGCTACCCGGCCAATCCGGGCGGACAGGAGAGCTTCTACAACGACGCGCTCTCGATCCTGGCCCAGGTCCCGCACCACCTGGCCCAGGGCCTCTTCTACTGGGCGCCCGAGTGGATCCCGGGGGTGGGGTGGGAGCCCGGCGCCGGGACGCCCAACGACAACCTCACGCTGTTCTCGTTCACGGGCAAGGCGCTGCCGTCGGTGGGCCTGTTCCAGAGCCCGCTGGCCGTGTGCCGGCACGTCGACCCGTGGTTCACGGGAGCGTGCGCGATTTAGGACATATAGCGGCCCTTTTCTCGCACACGACGGACGGGGCGGGCCCGGCGGCATGCCGGCCCCGACCGCCCCGCCCGCCGTGCCGCGGCGCGAGCGGACCGCCCGGGTGTGGAGTCAGCTCATCGAGTCCTACGCGCGCGCGTTGGAGTCAGCTCATCGAGTCCTACGCGCGCGCGTGCGCGTAAGTCCGGCGGCCGCCCGGCAGGCGGCCGCCAGACGTCGGCGTGAGATCAGGCGGGCGGCGGGGTGTGCCCGACGTGCTTGACCGTGACGGTGCCCGTGCTCTCGGGATGGAGGCTGCCGGGGGCGTAGTCGTAGATGGCGTGCGTCTTGAAGTTCATGACGAACACGTCGAGCAGGGCGTGGGTCTTGGTGTCCAGCCACGCCACGTAGAGCTCGTGATTGCCGATCTCCATGGCCACGTAGTCCTCGACGGGGAACTTCGCGCCGACGTTCGGGCCCGCGATGGGCACGCCGTGGACGGTCTTGGCCTTGTAGGTCTGTTCGAACGTGTTGCCGGTGTTGCGCCCGCGCGTGTACTTGGCGTCGAGCACGTAGCCCGCCATGCTGAATCGTGGGACGCTCGGCGCGGCGGCAGCGCGGGCGGGGTGAGCGGCGGCGCTGCTCGCCGCGATGGCGGCGAACGACATGCTGATGAGCAGGGCGATACCAGCCGCCCGGACTCGGCCTGTGAACTGCATGAACCCCTCCTCTGGTGGTTGACCGCGCAACGGTACAGCCCGATCAGGGGGCGCCGTGGGCGATTGCGCTGGCCGACAAGAAGGATGTCGCTGGCGCGCAAGTCCCGGCTGGTCGCCCACCTGAGGCATATATTCCGCCGCCTGCCCTGATTCCGCCGCCGGTCCTGAAACGGAGGAGAGAGTGAGCACAGCACGACAGCCGCGCCTGGCCGACAAGGTGGCGTTCATCACTGGGGGTGCGGGGAGCATCGGCCGGGCCACCGCCCGGGCCTTCGTGGACGAGGGCGCGCGAGTCCTGATCGCCGACCTCGATCAGGGTGCGCTCGAGCGCGCGACGGCAGAGTTGGGCGCCGACGTTGCCACGTGGGCGGTGACCGATGTGACCGATCCCGGCCAGGTGGACGCCGCCGTTGCGCAGACCGTGGAGCGCTTCGGCCGGCTGGACTGCGCCTTTGCCAACGCGGGGGTGTTCGGGGTGGTGGCGCCGGTGGCCCAGTACCCCGTGGACGTGTTCAACCGCGTGATGGCGGTCAACGTGACCGGGAGCTTCCTGGTCGCCCAGTCCGCGCTGCGGGTGATGGAGGAGGGCGGGAGCCTGATCATCAACTCGAGCGTGGTCGGCCTGACCTCCGATCGAGGGATCGCCGCCTACGCCACGTCCAAGCACGCCGTCGTCGGGTTGATGCGGACCGCCGCCAAGGAGATGGCGCCCAAGGGGATCCGGGTGAACTCGATCCATCCCGGGCCCACCGACAACACCTTCCAGCACACGATCGAGGTGGAGGCGATCGGCGCCTCTGAGGAGGAGTCGGCCAAGGTGTTCGAGCAGATGATCCCGCTGGCGCGTCACGCGGACCCCGCGGAGATCGCACAGGCGGTGGTGTTCCTGGCCAGTGACGAGAGCCGGTTCATGACCGGCCACACCCTCACGGTGGATGGGGGGCTGAGCATCTGAGCCCGTGGGCTCGCGTGTGTGAGTGCAGCCGCGCGGCGGTGGTCGTTCGCTACGGTCTGAAGCGATCATGAGCGGCCCCCAGGGACCCTGCGATCCAGAGGTCGCATCCGACCATCCGATCGACCCGCATCTCCGTGTCGGCCACGTCCACTTGCGCACCGCCGACATCGACCGCGTCCGAGAGTTCTACGTCGGGATCATGGGCTTCGACGTGGTCTTCGAGGCCCGGGACGTGCCCGGTTGGGGCACCACCGGGGACATGCTGTTTCTCTCGGCGGGCGGCTATCACCACCATCTCGGCTTCAACACGTGGAAGTCCGCAGGCGGTCCGCCGCAGCCCGACGGGGTGACCGGGTTGCATCACGTGGCGCTCAACTTCTCCACCAAGGCCCGGCTGGCCGAGACGGTGCGCCGGCTGGTGGATGCGGGCATCGCGCTGCGCCGGTGCACGGATCACGGCACGCATCTCGCCGTGTATGTCTCAGATCCAGACGGCAACGACCTGGAGCTGGCGTGGGACCGTCCCTTCGACGAGTGGCCGCGCTACGGGACCGACGAGGCCCCGGCGATCGACGCGGCGCTGGACCTCGGCGAGCTGCTGGCTGCGGCTCCCGTCGCATCCTGAAACGCACCCAGATCGGCTGATTTGATCAGATCCCTGCGACGGTGCGGGGATTCGTCGTACGTGCGTCCACCATCTGGTGGCGAGAGGGCTGCAACGTCGCGGTCGGTCGAGAACGCCCTTACACAAACCCGACGGCGGGCGTCTGAATAGGTCGACCGCACGCTGCACCCCACGGAAGGTCAGTGCCGATGTCGCAGGGTCCGCAACTTGTAGTGACGGAGGAGACGCAGCCGGCGCGGCCGGCCTCGCGCCGGCGTGCCTCCGCGCGGCGGCGCGGACGTCGGCGCGACGCGGCTGCCACGCAGAGCGGGTGGGGTAACCGGACACGACTCAACCGGCGCGACGTTCCCGAGGGCGAGTACGTCGGAGGCTGGCTGTGCCCGACCAAGGTCGATCTGGTTCGTCTCGTCGACATGAGCCCGGCGGTCCGCCGCGCGCGGTTGTTCGCCGGGGCGTTCTGCGGCATCGGCGTCCTGGTGATGGTGCCCTGGATCGGGTGGTGGCCGCTGGCGGTATTCGGCCTGGCGCCTGTGCCGTTGCTCGGGCTGGACCGGCTTCTGCGCCGGGCCGAGCGGCCGGAGCGCCTGATCGCCGGCTCGCTGTGCCTGCACGCGACCCTCATCCTGGTGGGCACCGGACTCAGCGGCGGCCTGCACAGTCCGCTGTTGCCTTGGGTGGCCATCCCGGTGTTGACCGCCGCTGCCCGCTTCCGCTTGCCGGTGTTCCTCGTGGGCGCGCTGCTGGCCACGGTCGGGCTCGTGGTGGTGGCCGTCGTGGGCTCACCGCACGTCCTGGAGCACAATCCGACCGCGCTGATCGGGGTCATCGTGGTGCTGGGGGCACTCGTCGTCGCCCAGCAGCCGGTGCTCAATGCCGAGCTACGCTGGCGCCGCGACGCCGTGCTCGATCCGCTGACCGGGCTGCTCAACCGCCAGGGCCTGCAGGGCCGCTTCCGCGAAGTGGCCGAGCAGGCGCGGCTCACCGATGCGCCGGTCTCGCTGGTGATGTGCGACCTCGACGGCTTCAAGGGTCTCAACGACGAGTACGGCCACGCCTGCGGGGACGCCGTGCTCAAGGACGTCGCCTACGTCCTGCGTAAGGAGCTACGGTCGTTCGAGCTGCTTTACCGGGTCGGCGGCGAGGAGTTGCTGCTGGTGCTCCCCGGTGCCGGTCTGCGCCCTGGGTGCGACGTGGCCGAGCACGTGCGCGCCACCATCGAGGGCAGCAAGCCGGCGGGTTTGCCCGTGACGGCTTCGGTCGGCGTGAGCAGCGCCCTGGGCGACGACATCGAGTTCGGTCCGATGTTCGAGGCCGCCGATCGCGCTCTGTATGAGGCGAAGCGCAGCGGCCGCAACTGCGTGGCTTACGTGCCGACGCTCAGCAGCGAACGAGCGCTGCTGGCGGCCGAAGTAACACCGCTCGGCGTCTGAGTCGGCTCGGCGGCGCTCCCTCAGCGCTCGTCCGGTGACGAGTGATCCTCGCCACGCCACCACATCGTCGAGCCGTCGGGCGCGTCCTCGCTGTGGGCGAGGCCCGCAGCCGACAACTTGACCAATTCCGCGCGGAACGTGTGGTAGGGGATCAGGCCCACCCGCGTCAGGGCCGGGTAGCCCACGCGGTCATAGAGATCGGACGTGGTCATCGGCTCGCTCGTCAGCGCGTCAAGCAGCACCGAGGCTCGTGACACAACGCTCTGAGCGTAGCGCCGCCCGCCGCGGCGCTCAGAACGCCGCGATGTCGGCCGAATCGATCCCGAACGCCTCCGCGAACTCATGACACTGGCCCTTGGGGTCACGCTCGGCACTGCCGTAGAGCCAGATCCCCTGATCCGACAGCTTGGTCTCGTGCTGGAGGAAGTACCTGGCGCCTGAGCTCAGCTCGATCGCGGCATAGCTGAGCATCTCGCGCTTGCCGTGCTGGCGCCGGGTGAAGGTGATCTCGAAGCGCTGCACGAACTCGGCCGGGGGCATCCGAATGAACGCGATCTCCTTGAACGCGCCGTCGAGCTCCTTCTCGTCTTTTTGCTGCCAGTCGTGCATTGCGTCCCTCGGGCCCCCGAGTACCCGGGTCGTGCCGTGCCGATGCATGGCATTGTGCTCGATAACGCTGACGCAATGCTCCGCGCCTTGACGTCAAGGTGTCAATTTGGCACGCTGCGCCGGTCCTGGAGGGCCGATGCGACGCAGCGGGAACGGCTGCGGAGAGGCTACCTGGACGCCCGCTTATGAGTCACTCAGACCGCGTGTTCCGGCTGGAGGAGAGGTTCGAGCGCAACGGCGTCCTGCGCCTGATGTTGATCGGGGAGCTCGACTTCGCGGTCCTCGATCACCTCTCGATCCGGCTGCGAGAGCTGCGTAAGGGCGGCTACTCCGTCCGCCTCGATCTCTCCGAACTGCAGTTCATCGACTCGAGCGGAATCCAGGAGATCATCCGCGAGCTGGACGGTGCACGGCGCGACAAGTGGTCGCTTGACGTCGAGGGCCCCATGACCGAGCAGGTCGCTCGCACCGTCGATCTGGTCGGCGCACGCTCATTTTTCTGGCCCGATGAGGGTTAGCCATCGGCGTGCGCGGTTATCCGTTGGGATGTGCGGATTCCGATCCTGGGAGAGCTGCGATCGCTGGTGGATCGACACGACGCGGAGCTGCGCCGGCTGGTGATCCAGGCGGTGCAGTCAGGCGCCCGCACGCAGGACATCGCCGACGCGGTCGGCGTCAGCCGCTCGACGCTGTGGCGCCACTATCGCGCAGAGCTGCTGCGCGTCGAGGACTGACGCAGCCGCGCTACAGGCCGCCGGCGACGCGGATGACGGCGCCCGTGGTGTAAGCAGCGGCGGGGCTGAGCAGCCACAGAATTGCCGGCGTGATCTCCTCGGCCTGGGCGGCCCGTCCCAGCGGGATGCGCGTCGCCTCGCTGCGGGCGCGGTCGGGCCGGCCGGCGGCGGCGTGGATCTCCGTGTCCACGAGCCCGGGAGCGACGGCGTTCACGCGGATGCCCTCCGCGGCCAACTCCTTGGCCAGTCCCACGGTCAGCGCATCGACTCCCGCCTTGGCCGCGGCGTAGTGGACGTACTCGTGGGGGGACCCGAGCGTGGCCGCGGCCGAGGACATGTGCACGATCGTCCCGCCCGCGCCGCCGCGCGCCGTCGACATCACCTGGGCGGCTCGGCGCGAGCACAACACGGCGCCCACCAGGTTGACGTCGATCACGCGCCGGATGGCCTCCACCGGCGTCTCGGCGAGATCGCCGATGTGCGCGGTGAGTCCGGCGTTGGCGACGAGGCCGGCCACCGGCCCCAGCTGCGCCGCCGCCGCGAACAGGCGCTCGACGTCCTGCGGGCGGCTGACGTCGGCCTGTACGGCCAGGCAACTCGCTCCCGCGGCGGTCGCTTCCGCCACCACGCCTTGGGCGGCCGCGCCGTCTGAGTGGTAGGCGAGCGCGATGTCGTAGCCGCCGGCGGCCAGCGCGCGCACCGTTGCTGCGCCGATACCGCGGCTGCCGCCGGTGACGACGATCGCCGGTCTCGCACTCACCATCAGGCCATGCTGCCAGAGTGGTCACCAAACATCGCAAACCGCCGACGAAGCGCCCCATGTTGGGGGGATGGCCGATTGTCGAAAGATCGAACCGGGTATCCGTCGGCGAACGGCAGTGATGACGGTGAACCAATGAACGCTTTCCCCGATGACGTCGGCGCCGAGATCGAGGCCTATGCCGCGTACCTCAACGCGCCGCGCGGGATCCTCGACAGCGACGAGCAGGTCCTTTTCGACCAGGATCTCCTGAAGGCGCGGGCGGCCATGGAGCGGGCGTGGCTCGAGGCCAAGCCCGTCCGCGAGCGTCAGTAGCCCGCCTGGGCAAGCGCCAACCGCCCGTCAGGCGACGAGCGCGGGCCGGCGGTAGTCGGCGATGTCGTTGAGCCGCGGGCCCGCGGCCTCCAGCTCGCCGGGCATGCCGAGGTAGAAGCCCTGGCCGTAGCCGCAGCCGAGCTGGCGCAGCGCGCCGAGCTGGTGAGTGTGCTCGATACCCTCCGCGACGACGCCCAGATTCAGGTCCCCGGCGAGCTCCAGGATCATCCGCACGAACGGCCGGTCCAGCCCGCCCTCGTCGACCGCGTCGACAAACGGCTTGCCGATCTTCAGCCAGTCGATGGGTAGCGAGCGCAGGTGACTCAGCGACGAGTAGCCGGTGCCGAAGTCGTCTAGGGCCAGCTGCACGCCCAGCGTCCGCAGCTCGTTCAGGATGGCGATGCTCTTTTCCGGGTCGCGCAGGACGACGCCCTCGGTGATCTCGAGCACGAGTCGGTCCGGGCGTAGGCCGGTGCGATCCAGCACGCCGGCGACACCGGTGAGGAAGTGGGGGTCGCGCAGCTCCACCGGCGAGAGGTTGACGTGGATGGCCGGCGCGGAAGCGCCGCCCTGGGCGGGCCAGCCCTGGGCCTCGCGGCAGGCGCGCTCGAGGATCGAACGTCCCAACGGAACGATCACGCCCATCTCCTCGGCCACGGGGATGAACGAGCCGGGGTTCACGCAGCCGCGCGGGCCGTCCAACCAGCGGACCAAGGCCTCGCACGCGGTAACCCGCCCGGTCTCGAGCTCGACGATCGGCTGGTAGTGCACGTCGAAGGACTCCTCGCGCACCGCCTCGCGCAGCCGCTGCTTGAGGCCGTGGCGCTTGAGTACCGGCACCTCCATCCCGGATTCGAAAAGCTCCCAGCCGCGCTTGGAGGCCTGCTTGGCGCGGTACATGGCCACATCGGCGTTGCGAATGAGCTCCTCGGGGGAGACTGGCCCGCCGGGGCCCGCGGCGCCCGTGGCGATACCGGCGCTGGCACGGACCGTGAGCTTCTGCCCGCCGATGGCGAAGCGCTCGGCCAGCCGCCTGTTGATGCGTTCGGCGATCTGGATGGCCTCGTCCTGGGACTCGGTGCGCTCGAGCATGATGGCGAACTCGTCGCCGCCCAGCCGGGCCAGCGTGTCCGAGGGCCTGACGCAGTCGCGCAGCCGGCGGCTGATGGCGACGAGCAGCTCGTCGCCTGCGGCATGGCCCAGGGTGTCGTTGATCGTCTTGAAGTCGTTGATGTCGATGAAGATCACCGACACGCTTTCGGGGTCACGCTCGAGCGCCTTGGACACCCGCTCAGCGAACAGCAGACGGTTGGCCAGGTCGGTCAGGGGGTCGTGGGAGGCCTGGTGCTCCAGTTCCGATTGGAGCTCCTTCATCCGCCACACGGTGTGCCCAAGGCGGTCATTCTCGAGTGCGACGCTGGTGTTGTTGGCCAGCGTCTCGAACAACTTGACGTCGTCGGCGGAGAACCGATCGACGCGACCGGACGGATTGCCGATCATCACTGCGCCCATACAATTGCGTTCGCCCGACAGCACGGCGAACATGCCGCGGTACAGCTCGCGCTCGGCGAGGTAGTCCGCCAGCGGCCCGTCGGCGATCTCACTGGTGGCGCAGGCGCCGGGCCCGTGGCCGCCGATGAGCGTGCGCAGCTCGGTGACGATCGAGGGCTCGAGGCCCTCCAGCACGCTTCCGGTGCCGTTGGCGCGGACCGTGGTGCGCAGCGCGTCATTGCCGTCGGGGGAGAAGAAGATGATCTCGGCGACCTCGGCGCGGAAGGCGTCGAGCGCCTGGGCGAGCAGGCCCTCGAGGGCGGTGCCGATCTCCGGCGTGCGCGACAGCGCTCGCGCGGCCTCGTAGAGGAACTCCAGGCGGCCGTGGCGCTGGCGCTCGGCGGCGTAGGCCTGGAAGGTCAGGTACATGCCGATGATCGGGACGGCCATGAGGATCGCGGCGCGCCAGTCGTTGTCGACGATGGTGGCGGCGCAGAGGCCGATGCTGGTGTTGACGGCGGCGACGGCGAGATCGGTACGCAGCGAGTCGGCGATCTGGGTGACGCTGAGGCGGGAGTCAGACAGCGAGACTGCTGTCGAGATGAGCAGAACCGCCGCGATCGAGGCGGCCGCGGTGGCCAGGGCCGCGCCGGCCCACACGGTCGGGTCGATCTGCGTCGCCGATCCGGCGACCACGTGGAAGACGATCACCGCGATGCAGTTCCCCAGCAGGAACTGCCCGAAGTTGAAGGCCAGGCGGATGGGGGGCAGACGGCGGTGCACGGCGAGGACGAGCAGCCGCCCGATCGCACCGGCCAGAATGACGTCGTGGCCGGAGGCGAAGACCAGGCCCAGCACCAGCGGGATCTCGCCCAAGGACATGGAGTGAGCGCTGCGGCGGAAGTGGACGTGAACGACGAAGCGCTCCGCGGCGGCGAACGCGACGAGCAGGATCCAGATGGAGACCTGCATCGACGGGACCACGGGCTGCGTGCTGACCGCGCCGGAGCGCAGCAGGGCGACCCCGGTGGCCACGAGGCCGGCGCTGAGCATCCAGATGGCAACCTCACCGCGCGACATCCTTGTCGCGCGCGTGAAGTGAGGGAGCGTGGCGCGCATCCGAGAGATGGGGGTGAGCGCAGAGCGCACTCGCGAGACGGTCTTGGTGGGGCTCATCGCGCTCATGATCAACCCCAGATCGTCGTCCAGCCGACGGTGCTCCAGCTGGCGGCGGTCGGGTCCACACCGCCGCCGTTGTCACCGCCGTCGCCACCGTTGCCGTCATCGGAGCCGGTGCCCGCCGCACAGTCCACGCAGCTCCAGCTGGCGGCGCTCCAGCTGGCGGCCAGCGGATCGGCGGCCGTGCTCCAGCTGCCGGCGCTCCAGCTGGCGGCGTTGTAGTCGATGCTGCCCGTATCGGGGTCGATGAGAGTGTTGGGGGTGAGGTCCTGGTCGGAGGTGAGCTGGTCGCCGCGCGCCCAACTGGCATCCGACGCGTTGACCTCCGCTGCGCCGTCGGGCAGCTGAGTGGCGGTGTTGACCAGCGCGCCCTTGACCATGCCCGGGGTCCAGTCGGGGTGGGCGGCGATGAGGTCGGCCGCCACCCCGGCGACGATCGGGGCGGCCAGCGACGTACCGCTGACCTGGAAATAGGAGCCGTCGATCACGCAGGTGGGGCAGAGGCTGGCGAAGTCCGAGTTGGGCGCCAGCGTGGAGATGATGTGCGCTCCGGGCGCGACCACCTCGGGCTTGGCGACGCCATCCTGGGTGGTGCCCTGGCTGGACCAGTCGGCGACGACGTCGTCGGAGTTGTCCGCGGTGCCCTGGTCGTCGACGGCGCCGACCGTGATGACGTAGGGGTCGTTGCCGGGGGCGTAGGACACGGCGTCTGAGGCGGTGCCCATGTTGCCTGCGGCGGCCACCACAGTGATGCCGTCAAACCACGCCTGCTCGGCCGCGGCGTCCAGCGGATCGGTCTTGTAGGACTCGGCGTCCGTGGAGCGGAACGACATGTTGATGACGCGGATGTTGTAGTCGTCCTTGTGGTCGACGGCGAACTGCAGGCCGTAGAGCGCATCCAATGTCGTGGCCTGGCCGTCGTCGTTGGCGACCTTGATGGAGATGAGATTGGCGTTGGGGGCGCTGCCCGCGTAGTCATTGCTCAGCGGGTCGTTCCAGCCGCGGACGTGTCCGTTGCCGGCTACCAGGCCCGCCACCGCGGTGCCGTGGCCGTAGGTGTCAGCGGCGGTGGACGCGTTGGGGTCGACGACCGCCGACGCGATCACACGCGAGCTCGAGTTCCAGCGTGAGGTTCGGAAGTCCGGGATGTCGCCGGTGATGCCGGTGTCGATCACCGCAACACCGACGCCGCGCCCGGTGCTGCGTCGCCACATCCCCGTGGCGTGCACGGATTGGTCATAGGTCGTGGAGAGCTGCCACGGCGCGGGCGTCCCGTCCCATGAGGTCTGATGCAGCACGGCGTTGAGCGACACCGCGTGGACCCGCGGGCTGCGGGCCAGCGTCCGGGCATCGCCGGCGGTAAGGGTCGCCGAGAGTCCGTTGATGATCTGCAGGCCCGGGCCGGGGCGCCCGCCCACCGAGCGCACAAGGCTGCGGCCCGCGGCGAGGTCAACCCCGCGCCCGAGCTGGATGATGGCCACGACGCGACGGTTGGGGCTGGTCGCCGCCAGGCGCGCCAGCGAGGGAGAGAGGGCGGCCGGCGCGCTGGCACCACCGCCGGCACCGGCGGCGGGGGCAAAGCCGCCGGTGCGCACAGCGGTGGGGTGCAAGCGCGGAGCGATTCCGAAGAAGAGGAGCCACACAAGGGCGACCATCGCGACGAGGGCGACGACGGACAGACGGATGTGGGCAGGCAGGCGCAGTCGCCCATTGATGATCGAGGCCATCATGGTTCCCCTCGGTTGCGCTCTCCGGGTGGAGAGAAGGTGGCTTACATCGCCGGCAACCGAGCTATCTCGACCATCGATGGGCGAGACCTCTGGCTTTGCGTCCCTGCCTTACGACAGGTTTGCCATTGGACCGATGACCGGGTCGTCGGCCCAGGCCCTCAGAACCTTTAGCCCCCGAGGGCAAAATCCGTAGTAATTACTGAGGAGCTTTGACAGCTTTTATGCAGAAAAAGCTGGTAATTGACGAGTTCCGCGGGCCTTGAGCGCCTGGACGGTTGGCGGAGCCGGCTAAGGCTCTGGCCGCTCTGAGTAAGGCCCTGGCCCGGTAAGGGCGCTGCGAATTGCCGATGTGTGCGGTGGCGGCTTAGTCGACCGTTGTGGACAGCGAATGGCCCATCGATACGAGAGCAGAGGAACCAACATGGCACGAACGCTCACCACCCTCACCAAGCGCATCCGCCGCAGCGTGGCCGAGATGGACTACGCCTCACGGCGGCTCTTCGAGATCAGGACGGGCGTGCCCGCCGGCGGCATCGAGAACGCTCGCGACAAGGCTCTGATCGCCCAGCTTGAGGCCCACTTCCGTTTGTAACGATGAGAGAATCGGGGCCTAGGCGAGCGCGTCGAGCGCCTGGGCCAGATCGGCCCACAGGTCCTCGGCGTTCTCCAGCCCCACGCTGAGCCGCAGCAGCCCGGAGGGGATGCGGTCACCCTCCCATCGCGCACGAGCCTCGAGCGTTGAGGCGACGCCGCCGAGGCTCGTGGCGTTCTCGATCAGTTGCAGGCCGCATTCGACCGCCAGCGCCTGGTCGGCGTCGGCGACGTCGAAGGACAGCAGGGGGCCGAAGGAGCTGACGTAACGAGCGGCCACCGGGTCGTCGAGGCCCGGATAGCGGACCGTCTGCACCGCCGGGTGATCGCGCAACCGGCGCGCGAGCTCCAGCGCGGTGGCTGAGCTGCGCTGCACCCGGACCCCCAGGGTCTTGAGCCCGCGCAGGAGCAGCCACGCCGGGTCGGGAGCGGCCACGATGCCGGTCGCGCCCCGGAACGCGCCCAGGCGCTCGCGATCCTCGGCACGGGCGCAACTGACCACGCCCAGGAGCGCGTCGTGGTGGCCGGCCAGGATCTTGGACGCGCTGTGCATCACGAAGTCGGCGCCGTGCTCGAGCGGGCGCAGCAGCAGCGGGCTGAGCACGGTGTTGTCGACGGCCACCTTGGCGCCGGCAGCGTGGGCGACGGCGATGGCGGCGTCGAGGTCGGGGAAGGTCATCACCGGGTTGGCGCACGGCTCCAGCCAGACCAGATCGGCGGGTGGGGGCGGGCCAGTCTGGTCAAAGCCCACCACCTCCACGCCCCAGCGGCGCAGCTCGCCGTTGAGCATCCCGAAGGTGCCGTAGTAACCCCCGTCGGCGACGGCGATCCGCGCCCCCGGCTGCAGCATGGACAGGGCGAGTGCGGTGATCGCGGCCATGCCAGAGGGAAACAGCAGGGCTGGGCCGCCCTCGAGCTCACCGATCAGCCGCTCGGCCTCCAGCCCCACCGGATGGGCGTAGCGCTGGTAGAAGACGGGGCCCGGCTGGCCCCCCTCGAAGGGGTGGATGGTCGCGCGCTCCACCGCCGGCAGCCGCGCGTGGGCCAGCTGCGTCTCGCGCTCCATCGGCCCGAGCTTAGCCCCGCATCACCGGTCTTGACCTCCACGCAACGAGCGTGTACCGTCGCGCACCGCCGAGTTCACGAGGAGAAGAGTTCACATGGTCTGCTCGGCCGCCGCAGACCACCACGTACCGTATGTCTGTGGACGACACCGAGAGGATCCGCTTCGGCGCCCGGCTGCGCCACGCCCGCGAGGCGAGCCGCATGTCGCTGGGCGAGGTGGCGGCGCGCAGCGGCGTGACCAAGAGCTTCCTGTCTCGCGTCGAGCGCGACATCACCAGTCCGTCGGTGGCGAGCCTGGTGGGGATCTGCCACGCCCTCGGCCTGTCGCCCGCCGATCTCTTTCAGACGCCCCAGACGACGCTGGTGCGCCGCTCGGACCGGCCGCGAGTGGCCGACCTGCCCAAGGCCGCCGAGGTGGTCGACACGCTGATCACCCCGGCCGACGAGCGCCATGTCACCGTGCTCGAGACTGCGGCGTCGGCGGGAGGCTCGGGCGGGTCGGCGCTCTACACGCTGCCCAGCGAGTGCGAGGTCTGCTTCGTGCTCTCGGGCTCCGTCGAGGTCCAGGTCGAGGACGAGACGTTCACCCTGGCGCAGGGCGATGCGCTCACCTTCGGGGCGGCCGTCCCACACAGTTGGCGTGTCCTGGGCGACGGCGCGCGCATCCTGTGGATCCTGGCCCCGGCCCTGCCCGATCCGCAGAGAGGTGTGCGATGACGGTTTCCCGCGGCGGGCGGGTCCATTTTCAGCCGCCGGACGCGAGCCAGGCGCCCCGCTACACCGGCCCGCGCACGTTCGCACGGCTCCCGCACGTGGAGGTGCCGCATGACGATGTCGATGCAGCGGTGATCGGCGTGCCCTTCGACACCGCCACCAGCTTTCGGGCGGGGACGCGGTTCGGGCCCGAGGCGATCCGCTCGGCGTCGGCCCTGCTGCGGCCCTATCACCCGCCGCTCGATGTCGACGTGTTCGCGACGCTCAGTGTCGTCGACGGCGGCGACCTGGCGATCACGCCCGGCAACGCCCAGCGCACCGCCGACCAGATCGCCGCGGGGCTGGAGCCCGTCCTGCGCGCCGGGATCGTGCCCGTGATCCTGGGTGGCGATCACTCGATCGTCCTCGGCGAACTGCGCGCCCACGCCGCGGTGCACGGGCCGGTGGGCCTCGTCCTGCTCGACGCGCACGCGGACACGTGGGATCAGTACTACGGCGAGCGCTACTTCCACGGCACACCGTTTCGCCGCGCCGTCGAAGAGGGGCTGCTCGACCCGTCGCGCTCGCTGTTGGCGGGCATGCGCGGTCCGCTCTACGGGCCAGCCGACGTCGACCAGCCGCGCGACATGGGCTTCGAGGTCATCGACGGCGACGAGCTGGCCAGCCTCACGCCCGGCCAGTACGGCGAGCGGGTGCGGGCGCGCATCGGAAACGGCCCGGTGTACCTGTCCTTCGACATCGACGTGCTGGACCCGGCCTTCGCGCCCGGAACGGGGACGCCGGAGGTGGCCGGGCTGTATCCGCGCGAGGCGCTGGGCTTCCTGCGCGCGCTGGCCGGGATCTCGTTCACGGGGTTTGATCTGGTAGAGGTCTCTCCGCCCTATGACGCTCCCGGACAGACCACCGCGCTCCTCGGCGCGGCCGTTGCGTTCGACATGCTCGCGCTGCATGCCGTCACGCGTCGCTGACGCCTCCCGCGCGCGGCGATGATCGACGCGCATTTCGCGATCCTCGGCGCGCTGATCATCATCACGGGCAACGCCGCGTATGCAGTCGACACCGTGCGTGGCAAGACCCAGCCCAACCGCGTGACCTGGATGCTGTGGGCGCTGGCCCCGATGATCGCGTTCGCTGCCGAGGTCGCCCAGGGCGTGGGCCTCAACGCGGTGCTGACGCTCGCCGTGGGCTTCGGCCCGCTGTTGGTGGTGGCCGCGTCGTTCCTGGACCCGAAGGCGTACGCGCGTGTCACCGCGTTCGACGCGGGGTGCGGCGTGTTGTCGCTGATCGCTCTCGTCGCCTGGGCGGCGACGGGTCGCGGCAACGTCGCCATCCTGCTCAGCGTCCTGGCCGATTTTCTGGCCGCCATCCCGACGATCCGCAAGGCCTACCGGTATCCACACACCGAGCACGCGGCTGCATTCCTGTCGGGCGTGGTGGGTGCGGCGATCACGTTGCTGACCATCAAGCCCGAGGACTGGGGGTTCGCCAACGTCGCGTTCCCGATCTACATCCTGCTCGACTCAGGCCTGATCGCGTGTCTGATCCTGCTGCCCCGCCCAGCGCGGTCCGCGGTCAGCGGCGATTGACGCCGACCTCACGCCGCGGGCCGTGGCACCGTTGAACTGAGATGTCGCGGCACTCCATCCGTCTGTCCGCACGCACGCCGTTCGACGGTGCGTGGCCGGTGTCGTTTCTGCGACGCCGGGTGGTGCCGGGCATCGAGGAGCCGATCACCGGCGGTTACCGGCGCAGCCTGGCCCTGCCGCATGCGCCGGGCGTCGTTGATCTCGTCCCGAGAGACGGCCACGTGGATGCGACGTTCGTGCTCGAGGACGACCGCGACCTCGACGCGGCGGCCGCGGCGTGCCGGCGCCTGCTCGACCTTGACCGCGATCCGGCCCCGATCGCCGCGCACCTGGGCGCCGACCCCGTCATCGGTGAGCTCGTGCGCGCCGTGCCGGGGCGGCGGGTGCCGGGCCATTCCGACGGCTGCGAGCTGGCGGTTCGCGCCGTGCTGGGGCAGCAGGTGACCGTGGCGGCCGGGACCAAGCTCGTCGCCCGTGTCGTGGATGAACTCGGCACGCCGCTGCCTCACCCCGTCGGCCGGGTGACCCATCTGTTCCCGGTGGCGGCAGCGATCGCGCGGCTCGAACCCGATGCGCTGCCCATGCCACGCAGCCGGGGACGCACGCTGGTGGGGATGGCGGACGAACTCGCCGCGGGGCGCCTGGTGCTTAACGACTCCGTTGACCGCGTCGAGGCGTACGCCGCCCTGCTCGCGCTGCCGGGGATCGGGCCGTGGACGGCCGGCTACATCGCCATGCGGGCTCTCCACGACCCCGACGCCTTCATCCCCGGCGACGTGGGCTTACGCCACGGACTGGTGCGCCTGGGATTTGATCCGACCCCCCGCGAGGCCGAGCGGGTGTCCGAGCCGTGGCGGCCGTACCGCGCCTACGCCATCCAGCACCTGTGGGCGCTGGCATGACCACGTTCTTCACGCGCATGCCCAGCCCCGCCGGCGACCTGCTGCTCTCCGGGGATGAGGGCGAGCTGACGGCGCTCTGGATCGACGGGCAGCGCTGGGCGCCGGCCATCGGCGACGATTGGCGACCGGCCGCGGAGCCCTTCGCCGAGGCGATGCGCCAGCTGCAGGAGTACTTCGCGGGCGAGCGCATCGCGTTTGACCTGTCCCTCCGGCTGAACGGCACGCCGTTTCAGAGCGAGGTGTGGCAGGCGCTGCTGCGCATCCCGTTTGGGCAGACGCGGACCTACGGTGCCATCGCGGCGGAGCTGGGGCGCCCGCACGCCGCCCGGGCGGTCGGTGCCGCCAACGGCCAGAACCCGTTCTGCATCGTCGTCCCCTGCCACCGGTTGACCGGCGCCGACGGCCGGCTGGTGGACTACGCCGCGGGCCTGGAGGTCAAGCGGGACCTGCTCGCCCACGAGGCGCGGGTGACCGGCGCTCAGCTCAAACCCCGGGTAGCGGCGTCCCGACGCTCGCGCGCGCCGTCTCCGCCTTCAGGATCGCCGGGGAATCCGGGTTCTGCCCCACCTTCAGCGGAACCCTGACGCCGAAGCCCCGGGGTCCGAATATCGGGTCGGGGAAGCCGGGGACGCCGTGGGCGCGGATGCACCGGGGGCGTTCTCGTGGCGCCGGGTGGTCGAGACGCCATTCAACCTGGTGTACGAGGCGCGCCCGTAGATCGTCGGGACCGCCGGCGGGAGACGACCCCGCCCACCGGCGGTCGCCGGCCGGGGGCGCGAGCAGTAGGGTTCGCTCGTGGGCGCGCCCCTCTACGCGGAACTCAGGTACTGGCCGGAGCTGGCGGGCCTGCTGGCGGACGGGCGCTTCCGCTCGCCGTCACGGGCGGGTGGGCGGGGTCGTGTCCCGCCGGTGCTGCTCATTCCCGGCTTCATGGCCGGCGACGCCTCGCTGACAATGCTGGCCGGCTGGCTGCGCCGTCGCGGGCACACGGTGCGCCTCAGCGGCATCCGCATCAACGCGGGCTGCGCGGGGCGCGAGCTGACACGGCTCGAGCGGGTGCTGGCGGGCTTTGAGGAGCCGGCCATCGTGATCGGCCAGAGCCGCGGCGGCACGCTGGCCCGCGCCCTGGCGGTGCGCCACCCCGAGGCGGTGGCCGCGGTGGTCATGCTCGGCTCCCCGGTGCTCGATCCGCTGGCGGTGTCGGCCGGCGTCATGCGCACCGTCCGCTCAGTCGCGCGGCTGGGCGACCTCGGCGTCCCCGGCGTGTTCAGTTCGGACTGCCGCGACGGGGTGTGCTGCACCGAGTACTACGGGCTCCTGCGCGCGCCGCTCACCGAGGGCATGGTGGCGCTGATGGTCTACTCGCGCACCGACGCGATCGTCGACTGGCGCGCCTGCCTTGACCCGAGCGCGACGTGCGTCGAGATCGACGGCAGCCACTGCGGGATGGCGGTCAACCCGCGGGTCTACGCCGAGCTCGAGCGCGCGCTCGAGCGAGCGGAGGTGGCCGTGGCGTGAACCCGATGAGCGCTCAGGACGCGATGTTCCTGCACGTCGAGAACGACGTCACCCCGATGCACATCGGCGGGGTGAGCATCTTCGAGGGGCCGGCGCCCGCGTTCACGGAGCTGAGTGCGATGGTCGCCGGAAAGCTTCACCACACGCCGCGCTACCGCCAGAAGGTCCGCCTCGTCCCCTTCGGCATCTCCGAGCCCGTGTGGCTCGACGACCGCTACTTCGACCTGAGCTACCACCTGCGCCACACCGCCGTACCCGCGCCGGGATCCGAGTCCCAGCTGCGGGCGATGGCCGCGCGCGTGTTCTCCCAGCACCTGGACCGTGCGCGGCCGCTGTGGGAGATCTGGATGGTCGAGGGGCTGTCGGAGGGCCGCTGGGCGCTGCTGTCCAAGGTGCACCACTGCATGGTTGACGGCGTCGCGGCCACCGATCTGATGTCGGTGATGTTCGGTGACGACGCCGCGACGCCACCTGCGGACGGCGATCACTGGGCACCGGCGCCAGAGCCCAGCAGCCTCGAGCTCCTCGCGCGGGGCGTGGCCGGCCGCGTCGTGGATCCCGCATCGCAGGTGCGCCGGGCGATGGCGGCATGGCCTCAGGTGCTCGGCGGCGCAGTCAACACCGGCCGCGCGCTCGCCGCGGCGGCCCCGGCGCTGCGGCCGGCCACATCCTCGCTGACCGGACCGATCGGGCCTCACCGGACATGGAGCTGGGCCACCGTCGCGCTCGGCGACGTCAAGTACATGCGTCAGGCGCTGGGCGGCACGGTCAACGACATCGTGCTCACCGTGATCACGAACGGCTTTCGCGCGCTCCTGGACGACCGCGGGGAGGCGATGGCGCCCGAGCGGGTGGTCCGCACGATGGTCCCGGTGTCCGTTCGCCGTCCCGGCGAGCGAGGGGTCTACAACAACCGGGTGTCGGCGGTGTTCGCCCGGTTGCCCGTCGGGCTTGAGGACCCCGAGGCGCGCCTGGCCGACATCCGGGCGCAGATGGATGGGATCAAGGCCAGCAAGCAGGCGGTGGCCGGCGACGTTCTGGCCCAGCTCTCCGGGTTTGCCCCCCCGCTTCTACTGGCGCTCGGCAGTCGGGTCATGACCCGCTCGGCGCGCCTGAACATGGACACCGCCACCACCAACGTTCCCGGGCCCCAGGCGCCAGTCCGGGCTCTGGGGCGCCGGTTGCTCGAGTCCTACCCGTACGTCCCGATCGTCGGCACCATCCGGATCGTGGTGGCCATCTTCTCCTACGACGGGACGCTGTACTTCGGCGTCACCGGCGATCGCGATCACGCCCCGGACGTTGACGTGCTCACCGCCGGGATCGAGACCGGCGCCGATGCGCTGGGCGCGTGCGCGCAGCGTCCGACCACGCCGCGCGTGATCCGAGGCCGACCGCGCCGCGCTGCCACGGGCAGCACGGGCGCGCCCGGGCCCAGCCAACCGTAAGAGCCCGGCCGGCCCCGGCCCTCCTCAAACCCGCCTCCGGGGTCTACGATTTCGGGGGCTCGGATTGTCGGGGAGGAATCGATGCGCACGGCGGGGCGATGGCTAGGGGTGGTGGCGGCGGCGATAGCGATCGCCGTCGGCGCAGCGGCATGCGGGGGCGAGGGCGGCACAGCAGGAGCACTGTCGTCGTTCGGCCACATGGCCGGGTACGTGTGGAGCGGGCACGTCACGGCCGTGACAGCGTCGTGGTCGGTGCCTCGCATCACCAGCACGGGCGAGGCGCACGCCAGTACGTGGATCGGCGCCCAGGCCCCCGGCGTGCCGCACCCGCCATTCATCCAGGTGGGGACGCTCGAGGATCGCGGGCCCGACAACATCCCGGCGTACGCCGCGTTCTGGACCGACACGAGACGGGGCTTCCGCCCGGAGGTCCTGTTCGCGGTCCATGCGGGTGACACCGTCTCCACTGCTCTCACCCTCACCGCAGGCCGCTGGCGGCTGTCGATCGAGGACGGGCGGCACACGGTCTCGCTGGCCACCAGCGAGGAGACCGCCGGCAACTTCAACCTCGCCGAGTGGCTTCAGGAGAACCCCACCGAGATATCGGGCAAGGTCACGCCGTACCCCGACCTCTCCGCGGTGGGCATGACCGGGTTGACGGTCAATGGGGCGCAGCCGCGCTACGGCGACCTCTTCGCGCAGTGGATGTCGCTGCCCGGCCGTGATCAGGCGCCGACGCGGCTGCGGGCCGGCGCGTTCGCGATCACCCACGGCGCGGTCACCCCGGCCGGCAAGCGTTACCTGGCGATCGCGCATGCGCAGAACGTGAGCGTTCGCAGGCTCGACCTCGAGGCGGCGCGGTTCACCGCACACACCCCGGCGCGTGACCTGGAGCGGGTGAGCGCCGAGGCTGCCGCAGTCGAACGGCGCAACGCGGATGCTCTCGCGCGCGGCTCATGGCCGGCGGCGGCGCGCGGGCCGATCAGCGCGCTGGTGCGACAGGTCCGCATCGAGGCCGGCATATTCGTCGCCGCGGCAGACCACCCGCCGACGCTCGCCGCATGGCGACCGCAGCTTGCCCAGCTCACGCCCGCGCTGCAGGCGCGCTCCCACCTGGTTCGACGTGCGCTGCGGCTTCCCGAGCCCCTCGGCGGGCAGTTCTCGACGCCGGCGGCTCGGCCGGCGGGGTAGGTGGGCGACCGCGCCGCGAGGAGCGCCTCCGCCGTCCACAGGCGACGATCGGTAGCTTGGACTCGATGACCAGTCACGAATCACAGACACGAGCCCGCGCCGACGCGCTGCGCCTGGTGAGCGCGCGGTCCCTGGGTGCCGGCGAACTGGTCCGGGTGTTCAACCTGGGCTTTTCTGACTATCTGGTGCCGATGGTCATGGACGAGGCGGACCTGGCGGACCACATCGCCTACAACGACATCGACCTGGGGTGCTCGCGGGTTGCCGTCGACGTGGAGCCGGTGGGGTTCGCGCTGGCGGCACGCCGCGGGACCGAGGCGTGGATCGGCGGGATGGGCACGGCGCCGGCCTACCGCCGGATCGGCCTCGGCGCCCGGACGCTGACGGCTGCCATCGACGCGGTCGCCGCCGTGGGCGTGGAGACCGTGTGGCTGGAGGTGCTGGACAACAATGCGGCGGCGATCGGGTTGTATGAGCAACTCGGCTTCGAGCGCGAGCGGCACCTGGAGATCTGGGCGCTGGCGGCTGACCCCGAGCGCGAGACTGTGGAGCCTCGCGAGCTCGACGTCGACGCCGCCCACGCCTGGATCGCGGGTCGCCGGGCCGGTCGCGAGCCCTGGCAGCGCGCCGACGCCTCGATCGTGCGCATGCGCGAGCGCGGCACACGGCTGGTCGGGATGGCAGTGCGGCGCTCCGGTCAGATCGCCGGCGCGGCCATCTGCCTGCCCGACGACGCGATGGTCAGGGTGCTGCAGATCGCCGCCGTGGACCGGGCGGCTGCCAGCGACCTGATCCTCGCCGCGGGCGGCCAGCGCACGCTGCGGCTGGCCAACGTTGGAAGCGATGACCCGCTGTCCGGCGTGCTGCGCGGGCTGGGCGCGGAGATGACCCTGGGCCAGCACGAAATGCGCCTGGACGCGTCGCGCTGAGCGCGGCCGCCCGAGCGCCGATCGGTCAGGCGGTGGCGGGCGCCGGCATGGCGGCGACGAAGGCCCGGTAGTCGTCAGCGTTCTGGTCTGCGTACACGTCGGCGAACGCCGTCACAGCGCGATCGAAGCGGTCGCCCGCTCCGAGGTAGGCCGCGATCGCCACCGCGTCTCCAGAGCGTGCGTGGCCCATGGCCAAAGCCGATCCGCAGGCCTGTCCGTACTGGGCCAGTTCGTCGGCGGAGAGCTTGTCCAGCGGGACCGAGCCCTTCATATCGCGAAGCTGGCGCACGTAGTAGTCGCGCTCGCCCATCCGCGTCCACCCGAGGAACAGGTCACTGGCGGCCTGGGTGAGGCGCTGGCCGGCGACGACGCGCCGGCCGTGGTTGTCGTAGGGACTGGCGCCGGCGAATGGCTCGAGGACCGACGCCCCCGCCTCCTTGACCTGGAGGAACAGCGGGTCTGCATCGGAGTCGCCCATGAGGAGCACGACGGCGTCATCGGTGCCGACGCTTCCGACGCCGACCACCTTGCGCGCCCAGTCCACCGGCCGGTACCGGCCGAGCAGCTTACGCGTGGCGTCGCCCAGCGAGTCCGCGTATTGGCCGACCACCGCTGCGGCGTCGACCGAGTCGACGGGGTCGTGGAGATGCTCGACCAGCGGCGGCGCGTCGACGATGCGGCGCTGACCGTCGACGATCTCGGTCAGCTTCTCCAGGGCGGTGAGGTTCGTGTGGTGCTGTGCCTTACGCAGCACGTCGGAGCTCAGCGCGCGGGCGCCCGCGCGCGCGGCGAGGGTCACCAGCGCATCGGCATCGAATCGGGCGTACCACACCTCCAGGTGGCCCATCTGCGCCGAGGTGGCCATCCGGCTGCGGTAGGCGCCCACCGCCTCCTGTGCCGCGGTGGCGCACTCGCGGGCGGCAAAGCCGCGGTCGCGCCCGGCCACGACGAGGCTGGTGGCCAGTCGTTTGACGTCCCACTCAAACGGCGCCTGGAGCGTCTCGTCAAAGTCGTTGACGTCGAAGACCACCCGGCGCTCCGGGGTGGCGTAGCTGCCGAAGTTGAGCAGGTGAGCATCCCCGCAGGCCTGGACCCGCAGGCCGCAGCACGGGGTCTGGGCCAGGTCCTCGGCCATGACAGCGGCCGCGCCGCGAAAGTAGGCGAACGGCGACACTCCCATCCGCTCGTGTCGGATCGGCAGCAGAGAGGAAATGCGGGTTGCCTCCTGCCCACGGATGATCTCGACCGGGTCGCGGCGCCGGGCCGGCGCGGTCCACGCGGCCTGGCTGGACCGCGGCACCTGCGCGCGCAGGCCGCGGCCCATGTCACTGCGCTCGCTGACCCCGGCGTCCGGCATCAGCCGGACACGTTACGCCCAGATGGGGGCCCAGGCGTGGTATTCAGTGGTGGAGGCCACCGGTACCGAGGGGAGATGCGATGTCCACGACCGTCCGTCCGTCCGCAGCCATCGAGGTGGAGCACTGGCTGGAGCGCTTTGACAGTGCGCTGCAGGCAGGTGACGCCGCCGCGGCGGCGGACCTGTTCGCTGCCGAGAGCTATTGGCGGGATCTCGTGGCCTTCACCTGGAACGTCCGGACGGTGGAGGGGCGCGATGGCGTCACCCACATGCTCGAGTCGGCGCTGCCCCACGTCAAGCCGCGCGGGTGGCACACCACCGAGGAACCGGCCAGCGCCGACGGCGTCACCGAGGCCTGGATCGGCTTCGAGACCGCGACCGGGCGTGCCGGGGGCCACCTCCGGCTCATCGACGGCAAGGCCTGGACCCTCCTGACCGCGCTCGAGGAGCTCAAGGGCCACGAGCAGGCCCTGGGGCCCCGGCGGCCCAAGGGGGTGCAGCACGGCGCCGACCCCGAGCGTGAGACCTGGCTGGAGGACCGCCAGCGCGAGGCCGAGGAGCTGGGCTTCACCACCCAGCCCTACGTCGTCGTCGTCGGTGGGGGCCAGGGCGGGATCGCGCTCGGGGCACGGCTGCGTCAGCTCGGCGTGCCGGCGATCATCGTCGAGCGCAACGCCCGTCCGGGTGACTCCTGGCGCAAGCGCTACAAGTCGCTGTGCCTGCACGATCCGGTCTGGTACGACCACCTGCCCTACATCAAGTTCCCGCCCAACTGGCCCGTCTTCTCGCCCAAGGACAAGATCGGAGACTGGCTGGAGATGTACACGCGGGTCATGGAGCTCAACTACTGGGGTTCGACCGAGGCCAAGCGCGCTCATTACGACGACGCCGCGGGTGAATGGGAGCTCGTGGTGGAGCGCGACGGCTCGGAGCTGACGTTGCGCCCCAAACAGCTTGTGCTCGCCACCGGTATGTCGGGTCGCCCCCACACGCCGTCCTTCCCGGGGGCCGACGTGTTCACCGGAGATCAGCATCACTCCTCCAAGCATCCCGGTCCCGACGCGTACCGGGCCAAGCGGGCGGTGGTGATCGGCTCCAACAACTCGGCACACGACATCTGCGCGGCCCTGTGGGAGCACAGCGCCGACGTGACCATGGTGCAGCGCTCCTCCACGCACGTGGTGCGCTCGGCGACGCTGATGGAGATCGCGCTCGGCGACCTGTACTCCGAGCAGGCGGTCGAGGCCGGGGTCACCACCGAGAAGGCCGACATGATCTTCGCCTCGTTGCCCTACCGGATCATGGCGGGGCTCCAGGTCGGGGTCTATGACCAGATCCGCGAGCGTGACGCCGACTTCTACGCGCGGCTGGAGGCCGCCGGCTTCCAGCACGACTGGGGCGAGGACGGGTCGGGCCTGTTCATGAAGTACCTGCGCCGCGCCTCGGGCTACTACATCGATGTCGGCGCCTCGGAGCTCGTAGCCAGCGGGGAGGTCAAGCTCCAGGCCGGCCAGGTGGACCACCTCACCCGTGACGCGGTGGTGATGGCCGACGGCACCGAACTGCATGCCGACGTCGTCGTCTACGCCACCGGCTATGAGTCGATGAACGGCGCGGTGGCCGACCTCATCTCACAGGAGGTCGCCGACAGGGTCGGCAAGGTCTGGGGGCTGGGCTCGGACACGACCAAGGATCCTGGTCCCTGGGAGGGTGAGCAGCGCAACATGTGGAAGCCCACCCAGCAGCCGGGCCTGTGGTTCCACGGCGGCAACCTGCACCAGTCGCGCCACTACTCGCTGTACCTCGCCCTCCAGATCAAGGCGCGGGCCGAAGGCATCGAAACGCCGGTGTATGGCCTCCAGGAGGTCCACCACACCCACTGATCGTTTGACAGACGAGGGAGCAGAGCCATGACCACGCTGATCGACCCCCTGCGGCGCGCCGTGCGGACCGCGCCTGACGCGATCGCCGCGCGGTGCGGCGACATCGAGATCACCTACGAGCAGACGTGGGATCGCGCGCGCCGGCTGGTGGGGGCCCTGCGCGAGCTGGGGGTGCGCGACGGCGAGCGCGTTGCGGTGGTGGGGCGCAACTGCCACCGCTACCTCGAGCTCTACCAGGCGGTAGCCGGCGCGGGGATGGTTCTGGTCCCGCTCAACCAGCGCCACACCGCGGCCGAGCTCGCCTACGCGCTGGAGGATTCGGGGGCACGCGTGCTGTTCGTGGCCTCGGGCATCGACTACCCCGACGGCATCGTGGACCACGTGATCGACCTCGACGAGGGCTATGAGGCGCTGGTCGCCGCCGCGCCGACGGCGGAGTTCCCCGACGTGCTGCCGCCGGACACGATGGCCGGGCTGTTCTACACCGGCGGGACGACGGGTGCGTCCAAGGGCGTGATCCTCAGCCACCGCAACCTGGTGGCCAACGCCTTTCACTTCCAGGCCCAGTTCGCCTTCCGGCCCGACACGAGCTGGCTGGTGGCGGCGCCGCTCTTCCATGCCGCAGGTTCGATCGCGGTGCTGGCCACGGTGTGGCACGGCGGGTGTCAGGTGATGCTCCCCGTGTTCGAGCCGGCCGCCGCGCTTGATCTCATCGAGGCCCACAGGGTGACGGCGACGCTGGTGGTACCCACCATGCTCGCCGCGCTCGCAGAGGAGCAGCTGGCGCGGCCGCGCGACGTCGCCAGCCTGCGCCTGCTCAGCCACGGCGGCTCCCCGGTCGCAACCGAGACCCTGCGCCGGGCGCACCAGGCGTTTGGAGGCGCGGAGCTCATGCACCTCTACGGCACCACCGAGACCGCGCCGATCGTGACGATCATGGCCAACGAGGACACGCTGCTCGACCTGCCCCAGGCGCGGTCGTGCGGGCAGCCCGCCATCGGCGTCGAGGTCCGCGTCCTGGACGAGGAGACCGGCAGGACGGCGGCTGCGGGCGCCGTCGGCGAGGTGGTGATCCGCGGCGAGAACGTGATGGCCGGCTACTGGAACAAGCCCGAGGCCACGGCGGAGGCCATGGTGGACGGCTGGTATCGCACCAGCGACCTGGGCTACATGGACGAGCGGTCGTTCCTGTACCTGGTGGATCGGGCCAAGGACATGATCGTCTCGGGCGGCGAGAACGTCTACAGCACCGAGGTCGAGGAGGTCCTCTACGGCCATCCCGCGGTCCTGGAGGCCGCGGTGTTCGGGATCCCTGACGCCCGCTGGGGCGAGGCGGTACACGCGGTGGTCGTCCCGCGCGGCGAGGTCGCCGAAGCCGACCTCGTCTCGCATTGTCGTGGCGCGATCGCTGACTACAAGATCCCCAAGCGCATCGAGCTGAGGACCAACCCGCTGCCCAAGTCCGGGGCGGGCAAGGTGCTCAAGCGCGAACTCCGCGCGCCGTACTGGACGGGGCGCGAGTCGGTCGTGGGTGGCGCGTGAGCGTCGCTCGCCCGCAGGGTGGCAGCGGCGGCAGGTTCGATGGTCCCCACGCCATCGCCATCTACGAGGAGCTGACCGATGGCCTCACCCGGCCGTTGCGCCTCGCCGAGGTGGCCTACGGGGCCGCCGACCGCCACCCGGGTCGCCTTCCCTCGCGCGCCGAGATCGAGGCTGAGCGCACCCTCCTGCAGAAGGACAAGGCGGGGCTGGAGATCGCCCAGGGTGACTTCATCGCCCACCTCCTCGCCGACCCGCCGTGCGGCGACCACCTCATCGCCGCGATGTCAGCGCCTTTGCCTGAGGCGCTGGCCGTACTCGAGACCTTCAAGCGCGACGGCAGCCTCGACCTGGGGCCGATGCGCATCGACCGCAACGGCCCGATTGGCATCGTCACCAACCAGAACCATGGCTGTCTCAACGCCGAGGACGACGCCTCGACGCGCGCCATGGAGATCGCCGTCGACCTCGTGCTGCTCGACGACACCATCGAGGTGGGCGTGCTGCGCGGCGGCCCGGCCATCCACCCCAAGCACGCCGGCCGGCGCATCTTCGGCGCCGGCATCAACCTCACCCAGCTCTACGCCGGGAAGATCTCGCTCATCGAGTTCATGCTCGACCGTGAGCTGGGCGCGATCACCAAGATGTACCGCGGCCACGGCGTCGCCTCCGATCTGCCCGTGGAGACGGACGCTGGCGCGCGCGAGAAGCCGTGGGTGGCGGTGGTGGAGAGCTTTGCCATCGGCGGCGCCTGCCAGTGGCTGTTGGTGATGGACCGCGTGGTGGCGCAACGGGGGTCCTACTTCAATCTGCCCGCCCGCAAGGAGGGGATCATCCCGGGCTGCGCCAACCTGCGGCTGCCACGGCTGGTGGGCGAGCGCGCGGCGCGCCAGGCGATCATGTTCGGCCGTGCCTTCGAGGCCGAGGCCGCCGATGGTCGGCTGATCGCTGACGAGGTGGCCGCCGATGACGAGATCGACGCGGCGCTGCAGCGGACGGCCGAGGAGTTGCTCAGCGCGGGGACCACCGCCCTGGTGGCCAACCGGGGCGCTCTGCGACTCGCTCAGGAGCCGCTGACGACGTTCCGCCGCTACATGAGCCTGTACGCGTCCGAGCAGGCGCGCTGTCTCTACAGCCCCGCGCTCATCGCGAACCTCGAGCGCAACTGGCAGGCAGCTCAGCGCGCCGGGACGATGCGGTAGACGGCCCCCGCAGCGTCGTCTGAGACATAGAGCGCGCCGTCGGGTCCCGGGACGGCGTCCACGGCGCGGCCCCAGCGCGACCCGTCGGAGTGTTGGAAACCTCCGACGAGCGTCCGGGCCGCTCCCAGCGTCCGCCCCTTGGCCCCCCACGGCATCCACAGCACGGCCGGCGCCCGCGGGGGCGTACGGTCCCAGGACCCGTGGACGCCGACGACGGCGCCGTTGCGCCACGGGGCCGGCAGCTTGGAGCCCGCCAGGAAGTGGAAGCCGAGCGGTGCGCTGTGGGCGGCAATACCGACGTTGATGTGGGCCAGCTTGGCGCAGTTCAGCGTCTTACCGCCGGGGTTGGTCTGGGCGTCGTCGTCGAACGGCGGGTTGGTGTAGTCAAAGCCGGTGCCGGCCACGCCGCGATGCGTGTCGGGATCGGGGTCGCAGTAGGGCCAGCCGAGGTTGCGGCCGGGCGTCAACCGGGCGACCTCATCGGTCGGGTGGTTGGCCACGTAGGGGGCCATCACCTGGCCGTAGGCGTCACCGCCGGAGCCGTAGGCGCGGTGGAAGGGGTAGGCGATGTCATCGCGCATGTTGACCGCGGTCCACAGCGTCCCGTCAGGGGCGAAGGAGAGGCCATCGCCGTTGCGGATGCCGGTGGCGAACACGCGGATCCGCTGCCCGTTGGGCCGATAGGCCAGCACGGACGCGCGCGGGGTGCTGCTCGCCGCCTGCGGGCTGGCGTTGGTCGCCGAGCCGATGTCGAAGTAGACCGTGTGGTTGCGACCGACGACGACGTTCTTGAGCGGGTGCGCGCCGCCGTCGGGTAGCCCGCCCGCGAAGACCGAGCGTGATGTCGCCTGACCGTGTGACCACACGAAACGATCGACCTCGGCCGATCCGGCGACGTAGAGAACCTCCTGGCCCGCAACGTGGTCGAAGGCCATGCCCTGGGGGTTCTCCATGCCCGCGACGATCGTGCGCTGCGCCGGCGGCTGACCTCGGTGGGCGCTGGGAATGAGCTCGACCACCTTGCCGGCCGAGGGCTCGCTCACCAGTAGGTTGCCCTCCGGGGTCCAGGTCTCCAGGCGCGCGCCCGGCACGAGCGCCCACGCCTCGGCGGTCCAGCCACGCGGGACGGTCAGAGTCTGGGGGCCCTGGAAGACGCCCTGGCGGTTGGCGGCGGGGACGCTGACGGTGACACGCGTCGTCGCGGCTGCCGCGGCGGCGGAGGCCGCCACGTGACCGGAACTCGCTTTGCTCGACGCGCCGGCGGATTTCGCGACGGCCGGCTTCGCGTGGGCGCCACTGGTGGACGAGTTCAGGGACGTGCCACCGCAGCCGGCGACGAGCGCTGCCAGCACGGCCATCACGGCCGGCACTGCCACGCCCGCGCGGGGGCGCGCGCCGACCCGCTGGCGTGTGGCATTCACAGACATGAGGAAAGCGCTACCCGGTCGCGCGATGCGCTACCCAGGTTGCGCAATCTGCTCTGTGCTCAGGCTTGGAAGTTCCACACGGACCGACTCGGCGAGCCCGGAGAGCAGGCGCACCTCACGCTCCCCGAGGCTGGGACGCGTCTCGCGGTCCAGGCAGCAGAGGATGTACAGATGCATGTCGTCGAGGCGGATCGGGACGCCGAGATAGGCGCCGATGCGCAACTCGCGGACCATCGGCAGATCGTTGACGCGATCGTCGCTCTGAGCGTCGCGGATGTAGTTGCCGATGCGCCCCTCGAGCATGCGCTGGCAGACGGTGTCCGCCAGCCGGGACCCCATCCCCTCGAAGGACTCCATTCCCGGCCACTCCCCGTAGGCCCGCCGGGCGGTCTCGCGCCCGTGGGCGATCTCGCTGAGGATGGCGACATCCGCGTCCAGCAGGTCCCGAGTGAGGCGCATCAGCGCGTCGAGACGGCGCGCTGAGCCGTCGGCGCCGTCGGTCCCATTGGATCGCGCCGCGGGCACCCCGCACTCCGGGCATGCGCCCGAGGCCGCGCTCGGCGACGTGTAGCTCAGCACTCCACAGCTAGCGCAGCGAACGTATGGCACGAGCCAACCCCCCAATCACACCAACCTGCACGCACGGACCGTATCAAGCCGCGCTGCGGTTCTCTCCACTAATAACGGCTGGTGTGGCGATTTGGTTGCACGCCCGTCAGACTGCCGACGAACGTCCGCTGACGGCGTAAGCATGGAGACCTTCGACTACATCATCGTCGGCGCCGGCGCGGCCGGTTGCGTGCTGGCCAACCGGCTGTCCGCCGACGCGCAGACACGCGTCCTGCTGCTCGAGGCCGGCGGCCGCGACCGCTCGCCCAATATCAAGATCCCCGCCGCCTTCGCCAAGCAGTTCCACACCAAGCTCGACTGGGACTTCGCCACAGAGCCCGAGCCCCATGTCGACGGGCGGTCGCTCTACATCCCGCGGGGCAAGGCGCTGGGTGGCTCGAGCTCGATGAATGCGATGCTGTACGTCCGGGGCCGGCCCCTGGACTACGACGCGTGGGCGGCCCAGGGGGCGCCGGGCTGGGGCTATCAGGACGTCCTGCCGTACTTCATCCGCTCCGAGGACAACGTCCGTGGCCCTTCGGAGTGGCACGGCGCCGGCGGGCCGCTGCGGGTCTCCGAGCAGCGGTCGCCCCGGCCGCTGGGGCGCCGCCTGATCGCCGCCAGCGCGGCGGCGGGGATCCCGTGGATCTCCGACTACAACGGGCCCGAGCAGGACGGGGTGGCGATGTTCCAGGTCACCCAGTCCCGGGGCCGGCGCTTTTCGAGCGCCGACGCCTTTCTACGTCCGGCGCTCAAGCGGCCCAACCTGGTGGTGGTCACGCGCGCGACAGTGCTGGGCGTCGAGCTGGACGGCACCCGTGCCGTGGGCGTGAGAGTCCGTACCCGCCGCCGGCGCAGCGAGGTGCTGCGGGCCGAGCGCGAGGTCATCCTCAGCGCCGGTGCGATCGGCTCGCCCCAGCTCCTGCAGCTGTCGGGGATCGGGAACCCCGAGGAGTTGCGCGCGGTCGGGGTGGACGTCCGCCATGCGCTGCCCGGCGTCGGAGGCAACCTGCAGGACCATCCCTTCGTCACAGTCATCTGGGAGGTGTCGGACACCGATACCCTGCTGGTGGCCGAGCAGCCGAGGTTCCTGGCCGAATGGCTGCTGCGCCGCTCGGGGCCGCTCACCTCCACCGTGGCCGAGGTGGTGGCCTTCCACCGCACCCGGGGTGGCTTGCCCGCCGCCGACATCCAGTTCCACATGGGCGCCGCCTACTACGAGGACCACGGCGCCGAGACGTATGACGGACATGCGATGGTGATCGCTCCGGTGCTCGTCTCGCCGGCGGCTCGGGGGCGGGTGTGGCTGCGCTCGTCCGATCCGACCGACAAGCCGCGGATTCTCACCAACACCCTGTCGGAGCCCGAGGATCTCGCCTCGCTGGTGGCCGGAGTCAAGCTGGCGCGCGAGATCGGCCGCCAGCCGGAGGCGGCCGAGATCATCACCACGGAGCTCAAGCCTGGGGCTGACGCCGTCGACGACGCCGACCTCGAGGCCGACATCCGCCGGCGCCTGATGCTGATCTATCACCCGGTGGGAACCTGCCGGATGAGCGACACGGCCGAGGAGGCGGTGGTGGACAGCAAGCTGCGCGTCCACGGCCTCGAGGCGCTGCGGGTCATCGACGCGTCGATCATGCCCGTCATCCCCGGCGGGAACACGAACGCCCCGACGATGATGGTGGCCGAGAAGGGCGCCGACCTGATCCTCGGCGTCAGCTGAGGGCGCCGTCCACCCGGCGCGGCGCGCCCAGCGGGTTGTCGTCGGCCAGTGCCGGTGGGAGCAGCGCCGCCGGCGCGTTCTGGAAGGCGACGGGCCGCAGGAAGCGCCCGATCGCCGTCATCCCCACCGATGTCGCCGCGGCGTTGGAGCTCGCCGGATAGGGGCCGCCGTGCATCATCGCCCACGAGACCGAGACGCCCGTGGAGAAGCCGTCAAAAACGATCCGGCCGGCCTGGGCGATGCACTGGGGCAGCACCCCCTGCATCCACTCGGTGTCGGCGTCCTCGCGGTGGATGGAGATCGCCAGCTGGCCGCCCAGCGGGCGCAATGCGTCAACGACGTCGTACGCGTCTGTGTAGGGCACGAGAATGACCGCGGGGCCGAAGTGCTCCTCGCGTAGGGCCTCAGCGCCCAGCGCGGCCGCATCGGCGCGGTAGGCCGTGGGAGCGGCGCCGGCAAAGATGGCGTCGCTGTCGCCGCCGTCGGGGGCCGCGCCGTGTTCACTGAGACGGGTCACCCCGGGCACCGCGTCGACCTCGGCCAGGCCCGCGGCAAAGCCGTCGGCTATCGCCTTGGTGAGCAGGACCTGGGGCGAGGCCGCGGCCAGGCGCTCGCCCACCAGGGCGCAGAACCGCTCGCCGGCCGCACCGGCGGGGAAGAGCACGATGCCGGGCTTGGTGCACAGCTGGCCACCGAAGGTGGCGACCGAGGCCGCGAGCCCGTCGGCGATGTCGGCCGCGCGGGCGCCGAGCGCCGCCTCGGTGACGATCACCGGGTTGAGACTGCCCATCTCGGCGTAGACCGGGATCGGCCTCGGGCGCCCCGATGCGTGCCCCATGATGGCCCGCCCGCCGCGCAGCGAGCCGGTGAAGGCCACGGCCTCGATGCGATCGTCGCGCACGAGGCGCTCGGCCAGATCGAAGCCGGCCTCGAGCACGTGGCCGAATGTGCCCGCGGGCAACCCAGCGTCGCGCACCGCCGCGCTCACCTGCTCGGCCACCAGGGAGCCCGTGCGCGGGTGCGCGGGGTGGCCCTTGACCACCACCGGGCAGCCGGAGGCCAGGGCCGACGCGGTGTCGCCGCCCGCGGTGCTGAAGGCCAGCGGGAAGTTGGACGCGCCGAAGACCGCGACCGGCCCGATGGGGACGAGCATGCGACGAACGTCGGGACGGGGGACAGGAGCGGCGTTGGGGTCAGCCGGGTCGATGATGATCTCCAGGTGGTCGCCGGCGACGATGACGCCGGCGAGCATCTCGAGCTGGACGGCGGTGCGCTGCAGCTCGCCGCTGAGGCGGGGCTCGGGCAGTCCGGTCTCACCGCCGGCGAGCGCGACGATCTCGTCCTTGCAGTCTCGTAGTCGCGCGGCGGCGCCGCGCAGCATCTCGGCACGACGGGAGGCGTCGGCCAGGCGCGGGTCGCGCGCCGCATGCGCCGCGGCGGCGATGACGACGTCGAGCTCGTCGGCCGTGGACTCCGCGATGTCGGGCCCGGGCTGGCCGGTGCGGGGGTCGACCCCGTGCAGCGTCGCCGACATCGGCTACGCCGGCTGGGCGACCGGAGCCGCTCCGAGGACGTCCATGGCGTGGCGGAGGATCTCCTGCTCGGCCTCGGTGAGCGGCATTCGCGGCTCCCGGCAGAGGCCGCCGTGCAAACCGACCTGGTCCATGGCGCCCTTGAAGTACTGGACCAGCTTGGGATCGAAGTCAAGGCGAGCCAGCGGCAGCATCCGCTGATAGATCTCGCGCGCGGTGGCGAGATCACCGTCGCGGCAGGCGTCGTAGAGCTTCACGCAGTCGACAGGAATGACGTTGGCCACGCCCGAGACCCAGCCGGTGGCGCCGGCGCAGAAGCCCTCGAGCGCGAAGTCGTCGCCGCCGACGACCACCTCGAAGTCCTCACCGGTCGCCCCGATGATCGCGGCGATGTTGCGCGTCTCGCCCGAGCACTCCTTGATCGCCACTACCGCCTCGACCTCGTTGCCCAGGCGGGCGATCATCTCCACCGAGAGCTCGACGCCGCTGGCTCCGGGGTTGTTGTAGGCCATGATCTCCATCCCCGTCGCCCGGCCGACCGCGGCGAAGTAGGCGGAGATCTCGCGGAAGTCGCCGTTGTAATTGAGCGGCGGCAGCATCATCAGCGCGGTCGCGCCGGCCTCCTGGGCGGCGAGGGAGTACACCGTCGCCAGGCGGGCGGTGGGAGCGGCGATCCCGGCCAGCACCGGCACCCGTCCGCCCGCCGCCTCGCAGATGGCGGCGGTGACGGACCGGCGCTCGTCGAGGTCCAGGCTGGCGCTCTCGCCCATGGTCCCGGTGGCCACCAGCCCATGTACGCCACCGCGCACGAGGGCGTCGACGTTGGCCTGCAGGCCGCTGAAGTCGATCGTGTCGCTTTCGGTGAACGGCGTGGTGACGGCGGGGATGATTCCGGGGAAGCGCATGGATAGCTCCTGGGCGGTTAGAAAACGGACCCGCCCGCCCTGCGGCTTGATGACGAGCAGACGTGCGGTGATTTTAAGATGTGTGGCGAGTATGGCTACATCGGTCCGCTATGAAGCCGTGGACTCCCACACCGAGGGGATGCCGACACGCGTGATCGTCGAGGGCGTCGGCCAGTTGCCGGGCGACACCATGCTCGAGCGCAAGCTGCGCTTGGAACGCGAGCACGACGAGATCCGCCAGATGCTCATGAACGAGCCCCGCGGCCATGGCGCCATGTCAGGCGCGATCCTGCAGACCCCGTGCCGCGACGACGCCGACTGGGGCGTCGTGTTCGTCGAGGTCAGCGGATACCTGCCGATGTGCGGGCACGGCACGATCGGGGTGGTGACCGTGCTTGTCGAGACCGGGCGGGTGCCGGTGACCGAGCCCGAGACCATCGTGCGCCTCGACGTTCCCGCCGGCCTGGTGGAGGCGCGCGTCCAGGTGGCCGGCGGCAAGGCAACGAGCGTGACCATCCGCAACGTCCCGGCGTTCGTCCACGAGCTCGACGGCGAGGCCGGCGGCATCCCGTATGACATGGCCTTCGGCGGCAACTTCTACGCCATCGCCGACGCCGCCGCGGTGGGGCTGACCGTCGCGCCCGAGCAGGCTCCGGCGTTGATCGCGGCGGGCCTGGAGCTGATGGCGGCGGTGCCCGAGCCCGTGCATCCCGAGAACGAGGCCATTCGCGGCTGCCACCACGTCATCTGGACCGACACGCCCGGCGACGGCGCTGACGGGCGCGCCGCCACCGCGATTCACCCGGGCTGGGTGGACCGCTCACCGTGCGGGACGGGCACGAGCGCCCGCATGGCCCAGCGCCACGCCCGCGGCTGGCTGGAGCTCGGCGCGCCGTTCGTGCACGAGTCGATCATCGGCACGCGCTTCACAGGCCGGCTGGTGGGGGAGACCATCGTCGCGGGGCGGCCCGCGGTGATCCCGGAGATCACGGGCCGCGCCTGGATCACCGGTACGGCCTCCTACGTGCTGGACCCCACGGACCCCTTCCCCGCCGGCTTCCGCATTGGCTGACGTCCTCGTCGTCGGCACGGGGATCTGCGGGGCCTCCGCGGCACACTTTTTGGCGCAGCGCGGGCGCGAGGTGCTGGTGCTCGACCGGGGCGGCGTGTCCGAGGGCACGACGGGCCGGGGGGAGGGCAACGTGCTGGTATCCGACAAGCTCCCGGGGATCGAGCGCGACATGACCGTGCTGGGCCGGGAGCTGTGGGGCGAACTGGGGGAGCGTTTCCCCGCCGCGCGGGTGACGGCCAAGGGGGCGCTGCTGCTCGACCATCCTGACGGAGAGGCCGGCGACGAGCTCGAGCCGGCCCTGGCCACCGGGATCCGCTGCCTGCTCGACCCCGGTGATCTGCAGGTGGACCCCGCGGGGCTGGCGCGGTCCATGCTGTCGACGCTCACCGTGCGCACCGGCGTGGCCGTCACAGGGGTCGAGCCGGGGGCGGTGACGACCGCCTCAGGGGAGCGGTTGGAGGCCCGCCACGTAGTCGTGGCCACCGGGCCGTGGGCGGCGGAGCTGACCGGGCTGCCGGTGCAGCCGCGCAAGGGCCAGCTCGTCGCCCTGACCGCGCCGCCCGGGCTCATCCGCCACAAGCTGATCGAGGCGGCCTACGTCGCCGCCGCCGCCAGCGGCGAGCCAGGGCGGATGATCGCGTCGGTGATCGAGCAGACCCTCGACGGCGACGAGGTGCTGGTGGGCTCCAGCCGCGAGCGCGTCGGCTTTGACGACCGCATCTCCGAGGAAGTGACGCAAGCGATGATCGACCGAGCCGCGCGGTTCGTCCCTGCCCTGGCGCAGCTCCCGGTACGCCGGGCGTGGTGCGGCTTTCGGCCGTGGCTGCCCGACGGGCTGCCGGCCGTCGGCCCACTTGGAGACGACGCGTGTGGCGACCCGGCGCGCGCGGGGCTGTGGACGTCGTGCGGCCACGAGGGCTCAGGTGTCGCGCTCGGCCCGGTCTCCGGCCTGCTGCTGGCTCAGCTGATCTGCGGCGAGGCGCCGGTGTGCGACCCGGTGCCGGTGGATCCGCGGCGCTTCGCGCCCTAGTGGTGGCAAAGGTCACGAGTGATTGGTGCCCCCGCGGCGGGGTAGCGGGAGTTGGGGAACGAACCCCGAGATAGGGAGGTAGGGAATGTCCACTGCTGTGATCATCGTGATCGTCGCCGTCGTCGTGATCCTGCTCATCGCCGCGCTGGTGGCGGTGCCGCGGATGCGCGAGCGCCAACGGATCAGAGGCCGCGAGCGCAGGCTCGACCAGCGACGCGACCAGGTCGTCACCGCTCATCGTGAGGAAGCCGCCGACCGGGAGCGCCAGGCGGAGGTCGCCGAGCATCGCGCGCGGGTCGCCGAGCAGGAAGCGCAGCGCGAGCGAGCGGCAGCCCAGGCCCGCGAGGAGGAGGCCAAGCTGCACGAGCGCGGACTGGCCGACGACGAGCTCATCTCCGACGACGAGCGCGACGAGTTCGCGGGGACGTCAGCGGTCCCCGACGATCGGAACGCTGGGGCCACCACCCGGACGCCGGCGGACACGCGCGCGGCGGAGGATGCACGCGCCCCCGAGCGCCCGCGGTCGACGTAGACGTAGACGTAGACGCTCGGGCGTTTACTCCGAGTAGTCCAGTAGCTCCGGCTCCGTGATCTCGACGGCCCCGAAACCGGGGAGGGGGCCGTCGACGAAGAAGATCTCGATCGTGATGTCCGGCTCGACGTGTGCCTGGGAGAGGAAGGCGACGACGTTGCGGCCGGTCAGCCGTTTGATCGTGTCCGCGTAGCGCTGCTTCATGACCCGCTGGAAATCCTCGCGCATGGCGACGACCCGGTCGGGATCGCCGCTGTCCATGATCGTCTGCTCCAGCGGGGTGAACCCACTACCGCGCATGACGACGACGATGATGTCGTCGAGGGCGTACGTCTTCGCTTTCATCGGACCCCGGCCGTAGTGGTCGCGCAGGATTCCGACGATGCTGGTGGAGATCGCCGCCAGCAGACTGCCGCCGGCCAGGGGCGCCGGCTGAACTTCTCCTTCGGGTGTGCTCAACCTTCTGCTCCTCTGTCCGGCGAGGCCCGCGAGGCCTGCGCCGTCCGCTCGAAGTTAGGACCTGGCCCGGTGAGCGTGTAACCGCTTCGGGCCCTGTCTCACCACAGCGTACCGGGCGCCGTCAGGCGCACGAGTACCAATGTCAGGAATCGGTCTCCAAGAGGAACATCTCGACGGCGTCGCCACCGGTCTCGTCGCTGCCGCTCAGGAACACCCGGACCGTGCGACGGGTGAGGCGTTCGACCACGTCGATGAGCTGTGGCCCCATCGCGCGCTGCAGTGCGTCGCGCTGGAGCCGGACGATGTCGGCGCGTCCCGCCGAGACGAGGTTGCGCTCGGCATTGGTGGCCCCGCCCTCCAGGACGCAGACGACCGCGTCCTGATCGACGAAGGCGCGCGACTTCTGGGCGCCGCGGCCGGTGAAGTCGGCGATCAGCCGGCCGATCTCGTTGGCGAGGGCAGCATTGAGCGCGCCACCGGTCAGGTGCTCCTCTGATCCTGGCACTTTGGCCTCTCTCCGTCCTCGTCTGTGGAAGATCCACGCGGGGCCGCGAGAGCGGAGAGGACCCGTGCGAAGGTTGGACCTCGCAGCGTACTCCCCCCACTCGGAGCGGACCAACCGCACTCCTGATTCTCCCCGCGAGAGCACCGATCCCGGTACAATCGACGGGCGCTTGCGATGATGGCGTTGGCCGCATTGTTCGCGTACTGACAGAAACACGGAACGCAGGCGCCGGGCGTACGATCGGCCGCCGCCACCCGGTCCGTCAAGACGATCAGCGTTTTGACTGCTCTGACTGGGGGTTGTCGATGAGCGGACACGCGTCCGCAAGTTCCACGGACCGGGAAACAACCGACGGCGCCCCGTTCGGGCCATACCAAGGGGCTCGGACGATTTCGTTCGGGGTTCCCGGCGGCGCCGAGGGCCCGCGACACGCCCGCAGTCTGATGTCGGCTCACCTCCGGCATATCGACCGCGAGACCGCCTCGGATGCGGAGCTGATCATCTCAGAGCTTGTCACCAACAGCGTTCGGCACGCCGGCGTGGGGCCTGACCAACGGGTCATGGTCGATCTGATTCTGCTCAACGAGCACCTCCGGATCACCGTCACCGATCCCGGTTGCGACATGGAACCCCGGCTCATCCCCAAGAACCCCGAGGGACTCGGGGGTCACGGGTTGCGCCTCGTCGAGCAGCTGTCGACAGAGTGGGGAGTGGGGCGCGACGCGGTCGGGGCGACCCAGGTCTGGTGTGACCTGGTGCTCGGCCCCGGTCGCGGGCGCATGCACTGAAGGCGGCCTGCGGGACCGGTCGGGGCGGTTATCTGACCGGTGGAGGCGATCCCTCGGCGCTGGCGGCCAGCGCCGGATCCCACTCGCAGGCCGTGCATGCGTGCTTGAACGCCGAGCGCGCGAACTCAAGCGCCGTGCCGTGGGGGTCAGGCGCGGCGCACACGTCGGTCCAGTCCAGGACGTACTCGCCCAATTCGCCGTCCCAGCGGGCCGCCGGCGGAGACAGGGTGGCGCCCGCGAAGCTCTCGGTGGCGGGATGGGCGTAGGCGTAGAACGCGGCCTTGGGGTAGCGCGGGTCGCCGGGCCACCAACCGACGGCGATCTCCTGGGCGTCCATGGCGTTGCGCATGATGAAATCGGCCGACGGCGGATCGGCGGGGCGGCCGGAGAAGAGGTTGACCGCCACGTCGAACGACCCCCACCACGCATTGACCGGGGTGGAGCGGCCGCGGTAAGGGGCGCGGAAGGCGGCGAGCACGAGCGCGACCTGGGTGATCATGGCGAAATAGGTCTCGACCCGGTCTGAGTCATAGCGGGCGTGCTCGTCGTCCTCGTCGAGCGCTACCGTCCAGGGCACCTCCTGCGGGGTCGGGTCGATGCGAACGTCCCCGGCCATCTCCCGCAGGCCGGCGAGCAGCTCGCGGGTGACCACGCCCACCGGCCGGTTGGGACCGAGGGCCACCCGGCGCTCTGCGCCCGAGCTGTGCTCCGCGACGGCCTCGTGGGTCCGCAGGTCCAGGGCGGCGGCGATCGCCCCGGAGCCGTCGGGGGCGGGCAGGGGCAGCGTCTCCCAGCCGCGTGCGCTGAGGCGCAGGGCGGCGTGCTGGAGCTCAGGCTCAGGAGGGGCGAGGGCCACGGCGAGCTTGCCGAGCACCTGGGTGTGGGCGTGCAGCGTGTCACAGGTCTCAGTCCACGCCTCGTAATCGAGAGCCGGCCACGCAGAGGGCATGGCGGGGACGCTACCAGCGGCGTACCAGGTGCGACACTGACCGCCCGCACCGCTTTCGCTCTTGAGATGACCGGCCGCACCACCGACACCACCGCGCCGGCCCGGGGCGTGGCCGATCCGGCCGTCGCCGCTGTCCTTGACTGGTGGACCGTTCACGGCCGCCCGCTGCCCTGGCGGGCCACTCGCGACGTCTACGCGGTGTGGGTGTCGGAGGTGATGTCGGCTCAGACCACCGTCGGCCGAGCCGCGCAGGCGTGGGTCCGTTGGATGGAGCGCTGGCCGAGCGTCGAGGCGCTGGCCGCGGCCTCGCTGGCCGACGTCCTGCGTCAGTGGCAGGGGCTGGGCTACCCCCGCCGCGCGCGTGACCTTCATCGCTCGGCATGCATCGTGGCCTCTTCGGGCTGGCCCGAGGACCTGCGGGCGCTCCCCGGAGTAGGGCCGTACGTCGCGGCGGCGGTGGCGTGCTTCGCGCGCGAGGAGCCCATCCTGCCGATGGACGTCAACGTGCGCCGCGTGCTGCGCCGGCGCTTTGATGGCCACGTCGACATCTCCGGCGATCCATGGCGGGCGGGGCAGGCGCTGATGGAGTTCGGCCAGCGGGTCTGCACGGCGCGGCCGCGATGCGACGCGTGCCCCGTGCACGAGGGGTGCGCGGGACCGGAGGCCGACAGATCCGCCGGCCCGGGGCGCCGCCAGGGGCGGTTTGAGGGCAGTGTGCGCCAGCGGCGCGGGCGGCTGTTGCGGCGGGTGCTCGCGGAGGGCGCGGTGCCGCTGGACGCGGGCGAGGCTCAGATCGCGGCCGGCCTCGCGGCCGACGGGCTGGCGGTGCTGGAGCGCGGTTGGCTGCGCGCCCCTGGCGACGAGGTGGCCGTTCGCGGGGTCAGCCGGTCCGCTTGACCGCGCCCGGTGCCTGGCGCGTCATCCCGAGCAACAACTCGTGCAGGGTGTGCCCGGCGAGAGCGGGGTGGCGCAGGTGCTGCTCGCCGTTGACCGCGTACTCGTTGCGGCGGCCGACGCGCTTGCGGGTGAGGTAGCCCTCCTCCACCAACTCGGAGACGAGCTTGTGGGTGGCGCGCTCGGTGATGCCGATGGCATCGGCGATCTCGCGCAGGCGGGCGTTGCGGTGTTCGTCGATGTAGATGATCACGTTGCCGTGATTAGAGAGGAACGTCCAGGTCATATCAACGATCTATTCCCGTCGAGAGGTCGGCTCAAAAGTCATTAGTCAAAAAAACTGTTGAAGCGGCTTCCATGAATCAGGGTTCCCTGAACTGCGATCCATGAAAAACAATTCAAGAAAACTGGACGAATTGTCGATGACGATTCCCGTAGCGACCTTCCCTCGAAACGGATCGGAGCCTTCTCAATGAAGAAGCTGCTTGGAAAGCGGCGGCTGATCTTTGCCGCCGTCACTGTCATGGTGCTGGCAATCGCCAGCCTTGGCTATGCGGCCTGGACCTCGGCCGGAAACGGCACGGGCGTCGCCAAGGCGACGACCGCTCAGGGCCTGACGACCGTCACGGCCACGGCCTCGGCGGGCCTGTACCCCGGCGCGACGGCTGCCCTCTCACTCCAGGTGTCCAACCCCAACCCGTACCCGGTGACGGTCACCGACGTGACCGGCAACGGCACGATCACCGCGGACGCCTCGCACTCGACGTGCGGCCAGGACGTGACGCACCCGACGGGCGTGACCTACACCGACCAGCACAATCTGAGCATCGCGGTCCCCGCCAACGGGACGACCTCGGTGTCGGTGAGCAACAGCGTCAAGATGACCAACGCCTCGGACAACAGCTGCCAGGGCGCCACGTTCACCATCCCGGTCAGCCTCAACGGGGCCAGCTCCGCCTCCTAGTTCCCGCAAGACCTGACAGCGGCAGCTTCTCATGAAGCGGATATCGACGATCCTCGTCGTGGTGGTCGCGCTCGCTCTGGGCGCGACCACCTACGCCGCCGTCGTGCACAACCACGCCGCGTCGCTGAAGTCGTCCAGCCGGCGGGCCCTCGCAGTCACCGCCACCGTCTCGGGCACCCTGTACCCGGGGAGCGTCCGGCAGGTGCGGCTGCGCATCAAGAACCTCCTGGCGCGCAAGGTGCGCGTGCTCGGCCTGCAGCTCAAGCCGGGCAAGCCGACCGGCAACTGCCCGTCGTGGGCCGTGGCCGGCGGGCGCATCACCGTGCGGATGACCATCGCGCGCCGCGGCACGCGCACCGCCTACGCGTCCCTGCGAATGCTGGCCACCGCGCCGGACTCGTGTAAGGGCGCGACGATCCCCCTCGCCTTCTCGGCCACGATGGACGGGCAGCCGTGACCCGGCGCGCCGCCTGCCTGCTCCTGCTGCTCCTCGCCGCGTGCGCGGCCCCGGGCGCGGCCTACGCCGCGTGGACCGGTACCGGCCTCGCCAGCGGCAAGGTCCAGGCCGCCACCATGCCCAGCGGCTCGGCGCCTACCGTATCCGCCACGGGGCACAGCCTCACGGTGAGCTGGACCGCGGCGACGCTGCTGGGCCAGAGCGTCACCGGCTACACCGTCAAGCGCTACAACGGCTCGGGCGTGTCCCAGACCGTCGGCACTGGCTGCTCGGGGATGCTCACCGGCCTGACGTGCACCGAGGCATCGGTGCCGGCCGGGACCTGGACCTACACCGTGACGCCTTCGCTGCAGTCATGGGTGGGCGCCGAGGGTGCGGCAAGCGCCCCGGTCACGATCCAGGCCCCGGGCCTCACCATCACCTCGACCACGACGGTGACCAGCCTGCCCGCGGCAGTGACCGCGTCGCTGACCGGCTACGCGGCGGGCCAGACCGTCACCTTCAAGCTCGACAGCGCGACCGGGACGACACTGGCCAGTGTGATGTCGCCCAGCTCGATCCCCGCCAGCGGCTCCGCAACCGCCGTCATCACCCTCCCCGCCGGCACCGCCCAGGGCGCGCACACGATCTACGCGGTGGGCAGCGCGGGCGACACGACGAGCGACACGCTGACCGTCAACCGCCCCACCGTCGGCTCCGCCGTCATCGCCAAGTCGGCTGGCGGCGTGTCCGGCGCCATCAAGCAGGGCGGCACCTATTACGTGTACGCCAACGTGACCGGCTCGGGGACGCCCCCGGCCGGCGTGGGCAGCGTCACAGCGGACGTCAGCGCGATCACCACCAGCCAGACCGCGGCCGCACTGACCTCGGGCAGCTACACGATCGATGGCCAGAGCTATGACTACCGCAGCGCCCAGCTCACCGCCAAGAGCACCCTCGCCGCCGGCGCCCACGCGTTCACCGTCAAGCTCACCGACTCTGCGGGCACGGCGACCACGACGAGCTACTCGGTCACCGTGGACAACACCGCCCCCCGCACGAGCAACATCCAGACGACGAACGTGTCCGGCGGCACCGCCGGGAAGCCCGAGGCGGGCGACACCGTGATCTTCACCTACACCAAGACCGTGGACCCCACCACCGTGCTGTCGGGCTGGGATGGCAGTTCGCAGGCGGTCATCGTGGAGATCGTCGACGGCGGGACCTCCGGCGACGACAAGCTCGAGGTGCTCAACGCCTCCTCCCGGTCACAGCTTCCCCTCGGCACAGTCGACCTCGGCCGCAAGGACTACGTCTCCAAGACCACCACGTTCGGCGCGTCGGGAACGGCGGCCGGCATGGTGCTGAGCGGCAGCGCGATCACCGTCACGCTGGGGACCCCGAGCGCGGCCGCGACCACCGCGGCGTCGACGGGCACGATGACCTGGACGCCCTCGACCACGGTCACGGATGCCGCGGGCAACGACGTGACCTCCAACACGGTCAACGAGACCGGCACCGCCGACAAGGATTTCTAGGCGCGTCGGTGTCGGGCGCGGAGGCGCCCGCCGCGACGATGGCGCTACGGTCCGCGCGTGACCTACCACGTCATGCGCCCGGACGACCTGCGATGGCTCACCCGCCCTCACGAGGACGGCGAGCCCGCGCGCCACGTCGCGGAGTTCCTCGAGCTCGAGCCCTTCGCCTACATGCGCGCCAGCCTGTGGCGTTACGAGCCGGGCGCCAAGGGCCGCCGCCACCGGCACCCGCGCCAGGAGGAGACGTTCGTGGTGCTGGAGGGCACGCTGTCGATGTATGTCGGCGAGCCGCCGGTGCGCCAGGACGTACCGCGCGGTGGAGCCATCCGGATCGATCCGGGGACCCCGCTGCAGAGCGTCAACCATCAGGACGAGGATCTGCTCGTCTACGTCTACGGCACCCCGCCGGAGACGGCGAACGCCGAGCTGTTGGCCCCGGCGGTTTGAGTAGGGGCGGCCGGCGCCGTCAATCACCCATCGCGGGGGATGAGCGCTCACCCGGATGGCGGGCACCCTGCCGGGGATGGGTCGCCGCTCTGCGGGACCGACAACCGTTCAAGGCCGCCTACGAGCACGACCTCGGCTGGCTGGGCCGCGCCATGGTCAAGCACGACCAGGGCGATGACGGTGATCTGAAGCTGTTGATCGGCGCACTCAGCGAAACCTCGGCCGGCGTCGATGCCGACGTCTACGCCGAGCAGGTGCTGGCGTTCTTCGCCGACGCCGAGCACCCGCGGTTCAAACGGCCGTACATGCAGTGCGCCTTTCAGCCGATGATCGAGCTGCTGCGCTACCTGGAGACCCACGGGTTCCTCACCTTCATCGTCTCCGGTGGGGACCGCGACTTCATGCGGCCCGCCGCCGAGCGGATGTACGGCATCCCGCGCGAACGCGTGGTCGGCTCCGGATTCGGCACCGACTACGAGGACGGCCGGATCGTTTAGACCTCCAAGCTGGACTCCTTTGACGATGGCCCGCAGAAGCCGCTGCACATCTGGGCGCGTACCGGGCGCAGGCCGGCCATTGCCGTGGGCAACTCCAACGGCGATCTGGAGATGCTCCGCTTCGCCGGTGGCGACGGACGGCCGGCGCTGCGACTGGTCCTGCGCCACGACGACGCCGAGCGCGAGGTGGACGATCAGGGTGGCGCGGACCACGTGCTCGGCGCGGGGTTCACCGAGATCAGCGTCCGGGACGACTGGGCCACGGAGTTCGCACCCTGACGTGGCCGCGAGGTACGGCGATGGGGCTGGCGGAGGGAGCGGATCCAGCCTCCACGCCGGCGCTGGCGTTGCGCGCCCGCCGACCATCCTGAGCCGGCGCGGCGGCCAGCGCGACGGAGGGACGGCCCGCGCGGATAGTGTCTCCGTGTGAGCGGGATCGGGGATCGGCCTGGGGGATGAGGCATCGACTTGCCGTGCTCTCGCGCGTGCTGGCCAGTCGTCGGCTGCGTCGCGTCGAGGCCGCCTACTGTGGGTTCGGGATCAGCGAGTACGGGGTCTGGGTGGTGGTGCTGGTGTTCGCGTTCCGGCGCGGCGGCACCTCGGCGGCCGGGCTCATCGCGGCAGTCCAACTGCTCCCGGCCTCGGTCGTCGCGCCGCTGGCGGCTCGCCTGATCGACGCTCGCGGCTCGGCGGCCACGTTGTGTGGGGGTTATGTGGCGCAGGCCGGGTCGCTGGGCGCCACCGCGATACTGGTCTTGACCGGCGCCCCGGTCGCTGTCATCTACGCGGGCGCCGTGGTCGCAGCCTCTGCGGTGACGCTGACGCGCCCGGCTCAGGCGGCGCTGCTGCCCGCACTGGTGCAGACCCCGGCTCAGCTCACGGCAGCCAACGTCGTGTCGGGTTGGGTGGACAACCTGACGCTGCTGGCCGGGCCCGCGCTTGCGAGCGTTGCGCTGGCGACGGTCGGTACGGGGTGGGCGCTGGTTGTGTTCGCCGGTGTGGTCGCGGGCTCGGCGCTTATCGTGGCTCCCTTGTACCGGCTCGGCCGGGTGGGTGTCGAAGACGACGCGGAGGAGAGTGACCTCTCTGTTCGCGAGGCGGTGCGGGTCGCGCCCGGAGCGCTTCCGGCGCTCGTCATGCTGGCCGCCGAGTACGCGGTGCTCGGCGCACTGGACGTGCTGGAGGTGGTCCTCGCCGCTCTCGTCCTCGGGCTTGGCGCCGACGGCGCGGGCTATCTGGGAGCGGCGTTCGGCGCCGGCGGCGTGGCCGGGGCGGCGGTGGCGCTGGCCCTGGTGGGCCGACACCGGCTCGCGGGGCCCCTGTTGCTGGCTGCTGCGGCGTGGGGGATCGCGTTCATCGCCGTGGGGGCATGGCCGGCGGTCGGCGCCGTGCTGTGTCTGCTGGCGCTCGCCGGCGCAGGCCGCACCGTGCTCGATGTGGGTGGCCGCACGATCCTTCACCGCACCGTCCCGGCGCCCCTGCATGGCCGGGTGTTCGGGATGCTGGAGGGCGTGGAGACGTTCGGACTGGCGGTGGGGTCCCTCGCGGTGCCGCTGCTGGTCGCCATCGCCGGCGCTCGCGGAGCGGTCGCGGTCGTCGGCGGGCTGCTCATAGTCGTGCCGCTGGTGACGATGCCGGAGCTGCGCAAGATCGAGCGGAGTGCGCCGGCGCTGGACCTGGAGCTGGGCGCGCTGCGCGGTGTCCCCCTGTTCGCCATGCTCAACGCGCCGGTGCTGGAGGACCTGGCGCGCGCCCTGACGCCGGTCCAGGCACCGGCGGGTCACGTCATCGCCCAGGAGGGGCGGCCAGGAGACGAGTACTTCGTGGTGGCCGCCGGGGAGCTCGCCGTGTCGATCGGCGGGGCCCACGTCAGACAACTCGGACCCGGTGACGGGTTCGGAGAGATCGCGCTACTCCACGAAGGGGTGCGGACCGCAACGGTCACGGCGACCTCGGAGGTGACGCTGTTCGCTCTACCGCGCGCGCCGTTTCTGGAGGCGGTGACCGGCTCGCGGCAGGCTGAGAGGGCGGCTCGCGAGCTTGTCGCCGAGCGGCTCGCGGCGCCGCCGCTCGCGATCGACGGACCGGACGGGTGACTCCCCAACTCGGCCGTGCTTTCTCACTGGGTGGGCCATCTCGTTCGTGATCCGGCGCCGCTGACCAGTGAGCCGACCAGGGGTCCCCCTGGCGACAGCGCGCGGCACAGCCGGGAAAGTCCCAGCATCCCAACCAAGGAGGTAGACATGAGCGCGACAGAAGCCGGTGCCGGCGCCGCCGATGCCACAGTCACGAACGTCGACCTGAAGCTAGAGGTGGTCGTCATCCCGGTTTCTGACGTGGATCGCGCCAAGGCGTTCTACGGCGGGCTCGACTGGCGCTTGGACGCCGACTTCCCCTTCGACAACGGGGTCAGGATCGTGCAGATCACCCCGCCCGGGTCTCCGTGCTCGATCCAGTTCGGGGACAAGCTGACGACCGCCCCGCCGGGATCCGCGGAGAACCTGTACCTCGTCGTCTCCGACATCGAAACCGCTCGCGAGGCACTCACCGCGCGCGGCGCGCAGGTCAGCGAGGCCTTTCACCCGGGCGCTCCCGGTGCGCAGTTCCAGCCCGAGGGCGAGGCGGATCGCGTCAGCGGGCCCGCGCCCGACCGCGCCACCTACGGCTCGTTTGCCACCTTCAGCGACCCTGACGGCAACCGCTGGCTGCTGCAGGAGATCACCCGCCGGCTCCCCGGACGAGTGGACGCCGCCGAGACGTCGTACACGAGCGTCAGTGACCTCGCCGACGCGATGCGGCGCGCGTCGGCGGCGCACGGCGAGCACGAGAAGCGCATCGGCGAGGCCGACGCGAACTGGCCGGACTGGTACGCCGCGTACATGGTGGCCGAGCGGGCCGGCCAGGAGCTGCCGACCTGACCAACCAGATGCTGGTGGTGGCGGCGACGCTCAGCGCGCATAGGTCTGGATGTCGGCGTCGAGGGTGCCCTGCGATGAGTACTGGCCGGTGTGGATGTAGCTCACCTTGCCGTTGCGGCCGATGAAGATCGTGATCGGCAGTCCCTGAACCCCGCCGGGCAGCAGGGGGTGAAGCTGGCTGCTGGTGGTCTGGTAGCTGGGGTAGCTGACTGGGTGCAGACGCAGGAAGGCCTGGGCGTCGCCGGCGTCGTCGTCGGTGTTGGCGCCCAGGAAGGCGATGCTGCGCCCGTACTGGATCGACGCGGAGCGGAAGAGGTTGAACTCGCTGCGGCAGGGTGGGCACCATGAGGCCCAGGCGTTGACGACGATCGGGTAGCCCTGCAGGCCGTGGATCCGTGCGGTGAGCGCCGCGTCTGATCCGAGCAGCCGGCCGGCCTGCTGGTGCAGCGCGTCGAGCGGGGCGGGTGAGCCGGCGAGGGCGCGGCTGACGGCGGCGGTTCCGGTGGGGGCGGCGGGCGCCTTGGACAACGCGGCGCGGACGTGCGCCGCGAGCCTGGCGGTGCTCAGCCAGCCCTGCGTGTCGACGTTCCAATACCAGAGGATCGTGCCGTTGGTAGAGGTGAGCACGAACCACGGCTGCCCCTCGACCTCGTAGCCGTCGGCGACGCGTCCACTCGTGTCGATGCCGACCGGATAGGACGGGGGGCGGGGGAGCCCGGAGAGAAAATCGTGAAGGGTGGAGGGTGAGGGCTCGACGCTGCCCTCGTCGACGGCGGTCGGCGCCGGCAGCCCCGTGCCCGCGGCGGTCCCCGCGTACCGGTTGAGCGCGTCGAGCTCACCGCCCAAGCTCATCACCTCCTGATCCCAGGTGGCGAAGAACAGGTACAACCGTGGGCGCCCGGGTCCCAAGCTCAGCGTTCCGCCGCCGGCCTTGGGCACCGTGGTGGTCTGGGCGGGGGAGATCGTCGGGATCTGAGCATAGGAGTCGTCGGCAGCGACCTTGGGGTGGCTCGGGAGCAGGCGCGAGGCCTCCTGGGCGAGGAGCTGGCCGAACTGGCCGACCGCTGAGTAGGACTGCTGGGTGACGTACACGCGGCGCAGGCGGCCCTGCGGGTCGATCACGTACAGCGCGGGGGTGTGCTCGATGAGGCCGCGCGCGATGTCAGCTTGGACGTGGTAGGCACGCCACACCCGCCGCAGTTGCGGCAGCGAACCCGTGAGGAAGTGCCAGCGCCCCAGCATCCCGTGCAGTTGGGAGTAGCTGAGCACGTCGGCGATCGAGGTCGCCTTCGGGTTGGCGTCCACCCCGAGGAGCTGGACGTTGGCTCCGGCACGCCCGAGCAGGTGCTGGGCCTCGCGCATGGCGGTCGTGGTGAGGGGGCAGATGGTGGTGCACTCGGAATCGTTGAAGTCCAAGAAGACGACCTTGCCCCGGTACGCCTTGAGCGAGATCGATCGGCCGGCCTCGTCGCTGAGGGTGAAGCCCGGCGCCGGCCGGCCCGACAGCGCCGTGCCCGGGTCCAGCGAGGGGTTGGTGCCCAGCGAGTCGGCCGACGATGAGCCCGAGAGCTGGGATGCGGCCGCGATCGCGGCCAGCACGACGACCCCGCCGACGGTGAGCAACGGCGCTGGGCGCAGTAGCGCCCGCCGAGCCTGTCGGCGCCGTGGCGCCCGCAGCGCCCCGCGGCGGATCAGCGCCCGCGTGGAAACTGCGACGGCGGCGGCGGCCAGCAGCGCGAGGGCGGCCAGGCCGGCGTCGGTGAGCCAGGCGGATCCGTCGCCGGCGCTGGAGGCGACCCGGCGGTGGGCGGTGGAGGCGGTGGCGGATGCCCCGGTCGCGGATGCCCCTGTGGCGGAGCCGGTCGCGGACGGGGCGGCCGCGGTGCTCAGGCGCAGCGTCACCCCGGCGCTCCGCGCCACGGCCATCACCGCGGTCTCGGCGGCGGTGGCCAGCCCATCCCCACCGGCGGCGATGTGCGTCCCTGCCAGTGCGTGGTAGGCGCTCTGCGTCGCGTGCCTGGGCCAGGAGACCCCGAACCCGCTCGGCATGACCACCAGCAACCTCTGCCGGTAGGACAGCGATAGCTCATAGCCCAAGAAGCGGGCGTAGGCGCGTGGCTTGCCCCACAGCTCGCCCACGGCACCCAGGTCGGAGGGGTGGGCGATGACCGCGACGCGGATTGGCACCCCCGCCTCCTTGGCCTGCGCCAACAGCCCGTTGAGCTGGACCTGCTTGGCCACCGAGACGCCGGCGCTCGACGTGACGAACAGCGACTGGTAGACGAGTACGTCGCTGCCCGGGTCGCCGTCGGCGCGGGCGGCGCCCGGGCTCACCGCCCCCGATGCGATGACGGCCAGCGCCAGGGCGAGCCCGGCGCATCGACCCAGGGCCGCGGTGCGCGTGCGGCGGTGCGTCGTGCTGCGGGCTCGGGCTCGGGCGATGCGGGTCACGGGATGGGACGAAGCGAGCGGCCGGGACGTCGGCTCGGCTTCGTCTTCATTCAAACACGCCGCGGCGCCGGGTCGCCCCGGGTCACGGAGCCGTCAGGTCCGAAAAGGCGTCCGGGAAGACCGGCCGCTCCGCTCCGCCGTCGAGCTCGATGATTTTGCCTGTGATGTAGCCGGCGTCGGACGAGGCCAGCCACAGCGCGGCGTTGGCGACATCGTCGACGGCGGCGAGCCGATGCAGCGGTGTCGTGTCAAGGATGTGCCGGCGGGTGCTCTCGTCGAGGGCGTCCTCGAGCGCCTCGGTCGCCACCACTCCGGGTGCAAGGCCGTTGACACGGATGCGCGGTGCCAACTCGGCGGCGAGCAGCCGGGTCATGTGGCTCATCGCCGCCTTCACCGTCCCGTAGGTGAGCAGGCCGCGCGCCACGAGCCGGTCCATCCGCGAGCTGATGTTGATCACCGACGCGTGGTCGCTCTGCAGCAGATGGGGGACGGCACGCTTGGTGAGGGCAAAGCTCGCCGCGACGTTGAAGTGAAAAGCCTCGCTGAGCTGCTCCGGGGTGGTGTCGAGAAAGGGCGTCGGCGCGGCGCCGCCGGCGTTGTTGACCAGCACGTCGACTCGCCCGAAGCGCGCCATCGTCTCCTCGACGAGCCGCTCCGGGACCGCCGGGTCGGTCATGTCCGCGGTGACGGTCAGGACTCGGGGACCCGGCGCGCCGATGCTCGCGGCCACCTTCTCAAGGTCCACACCGCTGCGCGCGGACAGAACAACGTCGGAGCCGGCGGCGGCGAACCGGCGCGCGATGGCGGCGCCGATGCCCCGCCCGGCGCCGGTGACGATCGTCACGGCTCCGCTGAGTGCTTCCTGCGCCATGCAAGTAGTTTACCGCTCAACCACTTTACGCGTCGTCACCCTCGGCTCGACGGCGACTGCGCCGCGGCGTAGGCTCCTGCGGGTCGGGCGTCTGCGGGCCACGCCGCACGCGGGCGCTGCCCGGTGATCCACCCCAGAGGAGCGACCGAGATGGGAACAGCTGACTCACCCACGATCGGGTTCGAAGCCGACATCAAGCCGCTGTTTCGCGAGAAGGATCGCGATGCCATGCGCAGGGCGTTCGACCTGTGGTCCTACGACGATGTCGTCACCCACGCCGACGCGATCGCCGCGCAGTTGAGCGGGGGGACGATGCCGTGCGACGGCGCATGGCCGAAGGAGCGGGTCGAACGCTTCCAGCGCTGGATCCAGGACGGAGCGGCTCAGTAGCGGCTGCGCGCCCGGTGACAGCTGACGCCCAGCGAGTCGCGCGGGAGCGCGCGCAGGCGGCGGCCGCCAGCGTCCGGCACCCCCTCACGGTTCTGCTGCTCACGCTCACCTTCAGTACCGGGCTGGTGGACGCGGTGAGCTATCTCGGTCTCGGCAGGGTGTTCAGCGCCAACATGACCGGCAACATCGTCTTGCTCGGATTCGGGATCGCCGGTGGCTTCGATCTGCCGATCGTGGCCCCGATCGTCTCGCTCCTCGCGTTTCTGGCCGGTGCGGCGCTGGGCGGAATGCTGGCTGACGCACTCGCGTCACGTCACCGCGCTCACCTGGGCGCGGCGCTGGGGGCCGAGGTGGCGCTCTTGGTGGTGGCGACGCTCCTCACCGCGCTGGCGACGGTCCAGCCCGATGCCGCCTCCGGCGACACGGTGATCGGACTACTGGCGCTGGCCATGGGGTTACGTAATGCGACGGTGCGGCGGCTCGCCGTCCCCGACCTGACGACCACCGTGCTCACCCTCACGCTCACCGGTCTGGCCGCCGACCTGCGCCATCTGCGGGCCAATCGCAGTCCCCTCCAGCGGCGGCTGTCCGCGGTGCTGGCAATGCTGATCGGCGCGCTCGTCGGGGCGCTCCTGCTCAAATCGGATCCGGCATGGGTTTTGGCGTTGGCCGCCGTGCTGGCCGCGGTCGCCGGCGCCGGCTACCTGCGCCACCCCAGCTCCGGAGATCCGGCGTGACCGGCACCCGCCTCGCGACCCGGGCCATCCACGCCCAGCCCGTCACGCCCTGTCCGTCCGGCCCCCGCGCCCGCGGCGGCGCCGGATCAGACGTCGCGCGACGTAGCCGATGACCACGATGACCAGGACAACGAGGAGGTAGGTGCTGTAGCGGACGCCGGCGTTGTAGATGGTGTCGATGTGGCTGCCCGAGACGTAGCCGAGGGTGGTCCACACCCCGACCCAGAGGGCGGCGCCGATGGCGTTGAAGATCAGGAACCGGCGCCAGTGCATCCCGGTGATGCCTGCGACGATGCCGTTGGCCTGGCGTAGCCCTTCGATGAAGCGGGCGACGATGATGATCTTGCCGCCGTGGCGCTCGAAGAAGTCCGTCGCCCGGTCGAGCCGCTCGGGCGTGATGAAGACGTAGCGCCCGTAGCGCAGGACGAGCCGGCGACCACCGAAGTGACCGATGGCAAAGCCCACGTTGTCGCCCAGCACGGCGCCGCAGAACCCCAGCAGCGCCACCAGCAGGATGTTCAGTCGGCCTGTTCCTGCATACACCGCGGCGAGAATGAGGATGGTCTCGCCAGGGACCGGCACGCCGAAGTCCTCGACCAGCACCAGCCCGGCGACCGCGAGGTAGCCGTACCGGTCGAGCGTGGGCTCCAGGGCGTGCAGCGCGCCCGGCAGGTGCTGGGTTGCCGCGGCGGCGGCGATCAGCATGGGAGTGGGGAGGGGAGCGGTGGCGAGGTGATCGCGTCATCGTGACGGCGATGCCCTCGCGCCGCGCGCCGGTTCCAGGTGCAGGCGCCGTTATCCTTGCCGACGAAGCCGATACGCCCCAATGCCCAGGGGTCAGGGAATCCGGTCTGAGTCCGGAGCTGACGCGCAGCGGTGGGGATGTGTGGGCCGGTCATCCGCCACTGGACCCCGGTCTGGGAAGGCGACCGCCCCCGAATCATCCGAGCCCGAAGACCTGTCGACTTCTCCGCCGGTGACCTCCGGCGGACCGGCAATGCGGCTCCGCGTATGAGCCGCCGGCAAAGGAGACGAACATGGGCTCGATGCTGACACGACTGGCGCCGCTGACCACCACGGGGGTCGGAAGCCTGCCGTTCACCCGTCCTGCGGAGGCCATCAGCTACGCCGCCGGAGCGTATGAGCTGCCGTTCTGCCCGCAACTCCCGCGCGCCTACGGAGACATGCTGCAGGAGTGGCTCGGCGCCGACCCGGGGCGCTGCGGATGGGCGCCCGATCGCGATCGGCAGTTGCCTGTCGCCTGGGACGACTTCATCCTGCACCTGAGACGCCATCCGCCGTGCGCCGGGCTGGTCAAGCTGCAGGTCACCGGCCCGCTGACCCTGGCGATGGCTCTGGAGCGCCGGTCGTCCCACGGCCGGCGCGACATGCCCGACCTCGCCCGCGAGATCTCGGGCTGGCTGGCGGCGGCAGTGAGCGACCAGGTGCGCGGTCTGCGCGAACTGGGGCTCGCCGCGCTCGTCGTCATCGACGAGCCGGGACTGATGGCGGCGCAGCGCCAGGGTGCGAGGACGGAGGCGTGGGACGCGCTGCGAGCGGCGGCTCCCGCGTGGGGCCTGCACGTCTGCGGCGAGGTGCCGTGGCAACTGTTGGACGAGGCCGAGCCTCACGTGATCTCCTACGACGTCATGCGGTACGGCTGCGGGCGCGCCGCGCAGGCCGTCATCCGCCGCCTCATGCGGCGCGGCGGGCGCGTGATGTGGGGTGTGGCTGACGCGCTCGCGGCGGAGAGTCCGTCGCTCATCGTCGATCGGGTGTGCGCTGCCGCGCGCGCGGTGGCCGGTCGTCGCTGGCGGACCGCCGACGTGCTCGACGCATCATTCCTGTCCGGAACGTGCGGGACCGGCGGGGTCGACGTCACGGCAGAGCGCCGCCTGGCCCGAGACCTGCAGGTGACCGCGAGCCTCCTCCGGGGCGATCCGCTGCCGGGCCTGCAGCGGGAGGTCGCGTTGAGCAGCGGCGGCAAAGGCGTCCGCGAGCAGACCACCGCGCCCGCGCCCCTCTTGACTTCCCAGGCTGGCGCAAGTATCCGTTCAACCGCAAAGCGGGAGATCCCGGGGGGGAAAGGTTGAGCTGTGCCCATTGGCTACCTGACGTCGGTGGTGGTCGTCGCGCTGTACACGGCCATCATCCTGCGGGCGCCGCGCCGCCCGGTGGGCGTCGCACGCGCGACGTTTGTCACGACCCACTGGGTCAACGAGTATCCGTTCATCGCCCTGGCGGCGCTGGCGGCCGTGACCGTGCCCGTCCTGGCCCAGGGCGATCTGACCTCGGTGGGCGGCTGGGTCCTCTTCGGTGTGGCGCTGGTGACCGCACTCGGCCTGCTGCGCGTCGTCCAGCGTGCATGGTTGGCCGGCGCGGTGGTGCAGAGCGCGCTCGCCGATGGTCTCGCTGACGCCTGGCCGGCCGGTCGCGCCGAACTGCGGCCGCTGGGCGTACTGCGGGTGTTGCGTGCCGTCATCGCCCCGTTCCCAGTGCGCCCGCGCACAGTGCAGCGGATCGCCAACGTCGCCTACGGAGACGCGGGCCGGCGCAACCTCATGGACCTGTACCGCCGCCGGGACGCGCCGGCGCAGCCCATGCCGGTGCTCATCCACTTCCACGGCGGCCACTTTGAGATCGGGCGTAAGAGCCGCGAGGCGCTGCCGCTCATCTACCGGCTGGCAAGCGAGGGGTGGCTCTGCATCAGCGCCAACTACCGCCTGCGCGCCGCCGGGCGCTTTCCCAATTCACTGGTCGACGCCAAGGCGGTGATCGCCTGGGCGCGGACGCAGGGGGTCCAGTACGGAGCCGATCCGTCACTCATCGTCGTCGCGGGAGGGTCGGCCGGCGGGCACCTGGCCTCGATGGCCGCGCTCACCCCCAACGAGTCGGCGTTCCAGCCTTCAGCGGCGGAAGTGGACACCAGCGTCGCGGCGGCGGTGTGCCTCTACGGCTACTACGGCCGGCGGGCGTCGGGCGAGCCGGCGTCGTCGCCCGAGGACTACATCTCGCCTCAGGCTCCGCCGTTCCTGGTCGCCGCGGGTGACAACGACAACCAGATCGACGTCAGCCACGCCGACCACTTCGTCGGCGCGCTTCGCACCCGCTCGGCCGCGCCCGTCGTCTATTTCCGCCTGCCCGGGGCGCAGCATGCCTTCGACCTGTTGCGGTCGCTGCGCTTTGACGAGGTGGTCGACGGCGTCGTGGCCTTCCTGGAGTGGGTGCGCGTCACAGGGGTCACCCGAGGGTCGCGAGGATGACCTGTGCGTAGATCGAGATCGCATCGCGGATCTGCCCGACGTCGACCCGCTCGCCGGTGGTGTGTGCCTCCTCGGGCGCCCCAGGCCCGCACAGCACGGTGGAGATGCCGGCGTTGCCCAGCCACGACGAGTCGTCCGCGGCCGGGTCGGTCCCGAGGGTCCCGGCGCGGCCGACGCGCCGGACGATCTGCTGGATCGTGCTCACCAGCGCGTCACCCTCCGCCGCGATGTACGGCGGGCAGACGCGATTGACGACAAGCTCCCAGGTGAACGGCGGGCGGACGACGTCGCGCATCGCGGACTCGATCTGCATGAACGCCGCCTGGGGCGTCTCGCCGGGGAGGAGACGCCGGTCGATCGACAGCCACACCGCGTCAGGAATGGTGTTGATCGCGGGCTCGCCATCCACTCGCATCGAGGTCACGGTCAGGCTGGGCGTCGACGGGTCAAAGCGGTCATCCCGGGCGCTCAGCGGGAGCGCATCGAGTGCGGTGGCGGCACGCGCGGCCACCGTCACCGGGTTGTCGCAGGTGTGAGGCAGGCCGGCATGGCCTCCGCGCCCGCCGACCTTGATGCGCAGCCACGCCACCCCGCGATTGCCCGTGAAGACGTCCAGGCCGGTGGGCTCGCCGCACACCGCCCAGCGACCGGTCACGTGGCCCTCTTCCAACAGCGGGACCATCCCGCGCGGGCTGCCGACCTCTTCATCGCCGGTCACGACGAGCGAGACAGGCGTGCGATCCAGGTCGGCGTGCCGCGCGGCGACCTTGAGCCCGCCGACGTAGGCGGCCAGCGCGCCCTTCATGTCGCACACTCCGCGGCCGATGAGCGTCTCGCCGCGGCGGACCAGCGAGAACGGGCGCGTCTCCCATTCGCCCTCGGCGGGGACCACATCGGTGTGTCCGGCGAGGATGAGCCGGCGGTCGTCGTCGGCATCGCCCCAGTCGGCGACAAGGTTGGGCAGGCCGTCAAACCGCTCCTGACGTCGCCGTCCGCCCAGGGGCGCCACGGCGCCGTCGATCATCTCCAGGCAGCGCCCGATGGCCGGCGAGCCCTCGACCGACTCCTCGGCGATCAGCCGGCCGAGCAGGTCGAATGTGGGCTCGAGCTCCTGTTCGACGGACGCCTGCAGGCGTGAGTGCACCAGCGGCTTCTATCACGCCCCCCAGCCGACCTGGTGGCGGCGGGGAGACAACGCCTGCCCCGGCGTCTGGGTCGACAGGCCAAGACCCCGGTAACCGGTCGATGAGGGCCCTCTTTGCGGCACATGAGATCCTTGGCCCGTGTCGATCCGCGTCGCCTCCCCGCAGTTCGTCGGACGCACGGCCGAGCTCGCGCGGTTGGAGCAACTGGTCCGCGACGCCGTCGACCACGTGCCCGGCTTTGCCCTGATCGGCGGGGAGTCGGGCGTCGGCAAGAGCCGGTTGATGGACGAGTTCGCCGCTCGCGCTCGTGAGGGTGGCGCCCGGGTAATCACCGGTGACTGCGTCGACCTGGGCGATGCCGAGCTTCCCTATGCGCCGCTGGTCGGCGCGCTGCGCGGCATCACCGGCGAGGAGTTGGCGGAGATCCTGCCGCGCGGCGCGCGAGAGCTGTCGGCGCTCCTGCCCCAGTTCGAGCCCGGGGATGCCGAGCTGGGCCCATCGTCGCTGGCCCAGGGGCGGTTATTCGAGCTTCTGCTCGGGTTGCTCGGCGGCCTGGGCGCCGAGCGGCCGCTCGTCCTGGTGGTGGAGGACGCACACTGGGCCGATCCGTCGACCCGGGACTTCCTGTCGTTCCTGATCCGCAACCGGCGCAGGGAGCGCCTGGTCGTCGCCGTCACCTACCGCACCGACGAGCTGCACCGCCGGCATCCGCTGCGCGGCTTCCTGGCCGAGGCTGACCGCACCCGCGCCGTCACCCGGCTGACCCTGGAGCGCTTCACTCGGGAGGAGCTGACCGAGCAGCTGACCGGCATTCTGGGTCATCCGCCCGCGCCCCAACTGGTCGAGGAGCTGCTGAGCCGGGGGGAGGGCAACCCGTTCTTCACCGAGGAGCTGATCGCCGCCGGCGACAGCGCGGACGGTCGGTTGCCGGAGGACATCCGCGACGCGCTGATGGTCCGGATCGAGTCGCTCAGCGCCGACGCTCAGGCGGTGTTGCGGGTTGCCGCCGTCGCCGGCCCTCGCGTGCGCCACGCGCTGCTGGAGGTCTCCGCGCCGCTGGACCACGACACGCTGCTGGCCGGCGTCAGGGAGGCGGTCGTCCACCACGTGCTCGTCCAGGAGCACGACGATGATGTCTATCGCTTCCGTCATGCGCTGTTGCGCGAAGCGCTCGTCGACGACCTGCTTCCGGGGGAGCGGGGGCCGCTGCATGCCGCGGTGGGCCGTGCGCTCGCGGCAGATCCATCGTTGTCGGCCTCGGGACGCAGTGTGGCCGCCGAGTTGGCCGCCCACTGGTGGGCGGCTCACGATCTCCCGGCGGCGTTCACCGCCTCCGCGCAGGCAGGCGAGGAGGCCGAGAGGATGGCGGCGTTCGCCGAGGCCAATGCGCACTTCGAGCGCGCCGCGGAGCTGTGGGACGCGGTCTTGCCCGAGCATCGCGCGGGCAGTCCCGACCGGGTGGAGTTGCTGCGCCGGGGAGCTGAGGCCGCCCATCTCGCCGGCGACTCCGACCGTGCGACGGCGCTGGGCAAGAGCGCGCTCGGACTGGTGGACGCCACCTCGGACCCCCTTGTCGCCGCCGGCCTCCACGAGCGCATCGGCCGATACCTGTGGGTGTGCGGCCAGCAGCGCGATGCGATTGAGGAGCTGAGCCGCGCGGTGGCGGTGATGCCCGAGGACGCGCCCGCGGTGGACCGGGCCCGCGTGCTCGGCGCCGAGGGCCACGTGCTCATGCTGCTCGGTCGTGGGGCGGAGTCGCGCGATCGCTGCGAGCAGGGGTTGGAGCTGGCCCGCCAAGCCGGCGCCAAGCTGGAGGAGTGCCGCATCCGCAACAGCCTTGGCCCCGCGCTGATGATGACGGGAGACAGCGACGCGGCGATCACGATCCTGGAGGGCTCCCGGCACCTCGCCGAAGAGCTTGGCGACCCGGAGGAAACGACGCGCGCCCACATCAACCTGGCCGAGGTGCTCGATCAAGTGGGCCGGCTCGACGATGCGGTGGAGGTGTCGCGCGCCGGCGTGGCGGCGGCTCGCCGCGACGGTGTCCCCAGCGTGCTGCCCATGCTCATCGGCGAGCTCGCGGAGCGGCTCGTGCGCATTGGTGGATGGGACGAGGCGGAGGCGATCCTGCCCGAAGCCATGGCGCCGACCACAAGCTGGGGGGTCGGACGGGCCGATGCGCTGGCAGCCCTGGCCCAGATGCAGGCGTTACGGGGCGACACCGCCGATGCCGAGCGTTCGCTGCGCGAGGTGGACCAGGCGCTGCGTGAGGCGGTTGGCTCGATGTGGACCGCCCCCACGGCAACCGCGCGGGCCGAGGCGGCCTTCTGGGATGGACGGCCCGCCGATGCGAGGGAGGTCGTCATCGCCGAGCTGAACCGCCGTCAGGAGACCGACGACTCGGAGGTCGCCTACCTGGCGCCGCTGATTGCGGTCGGTGCACGGGCCGAGGCGGAGCTGGCCGCGCGCGCCCGCGTGACCGGTGAGACGGAGGCCCTCGCCGAGGCGGTGCGACGAGCCGGTGAGATCCGCGACGTCGGCCGGGACCTCATCGCCGCCGATCCTCCCCCGGAGGCAGCGCTCCTCGTGGAGGTCGCCACCGTCGAAGCTGCCCGTGCCGAGGCGGCCGCGTCCGCCGAGGACTGGACGGCGCTCGCCGAGCGCTGGGAGCGCCACGGCGGGGCGTTTCAGGTTGCGTACTGCCGCTGGCGCGCGGCAGAGCTCGTCCTCGCCGGCGGGGGTCCCCGCGGGGACGTCCCCGCGATGCTCACAAGCGCGTACCGGACGGCGGAGCGCCTGCGCGCCGAGCCGCTGCGGCGGGAGATCGCCGATCTGGCGCGGCGCGCCCGGGTCTCGCTGGACGCGTCGGTCGGGGATGACGCCGATATCGCGCGCAACGGCTCGGGCGCCGGTGGGTCAGCTGAGGCTGAGCCGTCTGTGGCCGATCGAATCGGCCTCACCGCTCGCGAGCTCGACGTCCTGCATCTGATGGCGGGCGGCGCGACCAACCGGGAGATCGCCGCCCGCCTCTACATCAGCCAGAAGACCGTCTCCGTCCACATCACGCGCATCCTGGCCAAGCTCGATGCGCGCACCCGGGTGGAGGCCGCCGGGGTGGCTCAGCGGCTTGGGCTGCTCTCGAGCGAACCGGCCGGCTCGTAGGCCAAGGGGGCGCCGCGCAGGGCGATCGCTGCGGCCAGGGTCAGCACCGCCGCCGCGAGGAGGCCCAGCGCGCCGCCGACCCCGGCGATGGAGACGAGGACCGGCGCGACCACGGCGCCGAGGGCGATGCCGCCCACCGACGCAGCGAAGGCGAACCCGTAGGCGCAGCCGAGCCGGGACTCGTCCAGCGTTTGCTGCAACCGCGTGTCGGCGGCGACCTCGACGATCAGCGCGCCGGCACCGCCGATCATTCCGACGGCGATCGCCACCGCGACGCTGGTGGTGAGGGCCAGGATCGGAAGCGGCAGTGCCACCATCGCCAGTGCGCCGGCCAGCGTTGAGCGCCGCCCGGCGGCGGCGCCCAGACGGCCGGCCAGCGTGGCTCCGGCGATCCCGCCGAGGCCCTGAGCCGCGAGCAAGTAGCCGTATCCGTCAGCGCCGAGGCCGAGGCGACCCGCGACGAGCAGCAGCAGGACCGTTTGCGCGCCGTACACGAAGCTGCCGGCGACATCGGCGCTGACCATCCAGCCCGCCTCCGGCGCCGCCTTCAGGGCACGGGCCCCATCGCGCAGTTCGGAGAGGATCGCTTGGACGCCGCTTTCACCCTCGGTGAGTCCGTCGCGGACGGCGCCGGCGGGGCGCGGGGCGCGGGCAAACTCCGGGCCGGCCGGGATCGAGGCGATGAGCAGAGCCGAGATGACGAAGGTGCCGGCGTTGACGGCGAACGCGACCGCCGGCGGTCCGATGAGCAACAGGACCGCGCCCAGCGCGGGGCCGGCAGCGACACACGCCGGGGCGATCGCCCCGCGTGCCGCGTTGGCGGCAGCGAGATGATGGGCGTCCACCAGGCGCGGGGTGACCGCGGCGACGCTCGGCGGGTAGACGACGCCCGCCATCGTCGCCGCCGCGGCGAGGGCGGGGATGAGCGCGACCGGCAAACCGGCGAGCGCGACGAGGACGAGGACGCCCATGATTCCGGCGCGCAGCGCGTCGGAGGCGAGCATGAGCCGGCGGCGGTCGAAGCGGTCGGCGATCAGGCCGCCGATCGGCCCGCCCAGGACGACTGGTGCGATCCGCGCGGCGGTGGTCAGCCCGAGCCACGCGGTCGAGTGGGTGCGCTGCTGCACGTAGGCGAGCAGCGAGAGGTTGTACAGCCAGTCGCCGAGCTGAGACGTGGCCAAGGCGGCCAGTAGGCGACCGAAACGGGGATATGTGCGTGCGATGTGCATGGCGTCGAGCTTTGCGGGCCGGCGCCCGGCGCACATCGGGCAACTGAGCACACATCGCGGGCGCACCCCTCCTAGAAGGGGTGCCATAGGACTCCTACAGGGACGTCCGTAAGACCCCACGACGCGTCATCTAGGAGGGTCCCGGCGGTGAGGTGCACTGAGGTGCCCGATGTGCGGGGGCGACACGCTGCAGCCGTCGCGATGGCAGACGGCATGAGGTGCGGAGGCCGCGGCGTGTGCCGGCGCATCGCCGCGAACCATCGGGCCGGCGATCGGTCAAGTAGAGATATGCACGGAACTCAGACCTCGACTGACGCGGCGGTCATCCGCGCGTCTCGCCTTGACCCGGCGGCGTTCGGCGTCGTCTTCGACCGCCACTGGGTCCGCATCCATCGCTACTGCACCGTGCGGGCCGGGCCGCCCGGCGAGGATGTCGCCGCCGAAACGTTCCGGGTCG
>DASXDW010000165.1:0-14715 GCA_036490435.1 Solirubrobacteraceae bacterium
AGCAGAAGCGGGGCACCGCGCAGGGTGGCGATCGCCCGCTCGATCCGGGCCGCATCGGCCGGCAGCGGGATGACGGCGACATCGCGCACCAGCTCGGTCCAGATCCCGCCGAGGCCGACGACCAGCGCCGGCACGATCCCGTCGGTGTGGGCGGCAACGATCAGCTCCACACCGGGCGGGGCCATCCGCTCCACCAGGATGACGCCGTCATGGGCGTCGGCGAGCGGCGCCATCTGACGGTGGGCGCGGCGGACCTCGCTCTCTGAGTCCAGCCCAAGGGCGACGCCGCCCAGCTCGGTCTTGTGCTGAACCCGCGCCGCGCTCAGCTTGAGCGCCACCGGGCCGTCGAGCTCACGCCAGGCCGCGACGGCATCGTTCTCGTTGTCGACGGCGAGGCCGAAGGGGACCGCGACGCCGGCGGCTCGCAGCAGGTCCTTGGCCTCGTGCTCGGGCAGCCACTCGCCGTCGGCCCGCGCGCCGGCGACGGACCATGCCGCGGCGGCGATCTCGCGCAGCCGGGCGGGGTCGGCGCCCGCCTCGGCCTGGAGCGCCGCGGCGGCACATCTCAGGCCGGTGCGCAGCCCCGCGGCGGCGGGCACGCCGGCGGCAGCGAACTCCGCGGCCGCGGCGTCGTCGAGCAGTTCGGGCAGGGTCGAGGACACCATCACCGGCACCGGGCTGAGGCTCGCGCCCAGCATCACGCCCTCGCGGACCGCCCGCCACGACTCCGCCGGGGCGCCGGTCATCCCGTGCGGTTGGTCGTAGAAGACGAGCACCTGGCCGATCGCCGGGTCCTCGCCGAGCGTACGGACCAGTTCACCGAGCGCCTGCGCGTCGCCCCAGATCATCGCCGTGTAGTCGAGCGGGTTGGCGGCGGTGGCAGCCGAGGGCAGCAGTTCGGCAAGGCGCGCTTGCGTGTGGGGCGCAAGCGGCGGCAGGTCCAGACCGAGCTGTTGTGCCTCGTCGGCGCCCTGGGCGGAGTCCCCGCCGCTGCAGGTCATGATGGCCAGCCCTGGGGAGCTCCCCCGGCGGGGCGAGGCGGGGCGCCGGGTGGCGATCGTCTTGGACAGCTCGAGCAGGTCATGGACGTCGTCAGCCCACACCGCGCCCGCCTCCTCGATCAGGCCGCGAAACACGCGCTGGTCGCCGGCCAGCGCGCCGCTGTGCGCGGCAGCGGCCATCGCCCCCGCCGCCGAGCGCCCCACCTTGAGGACCACGACGGGGATGCGGGCGTCGGCGCACGCCGCAAGGCCATCGACGAGCCCCGGCCCGCCGTCGTCCTCCAGATACAGCGCGACGGCGCCGACGTCCGCCTCCCCGGCCAGGAACTGCAGATAGTCGGCAGCGGAGAGGACCGCCTGGTTGCCGCTGGCGATCACGGTGTGGAAGCGCAGCCCCCTGCGCGTGGCCAGCGCGTTGACGGCGACGTTCCCGCTCTGAGAGACGAGCGCGACCGGTCCGGGCTCGGGAACGGAGAAGGCATCGCCCCACAGCGCGGTGCGCGAGGCCGGCGACACGATGCCGTTGCAGTTGGGCCCGCACACCGGCAGCCCGTGGCGCCGGGCGGCGGCAACCAGGTCATCGTGGTACCCGCGCCCGGATTGCACCTCACCGAAGCCGGCGCTGAACACCACAGCGCCCCCGCACCCGGCGGCGCCCGCCTGGTCGATGGCGGCGGCCACCCCGGCCGCCGGGATCGCCACCACGACGGCGTCGACGGGCTCCGGGAGATCGGCCACGGAGGGCACGCACAGGCGCCCCATCACCTCGGTGCGTTTGGGGTTGACGCCGTAGACGGGCCCGGGGAAGCCGATCAGCTCGAGGTTGACGAGCGTCTCGGCGGCGTAGCTGCCCGCGCGGTCAGTCGCCCCGACCACGGCGATCGACGCCGGGCGCATGAGACGGCCGAGGTCGACCCGCCGCTCGGCCTCGGGAGTCCGCAGCGCGCTCAATGGATCGTCGCCTCCACCCCGCGGCGTTCGAGCGCGCGGGAGATGATGAGCCTCTGGATCTCGGAGGTTCCCTCCCAGATCCGGTCCACGCGCAACTCGCGGTTGAAGCGCTCGGCCACGTTGGAGCGCAGGTAGCCGCGGCCTCCGAACGCCTGGACCGCGCGGTCGGCGCAGCGGCCTGCTGCCTCGGAGACGAACAGCTTGGCCATGGAGGCCTTGGCGTGGATGAGCTTGGGATCGGCGTCGTTGTCGACCATGTCGCAGACCTGCAGCGCCAGGAGCCGCCCCGCTGTGGCGTCGGTGGCCGAATCGGCCAGCGGGAAGGAGATCCCCTGGTAGTCCATGATGCGCCGCCCGCCCTGGCGGCGGTTGAGCACCCACTCGGTCGTCTCGTCGAGCAGCCGCCACATCGCCCCCAGGCCGTGGGTGGCGATGCCCAGGCGCTCCTCGGTGAACCAGCGGCGCTGCAACTCGTCGCCGTTGCCCACGCCGCCCACGACGGCATCGGCGCCCACCTCGACGTCGGTGAAGCGAATCGTCGGGTGACCGTGGGGATAGTTGTGGGTGAAGAGCGGATCGTCGACGAACTCCACGCCGGGCGCGTCGGGCTCAACGAGGAACAGCGTCGGCAGGCTGTCGGGGCCGTCGACGACGTTGGCCACCACGATGAGCACCCGGGACACGTCGCCGGAGGTGACGAACCACTTCTCACCGTTGATGCGCCAGCCGGCGTCGGTGGCGACCGCGGTGGTGGTGATGCCGCTCGGGTCTGAGCCGGCGTCGGCCTCGGTCACGGCGTAGGCGTCGCCGCCCTCGCCGCGCAGCGCGGGCACGACGTAGCGCTGCACCTGCTCGGGGCTGGCCTCGACCCACACGTTGTAGACGCCGGGAACGTGCCAGTGCAGGCCATTGGTGACCCGCCCGAACTGCTCGTTGACCAGGAACCACTCGCGCATCGACCACCCCTGGCCGCCGAGCCCGGTGGGCATCCGCCCGCCCTGCAGCCGCGCGGCGATGGCCTCGCGCTTGATGTGGGCGATGGTCTCCTCGGGCAGGCGGCCGCCGGCGGCCTCCGCCGTGAGCTCGAGGGGGCGCAGGACGCCCTCGACGAAGTCCCGCGCCCGCTGCTGGAGGGCGAGGAGCGCATCGGGGAGGTCAGGGCCGGCGGCGGGTGTCGTCGTCGTGGTCATGGGGCTCCTAGGTCTCAGTGAGGTCGAGCGCGCGCAACCGGCTCGAGTCGTTTGCGGTGAGGCTGGCTTGGGAATGGGTGCGATCAGTCAGCCCGAGCAGCAGGTTGTGGTGGTTGGCGATCACCGTGATCGCGCGGTGGCGGGCGACGATGACGTCGGGGTCCTCGCTGGCCCGCTGCGCGGTGATGAGGTCCACCACCTCGTGCAGGTAGGCCAGCCACCGGCGCTGGGTTCCGTGGAGGATCAGGCGCTCGATCCGGGCCTGTTCGGCGGCGACCGCATCGGGGCCGGCACGCCGCCCCGCAGCCAGTGTCGCGACCGCCTCGGGCAGCTCACGTTCGGGCTCGGGCGTGATCGACAGCCACGACGCGCGCTTGACCATGGCGGTTAGAATACATCAACTGATCACAAAGTCAGGATGAGAATATGGACACCACCGTTGCCTCGCCCACATCGCCCTCCGCCGCTCTGAATGGCTCCGCCCCGGCCCCGTCGGGGGTCGCGCTCGAGCCCCGCTATTACACGGACCCGAGCCTGGAGGCGGTCGAGCAGGAGCTCATCTTCGAACGCACGTGGCAGCTCGCGGGGCACGTCTCCCAGCTGAGCACCAACGGCAGCTACATCACCGCCGCGGCCGGCAACCAGCCGGTGCTCGTCGTCCGCGACGACAAGGGCACCCTGCGCGCGTATCTCAACGTCTGCCGGCATCGAGGCTCACGGCTGCTGAGCGGCTCGGGCCAGTGCAAAGCGGCGATCCGCTGTCGCTACCACGGCTGGACCTACAAGATGGACGGGTCGCTGATCGGCGTGCCGGAGGGCATGGCCTTCGGCGAGAAGCTCGACAAGGCGTCGCTGAGCCTCATGCCCGTGCGGGTGGAGGAGATGTGCGGCCTGGTCTTCGTCAACCTCGACGCCGACGCGACGCCGCTGGCGGAGATGGTGGGCGACCTGCCCCAGCGCCTGGCGCCCTACCGCATCGAGACGCTGACGCCCTTCGCACCCGCGGGCGGGTCCCAGCCCGCCAACTGGAAGGTCGTGGCCGACAACTACATCGAGGGGTACCACATCCCCATCGCCCACCCGGGCCTGATGCGGATGCTCGACTACAAGCACTACGACGTCGAGGTCAACGAGCACTACCTGTGGTTCGACGCGCCGCTGCGCGACAAGCCGTCCAGCAATCGGCTCGAGCGGCTGTACTCCCAGCTCGTCACGCCGATGCCGGGGCTGTCGGGCCACGACCGGAGTGTGTGGCGCTACGTCTACATCTATCCCAACACGACGATCGATCTGTATCCCGACCAGGTGGGCACCTGGCAGCTGCTGCCCAACGGCGTGGGCAGCACCCGTGACGTGTCGGCCTCCTATCGCCCGGACGGAGCCAGCCCCCGGACCCGGTTCGTGCAGTGGGCCAACCAGCGCCTGAACACGCTCGTGCTCGATGAGGACATCGACCTGGTCGACAACGTTCAGCAGGGACTGCAGACGCGCGGGTACCGGTGCGGGCCGCTGTCGGCGCGCGAGAAGGGCGTGGCATGGTTCGCCGACCGCGTCCGGGCCGATCTGGCGCCGGTGATGGCGGGCTCGGACGCCTCAGACACCTCAGACGGCTCGGGCGGTTCGGCCGGCTGATGGCAAGCCGCCGCGACGGGCGCGACCGCATCCTGGCCGCAGCTGTCGGCCAGATCGCTCGCGAGGGCATCGACGGCGTCCGCATCGCCCGGATCGCGATGGAGGCCGGCGTCTCCCCCGCCAACGTCCACTACCACTTCGAGACCCGCGAGGCCCTGCTGGCCGAGGCGCTGGAGTACTCCTACGCCCAGGCCGGCGACGTCCGCCTGGAGACCGACCTCCCGGAGGATGCGAGCCACGCCGAGCGGCTGCAGTCCATGATCGACCAGTGCCTGCCCACCACGCCGGCGCTCGAGGAGGACTGGGTGCTGTGGGTGGAGCTGTGGCTGCGCGCGGTGCGCCACCCCGAACTGCGCCCCGTGGCCGAGGAGCTCTACGCGCGCATGCGCGCGTGGTTCGCCGACGAGATTGCCGGCGGCGTGAGCGACGGCGAATTCGCCCGCTGCGACCCCGAGGAGGTCGCCGACCGCACCCTGGCCCTGCTGGACGGCTTCGGGGTGCGCACGCTCATCGGGGACTCGGCGATCCCGCTGGAGCGGGCGCGCCGGTCGGTGTCGGCGGCGCTGGCCGCCGAACTGGGGCTCGGCGAGCGTCTGATGCCCGCAGACGCCGCAGATGCCGCAGACGCCGCAGACGCCGCAGACGCCGCAGACGTCGCAGACGCCGTTGACGCCCCGGACGAGGCGGACCTCCGCGACACCGCCTGAACCTCGGAAACGCGGGAAACCTCAGCGTCCGCCCCGGGTTTCCCGCGAAGTACGCCCTACACGGCGGTTCCGGGGGAAACCTCACGCGCGATCGCGCGTTTCCCGCGAAATCCCCCCTCCTGCTCAGATCGCCGAGCCCACCGCCAGCGCTGCCCGCGCCGCGCCGCGCCCCGTCCGGACCGCGCCCTCCATGTAGCCGGCGACCCAGTGATCAGAGCCGGCGACGTAGAAGGGCGGCTCGTGCCGGCCATGCAGCGGCCCGACGGCCATCAGGTCGCCGGGCGCCCAACTCGTGATGTAGCCCAGGGTGAAGGGATCGGCGCCCCAGGGGCGTTCGACGAATGCCTGGGGCATCCGGGCCCCCTCCCCATAGAGAGCCTCGAGCCCGCCCAGAATCACCCCCCTGCGCGCCTCGGGTGGCGCCGCGAGAAAGGCCGACAGCCGCTCGGGTGGGACCAGCAGCGACAGCACCCCTTCGCCCTGGGACCAGGTGGAGCCAAACAGCCACTCGGTCTCGGCCAGGCCGTTCTGGCCGCGGCGCTGCCAGAAGGAGTCGGGATAGGCGACGACGAGCTTGGCAGCCAGCGCCTGGCGCAGCGCGCGCAGCGAGGCCAGCCGCGCCTCACTGAGCCCGGCGATCTGCACAGCGCGCAGCGGCCCCGCCGGCAGCGCGCAGACGACGGCCTCGGCGCGGATCTCCTCGCCGTCCACCAGTGACACCGCAACGCCTTGCGAGCCCAGCACCTCCACCCGCGCCACCACGGCCCCGAGCCGTACCCGCGACCCCAGCTCGGCGGCCATTCGCAGGGCAACCTCCGCGGACCCGGCGGAGCAGCGCAGGCCCTCCCACTCGGCCAGGTCGTAGAAGCCCTCGCCGGCCAACGTGGCGTGCTTGCGCAGGTCAGCCAGCAGCGAGCTGCGATCCGGCCCGTCGCAGGAGAGCGACAGCGAGGCCAGCGCGTGCCGACGGCGGACCGCCGGCAACGCGCCCTGCAGGCGCAGCCACGCTCCAAGGCTCAGCTGATCCAGGCGCGCCGCGTCCGGGTGGCTCCACGGATCATCGGGATCGAGCTCGGCCGCCAGCGACGCGAACAGCCGGTCGATGCGCGCGGCGTCGGCGCGCTCCTCGTCCGTCATCCAGGGGGCGTCGTCGCCTACGTACACGCCCTCGTGCAGACCCCAGCTGATCTCGCCGGGGTCGGCCACGTAGCTGGGCGCGACCGACAGCCCGAGCTCGTCGAGCAACTCGAGGTACGCGGTGTGGGCGTGGCCAATGACCTCGCCGCCGAGCTGGACCGTGCGCCCGTCGGGCAGGGTCATCGCCTCGACACGGCCGCCCACACGCGAGCGGGCCTCCAGCACCAGCACGTCCGCACCGCCGCGCGCGAGGTCGCGCGCCGCCGCCAGTCCCGCCAGGCCAGCTCCCAGCACAACGACATCGGTCATGCTCGCATTCCCCTCACCCAATCCACACGGTCGGCCGCTTGACAAGTGGGCGGCCCGCGGGTTAGTTTCCTGACTCGCGATTCAGTATACGTCTCAGAGGCGTAGCCGGAGGAGAAATCTCACACCCGTGAGCCCGCGACCCAAAGTCGATCACCTGCGCAAGCCGCAGATCATCGCAGCCGCCGCCGAGGTGCTGTATGAGCGCGGTCTCTTTGACACGCGCATCGGAGATATCGCGGAGCGCGCGGGCACGAGCTCGCCCACGATCCTCTACTACTTCGAGTCCAAGGACCGGCTGCTCGAGGAGGCGGTTGAATTCGCCGACCACAGCTTCTACGAACGGCTGACCGAGGGCCACGGTCGCATCGAGGACCCGGCGGACCAGCTTGTCCACCTCATCGAGGAGACCAGCCTTGGCCCGGGCGGCCTCAACGACTACACGCTGTGGATGGAGATCTGGGTCCGGGCACGGCGCGACCCCAGTGTCCGCCGCTCCTATTTCCGCCTGGACCGCCGCCAGCGGGCGCTGATCGCCGACATCGTCCGCGGGGGCCAGGAGTCGGGCGTGTTCAACGCTGATGCCGACCCCGACGACTTCGCGCTCACGCTCAGCGGGCTGATGGACGGTCTCGGCGTCCAGGTGACGCTGGGGCAGCCGGATGTGACCCCCGAGCGCATGGTCGACCGCTGTCTTGCCCTTGCCTTCGCCGAACTCGGGTACCGCTTTCACCGTTCTGACCCCGGTGCGGCTGAACCTCGCCGAAAGGGCGCGCAATCATGAGCCACCCTCGCAGTACTCGCCGTACCTTCCTGCACCGTGCCGGCCTCACCGCCGCCGGACTGTGCATACCCAGCGCGCTCGCGGCCTGCGGCACGACCGAGCCGCTGCCCGCGCCGGGCGGCGCCGTCAGCGGACAGGTGCGCGGCGATGGCCCCGGCGGGCTGCCGCTGGCGCGCCCCAACGTGCCCGTCTCGCTGCCGATCTACAAGGACAACCCGCCGATCAAGTCGGGGCTCAAACCCGAGAAGGGGCCGCTCCAGTTCTACAACTGGGAGGAGTACATCAACCCCGCGGTCGTGAAGTCCTTCCAGAAGAAGTACGGCGTCCAGGTGCAGATCAGCACCTTCACCACGATCGATGAGGCCGTGGCCAAGATCTCCTCAGGCCAGGTCCAGTTCGACGTGTTCGTACCCGAACTGGTGCATCTCGAGCGCCTCGCCGTCGGCAAGCTGCTGACGCCGCTGAACCTGGACTACATCCCCAACCTCGAGGCCAACATCTGGCCGGCGCTGGTCAACCCCTGGTACGACTACGGCAGCCAGTACACCGTGCCGTACACGATCTACACCACCGGGATCGGCTGGCGCGCCGACCATCTCCCCCACTTCTCTCCGACCAACTACGCCAACCCGTGGACGGCGTTGTGGGAGGAGGGCCCCAAGATCAGCGGCAAGGTCGGCATGCTCGACGACCAGCACGAGGCCCTCACCATGGGCCTGCTGCGCAATGGGGTCACGGACGTCAACACCGACGACCCCAAGGAGATCACCGCCGCTCAGAAGGCGGTCCAGGAGTTGGTCTCCACCGCGAACCTCAAGTTCGACACCAACGAGTACCAGCGCCTGGCCGACGGCTCGCTGTGGCTGCACCAGGCCTGGTCGGGTGACATGGCATCGGCGCCGTACTACGCGCCCAAGGGGACCAAGCCGTCGGCGTTCGCATACTGGTGGCCGCCCGACGGCCACGGCCCCATCGACAATGACACCCTGGCCATCGTGCGCGGCGCGCAGAATCCCGTCCTCGCGCACCTCTTCCTCAACCACGTGCTGGATGTCCAGCAGGCCTTCTCCAACTACAGCTACATCTACTACCAGCAGCCGCTCTCGGCGATGTCGCCCGCAGCGGTGGTCAAGAAGGGCCTGGTGGCGCCCAACCTTCAGACCACGCTGATCGAGGAGCGCCAGTTCCGCGAGGGCTACGTCCAGGGCCCGTTGAGCACCCAGGGCGAGACGCTGTGGGAGAACGCGTGGGCGGCGGTGAAATCGACGTGAGCGCGGCGAACTCTCAGAGCCGTTCGGCCTACTGGCGCTCGTTTGCGCTGCCCGGGGTGGTGTGGCTGTTCCTGTTCGTGGTCGTGCCGGCCTACGCGCTGCTGGCGATCGCCTTTGGCCGGGTGGACTATCTGTTCCAGCCGGTCCCGTACTGGAACCCGCTGCACTGGAACCCCGGTTACGTCAGCGAGGCGTTCTCGGGCGCCGTGCCCGGCGGCGAGTACTGGCCGGCGGTGCGCAACACGCTCGTGTACGTGGCCGTCGCGCTGTCGCTGTGTTTCATCATCGGCTATCCGGTCGCCTACTACGTCGCCCGCCACGCCAAGCGCTCCAAGACATTGCTCATCGTGCTGCTGGTCATCCCCTTCTGGGTGAGCTACCTGTTGCGCATGCTGGCGTGGATCGGCCTGCTCTCCCCCGACGGGTACGTCAACGAGATCCTCAGCTGGGTCGGGATCACGCACCCGCCCGACTGGCTCAACGGCAACGCCTACTCGGTGGTCCTGGCCCTGGTCTACGGCTACATCCCGTACTTCATCCTGCCGGTGTTCGCCGGGCTGGACCGCATCGACCGCAGTCAGATCGAGGCCGCCCGCGACCTCGGAGCCACACCGTTTCAGGCCTTCAGGAAGGTCACCCTGCCGCTCAGCCGCCCCAGCATCCTCGCGGGCTCGGCCCTCGTCGTCCTGCCGATGTTCGGTGACTACTACACCAACGACCTCATCTCCGCGTCGCCGCACACCAACATGATCGGCAACGAGATCAACCTGTTCGTGCAGGGCGGGTCACAAAAGAACCTGGGCGCCGCTCTGGTGTTGGTGTTGATGCTGATCATGGCCGTGGGGATGGCGTATTACCTGGTACAGACCGCCCGCGACACGCGACAGCTGGCGGGCGCATGAGCGTCGCGACCACTCCGCAGGCGCCGCCGCAGCCGATCACTCCCGAGCCGGTTCAGCCCCGGCGCAGCCTCATCCCGAGGCCACTGCGCAACCCGTGGGGCCAGCCGCGGTTCCTCGTCGGCGTCACCTGGGCCTACGTCGCCTGGGCACTGGTCCCGGTGGCGATCGCGATCCTGTTCTCGTTCAACGCGGGGCGCTCGCGCAGCGTCTGGCAGGGCTTCTCGATCAAATGGTGGTGGGGCGACCCCAACCAGTCGGTCTTCCACTACGCCCCCTACACCGAGGCGCTGCTCCACAGTCTCCTGCTCGCCGGGCTGGACATGGTCATCGCCACGCCGCTGGGCGTCCTGCTGGCCCTGGGCCTGGCGCGCTGGCGTGGGCGCGGCTCGGGCGTGGCCAACTCGCTGATGCTCATTCCATTGGTGACACCGGAGCTCGTCATGGCCGTGTCACTGCTGGTCGTGTTCACGCAACTGTCACTGGTTCCGTTCACCCTGATCCACCTCGGGACCCCGGCGCAGGTGATCGGGCAGGTGACGTTCTCGCTGTCCTATGTCGTCGTCATCATCCGCAGCCGCCTGGCCTCGATCGGCCCCGAGTACGAGGAGGCGGCGCGGGACCTGGGCGCGACGTCGGCCGCGGCGATCCGGCTCGTGCTGGTGCCGCTGCTGTTCCCGGCCATCCTGTCGAGCATGCTGATCGTGTTCGCCCTGTCGATCGATGACTTCGTGGTCACGCAGTACATGTCGTCGAACTCCACCACCACCACCATCCCCATGTTCCTGTACTCCAACGCCCGCGGAGGGACGAGCACCCCGGCGCTCAACGCGCTGGCGACGATCCTCGTCTTCACTACCCTGGTCGGCATCACCATCGCCTACCTGGTCTATACCGCCCTCGGACGACGCACCGCCGGCCCTGAGGGCGGGGGGTCCGCGTTCCGCGAGCTCTCCGGAATCGAGGCCGCCTGATGCCCGGACACGTCCAGTTGCGCGCGCTCACCAAGCGCTACGACGAGAAGACCACCGCAGTCGACGCCATCCACGCCGAGATCGCCGCGGGCGAGTTCTTCTCCCTGCTGGGCCCGTCGGGATGCGGCAAGACGACGACCCTGCGCATGATCGCCGGGTTCGTGCGTCCCACCGAGGGCGAGATCATGCTCGACGGGGTCGACGTGGCGCAGGTGCCGCCCCATCAGCGCAACGTCCACACGGTGTTCCAGAACTACGCGCTGTTCCCCCACCTCAACGTGTTTGACAACGTCGCCTTCGGCCTGCGGCGGCGCAAGGTCGCCAAGGACGAGATCAAGCGCCGCGTGGACGAGTCGCTGCACCTCGTCGAGCTCTCGGGCTACGCCGGCCGCCGCCCCCAGCAGCTCTCCGGCGGCCAGCAGCAGCGCGTCGCCCTGGCCCGGGCGCTCGTCCTGCGCCCGGCGGTGCTACTGCTCGACGAGCCGCTCGGCGCCTTGGACGCCAAGATCCGCAAGCAGCTGCGCCTCGAGCTCAAGGCGCTCCAGGAGGAGGTCGGGATCACCTTCGTCTTCGTGACCCATGACCAGGAGGAGGCGCTCTCGATGAGTGACCGGGTCGCGGTGATGAGCGCGGGCCGCATCGAGCAGATCGGCACCCCGGAGGAGGTCTACGAGAATCCAGCCACGGTGTTCGTGGCTGACTTCCTCGGGGTCTCGAACCTGATGGACGCCGACGCCGTGGAGCGCGCCTCCGGCCACTGCACCGTCGCAGTGGGCGACTTCCAGCTGCGCGCCGGCTGCGGTGACCTCAACGCCTCGGGGCCGGTCAAGATCGTCGCCCGCCCCGAGCGCGTCCAACTGCTTGAGCATGGCGCCGAACAGGGCAACTGCCTGCCGGGCATGGTGGAGCGCACGGTGTACGTCGGCGCCACGCTGCAGGTGATGGTGCGCCTGGCCACCGGCGCCCAGCTGCAGGCCTCGATTACCAACACGGGCGAATCGGACGGCTTCCCACAGGGCACCCCGGTGGCGGTCCACATCCCCGCCGACGCCCTGCGCATCCTCAGCGGACCGCCCGCACCGACGCCGGCTGACCCTGACGATCCGCAGGCCGCGGCGCCCGACGAGGAGACCGCCACCGCGTCGGCGTGACACGGCGGGCCTGTGGGAGCCTATGCCTCTCAGCCTCCAGATGGCCCGGGCCGGTTGTGGGAGATCTTCATCGCATGAGCATGAAAATCTCCCACGACCATTGGTCAGGGCAGCTCCACAGCCCGATCCGCGCGACCAGCGGTAGGCAAACTTGTTCACAGGCCCCAAGCGCATCGCCAACCGCGGCGATCTAGCTCGCCACTAGCCGGCACGCGACCCGAACAAATTCTCGACCCGGGGCCCCTGCCGTCGACGGGGCGAGCGCGCCGCCCGCCAAGTAAACTTATAAGTTTACTTAGCTCGCTGTTCGAACATGCGGGTGACCTCCATCGGCGGCACCGGCTCAACGAGCGAGGCGTTGACCGAGTCGGTCAGGGACTCGCACGCCTCGATCATCCGCCGGCCGGCGGCGGCCGCATCGTAGGCGGTGCTCCGCAGTTCGGGCACGCCGTCCTCGATCCACAACCAGCGCGCGTCGCTGTCGCCCTCATAGGGCAGCCCCACGCTGCCCGCGTTGACGAACCGCACGCCACCGACGGTGCGGTCGTCCTGCTGGTGGGTGTGCCCGGCGATCACCAGCGGCGCGTCCACGCCGCCCAGCACCTCTGACCATCGCTCGGGCGCTGAGATCCGGGTGACCAGCTCCTCGTCGCTACGCGGCGTGGCGTGGCAGAAGAGCAGACCGTCAACGCGCATGGTCAGCGGCAACCCGCCCAGCGCCCGGGCGCGCCCGGGGCCGAGTTCCTGAGCGCTGAAGGCCGCCATCTCCGCGGCGTTATCGCCCGCGGGCGGCGGCGGGCCGTCGACGGCGGCCGCCGTCTCGCGTTCACCGTTGCCGCGCACCCAGTGCACCGGCACCGACAGGCTCGCGCTCAGCCCCTCAAGACGGTCGAGGACCGCCGCAGGAAAGGCGCCGGGCACGGTGTCTCCGCCGACCACCACGGCGTCCGGACGCGCGGCACGCGGGTCGGCCAGCACCGCGTCCAGCGCATCCGGGTTGCCGTGGATGTCGTACAGGGCAAGGATCGTCACCTCGCCCAGTCTAGTGCAACCTGGCGGTTGCGTCTACTTGAGCGTGAATTTCACCTTGACGAGCTTGCCCACCTTCTTGCCCTTCAGCGTCGTCTCACGGACGACGATGACGTACTTCCCGGGCTTGACGTTGGCCGGGAGCTTGACGCGTAGGGTGCCGTGGCCGCCGTGCTTCTTCTTGAACGTGATCCGTCCGGTGGCCAGCGCCTTCTTTTTGCCCTTCGCCGGCAGCAGTTGGGCGATGAACTTCCGCGGCTTGGTCGCCGAGACGATGACCGGGATGAACCGTCCTTTGCGCCCGGTGACGGTGACGACCTTGAAGACCTTGATCGTGCCTCCGCCGGTCATGACCGTGGTGGGCTGAGAGCCCGACGGCGGGCCCGGGGGCGGCGCGTCGCGGACGGTGACGTTGAGCGTCGCCGTGCCCTGATTGCCGGCGTTGTCGGCGAAGCTCAGCGTGAGCGTGACATCGCCCACCCCGCGCGGGAAGGTGAACGCCGCCGTCGCCCCGTGCTGGGCGGCAAACCCGGCTGCGGTCCAGGTGATGGACGCGGGATTGATCCCGGTGCCGCCGGCGTTGTCGGCCAGCACCGCGGTGTACCCGGTCGCCCTGCCCGACGTCGCCGTGGTGGGCCCGGAGATCGTCCCGGTGGGAGCGACGATGTCCGGGATGGTGTTGGAGGCCGCGGTGATGGCCAGCGCGCCGTTTTCGCCGCCGACCGCCGCGTGCGCGCCGTCGAAGGCGGCCTCGGAGCGCCAGTTCTGCGTGGCCAGGGCCCCGTCGGCCGGCTGGTTGTAGAAGTTGGTGCCGTCGGGGGAGGTGAAGATCTCACCGCCGCTGCCGGCCGTGACCTCCACGCCGCCCTGGGAGCTGATGTCGAAGAGGTTGCCGATGACGTTGGCGTCGTTGGGGAACGTCGCGGCCGCCACGGTCGTGCCGCCGTCGCTCGACACCTGCAGGCACAGTGTCCCGCAGTTGCCGCCGGATTCGTGGTCGGCGACCCAGATCCGGTTGGGACTGTTGGGGTCCTGAGCGAGACGCGGGTTGCCGGTGAAGCTGTTAACGGTGCCGTCGGTGACGAGATTCCCGCTTACCGGCGTGCTGAGAGCGTTGCTCGTCTCGTAGAGCCTGCCAAAGCTCTGCCCCACGAAGAAGGCGTCCGCCGGGTTGGTGGGCAGGAACGTCGCGTCGGTGAAGTCCTCCGCGAACCCCTCGTTCTGGATCGCGCACGTGCCGGTGGCCAGCTTGTTGAGCTCGTTGAAGATCGGAGTGCCCGCAGTGTCCGCGTTCGTGGAGCGGATGATCGTCGAGTTGTTGCCCAACAGGTAGACCGTGCTGCTGTTGGCCCACTGGACGGCGTTGAGCTCGGATTCCGCCGCGAGCGTGGCGGAGGTGCAGTCACCACGCGTGCTTGGAGTCGGGGAGATCAGCGTCCAGTTGGCCCCGTTGTTCATCGACCGCCACACGTGGCCGTTGCTCGTGACCGCGTACCCCACGCTGCCGGCCGCCTGGAACGCGAGGTCGACGAAGTTCTCGCCCGGCGTGATGCCCGTCGCGGGCGTAAACGAGCTGCCGTTCCAGAACGCGATCGTCCCGCTGCTGGTGGCGTACCAGAAGCGCGTGGGCGACTGGTAGACGATCGAGGTGATGGTGCTGCTCGTACCGCTCGAGACGGGCGT
>DASXDW010000012.1:0-13666 GCA_036490435.1 Solirubrobacteraceae bacterium
TGACCCCGCGCCGCGACCGGACCTGTCCCGAGCGCGATCATCCCCGCAGACCAGCTTGCCCCGGGGGATGACCGTTAGTTGACGACGACGCCGAACGGCGTGGCGCCGGCGGGCAGCGCCGTCTGGGCCCCGGCGATCTGGCTGAGGCGCCCGCCCCTGACGGCGAAACCGCTGATCGCGTTCGCCTTGCTGTCGACGACCCATAGGGTGGAGCCGTCGGGGCTGAGGCGCGCGTCCTCCGGCGCGAACGTGGAGGCATCGGCCCCGGCGAACGGGGTGTTGGCGATCAGGCGCAGGGTCCCGTCACGGTGGATGCGGTAGCTGGAGATGCTCGGCACCGCGGTGTTGACCGCGAACAGATGGCGCCCGTCGCGGCTGATCTCCACCCAGCACGGAGCGGTCTGATGGTTGGGGAACGGCGAGGCGCCGATCGAGCTCAGGACGCCGCTCGGCCCGTCGTTGAACGCCGACACCGTGCCCGCGTCCGTGCCACCGTGAGCATTTGACACGAACACCTGGTCAGGGTTGACCGGGCTGAATTCACTGCCGAACGGTCCCGCTCCCTGGGCCGCGAACGGTGACCCTGACGCGGCGTGCAGGCGCCCGCTCCGGTCGATCGCGAAGCTGTCGATCTGGGAGGTGCCCACACGCGTGCCGACCAGCTTGGTCGCCGTCGAGTTGAGCAGCACGTCGCCCGGCTGCGCCGCGTCGGGCAGCGCGAACGTCGCGCCCGGGATCGGCCGCAGCTGCCCGAAGCGATCGAAGGCGAAGCCGGCGTAGTTGCTGCCGCCGGCGCCCGCGTTGGCCACGTAGACCAGGCCGCGGGACACGGCGATGCTCACCGGCTCGTTGCCCTGCGAAGGGGTGGTGCCCCCGGGCAGCCGCGCGAGCCGTCCGTCGCGGCCGACGAGCAACTCGGAGATGTCGTTGCTGCCGGGGTCGACGGCGAGGAGCACACGGCCGCCGGCCGTGAGCTGCAGCGCGCCCTGTGATCCGATCACCGCGCCGGTGCCGGCGCCGCCGGTGACGAATGGAGATCCCGGGATGGGGGTGAGGGTCCCATCGGCGTGGCGATCGAAGCCCGCGATCGCGTTGGCCGTTGCGGAGTTGTCGTTGACGTAGACGTGACCGACCACCGGGCTGGGTTGGTGGTGCCCGGTCGACGGATGGGCGGCGGCGACCCCGGCGGTTGCCATGGTCAGCCCTGCGGCCAGCACCGCCAGACGCGCGATAGCGCGCAGCGAAGGATGCATGTCTCTCCTTGGAGGTGAGGATTTGTGAGAGGCGCGGTCCGGTGAGGCTGGGGTGGACTGCGCCGGCCCCGCGTTGGGCGAACCGCAGGGCGTGCTTCTCATTGGAGCACCGGTCCCACCGTCCGGCAACGGATTCTCCGGTTTCGGAAGGGACCGTTAATTGATTACGCGGCTCTTACGGCGCGGTCGCGGGCAGGCTGAAGCGAACCCGGGTCCCCTGGTCTGAGTCAGCGAGCCAGATCTGGCCGCCGTGGGCCTCGACGATCGCTCGTGACACGGCCAGGCCGAGGCCGGCGCCCTCGCCGCTGCGCGCCGCTTCGCGGCCGCCGCGGTAGAAGGCCGTGAACACTCGCGTCCGGTCGCTGCGGGCGATTCCGGTGCCCGTGTCTGACACCTCGATCTCGATTCCGCTCGCCGACGGCTCGGCGCGGACCACCACGCTGCCGTCGGCCGGGGTGTGACGGATGGCGTTCTGGATGAGGTTGAACAACACTCTCTGGAGCTTCTCCGGGTTGGCCCGGGCCGGGACGAGATCCTGCGGCAGGGTCGCGGTGACCCTGACCCCCTTGGCGTCCGCCTGCACGCGCATCGCCTCGATCGTCTCCCGGACCAGTTCGCCGAGCGCGACCTGCTGCAGTGACCAGGTGATGTCGCCGGCCTCCAGCCGCGAGAGCTCGAAGAGGTCGTCGATCAGAGCGCTGAGCGCGCCGATGTGGGTGCGCATCCGGTCGACATAGGCGCGCCGGTGCTCGCCATCGACGATGTCGTCGCCGATCGCCTCGGTCAGCAACTGCAGCGACGTGATCGGCGTGCGCAGATCGTGCGACACCGCTGCCACCAGGTTGCGTCGAGCGTCCTCTGACTGCGTTCGAGCGTGCTCCTCGGCCGACAGCTGGGCGATCATGGCGTTCGCCGACCCGGCCAGTCCGTGCAGCTCGTCACGGGCCGTGGTGTGAATCGCCACGTGGCGCTCGCCGCGGGCCACCGCATCGAGACCCTGGCCGATCGCCTCGACGTCGGCGGTGATCTGCCGGGCGAACAGGCGCGCGCCGGCAATGGCGAGCGCACCGGCGGCGACGACGATCGCGGCGATCTCGGCTACCGCGTCGCCGGAGATCACCATCAACCACCCGAACACGATCAGCGCGACGAGGACAGGGGCGATCGCCAGCCCCACGGCGATGGCGAACTGGCGCGAGAGGGATCCCGCCCAGGAGCGCGCGCGGACGATCACGCCGGCACCGTGCGCGCCCGGGCTCATGGTGCGAAGCGGTAGCCCGAGCCCCACACGGTCTGGATGTGGATGGGCCGCGACGGGTCGAGCTCGAGCTTCGCGCGTAACCGGCGGATGTGAACCGTCACCGTCGACGTGTCGGAGTAGAACGAGTACTGCCACACGGCATCCATCAGCTGCTCGCGTGAGAACACCTGGAGCGGATGGCGTGCCATGAACAGAAGCACGTCGAACTCGCGCTGAGTGAGCAGGATCTCCTCGCCGCGCGCGAACACCTGGCGGGCCATCGGATCGATCCGGATCTCGCCGAGATCGAGGATGGGATCCTCGCCGTCGGGGGCGCGGTCGACCCGTCGCAGCACCGCGTCGACTCGCGCGACGAGTTCGACCGGCGAGAACGGCTTGACCACGTAGTCGTCGGCGCCGAGGCGCAATCCCGTGACGCGGTCTGACTCCTCGCCGCGCGCTGTGAGCAGAATCACCCCGACCGGCTCGGAGGCCTGGTCGCGCAACCGCCGCATCACCCGCAGACCGTCGGTGCCGGGCATCATGAGGTCCAGGACCACAAGGTCCGGTCGCTCTTGCGCCGCGACGGCCAGCGCCTGCTCCCCGCTGGCGGCCGTCCGGGTCGCGTAGCCGGCCCGCTCCAGGTAGCGCGCCACAACCTCGACGATTGTGGGCTCGTCGTCGACGATCAGGACCGAGCGCTGTCCACCGTTGGCCATCCCGGCATCGTGGCAGGCCCCGAACCTCAGGTGGGCCGGCGGTGTGCGGCGTTCACCGCTCGTTCATCAACGGCGCCCCTCGGCCGACCCACACCAGACCTCCGCCTACGCGTCGGAGTCCCGTGTCGGGGGATCTGACGGGCCCGAGTCCGTGTGATCCGGCCAGCGGTCTTCCACGGGCAGCGCTTCGGCGTCGCGTCGCCGGATTTGCTTGCGAGCTTCCTTTTCGACCCGGCGCTCGCGCAGTCGGCTCTCGCGGCTGAGCTTGGCCATGGTCGTTCTTTTCTTACCGCGCGGGGACATCACCGTCTCCTCGGTTGGGCGTCACCGCATGACGATGCGGTGCCGCGTGCGGGTAGTCGGTCTGAGTACGACCGGCGGCGATTGCGGCGGAACCGAAGCCCCCGTCGTGATCAGCGCGCGGGCTCAGATCGTCTGAACGTTGGCCGCGGCGGGACCCTTGGGGCCCTGCTCTGTGTCATAGCTGACTTTGGCGCCCTCGGCGAGGGACTTGTAGCCGTCGCCTTGGATCGAGGAGTGGTGGACGAACAGGTCCTTGCCGGGATCATCGGGGGTGATGAAGCCAAAGCCCTTGTCGTCGCTGAACCATTTGACGGTTCCTGTGGCCATCGGTGCACTTCCTCCGTCACGTGCGCGGCGAAACACGGAGGACGCTGCCAGGCAACGAACTGGGCGAAACGCGGGGCACTGCTTGACCGCCGCGCGGTCGCGCAGCGTCCGCCCACCATAGCGCGCCCGCGCTCGCGCGCCCCCGCGAAGACACAGGCGCGGCCTGACGCGGGTCTTGGCCGGGCGGATTGACCTGGGCTCCCGAGGTGCTACGGTGGCTCTTCGGGCGTGGACCACGACCGCAGAGGAAGTCGCCGCTGGCGCGGATTGCGTCTGCACTTCCTAGATGACGACGGAGGCTTCTGGATGCGAGTGTCGGCGTGACGGCGGAGAGGCCCCCGATGAGCTGGCTCCCCGCGGGAATCATGGCTCGGATCCGCCAGGTGAAGCACGCGCTGACCGGGTCAGAGACGACGTTGCGGGCCTCGTCGGGCGACGGGCAGGAGCTCTCGGCCGGCCAGGTTGGGGACCTTCGAGCCCGGCTCGCCCATCTGGAGCAACTGGTCCAGGGTCTACAGGACTCTGTGCACCGCGCGTCCGAGCGCCATGACAGGCGCATGTCAGATATCGAGAGGCGCCTCGATCCCGCCGCGCTGGCCGCTGCTCTGAATCAGGATGAACGCGACCGCGGGCTGTGAGTGCCGTGAGCGCGTTCTTCATGCCCAGTGCGGAGGGCCGAGCGGGTGAGGATGCGTATCAGCGGCTGCGCCAGCAGACCGAGGTGCGCATGGGGCGTGCGCCCGCCTGCCGGCGGATCCGCGAACTGTGGACGCGCCGCGGCAACCTGGACTGCGTCACCGCGGTGGGCGCGCCCGATCCGGTCTGCGGAGAGATCGTGCTGGCGATCTTCGATATGGGGTCCCATCAGCCGTTCATCGTCTACCGCCACGACCCCGCCGACCCCGAGCGGCCGGCCTGCGAGGTGCTCGGCTGCAGCGCGTACTCGATCTCGATGTTCGACTCCTGAAGAGCCTGAGGCGATCAGCGGCTCCCCTTTCCGCGCGCGATTGACGTAGAGTCGCCGCGCATGGCAGTGACCGAGATCACCCTGGTGGGAGGCGATCGCCTGAGGATCGATGGAGATCCTCGGGTCGTCGAGTCGTCGATTCTGTCTGCCGCCCGTGGCTCGATCATGGAGCTGGCCTGGATGACTGATGCGCAGACAGGCGAACGCGTCGGCATCAATCCCGACCATGTGATCATGCTCCGCGAGCTCGAGACCGGCCACTAGAGCCGTCTCGGGGGGCGCGACCATCATCTGACGATGATGGTCCCATGCATGAACGCGTGGAACTGGCAGTAGTACGTGTAGGTGCCTGGCTTGCTGACGCTGATGGTCTTGCTCTGGCCCGGTTTGATCCTGCCGGTGTCGAACCCGTTCGGCGTGCCGGTCGCCGTATGTGGGGTCTGATCACGGTTGCTGAAGGTGATGCCGGCGCGCGATGCCACGGTGATCTTGGCCGGTGCGCGTGTGGACGGCGGCGCGAGTGAACCACAGGCGCTGATCGACACCGCGAGCGCAACGGCCGCCACGGTGGATCTGGCCGACAGAGCGCGGGACATGCAGGGGGTACGGCGACGCGGGCCGTCTGGATCAGATTTGTGGTGTGGTGATCCGCCGCCGCCCGGCCCTCGTAGTTGCGAGGTGGGACCGCCGGACGACACGTCCGGACTTCAAGGAGTTAGGAGATCCGATGACGGAACCCACCATGGACAAAGGGACAACTGGGCCTGGTGTGGTCGAGCAACTTGCCCGCGATGATGTCGAGCGCAAGCGCTTTCTGAAGATGGCAGGCCGGAAGATGGGCGGCGCGGCGGCGGCGACGGGGCTGGCGGCGTTCATCGCCGCGTGTGGCTCGTCCAGCTCGTCCTCGTCGTCGTCCGCCGCGTCGGGTGCGCCCGGCTCGGGCGGGACGACCGCGTCGGCCGGCGGTGCGGCGACGACATCCAGCATGTCGTCCTCGAGCACCGGGACGAGCGATCTGGACATCGTCAACTACGCGCTGACACTCGAGTACCTCGAGACACAGTTTTACGCGGACGTGGTCAAGAGCGGTCTGTTCAAGGGCAAGACGTTGTCGGTACTCAAGTCCTTCGGCGCCGAGGAGGCGCAGCATGTAGTGGCATTGCATAAGACGGCCATGAGCATGGGCAAGCCGGCGGCCAAGCCGACGGGCAAGTTCCCGCTTAAGGACGCCGCGTCAGTGACGAAGCTGGCGGCCACGGTCGAGAACCTCGGTGCTGCCGCATACCTCGGGCAGGCCCCGGCAATCCAGAGCAAGGACGTGCTTGCCGCGGCGCTCTCGATCCATTCCATCGAGGCGCGGCACGCCGCCACCCTCAACACGCTGCTCAAGCACTCTCCGACCCCTGACGGAGCGTTTGCCAAGCCGATGTCGATGGCCCAGGTGCTCGCGGTTGTCAAGCCGTTCATCGCCTAGGCCTGAGAGGAATTCGTGAACATGAACCAGAGTGACATCACCAGTCCTGAGCTCGCGGCCGTCGAGCTCGACGGCATCAGCCGGGCCAGTTTCATCCTCCGCGGGACCCTCGCGGCCGGCGCGATGTATGGAGCGACTGCGGTCGCCCCGTTCGTCTCCAGCGCATTCGCGGCGAGTGGCACCAGCGACTTGGACATCCTCAATTTCGCATTGACGCTGGAGTACCTGGAGGCCGACTTCTACAAGGTCAAGGGCAAGGCCGTGCACCTCAGTGGTGACGCCAAGGCACTGGCCCGCTCCTTCGGGGATGAGGAGGCCGAGCATGTGACGGCGCTGATGAAGGCGATCACGGGATCGGGGGGCACTCCCGTCAAGAAGCCGAAGTTCGCCTTCCCGGTCACTGACGAGAAGAGCTTTCTCAAGCTCGCGTACGTGCTGGAGAACACTGGGGTGGGCGCGTACAACGGTGCCGCTCCGTCGATCTCGAACTCGTCGCTGCTCGCTGCGGCCGGTTCGATCGTCCAGGTCGAGGCTCGCCACGCCGCTGCGATCGCGCTGCTGACAGGGAGCAAGATCACCCCTGACGGGGCTTTCGACAAGCCGCTGACCACCAAGCAGGTCCTGGCCAAGGCCGGGCCCCTCATCAAGAAGTAACTGATCCGATTCGCCGGCCATCCCGTAGCAAGGGATGGCCGGAAACCTCGAACGATGGGAGCGCGATGCTCGGACTCGACAACCCAATCCACCTTCTCTTCCTCGGCGTGCTGCTGCTGCTGCTCTTCGGCGCCAAGCGTCTGCCCGAGATGGGTCAATCGCTCGGCTCAGGGCTGCGCGGCTTCAAGGACTCATTGAGCGCAGACAGCCAGCCGTCATCGATTTCGGAGCACGCGGCGCAGTTCACCGCGGATCCGCCGACGGAGGGTCCCGAGGCGCCGCAGGCCGACGAGCCGCGTCGCTCGACCCCGGCTCAGCCGGCGGCCTGAGCCCCGCCCCGCGGACACAACACGCTGCCAATGCAGATGCCCAACGCCATGGCGCCGGTTCGCTGGCGCCCGATCAGCCATGAGGAGCGCCTCAGCGTCGTCGGCCACCTCGACGAGCTGCGCACGCGTCTCATCATTTCGTTGCTCACGCTCGCCGTCGCGTTCGGCATCTGCTTCTGGCAGAACACCAAGGTGCTGCGTCTGATCGACCGGCCGCTGGCTCACCAGACCCAGCAGCAGGTGCGCGCCGGGCACGGGCCGCTCGGCGCGACCTACAAGGTCCAGCGCAGCGCTCGTGACATCGCCACGCAGCTCGACACAGTTGTCGGCCTGCTTGGCACACAGAGCCGACAGCCGGCCGTGACGGCATCACTGGCAGAGGTTCAACACAACCTTGCCCGCGACGTGTCACAGCTGTCGGCCGCTCCGACCGGAGATAGGCCGGTCACCCTGGGCATCGGCGAGCCATTCACCACGACGGTGACCGTGACCGCGATCCTCGCCCTTGTTCTGTCACTACCGCTGATCCTGCTCCAGGTCTACGGCTTTCTGATGCCGGCGTTTGAGGCCGAGCAACGCCGTCGTATGTTGCCGGTCACGCTGGCTATCCCGGTGCTGTTCGCGGCCGGCGTCGTCTTCGGGTACGCGGTGGTGCTGCCATCGGCGCTGCACTTCTTTCAGAACTTCAACAGCAGCGAGTTCAACGTGCTGGTGCAGGCCAGTCAGTACTACAAGTTCGCGGCTACGACCCTCTTGGCGATGGGCCTGCTGTTCCAGGTCCCGGTGGCCATCTTCGCCGTCACACGGGCGGGTATCGTCACCCCGCGACAGTTGCGCAGCAAGAGGCGCTACGCGATCCTGGCCTGCGGTCTGGTCGCCGCGGTGCTGCCGGGCTCCGCGGTGACGATGCTGCTCGAGACGGTGCCGCTCTACCTGCTCTTCGAAGCCAGCGTCATGCTCGCGTCGATCAGCGAGCGCCGGCGTGGATCTGAGCGCCCGGTCGATCTCAGCAGCTAGACTTGCGATGTCGATGCAGGACCGGGAAGCCGGTGCAAGTCCGGCACGGTCCTCGCCACTGTAACCAGGGAGCTCGACCTCACGTTGCCACTGGGCCCACCGGCCTGGGAAGGCGGGGTCAGAGCGCTCGACCTGGAAGTCAGGAGACCGCCTGCGTCGTCGTGTAGTGCCGATCCACGAGAGATGGAGGGTCTGTGCCAACCGACGTTCGACTTTCTGTTCTCTCGTGGGACGACCCGTCCCTTCACTACCGAGGAGCAGTAGATGACTCACTCCCGCACTGAGGTTCCGAGCGAGGACCTGACCGCACGCCTGAACGCCGGGCCGGTCATCTGTGCCGAGGGCTTTCTGTTCGAGCTCGAGCGCCGCGGGTACCTGACCGCCGGTGAGTTCGTCCCCGAGGTGGCCCTGGAGTGCCCGGACGCTCTCCGGACCCTGCACGTCGACTACCAGCGCGCCGGGTCCGACGTCGTCGAGGCGTTCACCTACAACGGCCACCGCGAAAAGATGCGGGTCATCGGCAAGGAGGACCTGCTCGAGCCGCTGAACCGCGCCGCTTTGCAGATCGCTCGGCAGGTCGCTGATCAGCGGCCCGGGGATCTCATGGCGGGCAACATCTCGAACACCAACATCTGGGACCCGGAGGACACCGCCCGGCAGGCCGAGGTGCGCGGCATGTTTGAGGAGATGGTCGGCTGGGCGGTGGAGGGCGGCGCTGACATGATCATCGGCGAGACGTTCTATTACGCCGGGGAGGCGCTGGCGGCGCTTGAGGTTGCGAAGGCCACGGGGCTGCCGGTGGTGCTCACGATCGCGCCGATGGCGATGGAGGAGATGGCTGACGGAGTCGGGATCGTCGAGGCCTGCCAGCGGTTGGAGCAGGCCGGCGCGGACGTGGTGGGCATGAACTGCTTCCGTGGGCCCGAGACGATGCTCCCTTGGCTCAAGCAGATTCGCGCGGCCGTGTCGTGCCATGTCGGCGCACTGCCGATCCCCTACCGGACCACGAGTGCGGAGCCGACGTTCTTCAATCTCAGTGATGACCGCGCGCGGGTTCCCTCGCCGCACGGCCGTACCTTCCCGACCGCGCTGGACCCGCTCTATGCCAACCGTTACGAGATCGGCGCGTTCGCCAAGGAGGTCCACGACCTCGGGATCAACTATCTCGGCGTGTGCTGCGGTGCCTCACCGATGCTGGTCCGCGAGGTGGCCGAGGCGGTCGGGAAGTCCACCGAGGCCAGCCGGTTCTCCGAGAACATGCACAACCACTTCATGTACGGCGACAACCAGCGGCTCCCCGAGCACATCGTCGCGCTTGGCGACGAGGCCTAATAGCCGGCGTGCGTCAGGAGGTGATCTGGCCGCCTGGATTCGTGCTGCCGGTCGCGGTAACGCGCTTAGACGTTTCCGATCCCAACGGCGCCTCGGCAGGGCGCAAACGGCTGGCGTGATGTGCCGACGGTGAACCGGAAGCGGCGAGCGACCCCTGGGAGCACAACCTCGGCGTGCACGACGGCGCGCGCGCTGCGGCAGCGCGTGTAGGTGGCGCCGAATCCTGCGGACTGGCCGGGGTCGAGAATCGAGGTCGTCGCGAGCCCTTCGTGGTGGACGGTCGCTGCGCCGAGACGGGTCAGGGAAAGCGGGACGCGCTGCCCGGAGGCGTCGGAGACGGTGAGGTGCGGAAACCCGGCGAGGCGGCACATCACCGCAGAGCGGTTTTGGAAGGCGAAGGTGATGATGCGGGCGTTGGCCGGGCCGTTGCGGCCGGGCGGGGACACCGACGGTGAGAGCGTCCGTGCGGCGCACACCGGGATCGCGCCGAGGCGGAGGAGCTCGTCGCTCACGCTGGGATAGTCGCTGAGCGCCGGGCCGGCCTGCCCGCCGATCGCGAGCGTGACCGAGGCACACCCCGTGGGGTGCTCGGTGGCGCGCGCGTGGGTGCGGCCTGTGTCCGTGGTGAAACGCAGGAAGACCGCCTCGTCAAACCCCAGCGGGCAGGCCGTCACGCCCGGTTGAACGATCTCGGCCGCGTTGAGCAACGAGACGAGCCTCCGGGCCCGCGCCCCGCCCAGAGTCCGCGGGGTCGAGATCGGGCCCAGCCGGCCGCGCGCATCGGCTCCCCGGGCGGTGAACACCACGCGTCGGACCCCATCGGGAATCTGTTCCCACGCCGGCCGGGGCGTCAGCCAGACCGCCTCGCCGTCGGTGCGGATCCCGGTGACCCCGTGAGCAAGCGCCGCGGTTGTGACACCCAGAACGCGCTCGCCAAGCACGCCGCGGACCGGCGGGAGGGCAAAGGTCTCGGACTCCGTTGGGACCGTGCCCGGGGGACCGCTACTGGTGGACTGGCCGGAGGCCTTCGCCCCGCCCGGAAGGTGCGCCGCGACATACGCCAGCACGGCATGGGGCGAGGCCGTCGTCGTCCACCATGCGTGCGCGTCGACAAGGTTCGGCGTCGCCTCGTCATAGGTCGGTTCGCTGAGGCCGTGCTGGTCCCCCGTCGGCTCAGTCGCCGAGTTGACCACCCCGGCCGGCAGCGCAACGAGCCCCAGCAGTCGCGCTGCCTCGGCCGTCGCGCTGGCGTGATTGTCCGCCGCGCTCGGAGAGGTTGGAGCGTCGCGCCCTGAACCCGACGCTGCGCTGACGGCGGCGGCTCCTCCCGCGAGTACCAGCGCGACGATCAACGCGATGCGCTTCATGTGCGAACTCTACGTCGGACCGGGCCACCTCGTCACACCTGCCCGGGCGTGTCCCCAACGGCGCTGCGCGATCGTCAATAAGGCGATGACGGCCATCGGGGCCGTCGCGATCGCACAAGGAGTATCGATGCCTCATCCAGTGATTCATGCCGAGATCCGCTCTCAGGACGCGGACGCGACGCGCGAGTTCCTTGCCGCGCTGTTTGATTGGAAGGTGGCGTCTGAGGGTGGCTTCCCCGGGTACACCTTCATGGACACGGGTGCCGAGGCGGGGCCGGCGGTGGCGATCAGCCCGCTGCAGGGACCCGACGACGAAGTCCTCTTCTTCGTCGCCGTCGACGACGTCGCCGCGACGCTGAGCAGAGCCGAGGAGCTCGGCGGCAAGGTCATTCAGCCAATGCAACAGGTGCCGGGTGTCAGTTTCGGCGTTCTCGCCGATGCCCACGGGCACCGAATCGGCGTCGCCGCCAACTAGGTCGCGCTCGCTTGTTCCTCCGCGCCGGCCGCCGACGGATGGAGCGGCCGGCGCCCGCAGCAGCCATAGCGTCGGGCGGCTGAGGTGAGGGGAGCGCCAGGTTCTGTCACAGGCAGAGCCGTTAGGGCCAACTATCGGTTGATGCCGAGAGCCCGTCTGACCACCCACGTGGCCGCACTCGCCGCCGTGTGCGCCGTTGGCGCGCCGGTGGCGATCGCCATCGCTTCGCCGGCCGCGGACGGCCCCATCTCCCCGACGACGACGGTACGCGGCGCGACCGCGCGCACTCTCGCTTCCGAGAGGGCCACCGTCAGGGTGGGAGGCGGTGCCGCCGTCGCTGCGACCTCGACGGCTCAGGGCTTTCTCGGCATCGCGACTGAGCTCACCACGATCCCCGCCGTGTCGGGCTCCGCCGCCGATCCGGACAGTCCCTTGGTCAACCTGCTGAAGAACCTCTCCCCGGGCGCGCCCTTCCTGCTGCGCCTGGGTGGTAACTCAGGAGACGATTCGTGGTGGCCGATCCCCGGGATCAAGCAGCCCTACCTCTACGCGCTCACCCCGCGGTGGGGCGCCGACGTCCGGGCGCTGCTCAACGCGCTGGGCGGCAAGGCCATTCTCGGCGTCACCCTCAAGGTGGGCGCCAAGGTCAACTCGCGGATCGCCAGCACCGAGGTCGCCAACTTCAACCGCTACGTCGGCGCGAGCCTGATCGATGCCTTCGAGCTGGGCAACGAACCGGAGTTCTACCCCCTGTCTGTGGTCAACGGACAGCGCGGCATCGACACGATCGCCGACTACGTCAAGAAGTTCTCCCACGTCGCCTCGGCGCTCGGTCACGCTGCGCTCGCCGGCCCGAGCTCGGGCTCGCCGCACTGGCTGCCCAAGCTGGGCCCGATCCTGAGCGGGATGCCCTCGCGCCTGAAGCTCGTGACGGTGCACGCCTATGCGATGAAGAACTGCTCGGACATCTCACACCTGTCGGTTTCGGACTTCTTCGCCCGTGCGTCCATTCAGGGCCTGGCCGATGCGATCCACGCGACGGTCAAGGCGGCCGCCGCCCACGGCAAGCCGCTGCGCGTGGACGAGATCAACGGCGTCTCCTGCGGGGGTGAGATCGGGCTCTCCAACTCCTTCGGCGAAGCGCTGTGGGCGCTGAACGTGCTGCCGGCGCTGTGGCAGGCCGGCGTCCAGGGCGTCAACTTCCAGACGGCCGACGGCAACGTCAACCAGATGATCACCGCCAAGCACTCCGCCTCCGGCTGGCGCGTCTCTGTCGAACCCGAGTACTACGGCCTGCTGACCTTCGCCGACGCCGCACCCGCCGGCTCGCACCTGCTGCGCATCTCCAGCCCTGGCCTGGCCCACTTCTACCAGTTCGCCGTCCGTGCGCCGGACGAGTCAGAGCGCGTCGTGCTGACCAACGTCGGCTCGGTCGCCCGCACGATCGGCGTCAGCGCCTCGGGCACCCGTGGCACCGGATCGGTCTCGCTCCTGAGCGCCAGGTCGCTGAGCGCCACCAGCGGTACGACGCTGGCGGGCCAGAGCCTGTCCCCACGCACGGGTCAGCTCGCCGGCACGCCGAGCCTGACACAGGTCAGGCCCAACGCCCGGGGCGTGTATGCAGTTCGGGTTCCGGCGCACGCCGCCGCGGTCCTGACGCTCTCTGCCTGAGGGCGCATCGCGCCCGCGCGCCTACGTTTCAGGGTCGCCGCGCCGCCCCGACGCTACGCCCGCGGGCTGGAGACGCAACACTCTGGGCATGCGACCGAATCCGATTCATGCCAGCGACGATCCCCAGGTGGTGCGGCGGCTGATCCAAGAGAACCCGTGGTGTGTCCTGGTCAGCAACAACGCAGGACAGCTGGTCGCCTCGCACTATCCCGTGCTCTTGGATGAGGCATCGCCTGACTTGGCGCTACTGACCCATGTCGGGCGTCCGGATGAGCGCCTCCACGGATTCGGAGATCAGGAGATCATGGTCATCGTTCAGGGTCGGCATGGGTACATCAGCCCGAGCTGGTACGTGCCGGGATCGACGCCCGCGCCGACCTGGAACTTCAGCGTGGCCCACTGCTATGGGGTGCCCGAGATCCTCGACGGAGAGGAGAACTTTCGGGTGCTCACCCGGCTTGTCGCGCACTTCGAGCGCCACGTTGAGCAGCCGTTGTGGCTAGACCCCGAGGCGGGCGCGCAGTTGGCCAAGGGAACG
>DASXDW010000052.1:0-69365 GCA_036490435.1 Solirubrobacteraceae bacterium
CGGCGCGCGACGGGGCGTTCATCGACCGGGGTTCCGGTGGACGTGCGATCGTGTTCCGGGTGCGCCCGGAGCGAGGCCTGGGGTTCCGCAAGGGCGATCGCTTCAGCCAGACGACCTGGCGGCGCTTCCGATGAGCCCAGAGCGCTACCGGCGCGCCCGCGGTAAGTCGGACTGACACAGAGGAGACCGAAGCCCCGGGGTCAACCCGATCTCGATATCAATGCTCGATAATCGGGCTTATGTCTAGTTGTAGGTGAGAGGCGGCAGAGATTCGGCGCCGCCTCGCGTTGATTTACCTCGCGGGCGGTGGCGGCGGGCGCCCGGCGGGACCCATGAAGGCGGAGACCTGGTTGGTGCCCGCAAGGAGCAGGAGGCCGTCGCCGACCGACGGCGTCGGGAAGTGGTTCGCAAACGCGCCGACCGGGATCGAGACGACTTCCTTGCCGTTGGCCGGGTTGAGTCCGTGCACCGCGTCGTCGTGGCCAATCGTCCACACCAGTCCATCGGCGATGATCGGCACGCCGGCCGCGCCGTCGGTGTCGGTCCAGAGCTGTTTGAGGTGCGGGGCCTTCGCCGACACCTTGATCGCCGTCACGCCGTTCGGGCACGGTATGTAGACGACCGAGCCCATCACCGCATGTCCGCCGTCGGGGTCCCCACTGCACACCGGAAGCGAGGCGACCTCGCCCTCCCCGCCGCCGAGATGCCCCTGACGCAGCAGGTAGGCCGTGTCCGTCTTGCCGACCTGGAGCACGAAGCCATCCACGAGGGCGGGGTCTCCGGTCCCGAGGTCGAGGTCCTGGGCGCTGAGCCTCTGCCAGTCCTTGGGGTAGAAGATCGACTCGAGGTGCATGGTCGGCGACAGCTCGAGCACCGCGTCGCTGTCGTCGTAGCGCTGGCCCGCGCCGAGGTCGTAGCCGTCGGCGCTCGCCGCGTAGACGTTCCCGTGAGGGTCGACGACCGGAGAGCTGCCGCCCATCCACACCGCCCCCCGATCCTGGCCGCTGCTGATCTGGAAGTAGTGGAGCCGTCCGCCCTTCTCAGGGATCGAGACGACGTAGCCGTGGGCAGGACCGTTGGGGCCGGGACAGTCGCCGGTGTTCTGACCGTAGGCGATGACCACGAAGCCGTGGTCGAGGGCCAGCCCTGGGCGCTGCAGCTGCGCGAGCTGGTCCTCGCCGGCGTTCGGCATCGCCCGCTCGTCGAGCTCGACCTTGCCGGTGAACAGGTTGAGCCCGAAGAGACGGTGCGACGCTTCCACACCATGAGAGGCAGCCGGACCGTGCGTCAGGGTGTCCGCGTCGACGTAGATCTCGTGGCGCTTGGCGTCGATCACGGGAGTGCCGGTAATACCAACCACGGGCGAGATGTCGCCGCAGGGCAGGTCACCGGATGGCACGGGCCTCGCCAGGTGGCGCGACCACAGGATGCGCCCGCTGTGTGCGGCCATCACATAGACCGTGTTGTTCTCAGTCGCCGCGACGATGCGGCCGTCGGCGACCAGCGGCTCGCCGTACAACTGCCCGTCGAGGACCGGCGAGGTCCAGGCCCGCCGCGAAGGCCGCAGCTTGGTGTGCGACGTGTTGACTCCGTTTGCCTGAGCACCACCGTGGTAGGTGGTCCAGTCCGAGCCGAAGCCGGAGGCCGGCGGCGCCGGTTTCGATCTTGCCGTCCCCGCGGTTGCGGCGCCGCAGCCGCAGAACACCGCCGTCATGGCGGCCGCCACGGCGAGGGCTGCGCTCAGGCGCCTCCGGGCTCTACGCCCCACAACGACTGACCGAGCCGCTGTTCTCACTGGCCAACCCGAGTAGCTCCCACCGTTCACGGAGGCTACCCGGCGGCGGACTTTTTGACTCCGGTTGCCTGTCCCCGAATGCGGTCAGGCCTCTCCCGCCCCGGCGACGCTCAGCGGGGGGCGCCGCGGTACAGGATCACGTTGCGATCGCCACCCCCCCGTTGGCGGCGGCCTTGAGCTCCAGTGGGCGTGGGCGCCACTCGCCTGTCCGCAGCACGCGCTCCGTGGCACCAGCTCAGGTATCGCCCCGTCGATACCTTCGGCCAGTGGCGCGGCGCGGCAGACCGGGGAATGATGCGGATATGTCCACGTTTCGCGTCACCCCTGAGCATGTCGGCCGGGCGGCCGACGGCCTGCGCTCGATCTCCGGCCAGGTGATCGATGTGCAGATGCGGCTCGGTGGCCATGCCGGCGCCGGCACTGGTACGCCCGCCGCCGGGGCCATCGACGCCCTGACCGCGCGGTGGTCGCGCCAGCTGCCGCTCTACGGGCTGTCGGCGGCGCGCCTGCACTCTGCGCTCGACCGCGCGGCAGAGGAGTATCAGCAAACGGACGCGGTGGTCGCCCGCGCCGCTCAGCCGGACCGCCGGTGACCTCCGAGGATCCCGACGCGCCGCTGCCGTCGCAGCCCGACGTGTCGGTCGCGACCGGCGACCCAGGCGCTCTCGATGCCGCGGGTGCGTTCCACAGCGATCTGGCCGACAGCTTCGACGGCCACGCGACCGCGCTCTCGACCGCGGCCGGCTCGCTTGATGCCACCTGGAACGGCGAGGCCGCTGTCGAGTACCAAGCCCTGTCGAGCTTCGTCACCAACCACTTCCAGACCGCTGCGGCGCACTCGCGGACGGCTGCGACCACGCTGCACCGCTACGCCTCCGAGCTCGACCGCTGCCAACAGGAGGGTCTGCACGCGCTGCGCATGGCCGAGAAGGCACTGCAGGAGGCGCAGCAGTGGACGCGGCGCCTGGACACGGCCCGCAAGGCGGTCACGTCCGCCACCGACGAGCTCCACGGTGCCCAGCAGGCGCTCTCTGAGGCCGGGGCGCAGGGGCCGCACGCCGCGGCCGCCGCCGGCATCGCGCGCCAGGAGATCTCCGGGGCTCAGGATGCGCTGCATACCGCCCAGGGACAGGAGCGCACCGCCCACCAGCAGGTCACGCACTTCCGGCGCGAGCTGGCGCGGTGGGAGACAGGCGGCGCCAACGTCTTCAACGAGGCGAAGATGGCCGCGGTCAATGCCACCGGCTCGCTCGAGCCCCTCGCGCTCGCTCCCCCTCCCCTGGCCGTGGTCACGCCGCGTAACGCTCCCGTGATGCCGACCAGCGATGGCGGGCTCCTGCCCCAGTCGCCGCTGGACTGGACGTTCGCCGGCGTGGGCGGCGCTTCGGGCGGGATCTCCACCTGGGCGGCGCAGGAGATGGAGAGGCTCAACGGCAGCCGCACCAACGCCATGGACGAGGCCCGCCGGCTGCGCGAGCAGGCCGTCGACGATCCCGATCTCACCGCAGCCGAGCGCAAGGGCCTGCTCGGGCGCGCCAACGCGCTCAGCGACGACGCCCGGAGCCTCGGCACCCGCGTCGAGAACCTCGGCGACCACCTGAAGGGCGGGCTGGCCGACGGTGGGCTCGGGTTCGGCATCGGGGGGATCGTGGACGGTGGCGTTCACCTCGCCGAGGGCGACAGTCCGGGCAAGTCGGCGCTCGAGGGCGCGGCCTCGGCGGGCGGGGGCTACGTCGGCGCGATCGGCGCCGGCGGCGCGTGTGCAGCGGTGGGCGCCGAGCCGCTCGTGCCGGTGTGTGGCGTTGTCGGCGGTGCCGTCGGCGGGTGGGTCGGCGACAAGCTGGGCGGGCTCATCGGCGGCCTGTTCGACTAGGGCCGCAGTTAGGCTGTCGGCGTGTTGTTGGAGATCGGTGCTGCGCGCCCGTCGATTGGCCTGCTCCTCGCCGGTTGGGTACTCGTCGCCGTGAGCTGGTTCGGGGCATCGCGGGGCCGGCGCGGGCCCTATCAGCGCGAGACCTCTGACCGGCGTGACCGCCTGCGCAACCTCCGGCAGAAGTCGTGCATGGCGGCCATCGCCCTGACGTCGGCCATGGTGGCGCTCCAGATCGACCGCATCTGGGGGGAGCATGGGGCCGCCAAGGCCGGGATCGCAGTGTTCGCAGGTCTGTTTGTCCTAAGCCTCATCGGCGTGGCCACAATCAACCTGCTCGACCGGCCGCAGTGGTCGATTCCGCCCGATCTGCGTCCGCCCCACCATCGCCGGGAACGCCCGTAGGCCGGGGCCCCGTCCTACGCGATCTCGTTGAGCTGGGCCAGGTCTGCGTCCGGGATCTCCAGCGCGGCCCCGCTGATGTTCTCGCGCAGGTGGGCCACCGACGAGGTGCCGGGGATCAGCAGCATGTTGGGCGAGCGCTGCAGCAGCCACGCCAGCGCGACGGCCATCGGTGTGGCGTCAAGGCCCGCCGCCACGGCCTCCAGGGTGTTGGACTGCAGCGGCGAGAACCCTCCCAGTGGGAAGTAGGGCACGTAGGCGATGCCCTGCTCGGCGAGCGACTCGACCAGCGCGTCGTCCCGGCGGTTGGCGATGTTGTAGAAGTTCTGCACGCATACGACCGGGGCGATCGTCTGCGCCTCGGCGACCTGCTCGGCGTTGACCGTGCTGAGACCCAGATGGTGGATGAGGCCCTCGCGCTGCATCTCGGCCAACGCGGCAAACGGCTCGGCGATCGAGCCGGCCTCGGGGCTGTCGAGGCCGCCGACGCGCAGGTTGACGACGTCCAGGACCTCGACGTCGAGGTTGCGCAGGTTGCCGTGGACCTGCTCGCGCAACTGCTCGGGCGCGCGCGCGTGCGGCCACCCGCCCCCGGCGTCGCGCTCGGCGCCCACCTTGGTCACGATGTGCAGGTCCCCCGCATAGGGGTGCAGCGCCTCCTGGATGATCTGGTTGGTGACGTACGGCCCGTAGAAGTCGGCGGTGTCAATGTGCGTGACACCCAGCTGCACCGCCTCGCGCAGGACCGCCACAGCGGCGTCGCGGTCAGCAGGCGGGCCGAAGACGTGTGGGCCGGCGAGCTGCATCGCGCCGTACCCCATCCGCGTCACGGTCAAGTCGTCGCTCATCGCGAAGGTTCCGCCGGGGAGGGTCGTCGTAGTCATGGGGACTCCTGTGTGCATGGGGTGAGGCCACATGGTGCGCCCGGGACGCCCGCGCCACCAGAGGCCGGTTTATCCAGGGACAGACGGTCCCTGGATACCGACGGAGCCACCTCTATCCTCAAGGGCATGGATCGCGACGGTCTGGCGGACTTCCTCAGGCGCCGGCGCGCGGCCCTCGATCCTGGGGACGTCGGGCTGCCTGCGGGGCGCCGGCGGCGCACTCGTGGGCTGCGCCGCGAAGAGGTCGCCACGCTGGCCCATATGTCGACGGACTTCTACGCCCGCCTCGAGCAGCGCCGCGGTTCCCGGCCGTCAGAGCAGACCGTCGCCGCCCTGGCGCGCGCGCTGCGGTTCACCCCGCAGGAGCGCGACCACCTGTTCGAGCTCGCCGGCCACACCCCGCCGACACGCGCCTGGCGGCCCGACCACGCCAGCCCCGAGCTGCTGCGCGTGCTCGAGCAGCTGAGCACGCCGGCGCAGATCACCTCCGATCTCGGCGTGACGCTTGCCCAAAACCCGCTGGCCGAGGCGTTGGTGGGCGTGCAGACGCGCCACACCGGGCTGCGCCGCAGCCTCATCTACCGGTGGTTCACCGAGCCGGCCGAGCGCGGCATCCACCCCGAAGAGGACCACTCGATGCACTCACGCATCTGGGTCGCATCGTTGCGGGCGGTCCACGGCCGTACACCTCACGATCCCGAGGCGCACGACCTCGTCGACCATCTGCTGCGCGAAAGCGACGAGTTCGCGGCGCTGTGGGAGCGCCACGAAATCGCCAGCGCGGACGGGAAGCTCAAGCGCTTCGTCCATCCGCTCGTCGGCGGCCTCACCCTCCACTGCCAGATCCTCATCTCCGAGCACAACATCACCGAGCGCCTCGTCGTGTTCACCGCCGCGCCGGGCTCCGAGGATGCCCAGCGGCTCGAGCTGCTCTCCGTGCTCGGCTCCCAGGACTTCTCTGACGCCGCCGAGCTCGCACCGTGAGGCCGGAGGAGCTCGCCAACCTCGCGCATCTGCGCCGCGCCCGCGATCTCATGGATCGCGAATACGCTCGGCCGCTCGACGTCGCCGAGCTCGCGCGGGCGGCGCTCATGTCAACCGCGCATTTCTCGCGCCAGTTCCGGGCGACGTACGGTGAGACTCCGTACGCCTACCTGATGACGCGGCGCATCGAGCGGGCGCAGGCGCTGCTGCGCCGCGGCGATCTTTCGGTGACCGAAGTCTGCCTGGAGGTTGGGTGTACGTCGCTGGGCTCGTTCAGCGCACGCTTCACCGAGCTCGTCGGCGCGACGCCGACTGCCTACCGGGCCCGCGATCACAGCGCGCTGGCCAAGGTGTCCGGATGCGTTGCCAAGGACGCCACCCGCCCCACTCGCCTGAGCCGGAGCCGACAGGCGCGCGCGGCGGCCGCTCCGTAACGTTGCGGGTATGAACCTCACGCTCTCCCAGTGCTTTGTCCTGGTCCACGACGCCGACGCAGCGTTGGCCTTCTACCGCGACACGCTCGGCCTGGAGCTGCGCAGCGAGGTCGCCCGGGGGGAGTTCCGCTGGCTGGTGGTCGGCGCGCCCTCTCAGCCCGCGGTGGCCATCTGCATCACCAACTACCTCAACGGCAGCCCCGCCGACATCGACGCGCTCAGCGGGCTCATCGCCAAGGGCGCGCTCAACGGCGTGCACTTCCAGGCCGACGACCTCGACGCGGCGTTCGCCCGGGTCCGCGACTCCGGCACCGAGATCGTGCAGGAGCCGACCGAGCAGCCATGGGGCACGCGCGACTTCGCCGTGCGCGACCCGTCGGGCAACCTCATCCGGATCGACCAGCCGCCATCGTCCTGACGCTGTGCAGGGCAAACGGCGTGGCCATGACCGGGCGGTGATGGCGACTCGTGCCGGCGCCGGCGCGCCGCCGTGCCGCGAAGCTCTGTAGCCCGCAGCCCACGCACTGGTCAGGCCGGTTCAGCGCGATCCGCGTGCCGAGCAGGGTCACCGGCGTGTTCGTGAACAGCCCACCGCCGGAGGCAGCAATCCCGGCGCTGCCCGTCACGACGTTGCGGGTCACGCTCGAGTGCGCGACCGTGAGCTCCACGGGCGGCCCAGACAGGTCCACCCCGTTCCAGATCCCACCGCCCTGAGCCTCACCGGTCGGTCCGCTGGCAGACGCGCGGTTGCCCGTGATTTGGACGCCCTCCAAGTCGAGCAGGCTGTTGTTGAAGACCCCGCCGCCGAGTGCCTGCGCCGAGCCCGTCTGGTTGTCCGCCTCCGCACTGTTGCCGCTGATCACGCTGTCGCGGATCGTCACCAGCTGCGGATCGCCGCTGAAGTTGAGGACGGCAACCCCGCCCACGATTCCTGCAAACCCGGCGGCGCTGGACGTCTTCGAGACGTTGCCGATCAGGCTGAGCCGTGTGAGCTGGCCGGGACCGTCGAGCTCGAGCGGGTCTCCGTTGGGGCCGAAGTCCGTCGAGGTGGCGTTGGTCGTCGAAGCGCGGTTGAACGACACCGACACATCCCGCATGGTCAGCGGGCTGTCGCCAACGATCATCGCGCTGTCGATCGCGTTCGGCTCGCCGTTGGGATCAGTGGCCGTAGCGGAGTTCCCCACTATCGCCGTGTTGTCCACGCTGGTTGGGATGCCGTCGCCGACATGAATTCCACCCGCGTTGGCCAGCATGTCGATCAACTGGCCATCCCCGAAGACCGGGAACGTGGAGCGGACCGTGCTGGCGTTGCCGGTCACGACGCTGCGCTCGACGGTGAGCGCACATGTCGGGGCGGGTGCCACGCAGGTGCCCGGAGGGCTGAAGAAGGTGTCGGCCATGATCCCAGCGCCCTCGGCGAAGCGCCCGTTGGCGACCGTCGCGCGATTGCCCGCGATCACGCTGTCGCGCACCGTCAGCGTGCCGTCCTGGCTGTAGACGCCCGCGCCGTTGGCGTCGCTGGTGACGAGACCCGCCGCCTGGTTGTTTGTGATCACCGCGTGATCCAGGGTGAGATCGCCCCAACTGTCCACCCCGCCGCCACCCGCGTGGGCGAACGTGCAGTCTCCGGTCGGGCCACACGAGAAGCCGGCGTCGACCGACGACGACGGCGCCGCGACGTTGTCGGTGATGACGCTGTCGCTGATTGTGACCGTCGCTCCCGGCGTGAAGCCGGTCGCGGCGGGGATATAGACGCCACCGCCGAGGGCCTCGATGCTGTCGCCGAAGGCCGTCTGGGTGAGGCCACGAGTGATTGTGACGCCATGAATCGAAACCGTGGGCTCGGTCGCCCCGAGCTCCGTACCGACGGTGATGACCGGCCCGCCGCCTCGGATCACGGTGGCCGGCGCTCCGGCGCCGGCGAGGGTCAGATCCTTGTCGATCGCAAAGCCGCCGCGGTAGGTGCCCGGCGCCACGCGCACGGTGTCGCCGTTGCGCGCAGCGGCCGCCGCGTCGGCGACCTGGCTGTAGCGGCACCCGTGCGGACACACGCTGAGCGTCGCCGCCCTGGCGTGTGCTGCGCCCATGGCCATCCACGCCACGATCAGCCCACACATGAGCGCCGGCGCGCACGCCGTCCGCCCCCGTGCTCGATCGGCTGTCTCACCCATGTCGTTCTCCTCTCCGACGCGAACCGCCCAATCGTTGGGCCGGACGGTCTCCTCGCCCGGTTTCAGTCCGGTAAACGCGCCTGGATTACGGGGCCTTTGGGGTGTAGCGTTGGACCAGGCAAGCCTGGGACCGGGGCGTTGGAATTTCGGATCTTCGATCGGCTCGAGGTGATCGAGCGTGGGACTGAGCTGCCGCTTGGCGGCTCGCGTCAGCGGGTGCTGCTGGCCGTCCTGCTCGTACACCGCCGGGAGCGCGTCTCGACCGACCAGCTCATCGAGGCCCTGTGGGGCGACTCGCCCCCACCGACGGCCAACAAGACGATCCAGGTGTACGTGTCGCGGCTGCGCAAGGCAGTCGGAGACGGCGTCCTGGAGACACGCGACCACGGGTACCGGCTGGCGGCCGACGCCCTGGACGTCGACGCGGATCGTTTCCAGGCGCTTGCCCACGGGGGCCGCGCTGCCCTGGACATGGGCGATGCGCGACGGGCAGCCACCCTTTTGACCGAGGCTCTCGCGCTGTGGCGCGGACCGCCGCTGGGCGAGTTCGCCTACGAGCCGTTCGCGCGCGGCGAGATCTCCCGGCTCGAGGCAGAACGCGTCGCCGCGATCGAAAGCCGCCTCACCGCCGAACTGCAGCTGGGCCGGGGCAGGCAGCTGGTGCCCGAGCTCGAGCAGCTCGTGGACGAACACCCGTTGCGTGAGGGGCTCGTCGGCGCGCTGATGCTGGCCTTGTACCGGGCCGGACGCCAGGCCGACGCCCTCGCCGCGTATCGCGCGGCGAGGCGCCGACTGGTCGACGATCTCGGTCTCGAGCCCGGAGTCGAGCTGCGCGAGCTGGAGCGGCGGATCCTCGATCACGATCCGAGCCTCGCGCCGCGCAGCCGCGTGGTCGGCCGGGTGACGCGCCGGCCGGTCCGGGCGAGCCTCACGCTGGGTGCGGCGGCGGTGGCCGTCATCGCGGGCCTCAGCTTGGGCGCCCCGACTGCCGGCCCGCATCCCGCGGCGCTTGCTGACCGCGACGGCCTCGTGACGTTGAGCGCCACCTCGGGCAAGCTGCTGAGCATCACGGCGCTCGACGGCGCGCCAACCGCGGTGAGCCAGGCCGCCGGCGCGGTGTGGACCGCCGCCCCAAGCACCGGGATCGTCTCGAAGATTGCGCCGGGCGCGAGCACGACCCTCGACCGCATCGCCGTGGGCGGCGAACCGGGGGTGGTCGTCGCGAGCGAGGGTGCGGTGTGGACGGCGAGCACGGTCGGGGCGACGGTGCGGCGCATCGACCCCGCGACGGATGGCGTGACCCAAACCGTGGCGCTCCCCGGCGCCAGTCTGAGCGCGCTGGCGGTCGCGCCAGGGCGGCTGTGGGCGGCAGACGCGTTGACCCACAAGTTGTTCGCGATCGACCCCCGCACCGGGGCTCTGGTGCGCACGGTGGCCCTCCGCGTGCAGCCGAGCGCGCTCGCGGTCGCCGGCGGAGCCCTGTGGGTGGCCGGGTACGACAGCGGCACCTTGGATGTGCTCGATCCCGTCTCTGGCCGCGAGTTGGGCCGGGTGCGCGTCGGCGGTGGCCCTACCGCGATCACCTTCGCCGATGGGGCACTGTGGGTGACCAACAGCCTCGATTCCACGGTGTCCCGCGTGGATCCGGTCGCCCGGGCCGCGACGGCGACGATTCCGGTCGGCAGTGGCCCGTCGGGCATCGCCGCGGCCGGCGGCTCGGTCTGGGTCGCCAGTCGCTACTCCCACGAGGTCGCGCGCATCGACCCCCGCCACAACCGCATCACCGCCAGGTTCAAGGTGGGCGGGGTGGCGACCTCGCTGAGCAGCGATGGCGGCCGGCTCTGGGTCGGAGTTGCCGCCGACGGCGCAAGCCATCGCGGCGGCACGTTGACGATCGTCAGCCAGGTGAATGCGACCGCCGGGAGCGGGCGGGGTCCGCAGGCGCCCGACCCAGCCTTCTACAACTTCGCGTTCGCCCCTCAGTTCATGGGCTTGGCCTACGACACCCTCGCCACCTTCGAGCACAGCGACGGCGCCGCAGGCTCGCGGCTCGTGCCCGACCTCGCCATTTCCCTGCCCAAGCCGACCGCCACACGCACGACGTACAGGTTCCGCGTCCGGCCTCACATCCGCTACTCCGACGGGCGGGTCGTCCACGCGAGTGACTTCCGCCGCGCCATCGAGCGCCTGTTCCGGGTGCACTCACCGGGCGCCGCGTTCTTCGCGGGCCTTCGCGGCGGCGGGCCGTGTCAGCGCAGCCCGCCCTCCTGCGACCTCTCGCGCGGCGTGGTCACCAACGATGGGCGCGGCACGGTCGCATTCCGCCTCGTCCGGCCCGACCCCGACTTCCTGTTCAGGCTCACGGCGCAGGCGTACTCAGCGCCGATCCCGCCGGCCACCCCCGACCGGGAGCCGCGTGGCCGCTCGGTGCCGGGGACGGGCCCGTACGCGATCGCCAGGTACGGACGTGCGGAGGTCCGCTTCGTGCGCAACCCCTACTTCCGCGAGTGGGCGCACGCCGCGCAGCCGGCCGGGAACCCGGATGAGGTCGTATGGCGCAGCGTGGCGTCCGCGGACGCCGCGGTGGCCGCGGTGCAACGCGGAGACGCGGACTGGTTCTTCGGCACGATCCCCGCGCGGCGATACCGACGTCTCGCCCTGATCCGCCCGAGCAGCCTGCACGTCAGCCCGACGTTCGGGATCGAGTTCGTTCCGCTCAACACGCACGTCGCCCCGTTCAACGACGTCCGCGTCCGGCGAGCGCTCAACTACGCCATCAACCGTCGTCACATCGCTCAGCTCTACGGCGGCAGTGCATTTGCCAGCCCGGCGTGTCAGCCGCTGGCACCGGGCATGCCCGGCTATCGGCGGTACTGCCCCTACACCCGCCGCCCCGCGCGCACTGGCGTGTGGTCGGCTCCCGATCTCGTCACGGCCCGGCAGCTCGTCGCGGCGTCGGGGACGGGCGGCGAAACGATCGACGTGTGGGGTGCACCTGACGAGGGGTTCGTCCCGCCCAGCGTCCCACGCTACATCGCATCGGTGCTGCGCGAGCTGGGCTACCGAGTCCGGCTGCACATGCCGGCCTACGCCTCAATCTCAGAGGCCATGCGCCGGCACTTCCAGCTCTCGGTCGACGGGGACTGGCTGGCGGAATATCCGGCGGCATCCTCGTACCTGCCGCAGTTCTTCGGTTGCCACGGCGGAACGAGCAACGGCTATGTCTGTCGGCCGGGCCTCGACCGCGAGATGACACGCGCCGTGGAGCTCGGACCCCAACGGCCGGCCGCCGCGAGCGCGCTGTGGACGCGCATCGACCACCGGCTCACCGATGAGGCGGCATGGGTTCCGACCGTCAACGAGCGCGAGGTCGAGGTGACCTCCGCGCGGTTGCGCAACTACCAGTACAACCCGGTGTGGGGCTTCTTGGCAGATCAGGCCTGGCTACGGTAATCGACGTAATCGAGCTCGCGACCCGCACGTTCACGGCCGACGGCCTCACCCTCGCCTACCACGATGTCGGCTCCGGACGCCCGGTGCTGCTGCTGCACGGCTACATCTCGCCCGCGCTGGACACCTGGATGCGTAGTGGCGCCGCCTCCGGACTGCTGGCCGCGGGACGCCGGCTGATCATGCCCGACATGCGCGCCCACGGCGAAAGCGCCAAGCCCCACGAGCCCGCGGCCTACCCTCCCGACGCGCTGGTCGCCGACGTCCAGGCACTCATCGCCCACCTCGGACTGACCGGCTACGACCTCGCCGGCTACTCGCTGGGGGCCCGCGTGGCGGCCCGGTTGATGGCCCTGGGCGCGCGGCCGGGGCGAGCCGTGCTCGGCGGCACCGGGCTTGATCCGAACGCGGATCCGGTCGCGCTGAGCTGCCTCTTTGACACGTTCGTCGACACCCCGCGCGAAGCGCTGGCGGGAGTCGACATCCCCACCCTCGTCATCGCCGGCGTGGACGACACCGCCCGCGGCTCGGTCGAGGATCTCGCCACCGCGCTGCCCAACGCCAGTCTGCTTCGCGTGCCCGGCGATCACCTCACCGCGCTCCTCGGGCATGCCTTCGCCGACGAACTCGCCGCCTTCCTGGCGGCGGACGGCAGCACGTCGTAAAGGCGGCCTCGCCTGTCCGGGCAGGTTTGACCGGCGCACCGACGAACCCAAGCGATAGGCTGCGCGCCTGCAACCGGCGCGCGCCGCGGCGCCGGGCAGCCATAGCGTCCCCCCGGCGCCCCGACCCCGTCCACGTTCGATCGTTCGATGACCTCCCGTCAACGCGTCGTTGCCCGCCTCCTGACCGGCGCGATCATCGCCGCCTGCGCGTTATGTCAAGCGGCCCTCCCCGCCCAGGGCGCCGGAGGCGGGGGCGCCGCGGTCGGCTCCTCACCGCCTCCGAGCTCGAGTTCGAGTTCGGGCTCCGGCGGGGCCGGCCTGCTCGGCGGCGGCCTGGCTCCCGTGTTGCGCGCACCGGTCCATATCCCGCCCCCGCCCAGCAAGCACGCGAAGGGCCGCTGGCTGACGAGCGTCGCGATCACGCAGTATTGGCCCGCGCTCGAGTCCTGGTTCGTGGGCAAGATGGTCATGGCGCCCGGCCTTCCGGGCCTACACCACATCGACTGGCTGTACTCGGCCACCGGCATGTCGATGGAGGGCTCAGGCATCGGCCTGGACGGCCGGACCTACCACATCGACGCCCTTGGTGACGGGGGCTGGGTGACCGCGACGGGCGCCGCAACCTCCCCGTCTGACGGCTGGACGGCGGGCGCTCCGTATTGGCGCGCCGGCGGGTATTGGCGCAACCGCAAGCGCGCCGTCACGTTCCCGCTCAGTGCCGGCGGCTGGTCCAACGGCCGCGGGGCCAAGTACGTGCCGCTGCGCGAGGTGACCTTCGCCGCCGGGTCCTCGCTGCCGTTGCATTACGACCAGTCGATCGCCGTGGACCCGAACGTCATCCCGCTGGGCAGCCGCGTGTACGTGCCGGCGTATCGGAACGACGGCTTCGGAGGCTGGTTCGTCGCGCAGGACACCGGCGGCGCGATCAACGGCCGTCACATCGACGTCTACCGGCCGCCGCCCGCCAGTGCCCTGGATATCGGCCAGTCGCTGAGCGGGCAGCGCATCTTCGTCATCAAGCCCAAGCACAGCAACTAGACTCACCGTCATGCCCAAGCAGCAGCGAACGATGCGCGTCGAGCAGCGCAGCCAGCTCGCCGCCATGCAGCAGATGGAGAGCCGCAGCGACGAGGAGCTCGAGGCCGAGACCAAGTTCAAGGCCGCCGCCCAGGCCATTCTCGGCGCACGCGCGGCAGAGCGCTATGACGCCAAGGCCGCCCGCGCGCACTTCCAGCGCGCGATCGCCGCGGCGCGCCCCCAGGAGCGCCTGCAGCTGCGCCGGATGGCCGACGCGTCCCTGGCTCTGGCTGAGCGGCGGGCCGACGATCTCAAGAAGGCCACCGAGCGCCTCGGGGTCGAGGCGCCGACCAACCGCCAGCTGCGCGGGCTGAAGTTCATGGGCCTGGTGGCCCCACCCAAGAGCGCCGGCACCCTCGCTCGCGTCCGCGGCGTGCTCATCATCGTCGCCCTGGTCGTCGCGGTTCTGCTGCTCGCCTTTGGCATCGTCAGCCTGGTCGCGCTGGCCGCCGGCGGCATGTCTCTGGATCTGCGGATCTTCTGGGGCTTCGTGCTCGTCGTGGTCGCGATCGGCGTGCTCGCCTTCTTCGGTCGCCGCCGACAACGCAAGGCCCAAGCCGACCGTGCCGAGCAGGTCGCGGCGCGCGGCCGCTGACCGCCCGGAGGCGTACGCCGTGTGCGGGCGCTACAGCCTGGCCATGCCCGATCCGGGCTCGCTACGGGCACGCTTTCCCATCGGCGAGTCGATCGAGGTCCAGACGCGTTACAACGTCGCTCCCGGCGACGAGGTCCTCGCCGTCACCACCGATCGTGAGGGCCGGCCGCGCGGCGACATGCTGCGCTGGGGGCTCGTGCCGTCGTGGGCCAAGAGCCCGGACACGGGTCTGAAGATGATCAACGCCCGGCTGGAGACCGCCACCGAGAAGCCGGCGTTCCGCCGCTCGTTTGAGCGCTTTCGGTGTCTCATCATCGCCGACGGGTTCTACGAGTGGCGCCGCGGGCCCAGTCCGACCGGCGGCCCCAAGCAGCCGTTTCACATCACGCGCACCGACGCGCAGCTGTTCGCCTTCGCGGGGCTGTGGTCGATCTGGCATGCCGAGGATGGCGACACCCTTCGCACCTGCACGATCCTCACTACGGCGGCGAACGACGCGATCGCCTCGCTGCACGACCGGATGCCGGTCATCCTCGACCCGGGCGCTGAGTCCGCGTGGCTCGACCTCGCCACGCCGCGCTCGGAGCTGCGCGAGATCCTTCTGGGACTGCCCGCGGCGTCGACGGGCGTGACCGAGGTGGGCTTCGCCGTCAACGACGCCCGCTATGACGGCCCCGAGTGCCTGGCGCCCCCGGCGCCCAGCGCCCAGGAAGCCCTCTTCTAACCCGAGCTACTTCTCGGGAGCCGCGAAGGTGAGGCCGCCGAGATCGACGGCGCCTCGCGTGACCGAGGCCGGGACGCTCTTGGCCTTCGCGGAAGCCTTGGCGTCGGCGTCCTTGGCCGGCTGCGGCGCGGTGTCGCTGAGCCAGTCGTGGAAGGCGTCGGCCGGCATCGGCCTCGAGACGTGGTAACCCTGGGCCAGATCGCAGCCCAGCACCGCGAGCTGCTCGAGCGTTGGGCTGTCCTCCACACCCTCGGCGATCACGTTGAGGCCGAGGTCGTGGCCGAGGTTGATGGTGGAGCGCACGATGATCAGGTCCGATTCGTTGCGCAGCATCGGCGATACGAATGAGCGGTCGATCTTGAGCTCATTGATCGGCATCTTGCGCAGGTTGGCCAGCGACGAGTATCCGGTGCCGAAGTCGTCGACCGAGAGACGCGCGCCGAGACCGCTGAGCCGGGTCACCGTCGCCAGCGCCCGCTCGGGGTCCGACATGATCATGCTCTCGGTGATCTCGAGCTGGAGCGCCTCGGGCGGCAGGCCGTAGGCGTGCAGCAGGCGCTCGATCTCCTTGGGCAGGTCGCGGTCGAGCAGGTTGCGCACCGAAAGGTTGACCGCCACCGACATCTCGCGCCCATCCTTGCGCCAGGCGGCGCACTCAGCGATGGAGCGCTCCAGCACGTGCCGCGTCAGGGGGCCGATGAGCCCGGTCTGTTCGACGGTCTGCACGAAGGCGCCGGGCGGGATGAGGCCGTGCTCGGGGTGCTGCCAGCGCACCAGGCCCTCCGCGCCGCGCACCGTGCCCTGGTCGAGGTCGACGATCGGCTGGTAGTGCACGACGATCTCGTCCTGCACCAGCGCGTGCCGGATGCCGCTGAGCACGCCCAGCCGCCGCTTGGAGTGCTGGTTCTGCTCGGCGGTGTAGATCTTGTACTCGGTCTGGCTCTCCTTGGCCGCGTACATGGCGATGTCGGCGCACCGCAGCAGCGCGTGGGAATCCTCCCCGTCCAGCGGGAAGCGGGCCACGCCGACGCTGGCCCCCACCTCGAGCGACAGCTCGTCAATCGCGAAGGGCTGGCTGACCGACTTGAACAGCCGGGTCATGACCACGTCGAGGACGGCGATGTCGTCGGTGTCCTCCGGAAGCAGGATCCCGAACTCGTCGCCGCCGAGGCGGGCCACGAAGCCGCCCTCGCCGATGGACGAGGTCAGGCGCGGGCCGAGTTCCTTGAGCAGCACGTCGCCGTAGTGGTGGCCGAGCGTGTCGTTGATCTCCTTGAAGCGGTCAAGGTCCATCAGGAGCACGGCGAAGTGGCCGTTTGACTCCCGCGAGGCGGTGATCCGGCGCGTGATCGTGGCGTGGAACTCCTCGCGGTTGCCAAGGCCGGTGAGCTCGTCGGTGGTGGCGATGCGCTGGAGCTTGTCGCTGCGGCGCTTGGAGGTGAGGAGTTCGCCGACCAGGTGTTGAAAGATGATGATGACGAGTCCAAACAGGGTGAAGCCAGCGACCCCGAGGCGATGGGTCACGTAGGTAGCCGCGACCGTGAGGAGAGAGGAGAAGAGCTCTGCAGAGAGCAGCGGGACCATTTGGTCCTTGGCTTTGTGCGCGAGCGAAGCGCCGTCGAGCCAGCACATGTAGCCCGCGCTGAGTACAAAGTTCAGGGTGAGTGCGACGACGAACGCCGCGAACACGAGCAGGTAGTAGCCCACGTGGTCGGGGCCGAGATGGCCGGCTCGGATGGTTTCGTGGAAGAAGATTCCGGTCGCGAGGGGAAACGCGGTGTACGCGACAAGATTGTTGATGAAGAAGTGTGGGGCCTCGCGATGACGCGCCCAACTGACCACGATGGAGATTGCGCCCAGCGCGGCTCCAGGTCCCGGACCCAACAAGGCAGCAGCAACGACGAGACCGAGAAAGCTGCCGGAGACCCTGAGCTTGGGAGCAGTCTCGATCTCGGTGAGGTCGCCGAGGATCGTGAACACCCCGATCACCACGAACGACGGCCACGACCAACTGGTGGTCCATGAGGTAGCGGAGGCCGCCAACGCGAGCGCCGCGGTCACGACGAACTGAGCCGTCAGGAACGGTGCAGGCGGGTGGGCGTGCGGAGCCATCCGTGTCTCCGAGTCGGACATCTTGCCCCCAACATCGGCCCGCGAACCAGTGATCTGAACAGATGTCCAGAGGTTTTGGACACTTTCTCAAGGCCTGGCGTGGAGCGCCGATACCTAGCCCGGACTGGCAAAGAAAAGAGGGGCCCGCCTTCCACGCGAGCCCCTCCGAGAACAACGGCCTAGCGGCCAGTCTTCCAACCCATTTTTTGTCCTCCTTTCAAAGGGGGGCGGAATGGGGCATCCAACTTCAGAGACATGGTTGACGCCAGGCATTCCGGGCCCGGCATCAACTTTCCGTCCGGGATTCTGCCTGCGATTCTGCGGGCATTCAATAGCTGCCGTGCCCCAAAGGACTAGTACGTTCGTCCACGACGCGTTTAGTGCCGTTGAGTTCAGGGGACTGAACGCCGATATCGGGTGGGTTTGACCCGTCCAGGGGCCCTGCGCGCAGCACCGGATTGAGGAGCGTCATTCTGGGACGCTGCTGTCCGAATTATGACGCCCATGTGGGTGCCCCGGCTCTTGCATGAGGGCTTGCAGTGGATTAGGCCGTGCGGTCCCGCCCGCTCCAGCGCTCCAATGACGCCCGTAGACGCACTTCTGTGCCGGCTCGATCTGATCGCCGCTCACCGTCTGCGGTGAACCCGAACTGCCCGTAAAATCGGTGGGCGCGCTCGTTGCCGGCCATGACCCAGAGCGTGACCTCGTCCCAGGGCCCGCCGCGCAGCGTCTCGAGAGCCTCCTCCATCAGGGCGCGCCCGGCGCCGGTGCGCCAGGCGCTGGGGTCGATGTAGAGGGCCCTGATCTCGGCCACGTCACCGGCGGCGTCGGTGTCGCAGCTGGGGGTGGCCACGGCGCAGAAGCCGACGATCGCGTCGTCGTGCTCCGCGACGGACACGATCAGCCCTCCCCCGTCTCCGAGAACCTCGCGCCACATCGCATCCCGCTGCGCCTCCGAGGGACCCTCGAGCTCGTCGCCGGCCAGCAGCCCGGCGTAGCCGGCCTGCCAGCTGCGGACGTGGACGCGGGCGATCGCACCGGCGTCGGCCAACACGGCAGGGCGGACGGTCAACGGCGGACGGGACCTCGTGAGTCCCTCAGACACGGCGTGCCAGGCAGAGCAGTGTCCGCATGGGAATGCTCACCGGCTCGCCGTGCGTCTCGATTGCCTGCGCGACGGCCGCCAGAAACGGTTCGCGGCGCTCCTCGGAGAGGAGTCGCACCTCGGAGGCCGTGCCGAGCAGCCCCACGTACTCGGCAGCCGAGTATCGCTCCAGCCACTCGTAGTGGCGCACCTCGGCGTCGTCCAGGCCATCAACAGCCGCGATCTGAGCGTGCCAATCGTCATCGACGCCCGCCTCACCGTTCGCCGGGTGCATGGGGCCGTCCACCGAGAGGCCCGACCCGAGACGCGCGTAGACCTCGAGCAGCGCGCCGCGAATATCGGCCTTCTCCCACACCGCGCGGTTCCAGAACGGGGCGAGCACACCGCCGTCGGCGAGCACGTCGCGGGCCTTGGCATATCCGACCGCGGGCGTCACCCAGTGCCACGCCTGGCCCGAGACGAGTAGCGCGAAGCGACGCCCGCGGGGCGGCCAATCCTCGAAATCGGCCTCCTCAATCGTCACGTGCTCAAAGCCTGCGAGGTTGCGGCGGGCGACCGCTGCCATCTCCGCGTTGGGTTCGATGGCCAGCACCGGGATACCGCGCTGTGCAAACAGGGCGGTTGCCTTCCCGGTCCCAGCGCCGACCTCAAGCACCGACTGGCTGCCGTCAAGCCCGGCCAGCGCAACGAGGTGGTCGATCAATGCCGGCGGATAACTCGGCCGGTGACGGTCATAGAGCTCCGCCACCTCACCGAAGATCAGGCGCCGCTCACGCACGCCCGGTAGTCAACCATCCTGCGACCACTCGCCGGGGCGCGCCCGAAAACGACCCTCAGGCCACTTCGAGGAAGAGCAGCTCGTCGGCGCTGAGCATCTCGCGCAGGCCGCGCTTGAGCCGGCCGTGGATCTGGCAGACGCGGCTTTCGGAGACACCGAGGACCTCGCCCACCTCGCGCAGGGTGAGGTTGTTGACGTGGAGCAGCAGCGCCACCTTGCGCTCGCGCTCGGGCAGCTGGGCAAAGGCGACGCGGAACCGGGCGACGGCGCCCTCGCGCATGGCGACGTGCTCAGGATCGGTGTCACGGTCGGTGCTGGGCAACACATCCATGCGTTCGGCCGCGTTGTCGTCGTCGGTGGCCACCGACGCGTTGAGCGAGCCCACGTCGACGCGGTCAAGATCGGAGAGCAGCGCGTCAAGCTCGACGCGTGAGATCGCCAACAGGTCGGCAAGCTCGGCGTTGCTCGGCATACGGCCGTGGATGGCGTTGAAACGCTCTCGGGCGCGGCTCATCTCGCGCTCCATGCGCCGCAGAGAGCGCGGCGCCCAGTCAAAGCGGCGCAGCTCGTCGAGGACCGCGCCGTGGATCCGGGTCCACGCAAACTGCTCGAGGGTGGCGCCCTTCTCCGGGTCATAGCGGTCGATCGACTTGATCAGTGCCTCCAGACCGCAGGAGAGGTAGTCGTCAACCTCCCGGTAGGACGGGATCTCGCGGACCTTGCGATACACGATCGCCTTGACCACGGGTGCCAACGAGAAGACCAGGCGGTCGCGCGCGCCGGTGTCGCCGGTCTCCTTGTACATGCGCCAAAGACGCAAAAGCGCGTCCTGGGAGATGCGTCCGCTTTCGGTGCTGGGCTTCAAGATTTCCTCCTGGGAGGGGTCGCTCAATCGGGAAGCCCGACACGTATCGGCCCTGCGTCCGGCGCGCTGACCGCAAGGACTGCGGAGCGCAGTCCGTAGGATCTACGGAGTTTGCGGCGTGGCTCGTGCGCTGGGAGACATAAGGCCCGACCGACTGGTTATCTGGCGTTTGGCGCGGCCCTGTCCGTCCCCCGGCGCGGTGGATAATCCGGGCCGCCCCCACCCCCTCTTCTCATGCCCCTCTCCCCTCTGTTTGCCCACTACGAGCACGTGCTGCTCGACCTCGATGGGTGCGTCTGGGTCGACCAGACGCCCACCCCCAATGCCCGCGAGGCGCTGGCGGAGCTGCGCAACCATGGCAAGACGCTGGCCTTCGTCACCAACGACAGTCGGCTCGCGCCCGAGGAATACGTGCGCAAGTTGTGGTCGATGGGCCTGCAGGCGTCGCTGGAGGAGATCGTCACCGTCGGCTCAGCCATCCAGTACGTGCTGGCCGATCGCCGTCCCGGCACGCCGACCTTCGTCATCGGTTCGCCGGCGATCTTCCGTCACGTGGCCGACGCCGGCCAGCGCATCGTCAACGGCACCGACCGCGCCTCCCACGCCGAGCTCGTGGTGGTGGCCGGGCACGATGACTTCAACTTCTCCGAGCTGCGCACCGCGACCCAGGCCGTGCTCAACGGCGCTGAGATGATCGCCGCCGGGCGGGATCGCACCTTCCCCGCCGGTGACGGGTACTGGCCGGCCACCGGCGCGGTCCTGGCCGCGCTGGAGTACGCCACCGAGCGCACCGCCCGCAGCGTCGGCAAGCCCGACGTGCTCCTGTTCGAGACGGCCTTGGACCGCCTGGGCCCCGGCCCGTCCCTGATGGTGGGCGACCGGCTCGACGCCGACCTCGGCGGCGCCGCGGCCGCCGGCATCGACGGAGCGATCGTCCTCACCGGCGTGACGACGCGCGACCAGGCTGAGGCGGCCGAGGACCCGGCGCCCGTCGCCATCGCCGAGACCCTCTACGCGCTGGTGACCGGGTGACGCTGAGCGTGATCGTCAACCCGTTCGCGGGTGGCGGCCGGGCGGCTCGGGAGCTGGACGGTGTGCAGGCGGCCCTTCACCGCCTCGGCCTCGAGCATCACGTCGAGCGCACCACCAGCCTCGAACACGCGCGCGAGCTGGCTCGCGCCGCCGCCCAGGCAGGCGAAACCGCCGTGGCCTTCGGCGGTGACGGGCTCATCGGGGCGGTGGCCGACGCGCTGCGCCACAGCGACGGGGTGCTGGGGGTGCTCCCGGGCGGCCGCGGCAACGACTTCGCGCGGATGCTCGGGATTCCCAACTCGCCCTCCGAGGCCTGCGAGGTGCTCGCCCATGGCGAGGTCCGCCGTCTGGATCTGGGTGTCGTCGGCGACAAGACGTTCATCGGGATCGCGAGCTGCGGCTTTGACTCCGAGGCCAATCGCATCGCCAACGAGACCACGCTGGTGCGCGGGCGGATGGTGTACGCCTACGGGCTCCTGCGCGCGCTGGCGGGGTGGCGGCCGGCGACGTTCACCGTCACCGTCGACGATGCCCCGCCACGCACCGCGTCGGGCTACACCATCGCCGTGGCGAACTCGCGCTACTACGGCGGGGGAATGATGCTGGCGCCGGACGCCACACTGGATGACGGCATCCTTGACGTGGTGATGATCCTGCAGACCTCAAAGGTGAACTTCCTCAGGCGGGCGCCGAGCGTCTTCACGGGCGCGCACGTGCGCTTGGACAACGTCGAGGTCCTCCGCGGGCGCACGGTCAAGATCGCCGCCTCGCGGCCCTTCACCTTGTATGCCGACGGGGACCCGATCGCCGAGCTCCCCGTCACCGTGAGCGTGCTGCCCGAGGAGGTGCAGACGCTCGTGCCCACCACCACCCATCCGGCCTCCGCGTGAGCCTGCTCGATGCCAAGGTCCTCGCCGCCCGCGGGGTCGGCGAGCTGGCCCGCCGCGCCGGGCGCGGCGGCGGTACCAGCCTCCCGGGCAAGGTGCTCATGCGCCTGGAGCCGAAGGCGATCGAGCGCCTCGCGGCCCGGCTGCCCGACGGCTGCGCGGTGATCTCCTCCACCAACGGCAAGACCACGACGGCGGCGATGGCCGCCGCGGTGCTCGAGCGCGCCGGCACCGACCTCGTCCACAACCGCGCCGGCGCCAACATGGCCGGCGGCGTTGCCTCGACCCTGCTCGAGGCCGTGCGCCGCGGCGGCGCGATCGACGGCAGGTTCGGCCTCTTCGAGCTCGACGAGTTCTGGCTTGACCGCGTCGTCCCGGAGTTGCACCCCCGCGCCGTCGTACTCGGCAACCTGTTTCGCGACCAACTCGACCGCTACGGCGAGTTGGAGACGATCGCGGACCGCTGGGCCGCTGCGGTCGCCGCGCTGCCCGCGGGCACCGCGCTGGCCGCAAACGCGGACGACCCCCTCATCGCCGATCTGGGACGCGAGCATCCCGGTGTGAGTTACTTCGGCGTCCAGGACCCGGCGATGGCCAGCGCCGAGATGCAGCACGCCTCGGACTCCAAGCACTGCCGCCGCTGCGGCCACGCCTACGAGTACGACGCGATCTATCTGGGTCACCTCGGCGTCTACCACTGCCCCAACTGCGGCCAGCGCCGGCCCGACCCGGCCGTCTCCGCCCGCGACATCCAGCTCCACGCAACCCGCAGCGCCACCTTTACGCTGGACACCCCGGCGGGGACAGCGGATGTCGAGCTCCCCCTCCCCGGGCTCTACAACGTCTACAACGCGCTGGCAGCCGCGACCCTATGCCTCGGGCTGGGGCTAGGGCTGTCTGACATCGCCGCCGGCCTGGCGGGGGTCAGCCCCGCCTTTGGCCGCGCGGAGCGAGTCGCCATCGGCGACTGCGAGCTCGCGATCCTGCTCATCAAGAACCCGGCCGGCGCCAACGAGGTGCTGCGCACGCTCGTGCTGGAGCCCGACGAGCTCGACCTGCTGGCCGTGCTCAACGACCGCACCGCCGACGGCCGCGACATCTCCTGGGTGTGGGACGCCGACTTCGAGATGCTGGCGGGGCGTGTCAGGCAGGTGACGTGTGCCGGCACCCGCGCCGCTGAGCTGGCGCTGCGGCTGAAGTACGCCGGGGTGCCACCGCAACGGCTCACGGTGGTTCCCGGTCTGGGCGCCGCCCTCGACGTGGCGCTTGCCGCCTGTCCCAGCGGGCGTCTGTTCGCATTGCCCACCTACACGGCGCTGCTGGAGCTGCGCCAGGAGCTGCAGCGCCGCGGGCACGTCGGTGCGTTCTGGTCACGTGAGACCGCGGGAGCGCGCCGGTGAGCAAGGCGACCTGGCACGACCTGGAGTGCGGCAGCTACACCGCCGACCTCACGTTCTGGCGCGCGCTGGCTCAGCGCGTGGGCGGGCCGGTCCTCGACGTCGGCGCGGGCACCGGGCGCACCGCCCTCGCGCTCGCCCGCGAGGGCCACGAGGTCGTGGCGATCGACTATGACGACGAGCTGCTCGCCGAGTTGCGCGAGCGCGCCGCGGGCCTGGAGGTAACGACGATCGTCGCCGACGCCCGCGCGTTCTGGCTTGATCTCAGCTTCCCGCTCATCATCGTCCCCATGCAGACGATCCAGCTGCTGGGCGGCGCGCCGGGGCGCGCCGGCTTCCTGGAGTGCGCCGCGTATCACCTCGAGTCACCCGGGGTGCTGGCTGTCGCCATCGCCGACGACCTCGAGCTCTTCGACATCAGCGAGAGCACCCTGCCCGGACCGCTGCCCGACGTCGCCGAACGCGACGGCGTCGTGTACAGCAGCCGGCCGGTCGCCGTGCGCGTCGACGGCGACGGCTTTGCCCTGGAGCGGCGGCGCGAGACGGTCACCACCGACGGCCAGTTGAGTACCGAGCAGGACCTCATCCACCTCGATCGCGTGGATCCCGACGTCCTGGAGCGCGAGGGCGAGACCGCTGGCCTGCGCGCGGCCAGCCGGATGGAGATCGCGCCCACCGAGGACTACGTCGGGAGCACGGTTGTGATGTTCCGTGCCTGAGCCCGAGCGGACGCTGCGGGTGTGCGCGCTGTACCCGGACCTCATGAATATCTACGCCGACCGCGGCAACCTGATCATGCTCGAACGCCGCTGCCGCTGGCGGGGCATCGCCTTTGAGCTGTCCTCCGCCGGCCTCGGCGAGCCGCTGGACCCCGCTGGAGCCGACCTCTATTACATCGGCGGGGGTCAGGACCGCGACCAGAAGCTGTGCGCGCACGATCTGGCCGAGCGCAAGCGCGACGACGTGCACGCCGCGGCCGCCCGCGGGGCGGTCATCCTCGCCGTCTGCGGCGGCTACCAGCTGCTGGGCCGCTCCTACGAGCTCGGAACCGAGACGCTGCCGGGCGTCGGTCTCGTGGACCTGCACACGGTGCGCAGCGAAGACGCACGACTGATCGGCAACGTGGCCATCGAGGTGAATTTGGAGGGAGACCCACCCACCCCGGACCCACCCGCCCCGAACGCGTCCGGGAGAACCCGCGTGCTCGCCGGTTTTGAGAACCACGGCGGGCGCACCTTCCTGGGCGACGCCCAGCCGCTCGGCCGCGTGCTCAAGGGCCACGGCAACAACGGCACCGATCCGCATGAGGGGGTGCGGGCCGGCAACGTCATCGGCACCTATCTGCATGGGCCGCTGCTGCCCAAGAACGCCTGGTTCGCGGACTGGCTCATCGAGACGGCACTGGGGCTTGGGGAGCCACTCTCGGCACTCGACGACGATCTGGAGGAGGCGGCGCATGCGGAGGCGAGGCGGGCCGCCGGGCTCTAGGATCGGCTCACCGTCTCTCGATGCGCTTCCCCGGTTCTGCCACCACCGCCCGTCTGGCTGCCGTCGTCCTGACGGCGCTCGTCTGTGTGGCCTGCGGCAGCTCACGCACCACGTCGGTGAGCACCAGCACCACCACGACGCGCACGACAACGACGACGAGCTCGACGTCGAGCGCCGCCACCACGAGCGACGACACCAGCAGCACCGACACCACGGGAGCGACCTCCACCACCGCTCTGCCCGGGGCCGGCAAGCCGGTGATCACAGTCGGCGACAAGAACTACGCGGAGCAGTTCGTGCTCGGGCAGCTCTACGTCCAAGCCCTCCGCGCCCAGGGCTACACGGTCAACATCAACCAGAACATCGGGCCCACCGACGTCACCGTCCAGGCGCTGCAGAACGGGTCGCTCACCGTCTATCCCGAGTACCTCAACACCTTCAACACGGTCATCGCGGGTTACCACCACGAGTTCCGGACGCTGCTGGACGCCTACGACGGGGCCCAGCACTACGCGCTGTCACACGGGATGCAGGTGCTGGCGCCGACCCCGTTCGCCGATACCGGCGGACTCGCGGTCACCGTCGCCTACGCGGCTGACAACCGCGCGCGCACGATCGGCGATCTGAATCGCCTCACCGCCGGGCTGACCGTCGGCGGCCCGGCCCAGTTTCAGACGACGTCGCCCGGCCTGTCGGACCTGAACGTCGCCTACGGGTTCGTGCCCATCCACTACCGCGCGATGGCGGTCGGCGACCAGTATTCCGCGCTCAACAACGGAACCATCCAGGCCGCTGTGGTCAACACCACCGACGGCCAACTGGCCAGCGGGGACTACGCGGTGATGCGCGACCCGCAGCGGGTGTTCGGCTGGGGCAACGTGGTCCCCATCGTCTCGGCCAAGGCGGCCGGGGCGGAGGGCTCGGCCTTCACCGACATCATCCAACGCGTCGACGACAAGCTCACCACCGCGGTGATCCGCCAGCTCAACTACGCGGTCTCCATCGCCGGGCAGGATCCCGCCGCGGTGGCACGCCAGTTCCTGCAGACCCACGGCCTCCTGACCCCGCCGACGCCCTGACCCCGTCGACGCCTGAGCGCGTCCGCGCGCGCTCGCGACCGCCGGAACGAGGTGATCAGCCGCCGCTGGAACCAAACCCGCTCGCGCCGCGCTCGCTGTCGCTGAGGCTCTCGACCTCGATCACCTCGGGCAGCTCGACGTGGACCAGCACGAGCTGGGCGATGCGGTCCCCGGCGGCCAGTTCGAAGCGCTGCTCGCGGTCGGTGTTGAGCAGCAGCACGCGCACCTCGCCGCGGTAGCCGGCGTCGATGAGCCCAGGGGCGTTGACCACCGAGATCCCGTGCCGCGCCGCCAGGCCCGACCGGGGCAGGACCAGTCCGGCCTGGCCGGGTGGGATCTCGACCGCGATGCCGGTCGGGACGGACGCACGCTCGCCGGGCGCGAGCACCACGCGCTCGAGCGCGTAGAGGTCCAGGCCGGCGTCGCCGTCGTGGGCCCGGGTGGGGAGCCGCGCGCGCTCGTCCAGGCGCGCGACGGGCAGGCTCATCCGTTGGCCGTCGGCGACAGCGCGAAGTCGGCGTAGCGGGCGGCGACGCTGGCGGGCAGCCGCACGGACACGCGGACGCCGTCGGGGGTGTCCTCGCGCTCGAGATCGCCGGCGAGCTCGTGCAGTTCGGCCAGGCGTCCCCCCTCCTCGTAGGGGACCAGCAGCTCGACGTCGAAGAGGCGGCGCGCGAACTCGACCTGGATCCGTTCGATCAGCGCCGGGATGCCCTCCCCGGTCACCGCGGAGATGAGCAGGGCGTCCGGGTGGCGGTGGGCCAGCTCGGCGCGGCGTTCCTCGTCCATGCGGTCGGCCTTGGCCAGCACGAGCAGGCGCGGTGCCTCCTCGGCGGCGATCTCCTGCAGGACGTCCTCGACGGCGCGCGTCATCTCGTTGAGCTCGTCCTCGTCGACCGAGGCGTCGGCGACGTGCAGGATGAGGTCAGCGCGCACCGTCTCCTCCAGGGTGGCCCCGAAGGCGTCGACGAGCTGGTGGGGCAGCTTGCGGATAAAGCCGACGGTGTCGGTGAGCAGGTAGTCGCGACCGCCCGCGCGCAGCACGCGGGTGGTGGGATCGAGCGTGTGGAAGAGTCGGTCGCGCACCGGGACGGTGGCGCCGGTGAGCGCGTTGAGCAGTGTCGACTTGCCGGCGTTGGTGTAGCCGGCCAGCGCGATCTGGGGCAGGTGGGCGCGCTCGCGCTCGGCGCGCATCACCGAGCGGGTGGAGCGCACGTGGGCCAGGCGGCGCTTGAGCGCGGCGATGCGGTCGCGGGCCAGGCGTCGGTCGGTCTCGATCTGGGTCTCGCCGGGGCCTCGGGTGCCGATGCCGCCGCCGAGACGCTCGAGGTGCGACCACAGGCCCCGCATCCGCGCGAGGTTGTACTCGAGCTGGGCCAGCTCGACCTGGAGCTTGCCCTCGGCGGTGTGGGCGTGGGCGGCGAAGATGTCGAGGATGACCGCCGTGCGGTCGATGACCGGCACGCCCAGCGCGGATTCGAGGTTGCGCTCCTGGCGAGGCGAGAGCTCGTCGTCGCAGGCGACGAGGTTGGCGTCCACGGCCGCGATCTCCGCTTTGACCTCGTCGAGTTTCCCGCCGCCCAGGTAGGTGTTGGGGTGGGGCTGGTCACGGCGCTGGACCATCTCCCCCACCGCGGCGACGCCCGCTGTACGGAGGAGCTCCTCCAACTCGGCCAGATGATCGTCCTCACCCGCCGGGACCGCCGCGATCATCAGCGCTCGCTGGCGGGCGCGGCCACCCTGGCGCTGGCTGTCCTGGCGCCGGCCGTCCTGGCGCGACGGGCGGTTTCCGTTATCGGTGGCTCTAGTGTCGCCCAACTTCAGTGGATGGTAGCCCCGTCAGAGACGGCTGAGGCGCTGCACGGCCTCGAGCAGCCGGTCATCGGGCGCGGTCAGCGAGATCCGGAAGAAGCCCTCGCCATTGGGTCCGTAGGCGCCACCCGGCGAGATGACCACCGCGGCCTGCTCGAGCACGTACTCGCAATACTCGGCGGCAGTGGCGAAGCCGGGCGGCACCGGCGCCCAGATGTAGATGGTGGCCTTGGGTTTGGTGACGTTGACGCCGGCCTGAGCAAGCGCCTCGCACACGAGATCGCGCCGACGGGCGTAGACCGCGTTCATGGCCTTGACCTCAGCGTCGACATCAGGCTGCAGCGCCGCCACGCCGGCGAGCTGGACGGCCTCGAAGTTGCCCGAGTCGATGTTGGACTTCAGCCGCCAGTAGTGCGCGATCGCCTCGGCGTTCCCGACGATGGCGGCACACCGCCAGCCGGTCATGTTGTAGCCCTTGGACAGCGAGAACACCTCGACGCCGACCTCCTTGGCGCCGGGCGTGGCCAAGAACGACGGCGCCACGTAGCCGTCGTAGGTCGTCTCTGAGTAGGCGTTGTCGTGGACCACCAGCAGATCGTTGGCGCGGGCAAGCTCGGTCCCCGCCTCGAACAGGCCGTCGGGCACCACGGCGCCCGTCGGGTTGTTCGGATAGTTGATGAACATGAGCCGGGCGCGGCGCAGGTGATCGGGGTCGATGGCGGCGAAGTCGGGGGCGAAGCCCAGCTCGGGCCGGAGGCCCATGAGCACCGGCTCGCCGCCGGCCATGACCGGGCCGCCGGTGTAGACCGGGTAGCCGGGATCGGAGGCCAGCGCCACGTCGCCCGGGTCCAGGAAGGCGAGGCTGAGGTTGAAGATGCACTCCTTGGCCCCGATCGCGGGCATCACCTCGGTCTCGGGGTCCAGGGTCACCCCGAAGCGGCGGGCGTAGAACCCCGCCACCGCCTCGCGGAACTCGGCCCGACCGCGGTTTGAGGGATAGGTGTGGGTGCTGGGGTCTGCGACCGCCCGCTGGGCCGCCTGGACGATGGGAGCGTACGTGGGGGTGTCGGGGTCCCCGATGCCCAGGCTGATCACATCGATGCCGGCGGCGCGCTTCTCGGAGATCTTGCGCTCCAGCTGCGCGAACAGGTACGGCGGGATCTGGTCCAGGCGACTACTCGATCTCATGCAGCTCCTTGACGAAGTCATCGGCGAGCGTGCCGGAGAACACCGGCACCGCCCAGCCGCTCAGGGTAACGTGGAGGTCCTCGCCCACCTCGACCTCCAGCACCCCGCCGTCGAGGACGATCGTCACCGGCGACTCGCCGCCGGCGAGCACGTGGGCCACCGCGGCGCCCGTCGCCCCGGTGCCGCTGGCCGAGGTCTCGCCCACGCCACGCTCGAAGATCCGCGCGCGAATGCGATGCGGGTCAAGGACCGTGTACCAGGAGACGTTGGTGCGCTGGGGAAACAGCTCGTGATGCTCGATCCCGCCACCGATCCCGGGCAGGTCCAGCGCCTCGAGCTCGGCGAGGTCGCCGATGCGTATCGAGCACTGTGGGTTGCCCACCTGGATGTGCTGGAACGTCCACTCGCGTCCGCCGGCGGTGAGCGATCCGGCGCCGTCGTCGGGCCCCGACGGGTAGTCGGCGGAGCGCAGGCGCACCCGCCCGATGTCCAGGCGGGCCGTCGTCGCCGAGGTGATCGTGGGTCGGATCTCGCCGGCGGCGGTCTGGATGGAGAAGGTGTCGCTCGTCGCCCAGCCGCGGCGGCGGAGATACAGGACCGCCTCGCGGGCGCCGTTGCCCGACAGCTCGGCCTCCGAGCCGTCGGGGTTGAAGATGCGCAGCCGGGCCACATGGCCACGTTCGTCGGGTGCCGACAGCAGCAGGACGCCGTCGGCGAAGACGCCGGTATGCGGAGCGCAGAGCGCGCGCACCCGCGCCGGGGTCAGCACGAACGGAAGCGCGTCAGCCTCGACGATGAGATAGTCGTTGCCCAGCGCATGCCACTTCTCGAAGTACACGCCGCGGCAGTCTATGTGTAGCGTCGCGGCGGCCATGCTCACCGAGCCGACCCGTCCCCGCCTGCTGGATCGCGTTCAGGCGTCCACGCGGGCCCCGCTCATCGGGCTCATCCTCATCTCGCTGCTGTCGCTGGGGGCCCGCGCCTACAAGCTCGACGAGCCGTGTCAGTCGCCCTGCACCACGGCCAACCAGCACACGATGATCTTCGACGAGGCCTACTACGTGAACGCCGCGCGCGTCATCGTGGGCATCCACCCGCCGCAGGGCGACCACTACTCCGCCTCGCCGCTGGGGACCGATCCCAACGCCGAGCATCCCCAGGGCGCCAAGCTGATCGTGGCCGGGGCGATCGAGCTCTTCGGCGACGGCCCCTTCGCTTGGCGCCTGCCGAGCCTCATCTTCGGCTCGCTCGCGCTGTTGGGCATGTTCGTGCTGGTGCGCAGCGCCGGCGGCGGGCGATGGTCGGCCCTGGGCGCGGCCACGCTCCTGGCCACCGACAACCTGCTGCTCGTTCACGGGCGCATCTTCACCCTGGACATCTACGTCGTGACGATGATGATCTGGGGGGTCGCCTTCTACTTACAGGACCGACCGGTGCTGGCAGGGGTGGTGCTCGCCGTCGGCTTCTGCTTCAAGTTCGTCGGCCCCTACGCGCTCGGCACCCTGGGCCTGCTCGAACTGGCACGCCTGTTCGTGCGACGGCGCGACCCCGACAGCCCTCCCGCGTGGAGCCTGCGGGCTGCGATCGGCCGCTTCGTGCCGACAGTGTTCACGAGCGTGGGAGTGTGCGTGGGCCTGCTGGCGATCATGGGGCTGATCGCGACCCCGTACGCCGACGCCGAGGCCACACTGCTCAACGGCGGCCCCTTCCAGCACATCGCGCACATGTTCAGCTACGCGGCGCAGCAGGTCAGCCCCAACGGTCCCCAGGGGATCGCGTCCTACCCGTGGGCCTGGTTGCTGGACCTCAAGGGGATCCTGTATCTGCGCATCAACCCTTCGCTCCCCGGACAGGACTTCCACGCCATCCATCCCGTGGTGGCGTTCTGGGGGATGCCGAGCCCGGTGATCATGGCGCTGGGCATGCCGGCCCTGGTCTTCTGTCTGTGGCGCTTTGTGCGCCGCCGGAGTCCCGGCCAGTCCCCGGAGGACCAGCAGCTGGCGATGCTGGCGGTGACGTGGTTCATCGGCACGTGGACACCGTTCGCCGTGCTCAGTGTGGTCGACCACCGCACGAGCTACAGCTACTACATGGTGATCGTGATGCCCGGAATCTACGTGGCCGCCACCTACGCGGCCGCGCTGGGCTGGCGGCTGGGCCGCACGTGGCTGCGCGGGGTCATCGGCGTCTGGGCGTTCGGGGTCCTGGTGGCGGCGGTGCTCATGTATCCGTTCGTGGCGGCGTTCTGAGCGCGCACTGAGGGGACGGGGCACCGGGCGCGGACGGGCCGTCGCGCCAGGCCGCGAAGATCTCGGCGGCCACGTCCTCGGCGGTGCGCCCGGTCCGGTCGATCACCGTGACCCCGGCCAGCTTGCGCATCCAGGTGAGCTGGCGGCGTGCGTAGTTGCGTGTGCGCCGCTTCATCTGCTCGACGTCTCCGCTGAGTAGGTCCTCGAAGCCCAGAGCCTTGCGCGCGGTGTCTGACGCGCCCGCGTTGCGCGCGCTGCGGACCTCCTCCTGGACCCCGTCGGCCACCATCTGGTCGACGCGGCCGTCGATGCGCGCGTAGAGCTGCTCACGCTCCATGACCAGGCCAACGAGCAGCGTGCTGCGCCGCGTGTCCGCGGTCCACAGCTCGGACTCGCCGCTGGGTGGCTCGAGCTCGCCGCTGTCGAGCAGCTCCAGGGCACGGACGATGCGCTGGCGATCGGTGGGCTCGATCGTCTCCGCCGCCCATGGTGCCCGGCGAGCCAGGATGGCGTGCAGCGCCGCGGGCCCACGCGCCTCGAGCTCGGCGATCCAGCGCTCGCGCACGCCCTCGGCGGGGACCGGGCGCAGGCTCAGTTCGGTGAGCGCCGCCCGCAGGTACAGACCGGTCCCGCCGACCACGATCGGCCGGCGCCCCGCGGCGAGCAGGCCATCGATCTCCGCATGGGCGAGTTCGGCGTACTGGCCCGCGCTGAAGGTGGCGTTGACCGGCAGGAAGGAGATGAGGCGATGCTCGAGCCGGGCGCGCTCGCCCGGCCCGGCGGCGCCGGTGAGGGTCTCGAGCCCGATGTAGACCTGCAGAGCGTCCGCGGACACCGCCACCGGCGACTCGCCCACCTCCCGTAGCCGATCGGCGAGCGCGACCGCGACATCGGTCTTGCCGACGCCGGTGGGGCCGAACAGGGCGATGACCTCGGGCGGAGCCACGCCCCGCAGTATCGTGCAGCAATGACCGCGGGTGCAGGGGGATCACGATGAGGGTGGGCACCGGACTCTCCGATGCGCGCGACTCTTCCGTGGGCGCGGCGGTAGCCGCGCGGACCGCCCGGGAGGCCCTGGGTGCTGCCGACGTCGATCTCGCGCTGGTATTCGCCAGCGGCGCCCACCTGGCCGACCCCGACGCCATGCTCTCCGCCGTCCACGCCGAGCTGGCGCCCGCTGCGCTGGTGGGCTGCGGCGCCGGCGGCGTGCTGGGCGGAGGTCGTGAGCTGGAGGGCGGGACCGGCGTGGCGGTGTGGGCGGCGGCGCTGGAGGGCGGCGAGGCGCGCTCGTTTCACGCCACGGTGCGTCGCGAGGATGAGGTCGGCGTCCTGGAGGGGATGCCTGAGATCGGTTCTGATGCGGCGGTGATCCTGCTCTCTGACCCGTACAGCTTCCCGACCGACGCGGTCCTGGACGGCATCGCCGATGCTGCTCCCGGTGTTCCCGTGCTGGGCGGCCTGTCGAGCGCGCGCTCGCCGCTGGGTGACGCGGCGCTCTTCACGGATGACCGCGTCGTTGCGGAGGGCGCGGTGGGGGTGTGCCTCAACGGCGTGGAGCTCCTGCCGTGCGTCTCGCAGGGAGCCGCGCCGCTGGGACGCGAGATGACCGTCACCGCAGCCGAGGACAACGTGATCTACGAGCTCGCGGGGCGCCCGGCCGTGGAGGCGATCGAGCAGACCGTGGCCGAGCTGCCACTCGAGGAGCGGGCGCTGGTTGCCGCCGGGCTGCTCATCGGGATCGTGATCGACGGCGGCAAGCCCGAGTATGAGCAGGGCGACTTCCTGGTGCGCGGGGTGACCGGCGCGGACCCTGAGTCGGGCGCGATCACCGTGGGCGCGGTGGTAGCACCCGGAGCGGTGGTCCGTCTGCACGCCCGCGACGCGCGCTCGGCCGGCGAGGACCTGCGCCGCGAGCTGCGCCTGCGCGCCACCGCGATCGGCGGGCAGCGCCCAGCCGGAGCGCTGGTGTTCTCCTGCAACGGCCGCGGGCAGGGGATGTTCGGCGCGCGCGACCACGACGCCACGATGGTCCAGGCCGAGCTCAACGGCGTGCCGGCCGCCGGGTTCTTCGCCGCCGGCGAGATCGGGCCGGTGGGCGGGCGCAGCTTCCTGCACGGGTTCACCGCGACGCTCGCCGTGTTCCCGGGCTGACCTACACTGCGCGCCGTGCCCCGACACGCGCGCCTTGACCTCGACGGCAGCACCGCCCTGCTCACGGGGGCCACCGGTGGGATCGGCAACGCCATCGCCCGCGCACTGAGCGCGCGCGGAGTGCGCCTGATCCTGAGCGGCCGTCGGGAGGCGGAGCTGTCGCAGATGGCGGAGGAGGTGGGCGCCCGGGCCGTCGTGTCCGATCTCGCCGTGGCTGCGGACGTGGACCGTCTCGCCGCCGCGGCGCGGGATGCCGAGGTCGATGTGCTGGTGGCCAACGCGGCACACCCCGCCACGGGAATGCTCGCCGCGCTCACCCAGGAGGAGGTTGACGTGATCCTGGACGTCAACCTCCGCGCCCCGATCGAGCTCGCACGGATCCTGGCGCCGGCCATGCTCGCCCGCGGGCGAGGACACCTGGTGTTCATCTCTTCCTTGTCAGGGAAGTCTGCGCAACCGGCTTCATCGCTCTATTCCGCCACGAAGTTCGGGCTGCGGGGTTTCGGCCTCGCGCTGCGCGAAGATCTCCGCGGCACTGGGGTGGGCGCGTCGGTGGTGGCGCCGGGCTTCGTCCGTGATGCCGGCATGTTCGTCAAGACGGGCGCCAAGCTCCCCCCGGGCGTCGGCACGAGAACCCCGCAGGACGTCGCCGCCGCCGTCATCCGAGCGATCGAGCAGGACCGCGCGGAGATCGACGTGGCGCCGCTCGGCCTGCGCGTTGGCGGCGCCATCGCTTCGGTGATCCCGGGGCCGGCCGGGTGGGCGAGCAGCAAGCTGGGCTCGGGGCGGATCGCGACCGAGATGGACGCCGGGCACCGTCGTCGCTCGAGCTAACCGACGCTCCAGCGCCGTACCGCTCCAGCGCCGTTCCGCTCCAGCGCCGTTCCGCTCCAGCGCCGTTCAGAGCCGAGCGCGGGGCAGCGGCGCGAGCGCGAGGTTCAGCGGCCGTTGCTGGGCGCAGTCTCGTGCTCGCCGGTGACCGAGGACAGCGCGGTCATGATCTCGTCGGCGAGCCTGCCGCCTTCGTCGGGGATCTCCGGCGTGGCCTGGACGCGCACCACCACGTCGGCGCCGTCGACCTCCTCCAAGTTGACCGAGGTCCCGTTCCGCGTGGGCACGGCGACCTCCTGGTCGAGGATCGCCTGAACCTGGCTGGGCGTGACGCCGGAGCTCAGCCGCACCTTGACGTCGACTCCGTCGGGCTCGCTCAGCGGGACGACGACGGCGGCGAGCGCCTGAGTGTTCGGGATCATCACCTGTTCGGAGCCGCGCAGAATGTTGACGTAGAGGAGCCCGAGCGAACTGACGGTGCCGTCGATCTGCCCACTGAGCGCGCCGGCCTGTAGGCGGACGCGCTGGCCCACTCTGAACGGCCGTGCCGTGAGCAGCACCATCCCGGCGATCACGTTGCCCAGCGTCTGCTGGGCGGCGAGACCAATGATGACCGCCGTGAATGCACCGCCGACGGCCAAGGACTGGAACGAAGCCCCGGCGACGCTGAGGGCGACGACGAGCGCGATGCCCACCGTGATGAGCCGGATCAGGAAGCCGAAGGTCCCGGCGGTGGCCGGGTCCATCCGCCGCAGGAAGGTCGGCCCCACGAACCGCCCGATCGACCGGGCCAGCCCCCAGCCGAAGGCAAGGACGAGGATCGCGCTGAGGATCTTGATCGGCGTGGCGAGGCTGTAGAGCCCCCAGTTGCCGAGCAGGCTGCAGTCATTGCCCGCCCGGTGCGGGCATGCGTGCGAATTCGACAGGACGATGTGGGAGGCGACATCGACTGCGATCAAGAGCACCAGCCAGACGATCGCCTCGCGCTGGGCCCGCTTGACCTCTTTCTGGTTGACCTCGAACGACAGCCCCACCTTCTCCCAGGCGTCGCTGCGGGTTTCGAACATCCGGTCGAGATTGAGGTCCTTACGCGGCCTGAATTGCCTTGGCATGGCTCCTAAGCGTGATCGGTTTCAGGTTGTTGCAGGAACACGGCTGGGCCGGTGGCGGTTTCACGACGAGCCGTGTAGCTCAAATAGTGACTCCTGCTTCGGCTGGCGCGCCGGAGGCGGTGGATCGGGCGGCCGCAGAAAGGCGCCTCTTCCACGCTCCCAAGGCGACCGATCCGTGCCCTTGACGAGCTCAGCCAGGCGCCTGCGCTCCCGCCGGGGCGCATATGCGCCACGACGGTAAAGCTCACGATAGCGCGGTACGAGGTCGGAACGATGCTCGGCCAGCCACTCCATGAACAATCCGCGCACCTCCCCTCTCAAATGCAGTGCAATGCCGGAGATATAGGCCGCACCGGCCTCGCTGGCCATCTCCAGGATCTTCGCCACCTGCGCCGGGTCATCGTTGATCCCGGGCATGAGTGGGGCAATCAGAATGCCCGTTCTAATTCCCGCCCGGGTCAACTCGGCCACCGCCTCCATCCGCGCTTTCGGATTGGGGGTGTGCGGCTCGGTCGCCCGCCACGCCTTCTCCTCCATCGTCGGAATGGACAGCGCCGCCCCGAAATCCGCCCGCGAGGCCAGCTCCGTCATCAGGTCCAGGTCCCGGAGCAGAAGCGGCGATTTGGTCAGGATCGACCCGGGATTGCGCGCGTCGATCATCGCCTGCCAGATCCCCCGCATCAGCTTGTACCGGCCCTCCACCCACTGATATGGGTCCGTGTTGGTGCCCAGCGCGATGTGCTCCCCCTTCCAGGAGGGCCGCGCCAACTCCGCCCGCAGCCGCTCGGGCGCGTTGACCTTGACGATGATCTCGCGCTCGAAATCCCGGCCGGCGTTGAAATCCAGGTACGTGTGCGTAGGCCTCGCAAAGCAAAATTCACAAGCGTGCGTGCATCCGCGGAAGGGATTGATGGTCCACCGGAAGGGCATCTGCGAGGCCTCGGGCACCCGGTTGAGGATCGATTTGGCCCGGACCTCGTAGAACCGGGTCGGGACCGCGTCCGGCGCCTCGAAATGGCGGATCACGGCTTCGTCGCGGTACCCCGGCAGGCGGGCACGCTCCTCCTCCTCCATGCTCAGATTGTCCCAGCGCACGAACATATGTTCGCACACGCCGCGGACGACCTCAACCCCCCGTGGCCAAGATCGCCTCGGCCATCGAGGAGACGAGCGTGACGCTGACCCTCGGTCGACGAACGCCATATCCCCCTGAGGGATGAGGGCCGCTTCACCGCGCGGATGGAGGCGCGGAGAACCCGCCGGGCCTACCCTCAACCCCGTGTCTCGCCGCAGAGAACGACCACTGACGACCGCGCTGGGCTGGCGGCTGCCGTGGTGGCTGCTGGACTTCGGGCCCGTCGTCTTCATCTTCCTCGTGGGCGCGGGAGCGCTGGGCGCCAGGCACGCGGTCGGCGACGTCCCCCACGTCTCCCTGTTCCTCGGCTTGCTGGTGGCCACGGGAGCGCTCGTCGTACGCCACCGCGCCCCGCTGGTCGTGCTGGGGGTGGTGCTGGCCATCGAGCTCGCGCTCGGCTGGGGCCCCACCGTGCTGCTGCCGGTGCTGCTGGCCATGTTCACCGTCGCCGAGTACAGCGACCGGTTGATGGTCATCGGTGCCACCATCGTCACGGGCGCGGCCACGCTCGCCACGCTGGTCATCCATCACGACCACATCTCGGCCGGAACCGTGGTGTCGCGCCTCGTCGTCATCGGCCTCGCGGTGGCCGTGGCCCTCTACCTGCGTGCGCGAGCCGACTACATCAACGGTCTCAGAGAACGGGCGGAGCGGCTCGAACGCGAGCGCGAGCTCATGGCCCAGCAGGCCGTCGGCGACGAGCGCGTGCGCATCGCCCGCGAGCTGCATGACGTCGTGGCCCACAACGTCTCGCTGATGGTGGTCCAGGCGCAGGCGCTGGCCGCGACCGGCCCCCAGACCACCCAGCATGAAACCCTCGGCCACGTCGCCGACCTGGGGCGCGAGGCCCTGTCGGAGATGCATCGCATGCTCGGCGTGCTGCGCCTGCAGGACGGCGGGGCGCCGGAACGCGAGCCCCAGCCCGGCGTGCGCGACCTGCCCACGCTCATCGAGCGCACGTGCCAGGCGGGTCTGGACGCGCAGCTCAATATCGAGGGGTCATCCCGGGACCTGCCCGCCGCCGTCGACCTGTCGGTCTACCGCATCGTGCAGGAGGCTCTCACCAACGTCGTACGCCACGCTCACGCCACCCAGGTGGCGGTGACGCTCGTCTACGCGCCCGACACGCTGGAGGTCACCGTGCTCGACGACGGCGGCGGCCCCAACGGGGACCCCGGCGACCCCGGCCATGGGCTGGTGGGCATGCGCGAGCGCGTCGCCCTGTTCGACGGCGAGCTCGAGACCGGGCAGCGCAGCTACGGCACCGGCTACCGCGTGCGCGCCCTCATCCCCACCCGCTGACCCGACGCCCGCGCTCTGATGCCCAAGCTCCGCCTTCTCATCGCCGACGACCAGCCGCTCATGCGAGCCGGGTTTCGCGCGGTGCTCGAAGCCACCGGCGAGATGGAGGTGGTCGCCGAGGCCGGCGACGGTCTGGAGGCCGTGAGCGCGGCCCGCGCCACCAAGCCTGACGTCGTGCTCATGGACATCCGGATGCCCAACCTCGACGGCATCGAGGCGATCCGCAGGCTCCCCAATCACCGAGTCCTGATCCTCACCACCTTCGCACTGGACGAGTACATCGTGGAAGCGCTGCGCGCCGGCGCCAGCGGTTTCATCACCAAGGACGTCCCCGCCGACGAATTGGTGCGCGCGGTGCGCGTCGTCGCCGCGGGCGAGGCGCTGCTGACCCCGGCCGTCACTCGGCAGCTGCTGGACCGTGTGGCGCGGCGGCTGCCCGCCCCCGTCGGGCAGACGCCGGAGTCCCTGGCGGAGCTGACGGACCGCGAGCGCGAGGTGCTCGAACTGCTGGCCCGCGGCATGTCCAACGCCGAGATCGCCGAAGCCCTCGTCGTTGGGGACGCCACGGTCAAGACCCATGTCTCCAACGTGCTTATGAAGCTCGGCCTGCGCGACCGCGTCCAGGCTGTCGTGCTGGCCTACGAGATCGGGCTGGTCAAGCCCGGCGCCGGCACCGAGCCGACTCCCCCGTAAGGCGGAGAGGCGCCCGCGGGTCCGCTGTGCGCGGGAGGCGCCAATCGCCCGGCAGGCCGACGACACGGACGCCGCACGCGCCGAACATCTGAGCATGCCAACCACCACGAACATCATCGAGACCCGCGGGGTCACCAAGCGCTTCGGCGCGCGGGCCGCCGTGATCGACCTCAACCTGACGGTCCCCCGCGGATCGGCCTTCGGGTTCCTCGGCCACAACGGGGCCGGCAAGACGACGCTCATCCGCATGCTGCTCGGCCTCACCCAGGCGGACACGGGAACCATGCGCATCTCGGGACGCCCAGTGCCCGAGGACCGGGCCCGCGTGCTGGCCCGCGTCGGCGCCATGGTGGAGGAGCCGCACTTTCATCTCCACCTCACGGGACGTGAGAACCTACGGGTCATCGCCGCCGCGCGGGGGCCGCAAACGAGCGGTCGCATCGACGGCGTGCTGCGTCGCGTCGGGATGACCGATCGCGCCGATGACCGGGTGAAGACCTACTCCCAGGGGATGCGCCAGCGACTGGGCGTGGCGCGCTGCCTGCTCGCCAACCCGGAGCTGCTCATCCTCGACGAGCCGATGAACGGCCTGGATCCCGGGGGCATCCTGGAGTTCCGGACAATGATCGGCGAGCTGACCGGCGAGGGCCGGACCGTGTTCCTCTCCTCCCACCTGCTCGACGAGGTGGAGAAGACGTGTCACGCCGCGGCGGTCATCGACCGCGGGCGGATCATCGCCCAGGGCCCGATCTCAGAACTGGTGGCGGACGACCACAACGAGGTCGACATCGGGTGCGACGACCATCATGCCGCGCTGGACCTGCTGGACGGACATCCCGCGGTGACGGCCGCCTACCCGACGCCGGACGGCATCCGGGTGACGTTGGCGGGGAGCGACGGGGCCGCCGCGGTCAATGCCCGGTTGGTCACGGGAGGGGTCCTGATCTCACGGCTCGAGCCTGTGCGCGAGTCGCTGGAGCAGCGCTTCTTGGAAATGACGTCTCGAGTTGGAGGTGCGGCATGACGCTCAGCGTGGCCCGTCAGATGATCGGCGCCGAGATCCTGAAGGTCCGGCGCAACCGCAGCGTGATGGCCTTCGCGCTGTTGCTCAGCGCCGGCGTGATCGTGATCATGTTCGGCTACACCGCCATCGAGCACTCCTCCAACCCGGCCCACAACGCGCCCGCCGGCGGCATCCTGGGGTTCACCCGCGGAGTCCGCTCCCTGGGCGAGTTCCTCGGGATGCTCGCCGCGGTACTCATCGGCGCCGAGGTCGGAACCGCGGACCTCTCGAGCGGCGTCTTCCGCGACCTGGTCACCACCGGACGCTCGCGCCTGGCGCTGTTCGCCGTGCGGCTCCCGGCCGCGGCGATCGTCACGCTCTGCCTGAGCGCGTTCTCCTACGGCCTGGTGCTCATCGGCTCCTTCGCGCTCGCCGGCGGCACCGCGACGCCCGATCTGAGTCTCATTCTGCAGGGGGCTGGGTGGATCGCGTTGGCGAACGTCGCCGTGGCCGCGCTGGCCGTCGGGGTGGGCTCGGTCACCGGATCGCGAGCCCTCACGCTCACCGCAGTCATCGGGTGGCAGGCGATCGTCACCAACCTGCTGGTCAACATCAGCTCGCTGGGTTCCGCCCGCGACGTCCTGCTCACTCCCGCGCTGACGAACCTGATGCCGGTCACCGGAGGTGACGGATCGGTCTTCATGGCCGCCACGACCGCCGTCGCGGTCGTCTGCGGGTGGCTGTTGGTCTCGCAGTTCGCCGGGGCGTGGCGCAACGAGACGCAGGACGCCTGATCTAAGCTCGACCGCGCCGCGGGCGGCTCAGCCCGCGGCGCGGGCCACCAGTGAGGCCTCGCCGCTCAGCGTCTGGCTGGTGGCCGCGGTGATCTCCACCTCGACCAGGTCACCGGGCTCGCTCAGTCCGTCGAAGTTGACCACCTTGTTGTGGCGACAGCGCCCGCGCAGACGCGTCGGGTCGTTGCGCGAGGGGCCCTCCACCAGCACCTCCACAGTGCGCCCGACGAATCGCTGCCCGCGCTCTCGGGCGCGGCGCTGGATCACCTCCACCAGCCGTTCCATGCGCGCCACCTTGACCTCGTGGGGGATCTGGTCGGGCATGGTCGCCGCCTCGGTCTCACGCCGCGGCGAGTAGATGAAGGTGAAGGCGCCGTCAAAACCGACCGCCTCGGCGACCTCGAGGGTCTGCTCGAAGTCGGCCTCGGTCTCCCCCGGGAATCCGACGATGATGTCGGTGGTCAACGCGCAGTCGGGGACGTGCTCGCGAATGAGCGCGACCCGGTCCAGGTAGCGCTCGCGCGAATACGTGCGCCGCATCCGCTTGAGCACCGGGCTAGAGCCGGACTGCAGCGGCAGGTGGATGTGCTCGCACAGCGCGGGCAGTTCGGCGTGGGCGCGGATGACGTCCTCGCGCATGTCCTTGGGGTGCGGGCTGGTGTAGCGGATGCGCTCGATGCCTCCGACCGCGTCGACCTCGCGCAGCAGGTCTGAGAAGGTGATGCGTGACTCGCGCGGGAGGTCGCGCCCGTAGGAGTTGACGTTCTGGCCCAGCAGCGTCACCTCGCGCACCCCGTCGGCGGCCAGCCTGTGGATCTCCTCCACCAGCTCGCCGGGTGCCCGGCTCACCTCGCGCCCGCGCGTAGACGGAACGATGCAGTACGAGCAGACCGAGTTGCAGCCGACGCTGATCTGCACCCAGCCCTGGAAGTCGCGACCGCGCTTGGCCGGCAGGTGGCCGGTGAACCCCTCGAACTCGAAGAAGCCCTGGGCGGTGAGCGAGTCCGAAGTGAGGAACTCGGCCAGCTTGTGCACCTGGCCGGGGCCGAAGGCGACGTCGACGAAGGGAAAGCGCGCGAACACCTCCTCCTTGACCGACTGCGCCCAGCACCCGCCCACGCCGATCACCGTGTCCGGCTGCTCGCGCTTGATCCGCTTCGCCTCCCCGAGGTGAGCGACGAAGCGACTGTCGGCGGCCTCGCGGATCGAGCAGGTGTTGAAGAGGATCAGATCGGCGTCCGAGCGGCTGGGCGCCTCGGCGTAGCCCAGCGACTCCAGCATCCCCTTGATGCGCTCGGAGTCGTGCTCGTTCATCTGACATCCGAACGTGGTCACGTGGTAGCGCTTCACGTCGCCAAGGGTAGTGACCTGGCGTGGCTGAGCTCGGCACGGGATAGGCCGGGGCGGGACGGGCCCGAACGCGGCGACGCCCCGGCTGCAGAGCCGGGGCGCCGATCCGCCTGGGAACTGCGAACAGGGTTGTCAGCTACAGCTGGTGGCCCAGGTGCAGGCGTCGAACCCGCTGCCGGCGGCGTTGGGCGCCGACGGAGTCCCGATCACGTTGCTGTTTGAGTCGATGAGCTGCATCTGCTCCGAGGTGGTCAGCTTGACCGCGGCGCCGTTGACCGCGCCCGAGCTGAACGCGGGGTTGGTCAGGTTGGGCAGCGCGGCGAAGCCGGCGTCGGTGCCGATCTCGAGCGGCGTCTCCTCGATCCACTCTGCGGTGGCGTGGGTGGAGGGGTACGGGACGGTGGTGGTGAACGTCTCGTTCTTGGTGACGTCGGTGATGGTGATGTTCCAGACGTCGGCGTCGTTGACCAGTTCTGACACAGAGGCGTGCATGTGGTCACCGGGCGAGACCGTCATGTTGCTGACGGTGATCGACGGCGCCGGGACGAGCTCCCACCACGCCGAGTACGAGGGCGCGCCCGTGGCATCGACGTCCTGCTCGGTGCCGGTCTGGATGAGCGTCGAGTCGGTGACGGTGCAGCCGGCGTCGACGCATCCGCCGCCGATGCCGATCCAGTCAGACGACGCCTCGGCCGTGCCCGCGGTGTGCTGGGTGGCCGCGGGGACCGTCCAGTCGCCGGAGATCGAGTTGAACAACTTGCTGCCCTGCTCGAGCGTCCCCTGGCTGTAGCCGAACCAGTTGCTGCTCTGATTGGCGTTGAGCTTGAGGCCCGGGGCCAGATGCAGCAGCTGGCCATGGGCGGTGAGTCCGGCCGCATTCGCGCTGCCGGCGCCCACCGCGACGGCCGCCAGCGCGACGGTCACCGACGCAGCCAGGCGAGTCGACAGCCATCCGCCGAACGGCCGAGAACCCTGAAACATGAGTGTCCTTTCTGGGCGGCGCGGGCCCACAAAGCCGCCAGCCTCCCGTCTCTGGCCCGCAGCCGGTCAGCTACCCGATTCCGGTCCAGTGAACACTCTTGTTTAAGAAGAATTGGGCTTTCGCCGCCGGGGCACCGGCGTCGCCGCCATCGCCTGGAAGGCCACTAGCGAGCGTATTCCACCGCCCGGGACTCGCGGATGACCGTCACCTTGATCTGCCCGGGGTACTCGAGTTCCTTCTCGATCTCTCGGGCGATCTCATACGACAGGAGCGTGGCGGCGTCGTCATCGATGTCCCCTGGCGCCACCATGACCCTGATCTCGCGTCCCGCCTGCATGGCGTAGACCTTGTCGACGCCCTTGTGACGAGTGGCGATCTGCTCCAGGTCGCGCAGCCGCTTGACGTACTGCTCCAGCGACTCGCCCCGAGCACCCGGGCGCGCCCCGGAGAGCGCGTCAGCCGCCTGAACGATCACGGCCTCGATGGTCTGGGGCTCGACCTCGTTGTGGTGGGCCTCCATGGCGTGCGCCACCGCGGCCGACTCGCCGTACTTGCGCGCGAGGTCGCCGCCGACAAGCGCATGCGGGCCCTCGATCTCGTGCGTCACCGACTTGCCGATGTCATGCAGCAGGGCGGCGCGCCGGGCCGTCTTGGGGCTCGCCCCCAGCTCGTGGGCCATCATCGCCGCCAGCTGGGCAACCTCGATCGAGTGCGCCAGGACGTTCTGGCCGTAGCTGGTGCGAAAACGCAGGCGGCCGAGCAGCTTGACCAGCTCGGGGTGCAGACCCTGGACGCCGGCGTCAAACGCGCCCTCCTCGCCGAGCTCGACGATGTGGCCCTCCATCTCGGACTTGGTCTGGTAGTACATCTCCTCGATCCGGGCGGGATGGATACGCCCGTCCTGGAGCAGCTTCTCCAGGGTGAGACGCGCGATCTCGCGCCGCACGCCGTCAAAGCCTGAGAGGACGACCGCGCCCGGGGTGTCGTCGATGATGAAGTCCACGCCGGTCAGGTTCTCCAGGGCGCGGATGTTGCGCCCCTCGCGGCCGATGATGCGGCCCTTCATATCGTCGGTGGACAGCTGCACGACTGAGACGGTCGTCTCCGCGGCATGGCCGGCGGCGAGGCGTTGCATGACGACCGAGAGGATGTTGCGCACTCGGCGCTCGGCCTCGCGCTTGGTCTCCTCCTCGATCTGCCGGATGCGCCGCGCCGAGTCGTGCCTGGCCTGCTCCTCGACTTCCTTGAGCAGGAGCTCCTTGGCGCGGGGCGCGGAGATCCCGGCGACGCGCTCGAGGCGTGACTCCACCTCGCCGCGCTCGCGCGCCACCTCCTCGCGCTGGTCGGTGAGCTCGGCCTCGCGGCGCTCCAGCGCGTGCTCGCGCCGCTCCAGAGCCCCGCTGCGCTCGGTGAGCGCCGCCTGCAGCGCCGCCGCGGCCGCGGCGTCGCGGTCCGCGCTCGCCGGGCTGGCACCGTGCGTGCGCCCGTAGAGAACCGCGGCAACCACGATTCCGACCGCAATGAGCGCTGCGGCACCGATGATTTCCATGGTCGTTTCCTCTCATCCGGCCCGAGCCACGCCGGACCGCATTCCCACTGTTTCAGGTTATTTGAGAGCGACCGAGCGGCCCGCGGGGACACACAGGACAGCCATCCCAGGCACAACGGCACTAGCGATCCGGCTAGACAGCGAAAACCGACTAGCCCGACACCGATCTGGACCGTCGCACCGATCCGTTGTGGATTGCCGTCAACAAGAAGATCTCAGTGTTCTATATCTGGGTATTTGCTGGCGTTTTGCGGCCATAGGGCCGTTCGTTCACTGCGTCAATCGTAGTACCGCGATGTTGCGGGCGCAACGCGTTCGTAACACGCGGCGCGAACTGCAAGACCGCGCTCAGCCCGCTTCGGCGGCGCTCAGCGGCTGCGCCGGGAAGAACGGCCACTCCTCGAAGGCGCGGCAGCGACCGTCCGCGTCCAGCTTGACGATCCACAGATCGCGGTACACCAGCTCCGGCGGCCCCTCGTAGTCCACGCGGACGCGGGCGACACCGACCTCACCCTCAACGGCAACGGGCTCCCATCGCATCGTGAACGGCTCGTCGGGACCCTCACGCTCTGCCTCCCAGAACGCCGCGATCGCCGGCAGGCCGATCACCTGCTCGGTGAACGGGCCGGCGCGATAGGTGGCCTCCGGCGTGAACAGACGGTCGAGGGCGTCGGTGCCCGCGGTGCGCCACGCTCGCTCGTAGCTCGCTATCCAGCGGGCGAGGTCGGCGCGGTCCATGCGCGGTCAGTCGCCGCGGGCGTACGCGGCCAGAGCATCGAGCGCCAGCTCGGACTCATACCCCTTGCGCAGCAACATGCCCAGCGCGCGGTTGCGGTCGCGGCGGTCCTGCGGCGGGTCGGGGAAGCGCCGGCGCAGCAGGCCGAGGGCGCGGTCGAGCTCGGATGGGGCCCCGCCCTCCCCGTCGTCGCCTGCTGCCGGGTCGGGCGCCTCGGCCAGTGCCGCCTCGACGAGCTGACGATCGATCCCGCGGCTGAGCAGCCCACGGCGAATGCGCTCGCTGCCCCACTGCTCGAGCGCCCGTTTATCGGAGACGAACAGCCGGGCGTACCGCCCGTCGTCAAGGAAGCCCTGCCGGCCGAGCGTCTGGATGGCCGCCTCGGCCAGGTCTTCGGAGACGCCGCGGCGCTCGAGGTGGCGTCGCACCTCGCTGACCGTGCGGTCACGCGCATTGAGATGGGCATAGCCCAGGTCAAGCGCCTTCTGCAGTCGCTCCTGCTCCGAGACGGCGCGGTCCGCTCCGGGGCCGTGCGCCCCCGAGCCGTCCTCGGACGTCTGCGGGGGCTCGCGCTCAGACTCGATACGCCGCACGACTCAAAGTCAGCCGCTGCCGACGGCCATCGGCCGCCGCCTAAGCGGCGGGCGCGACCGCGGCCAGCGGCACGTCGTCGCGCTCGATCTCCTTGACCAGGTCCCGGCCGATGCCGAGCACGGTGTAGATCTTGTCCTGGATCTCGGCCGCCATCTCAGGATGCTCGTCCAGGAAGGCCTTGGCGTTGCCGCGGCCCTGGCCCAACCGCTCATCCCCGTAGGAGAAGAACGAGCCCGACTTGGTCACGATGTTGTGCTCGATGCCGTAGTCCAGCAGGCACCCCGAGGTGGAGATGCCCCTGCCGAACTCGATGTCGAACTCCGCCTGCTTGAACGGGGCCGCCACCTTGTTCTTGACGACCTTGACCCGCACGCGGTTGCCCACCGCCTCGGTGCCGTCCTTGAGCGTCTCGATCCGGCGGATGTCCAGCCGCTGGGAGGCATAGAACTTCAGCGCCCGGCCGCCCGGCTGGGTCTCCGGCGAGCCGAACATCACGCCGACCTTCTCACGGATCTGGTTGGTGAACACGCACAGCGTCTGGGCGCGGTTCAGGTTCCCGGCCAGCTTGCGCATCGCCTGGGACATCATCCGCGCCTGCGCGCCGACCGTCTGGTCGCCCATCTGCCCCTCCAGCTCGGCCCGCGGCGTCAGCGCCGCCACCGAGTCGACGGCGACCAGGTCAACGGCACCCGAGCGGATCAGCATGTCCACGATCTCCAGCGCCTGCTCACCGTAGTCAGGCTGTGAGACGAGCAGCTCATCGATGTCGACGCCGATCACCTGCGCGTACAGCGGATCCATCGCATGCTCGGCGTCGACGAACGCACACACGCCGCCGAGCTTCTGGGCCTCGGCGATCAGGTGATAGACGAGCGTCGTCTTGCCCGATGACTCAGGGCCGAAGATCTCGATGATCCGGCCGCGCGGCACGCCGCCGATCCCGAGCGCGATGTCCAGCGACAGCGCTCCGGTGGGGATGGCGTCGCAATTCACGCGCGCTCCGGGGTCCCCCATCCGCATCACGGTCCCCTTGCCGAACTGCCGCTCGATCTGCGTCAGGGCGCCCTGGAGGGCGGCCTGGCGCTTGGCGTCGGCTTTGGGGTCAGACGCGCCGACGGTTGCGCCTTTCTCGTTCTCGCTCATGCTTCGCTCCGGCTCCTTGTCTCTGCGCGTTGAACCCATCACGGTACGTCCGCCGGCGGACGGAAAACCACGCTAGCCCGAGCCCCTGTAACGAAACAAGACGCGTGTGTGACGCGCCTCAAACAAATGCGTGACGATTCTGCGCATGAAGCCGGACAACTCCTTCGCCGACATCCCCGACGAGGTCCGCCGACGGGTGGCCGGCGGCGAGCGTGTCGCGCTGCTGCTGCTCGACGCCCTTGGGCTGAGGTTCCTGCACCGCCACGACGATCACCCTCTGCTGGAGCGCCTGCACATCACGCCGCTGCGCTCGCAGTTTCCCTCCACCACCACCGCGCACGTGACCACCGTCCACTCCGGCCTGGCGGTGGAGGACCACGGCCTGTACGAGTGGAACGTGCTCGAGCCTGAGTTGGACACCATCATCTGCCCGCTGCGCTTCAGCTACGCCAGCTCCAAGGTGTCCGACGACCTCGAGGGCCGGCTGGACCCGGCCGAGCTCCTGCCCGGGCCCACGCTCTATGAGTCGCTCGACGCGCCGTGCTTCGTGCTCCAGCCCAACGCGATTGCCGACTCGGCCTACACGCGTCTGGCGACGCGGGGCGCGCAGGTCCACGGCTTCGACACGCCGGCCGAGGGGCTCCGCAGGCTGGCCGCTCTCATGGCCGGCCGCGACGAGCCCGCCTACGCGCTCCTCTACTGGGACGCGATCGACCGCGCCGGACATGAGAGCGGGCCCGACTCGCCCGAGTTCCACGAGGCGGCGCGCGAGGCGCTGGACGCGATCCTCGAGCGCCTGGAGGACCTCGACGACGTCACGATCCTGCTCACCGCCGACCACGGCCAGGTGGCGGTCTCACCCGAGCGCGTGGACTACCTGGACGAGTTGTGGCCCGACCTTGAGGCGATGCTCTCCCAGCCGCGCCCGGCCGGCTCCTCACGCGACGCGTTCCTGCACGTGCGCTCCGAGTACGTGGACACGGTGCTCGCCGAACTGCCCGCACGGCTTGACGACGGGGTGCGTGGGAGCCGAGTCCTGCCCGCCACCCAGCTGTTCGATCGCATTGGACCGCGGCTGGCCGCCCGGCTGGGCCAGGTGGCGGTGCTGGCGGCGCCGGGGCGTCAGGTATGGCTGCGCTCGGCGCCGGCCAACGAACGGTGGTTTCGCGGGCAGCACGGTGGCCTGGCGGACGCCGAGACCGAGACCTATCTGGCCGAGGTGCAGCGGTAGACGCGTGATAGAGCGTTGCTGGCGAGAGTTCGGGCGCCGTGAGAGGCGATGCCTTTCAGACTTCGGGCCGCCGAGACAGGTCGTGGGAGATCTTCATCGCTGGAGAATGACAATCTCCCACGACCTCTGGTCTGAGCGGCTCCGCCGGCCGATTGTCGCTGGTTGTGGTAGGGAAACCCACTCACAGACCCGCCGGCCACGCCAAAGCCGTGGTCTGTCGATCCGCACACGTGCGCGACGCGCCGCACCGCCGGGCAGGACCGAAGCTGGTTACATGGAATCTGGCTAGGGGGATCGGAGCCCTGTCCGTCCTCGGAGCTGCGCCCGCGCGCCCCGCGCACCGGACCTCCGCCGCCCTAGTTGCGAGAATCGCAAAGTAGACATAACTACCGACCTTTTTGGAGAGACCGTGTCCCCTCTCGTCGAAGCTCTGAAGAACGAGCACACAAAGCGCATCCTGTATGTCACCGGGGTCCGGCGCCCGTCGCTGACCCAGCGCGAGACGCCGCACTACCGCATGCCCAAGCTCCAGGCCAACGGCGGCTACCTGCGCCTCAAGAAATACGACGGCCCGGAGATCCCGCGCGAGGAGTACGAGAACCTCACGTACACCACGTACTCCTCAGACGACGCCACCACCTTCGCCCCGATCACCTCGGCGACGGGCGCACTGGAGCTCAAGGGCTTCGAGACCTACGGCAAGCCCGATCTCGACGGCGTGTGGACCGAGAACGCCAAGAAATGCCCGACGATCGTCAACTACGTCGAGTCGATCGGCGCGCGCTTTGGCCGGGTCCAGCTGCTCAAGATGAAGCCCAACACGATGCGTGAGTGCCGCTGGGGCCTGCACCTGGACAACAACAACGCGGCCAACAAGGACGACGGCTGGGTCGTGCGCTTGTGGCTGGAGCTGACCGACGACGACTCCAGCGCCTTGGTGGTCCGCCGCGACCAGTTCTCCAAGGCATCTGAGGTCAAGATCGCCCTGCCCAAGTACCAGCAGGCGGTGGTCGACTCCGAGTTCCTCTACCACGGCGGCTTCCATCACGGCCCGGGCACGCGCTACGCGCTGATCACCAGCGTCGAGAGCGGACCGGCCACGGAGGCCTGGATCGAGTCGCAGCTGCCGTAGCAGCGCGTCTTTTTGCCCCTCTCCCCGCCGGGTCCTACCTGAGTTCGGTCGGTGCTACCCGAGTTCGGTGCTTGACAGGGCCTCGTATCGGGCTGGGCCTTTGCCGAGGCGTGATTGGTAGAGCGTGACGATGCTGCCGGTGAACGGCGTGGGGTCGGGGGCGGGCCGTGGTTCAAGGCGCGGGCGGGCTTCGCGCTGGACGCGGGCCGCGGTGACGTGGGCGAGGAAGGGGCGGGTCTCGGGCTGGTAGAACCCGCCCTCCGCGAGCGCGCCCGCTAGAGCCGACTGGACCGCTGCCAGCCGGCCATCGTCCTCTGTGAGCTCGACCGTCAGCACGCGGGGGCGGCGGGGCGGGAGCCACAGGGCGTTGCCAAGCGCAAGCCGCGCTGCGGGCAGCCCGGACACGGCGACCTGGCAGGCGGCGGCGATCTCCTCGATCTCGGCGGCCGGGCGCGAGCCGAGGAAGCACAGGGTGACGTGAAGGGACTCGGGGTCCACCAGGCGCAGGCCCACCTGGCCGCCCGCGTGCTCCCGGGCCCAGCCAGACAGCTCGCGGCGGACCGCGGCGGGAAGCTCCAGCGCGACGAAGAGCCGAACGCTGCCCGCAGAGCTCACGAAGCCGGCGTGGCGCCGGCCGCCGGCGCAGGCTGCTCGTCGGACTCGCCGAGCAGGACGCGGCGCAGCATATGCATCGCCACCGTGACCGAACGGTCACGGATGTCCGAGCGGCTGCCGGGAAGCACGCTGCGGCGGGTCAGCCGTCGTGGTGCCGCCTCCCCCTTTGCTTCCCGCTCCCCCGCGCGCATCCAGACCGAGAAACACACCAGGCCCACCGGCTTCTCCGCCGTTCCCCCTCCCGGCCCCGCGATCCCTGTGATGCCGACGCCCAGCTCAGCGTCAAACCGCTCCGCGATGCCCTCCGCCAGCGCCTCGGCGACCTCCGTGGAGACCGCTCCGACGCCCTCGATGAGCTCCGGGTCCACACCCGCCAGGTCGATCTTGGCTTCGTTGGAGTACACGACCCCGCCGCCCAAGAAGTACCCCGAGGATCCGGCACGATCGGTGATCCGCCCGGCGAACAGCCCCGCGGTGCACGACTCCGCGGCGGCGAGCGTGTGGCCACTGAGCAGCTCGGCCAATTGGTCGTCGATGGTCGAGCCGTCCTCGGAGTACAGGGTGTCGGCATGGCGCTCGCGGATGAAGTCGAGGAAGGCGTCGTAGGCCGGCTGCCCGGCCGGCTGAAACTGGGTGGACACCTCGATCTCGCCGCGGCGCAGGCACGTGGTGATCTCCAGTGGCGCCAGGTCCAGGCCCGCCGCCTCGGCCTCGCGCAGCGTGTTGGCGATCTCGGACTCCGGGATCCCGAACAGCCGTACGATCTCGCGCCGGTACACGACGGCGCCGGCGATCGCGGCCGCAAACGCCTCGGTCTGACGGGCCATCTCCCACATCGCCTGAAGCTCTCTCGGGGGCCCGGGCAGCACGACCACCGTGGGCCCCTCGCCGTCGCGGGGCGAAACGACCAGACCCGGCGCGGTCCCCACCGGGCTGAGCACGGTCGCCCCCTCGGGGATCACCGCCTGCTTGCGGTTTGACTCGCGCACCGAGTCGGGGTCCAGATCGGGCCACCGGGCCATGAGCGGGCGCAGGATCTCGGCGATGCGCTCCTCCAGTGCCTCGTCGAGCACCATCTCACGCCCGCAGAACCGGCCCACGATCTCGGCGGTGAGATCGTCGGCCGTCGGACCCAGCCCGCCGCTGGTGATGACCAGATCCATCCCATCGTCGCGCATGAACTCGAGCGTCGACAACAGGTCGGCCGGGCGATCGCCGACGATCTGGATCATCGCGGCATCGACGCCCACCTCGCGTAGGCGCTCAGACAGCCACGGACCGTTGCGGTCAGAGATGATCCCGGTGAGGACCTCGGTCCCGGTGACGAGGATCCCCGCGCGTGGCGGGGTTTCGGCGCGAGCCTCGCTCATGCGCACTGGGGCTGTTTGGCGGCGGGCAGCATCGCGTGCGAGCGCGGGGTGAGGTCAAAGCCGACCGGGCTGCCGGTCGAGGGCACGGGCACCGAGACGCCGTTGACCTTCATCTTCACCGACGCGTTGCCCAGCGTGAGCAACAGCTTGGCGGAGGTCTTGGTCGGGATCGTCTGGCCAACGTTGAAGATCTCTCCGGGGATCAGGCGCTTGCCGCTCCCGTCGACGAGGCAGACGTACACCGCGCCGGTGGGGACGAGCTGGAGCTTGACCGTACTGGCCACCACCGGGACCTTGTGGGAGCGGCGGTGGTGCTTGGCCTTGGGCTGCGGCGAGGCGGCATGCGTGGGCGTGGAGCTCGAGGTCGACGACCCGCCCTTGTGGTTGCCCACGAAGTACAGCGCCGCCACGATCGCCACCAGCACGACCCCGATGAGCGCCCACGGCGGGATGAGGGGCCCACGCGGCGGCCGGGACGCGCGCGGCGTGCGAGGCGCGCGGACTCCTCGCTCCCTGCGGTCCCGATCGCGGGCCAGCGGGGCGATCTGGCGCATCTCGTTGTCTGAGGGGCGCTCGTAACGGCGCTTGTAGTCGTCGATGAGCTGGCGGCTGTCGAGGCCCAGGTAGTCCGCGTAGGTGCGCAGGAAACTCTTGACGTAGACGTCGCCGGGGAGCAGGCTCCATTCCTCATTCTCGATCGCACGGAGGTACTTGGCGCGGATCTTCGTGCGCGTCTCGACCTCGTTGATGTCGATCTTGGCGCGCATCCGCGCCTCCCGTAGGGTGGCGCCGATTTCTGCCATCGCCTCGAGAAGGCTACCGGCGTCCCATGGCGCGGCTAGCCCCGGAGGTCCTCGGGCTCACCGGGCTCATCCAGGTCGCTGCCGGACGCGTCGAGCGGTTCCTCGGGCGCGGCCGACGGCTTGGGCGCGCTGGGACTGGAGCCGCCCTCAGCCTCGGCCAGATGCGAGAGGATCCGGGGGACGTCAGCCTCGGTGATCAGAACCTGGCGGGGCTTGGAGCCCTCGTAGCCGGAGATGATGCCGCGACGCTCGAGCATGTCGATGAGCCGGCCGGCGCGCGTGTAGCCCAGACGCAGCCGGCGCTGGAGCATCGAGGTCGACGCCGTACCCATCGATGCCACCAGGAAGATCGCCTCCTCCAGCAGGGGGTCCTCGTCGGCCGAGAGGGCATCCTCGGCGCCCGCGGGACCGTCGTCCTCGGACTCCACCTCTGCCAGGAGCTCCTCCTGGAATTCGGGTTCACCCTGGCGCCGCCAGGCCTCAGTGAGCTCGAGGATCTGCTCCTCGTCGATGTAGGCGCCCTGGATGCGCTGGAGCTTGGAGGACCCGACCGGCGAGAACAGCATGTCGCCCTGGCCCAGGAGCGCCTCGGCGCCGTTCTGGTCAAGGATCACCCGCGAGTCGGTCTGGCTGGAGACGGCGAACGCAATCCGGGAGGGGACGTTGGCCTTGATCATGCCCGTGATCACGTCGACCCGCGGCGACTGGGTGGCGAGCACGAGATGGATCCCGACCGCGCGCGCCTTCTGGGCCAGGCGGATGATGGAGTCCTCGACGTCTGCCGGGGCGACCATCATCAGGTCAGCGAGCTCGTCGATGACGCAGAGGATGTAGGGCAGCCGCGGCTCGCCGCGCTTGTCGCGCGACCGGTTGAGCTCGGGCAGGCTGCGCGTCCTCGCCAGCGACATGATCCCGTAGCGCTGCTCCATCTCTTTGACCAGGTTCTGGAGCGCGTTGGCCGCCATCCGTGGGCTGGTGATCACGGGGGTGAGCAGATGCGGGACCGACTCGTAGTGGTTGAGCTCGACCTGCTTGGGGTCCACCAGGACGATCCGGACCTCGTGGGGCGTGGCGCGCATCAGGATGCTCGAGAGCATCGCGTTGACACAGGCCGACTTCCCGGCGCCGGTGGTACCCGCCACCAGCAGGTGTGGCATCTTGGCCAGATCGGCCCCGATGGCGCGCCCCGCGATGTCCTTGCCCAGCCACACCGTGAGCGGCGACCAGTCGGCGGGGGGCTCCTGGAAGACGTCGCCGAGGTGCACGATCTTGCGCCGGGCGTTGGGCACCTCGACGCCGACGGCCTGCTTGCCTGGGATGGGCGCGAGGATGCGGATGTCGGTGGCCGCCAGCGCGTAGGCGAGGTCGTCCTTGAGCTGGGCGACCTTCGCGACCTTGATTCCCGGCGCCAGCCGGATCTCGTAGCGGGTGATGTGCGGGCCGGTGACCCGCCCGATGACCTTGGCCTCGATCCCGAAGTGCCCGAGGGTCTCGACCAGGGTGCGTGCCACCTGCTCCTGCCCGGCGGTGTCGGGCCGGGCCGCCTCCACCGTCGAGCGCACGAGAAAGCGCTCGCTGGGCAACTGCCATTCGAAGTCGGGGTCGTCGGTGATGGCCTCGCGGTAGCGACCCTGCGGCGTGAGGTCGGCGGGGTCGACGTCCGGGCGCGCCGGGCGCTCGCCGTCAGGCCCAGATCCTGACTCGCGCGGGCCAGCGCGCTCGTCAGAGGCCTCGATGTCGCCATTGCCGCCGGCGCCGTCCGGATCGAACAGCGGCGGCGCCGCGTCGTCGTCCTCGTCGTCGGTGGCGCGGCCATGGTTGGGTGGGGCCTCGACGTGGGTGGCCCGGACGATCAGCTCCGCGGTGTCCGGCTCTGGCGGCAGCAGCGCTTCGGGCAGCTGATCGGGACCGAGCAGATCAGGGTCGATCAGGCGGTCAGCGGTGATCGGCCCGTTCGGGTTGCCGGTCACGGTGACCGACCGGGCGCGGGAGCGTGCCGCGGCCGACGCGGTGGCGGGCCGGCGCCCGCCGAGCGTGGCGGAGACGGTGTCGGTGGAGCGCCGGACGGCCCGCCCGGTGCCGACCATGCCGGCACCGGTGGCGCGTACCACCGTCGCCAGGGTGGCGCCGCTGACCAGGATCAGCCCGGCGGCGAACAGGAACACCGCCAGGATGTCGGCCCCGAGCGTCGACAGCAGGTGCGACATGACCCAGAACTCGGTCTGGCCCACGACGCCACCGCGGCGCTCAAAGGCTGCCGCGTGCCAGAACTGCGCGGCCGGAGTCGCTCCGGGGCCGAGACCGAGCGTGCCCGCCGCCAGCATGAGGGTGAGCGCCGTGACCAGGCAGCCCAGCCCGGCGCGCAGCGGCCGCGTGGGCGGGCGCAGTTCGCGCATGAGGACGAGCACCCCGCCCAGGACGAGAGCCACGGGCACGGCATAGCCCAGGGCGCCGAGGACGAAACGCGTTGCCCGGACGGCGCCGTCGCCGAGCGTTCCGCCCGCCCAGTCCAGATATGACACGCCGCCCAGGAACACGCCCACGGCGATGAGGGCGAGGGCGAGGATGTCCACGTGATGGGGCTCGAGCGCAACCGTGGGCAGCGTCGGCCGGCCGGCCAGCATCGAGCGCCGCGCCCGAGGCGCGGGTGATTTGCGCCGGGCTTTGGGCTTGGGGCGAGGCTTGGTGCTGGTGGCCATGTCCGAAGTGCTCGCTTCGACGCCGGCGCCCCGCCTCCTGCCCGCACCCCTCTCGAAGCACGTCGCACCCGGGCAGCGGCGAGCGCCCCGGGCGGCCTGTCTAAGGGTCTGATAAGGCTTCGCCGGGCACCGCCTCGCGACCCTTACCATCTGCCTGCACATGGTCGATTTCGAGCGTCCCCCCCGCGTGCTGGTCGTCGAGGACGACGACGCCATCGCACAGGTACTTCAGCGCTCCCTGCGCATGGAGGGCTACGAGGTGCGCGTCGCCGGCGACGGTCCCGCCGCACTGGAGGGCGCGCACGCGTTTCTGCCCGACCTGGTCCTGCTCGATCTCGGGCTGCCGGGAATGGACGGGATCGAGGTGGCCAAGCGCCTGCGCGAGTCAGACGACGATGTCCCGATCCTCGTCCTCACCGCGCGTGACGCGGTCGAGTCGCGCGTCGAGGGCCTGGACTCGGGGGCCGACGACTACCTGGTGAAGCCGTTCGAACGCCAGGAGCTGCTGGCGCGCCTGCGAGCCCTGCTGCGACGGCGCCCCCCACGCGGCCAGGCCCATCTCGCGGTCGGCGACCTCAAGCTCAACCCCGACACCCACGAGGTCATGCGCGGCGACCGCCACGTCGATCTCACCCAGCGAGAGTTCGAGCTGCTGGAATACCTCATGCGCAACGAGCGGATCGTCATCTCCCGTCAGCGCCTGCTCGATGAGGTCTGGGGGTATGACCCGTTCTCGATGACGAACACGATCGAGGTGTTCGTGTCCAACCTACGACGAAAGCTGGAATCGGGTGGCGAGCCTCGGCTCCTCCATACGATCCGCGGCGCAGGCTACGTACTCCGCGTATAGGCGGGTCCCGGTCCGCTGGCGCCTGGCCGGCGGTTCAGCGGCGCTGACCTTCGTCATTCTGGCCAGCTTTGCGGCCATCGTCGGCGTGCTCACCAGCCGCCAGGTTCGCACGCAGTTCAACGATTCGCAGAGCTCCGCGATCAGCCGCCTCGACGACGGGCTCGCCCCGGCACTGCACTTCAAGGGCCTGTATCTGGACGGGACGAAGGTCCCCGTCAGGCTCAGCGACTTCGCCAGCGGCGACCGCGCCCAGATCCGCATCTTCGATGACAGCGACGGAAGCCTGCTCGCCACCCAGGAGGCGTACGCCACCGCCGGCGACAAGCTCCCGGCGCCCGGCGGCCTGTTCGCCGACCCGCCGACTCAGACCTCGGGCTACTTTGAGCAGTCCGGCTACCGCGTGGCCGCCAAGCAGCTCACGGTCAAGCCGAGCGGCACCGTCACGCTCCTCTACGCCCTGCCGCTCTCCAACGTCGACCACACCCTGGCCCGCGTCGAGGCGTTTCTGCTGCTCGGCGTCCTGGGCGGCACCGTGCTGGCCATGCTGGCCGGCCTCTTCGTCTCTCAACGCGCGATGCGCCCGATCGTCGAGCTCACGGATGCCGCGCGCGAGATCGAGCGCACCCGGGACCCCGGGCGCGCGATGCCCAGCCCCGAGGCCGAGGACGAGATCGCCGAGCTGGCACGCACGCTCAGCGGGATGCTCGCAGCGCTGGAGGGGGCGCGTCGTGACACCCAGACGATGCTCGACCGCCAGCGGGAGTTTGTCGCTGATGCCTCGCACGAGTTGCGCACGCCGCTGACCAGCGTGCTGGCCAACCTCGACCTGCTCACCGAGGAGCTCAGCGGAGAGCAGGCCGAGACCGCGGAGGCGGCGCTGCGCTCCACGCGACGGATGCGCCGGCTGGTGGGCGACCTGTTGCTGCTCGCCCGCGCCGACGCGCGCCGGGCCCAGCCCCACCGCCCCACCGACCTGGGCGACGTCCTCATCGAGGCCGCCGCCGAGCTCGGGCCGATGGCCGAGCGCCACGGCCTGTCGATCGACGCACGGCCGGCGATGGTCGACGGGGTGCGCGACGAGCTGCACCGCCTGGTGCTCAACCTGCTGGAGAACGCGGTTCGCCACACGCCGCCGGGCACCGGTGTGGAGGCCTCCACGGAGGCCCGCGACGGCGCTGCCGTGCTGATCGTCCAGGACTCCGGGCCGGGGATCCCGGACGAGCTGTCCGCACGCGTATTCGAGCGCTTCGTCCGCGGCGGCCGAGACGGGGCCAAGGGCTCGGGGCTGGGTCTGGCCATCGTGCGCTCCGTGGCTCAATCTCACGGCGGGACCGTCGTCCTGGAGACGCCCGCGAGCGGCGTGGGCACGCGCTTCGTCATCCGGATCCCGACGGCGCACGTCACCGCGGCGACGGTGCCGTCCGCCGAGCCGGCCGAGGCGGCCGAGAACGGCGGCGGTCAGACCTCGACGACGACCGGCAGGACCATCGGGCGCCGGCGCAGCCGGTCGTAGACGAACGTCGCCAGGTCGTCGTGCAGGGACTGCTGGAGCAGGTCGATCTCCCGCACACCTTCCTTTGCGGCCACCGCGAGCGAGCGCTCCACCTCCTCGCGGATGTCGGAGACGAGCTCGTCGGCCTGCTCGATGAACGGGACACCGCGGAAGATGACCTCAGGCGGGACCACCGACTCGCCGCTCTGCTCAGACACGGTGGCAACGACGATGAAGATCCCGTCGGCCGAGAGCATGCGCCGGTCGCGCAGGGCGACGTCGGCCGGATCGCCGATGTCGACCCCGTCGACGAAGATCATCCCCGCGGCCTGGCGCTCGCCGATGGTGGCGCCGGAGGCGTCGATCTCCAGCGGCAGCCCGTTCTCGAGCTGGAACACCGCCTCGGGATCGATCCCGACCGCATCAGCGAGCTGCGCGTGCAGGTGAATGCGTTTGTGGTCGCCGTGGATCGGCATCACGTAGCGCGGGCGAACGAGGTTGAGCATCAGCTTGAGCTCCTCGACGAAGCCGTGGCCCGAGGCGTGGATGGGCGCCTCACGCGGGGTGATCACGTTGCAGCCGATGTGGTAGAGGCGGTCGACGGTCTCGTTGACTGCCCGCTCGTTGCCGGGGATCGGGGTCGCCGAGAAGACGACGGTGTCGCCGCTGCGCAGGGTGATCTGACGATGGTCGTTGTAGGCCATGCGCCGCAGTGCAGACAGCGGCTCGCCCTGCGACCCCGTCGAGATCACGACGATGCGGTGGTCGGGCCAGTCCTCGACCTCGTGGGGCTGGATCAGCATCCCCTCGGGCACCTCGATGTGCCCGAGCGAGCGGCCGATGTTGACGTTCTTGCGCATCGAGCGGCCCACCAGCGCCACCTTGCGCCCCAGCGTGGCGGCGGCGTCGATGACCTGTTGGACGCGGTGGATGTTGGAGGCGAAGCTGGTGACCACTATCCGTCCCTCGGCGCGGCTGAAGACCTCCTCCAGGTGGGGGCCCACTTCGCGCTCAGACGGCGAGAAGCCGGGACGGTCGGCGTTGGTGGAGTCGCCGCAGAGCAGCAGCACCCCCTCTGAGCCCAGCTCGGCCAGCCGCGAGACGTCGGCCGGCGGTCCGTCCACCGGCGTCTGGTCGAACTTGTAATCACCGGTGAGCAGGACGGTGCCGAGCTCGGTGCCGACGGCCACGGCGCACGAGTCAGGGATCGAATGCGTCATGTGGATGAGCTCGATCGAGAATGGCCCCAGATCGATCTGCTCGCCGGGGGCGACGTCCTCGAGGTCCACCTCGCGCAGGTTGTGCTCGTCGAGCTTGGACCGGGCCATAGCGATGGTCAGCGGCCCGCCCAGGACGGGGATGGTGTTTCCGTTGTCGAGCTCGCGCAGCACCCATGGCAGCGCGCCGAGGTGATCCTCGTGACCGTGGGTGATGACGATCGCCTCGATGTCGGCGGCTCGTTCGCGCAGGTAGGCGAAATCCGGCAGGACGAGGTCGATGCCCAGCATGTCGGCGGTGGGGAAGCGCAGGCCGGTGTCGACGACGACGATGCGGCCCTCGTACTCGACCACCGTCATGTTCTTGCCGATCTCGCCCAGGCCGCCGAGCGGCAGGACCCGGAGTGTGCTCACGCGCTCACGCGCTCACGCTCACTGCGCTCATGCCGCGGTGGCGAGCATGCCGTGGCGCTCCAGCATGGCACGGACCACCGCCTGCTCGTCGGCGTCGAGCTCGACGTAAGGCAGCCGGGGCTTGCCGGCCGGCACGCCGATCATGTTCAGCGCCGCCTTGTTGCTGCACGCCGCGGGCGCGATCGCCAGGTCCCGGTAGACATCCTGGAGGCCCGCGTCGATCTCGCGCCGGTTCTCGGGCTCGTCGACCATCCGGCGCATCTCCTCGCCGAAGATGTGGGCACCGGTGAGGATCCCTCCCGCCTCGCCCATCTCGAGCACGTCGACCAGCATGTCGTCGTTGCCGGCGTAGATGACCATCCCGTCGACGTGGTCCAGGTTCGCGGGGTTGGCCTGTTTGACCCCGACGATGTTGTCCAGCTGGGCCAGTTCGGCCAGCAGGTCGTTGGGCATGTCTGAGCCGGTGCGCTGCGGGATGTTGTAGACCAGGATCGGCAGGTCGGTGGCGCGTACCACCTCCCTGAAGTGCGCGACGACGCCGCGGCGGCTGGGGCGGTTGTAGTACGGGTTGACGTGGAGCAGGCCGTCGACCCCGAACCCGCTGGCCCGCTCGGTGAGCATGACCGCGTGGCGCGTGTCGTTGGAGCCCACGCCGGCGACCACTGTGCAGTTGGGGTGGGTGGGAGCGAATTCGGTGGCGGCCAGCTCGATCATCCGCAGGTGCTCGGTGTCGTCGAGGGTGGCCGCCTCGCCGGTGGTCCCGCAGATCACCAGGCCGTCGGAGCCGTGCTCGACGAGGTGGTGCATGAGGGCCACCGCCGCGTCCTCGTCGAGCGCGCCGCGCTCGTCGAACGGGGTGACCATCGCGGTCAGGATCGTGCCCAGGTTCGCCGCCATGGGGGGCATTATCGCAGGGGCACGGGCGACTCGCCCGGGCGCAGGCGGGCGTTCAGTCCGCCGCGGTCGGCGCCGAGGGCGCGGCGCCCGCCTCCAGCAGCCGCTCGTACAAGCGCCAGCGCTTGACCAGGCGGCCGCCCATGGCCTCCAGCCCGCGGTTCATGGAGCTGTTGACCTCGAGGATGAAGCTCGCCTCGCCGCGCTTCTGACGCGCGTGCTCGGCGACGTCGAACAGCGCGAGGTAGAGCGCGGCGGCCACGCCGGTGTGCTGGTACTCGGGCAAGACACCCAGGAAGCCCACCCGTACCCGGTCGATGATCCGGCCGCGCATCAGGTAGTAGAGCCACCCCAACGGCAGCAGCCGTCCCCGCATCTTCTTATAGACCTGATGGATGTCGGGGATGGGGATCGCCATCGCCACCGTCTTGCCCTCCTGCTCGGCGATCATGAACCAGTCACGCGAGAACACCAGCTGCATGTCGATGGTGTAGGCGTCCAGGTCGGCCTTGGAGTAGGGCACGAAGCCCCAGTTGTGCGACCAGGCGGCGTTATAGACCTTGGCGAACTCGTCCATGTCACTGCGCAGGTGGCGCCGTGTCATATGGCGGATGGTGATGCCATGCCGGGTGTGGGCGCGCTCGGCGACCTTGGGCAGGATCGGGTTCATCCCCTCGCGGTCATTGATCGACAGGTCCCAGCCGAACAGGTCCATCGCCTTCATCAGCCCCGGCGAGGCCTCGCAGCGGGCCTGGTAGTAGCCCGGATTCCACGGCTCACGGATGAGCGGCTCGCGCTCGAACCCCTCGATCATGACGCCGGCCTCGTCGTTGATCTGGAAGCACATGGGCCCGACCATGCGGTCACAGCCGCGCGAGCGACACCAGGTTTCGGCGGCGGCGAGCAGCGCGTCGACGATCCCCTGGTCGTCCTCGAACTCAAAGAAGCCGAACATCCCCCAGCGGCTGCCGTGGAACTGGTTGAAGGCGAAGTCGATCTGGGCGGTGACCCGGCCCACCACGCGGCCATCTCGGCGGGCCAGGAAGTACTGCGCCTCGCCGTGGGTGAAGAACGAGTTGAGCTTGCGGGTCAGGAACGCGTAGCGCTCGAGCGTGAGCGGCGGGATCCAGGGGGTCCCGGCGTGCAGGCGAGACGGCAACGCGACAAACTCCCGCAGGTCGCCGAAGCCGCTGACGGGTCTCACGTCGATCGGCATGGGCTCGCAACCGTATCGGAGGTGAAATCCCCTTGAGTCCCGACGAGGACGCGCTGCCGTCACTCGACCACGTGCAGGTGGCCGCGCCCGCCGGCGGCGAGGCGCCGGCCCGCCGGTTCTATGGCGAGATGCTGGGCCTGGTTGAGATCGACAAGCCGGCCGGGCTCGCGGATCGCGGCGGCGTGTGGTTCGCGCTGGCCGCCGGCGCGCAACTGCATGTGGGCGTCGCCGAGGATTTCGCCCCGGCCGTCAAGGCCCATCCCGGCCTGCGGATCGGGACGGTCGCACGGCTGGAGATGCTGGCCCGGCGTTTGGCGGCGGTCGGTGCGCCGGTGGTGTGGGACTCCGCGGTGCCGGGGGTCCGGCGGTTCTTCACCGCCGACCCGTTCGGCAACCGGCTCGAATTGTCAGCGACCACGTAGAACGGCTTGGCTTTCGAAAGGGCCGGGCGGTTGACTGCCGTCCTGCGGCCGGGGCTTGGGAGATGTTTCCAACCAGGTCGGAACTATCTCCCAAAGGTGACGGTTAGGCAGCCGCCTCGGTGCGCTCTCCGCTGCCGCGGACCTTCGGCCCGTGATACGGGCCCGGCTTGGGGCGCGCCGTGCCGCCCGGCAGCGCCAGGCGGATGATCGTGCGCTGGACCATGCCGAGCTGCTGGCGGAACGGGCCCGTGTTGTATGGCAGCTCGTAGCGCTCGCAGATCTCGCGGACCTTGGGGGCGATCTCGCCGTAGCGGGTGCTCGGCATGTCGGGGAACAGGTGGTGCTCCACCTGGTAGCCGAGGTTGCCGCTGATCACGTGGAACATGGGGCCGCCGTCGATGTTGGCGGCGCCGAGCAGCTGGCGGACATACCAGCCGCCACGCGACTCGTCGTTGGTCTCCTCCTGGGTGAAGGTGAACGTCTGATCCGGGAAGTGGCCGCAGAAGATGATCGCGTAGGACCAGACGTTGCGCATGAGGTTGGCGGCCACGTTGGCGGTCAGCGTCCGCGTGAACGGCTCCCGGAAGGAGCGCCGGTCGATCAGCTGCGAGAGCAGCCCGTCACGGCTGCCATCGCGGCGAGCGGCGCGTCGCATCGCCCGGCGGGCCTTGCGGGTCAGGCGGGCGGGACTGTGTCGAGTCTCGTCACGGGTCTTGGCGGCGATCACGCCGGCCTCGATTGCGGTCATGACCAGGCCGCTGATCAGCGGCCACGCGATGTAGTCCTTGGTGATCTGGGCCCGAGCCTTGCCGGCGATGCCCTTGAGCTCCTTGCGGATCTGCTTGGGGTCCTTCTCGCCGGCGCGGATCGCGTCGAAGTCGAGATCGTGGACCGCGACCCCCCATTCGAACAGCATCGCCAGCAGCACGTTGTAGAACGGCTGCAGCAGATAGAACGGGTGCCACTTCTGCGCCGGATCGATCCGCATGATCTCGTAGCCGAGGTCTCGGTCCTTGCCGATGATGTTCGTGTAGGTGTGGTGGATGAAGTTGTGGGAGTGGCGCCACGCCTCGGCCGTGGAGGCGGTGTCCCAGTCCCAGGCACGAGAGTTGATCACCGGATCGTTCATCCAGTCCCACTGGCCGTGCATGACGTTGTGGCCGATCTCCATGTTCTCCAGGATCTTCGCCATACCGAGCGTCGCGGCCCCGATCAGCCACGGGGCGCGCCAGCGCGACCCGATGAGCTCCGCTCGACCCAGCAGGGCCAGCTTGCGCTGGAACGCGATCATCGATCGGATGTAGGTGGCGTCGCGGTCGCCCAGGTCAGCCTTGACCTGCTCGTGCAGCTCGTCGAACTCCCGGCCCAGCGCCTCGATCTGCTCCGGGGTGAGCCGGTGCAGCGGGTTCTCGGACTCGGCGGCGTCATGGGTTGAGGCCGATGGGCCGTGGCCGTTGTGCTCGGCGGTCGCGGTCATGAGATGTCCTCCTGGGGGTCGGATCCTGAGTTCAAGGCTCTACAGCTCGATTTCGACTGGGCCCTCCGGGGCGTGGATACAGGTGCGGATGACCGCGCCCTCCTCACCGTGGACGTTGCCGTTGCGTAGGTCACGGACGAGCCCGGAGCGCAGCTCGCCCACGCAGGTGTGACAGATGCCCTCGCGGCATCCGTAGGGCAGGTCCAGCCCCACCTCCTCGCCGGCGACCAGGATGGGCTGGCTGCCGTCGGACTCGGCCGTCTTGTCGGAGACGAGGAAGGTGATGGTGCCGCCCTCGCCCTCGTCCCCGTCGCCGAGGCCGAGCTTGGGCTGGAAGCGCTCCATGTGCAGGCGTTCGCTCGCCCCGGCCTGCTCGTAGTGGGTCGAGAAGTCGTCGAGCATCTCGTTGGGCCCGGAGATGAACATCTCGCGCTCGGGCCAGTCCTGGCAGAGGCGATCGAGATCGGCGGGGCCCATGCGGCCGTTGTCGGCGGTGAGCTGTTCGTGCAGCACGAAACGCTCGTGTCGCGCAGCCAACGCGCGCAGCTCGTCGCCGAAGATGACCTCGTCCGTGCGACGGGCGGAGTGCAGGAGCGCCGCGTCGCCGAGCTCGCCGCTCTGGTCCAGGTGGCGCAGCATGCTCATGATCGGCGTGATCCCGCTGCCCGCGCTGATGAACAGCAGCTTGTCCGGGAGGCGCTCGGGCAACACGAACTCGCCCTCCACCCCGCCGAGCGAGACGATCGTCCCCGGACGTCCACGGCGCACCAAGTAGGGCGAGACCTTGCCGTCATCGACGTTCTTGACCGTGATCGAGATGAGCCCGTCCTGGCGCCGGGGGTCCGAAGTCAGCGAATAGGCGCGCCAGTGGCGCACGCCCTCGATGTCCAGGCCGATGCGCAGGTACTGGCCCGGCTCGTGGCCCCCCCAGCGGTAGCCGGGCTTGATGAGGACGGTGGCGGCTTGCCGGGTCTCGTGGTCGATCGACTCGATGCGCCCGCGCAGCTCGCGCGTGGACCACAGCGGGTTGATGAGCTCCAGATAGTCGTCGATGAGCAGCGGCGAGCTGAGCGCCGCCAGCGCGTCGAGGATCCGGCGCTGGATGGGATGGACGTTGGGTCGGGCTCCGCGTTCGGGCATACCTACCTACTCATCAGTAATATCCGTTTCAGTAGATTCCTACCCGGTTTGTCCCAACCTGAGGCCACATCAGCTGGCCGAGGCCGGACCCGGGCGGGAACGCAGGGCATGCCGCGATCCGTGCGCGAGCAGCTCATCCTCCGTGTCGCCGGGCAGGTCTTCGCCGAGGGCGGCTACGAGCGCGCCTCGATGGACCGCATCGCGGCGCTGGCCGGCGTGTCCAAGCCGATGCTCTACGCGTACTTCGGCTCCAAGGAGGGCCTGTACCTGGCCTACATCGAGCGCACCGGCGGTGAGCTCGTGCAGCGATTGGTGAACGCGGACCGGGAGACCGCACCCCACCACCCCACCACCGGACGGCTGCGAGCGGTGATCAACGAGTTCCTGGCCTTCGTGCAGGAGCACAGCGATGGCTGGACCGTGCTCTTCCGCGAGCTCAGCGCGCGCCAGCCCCTCGCCGAGCAGGTCAGTCAGTTGCGCGCGGAGGTCGTCGGCGAGGTCCGGCGCATGCTCGAGGGCGAGGTCGAAACCGATCCCGCCCACCCCGAGCCGCCGCGGGCCGGCCTGACGCCGCCCGCCTCAGAGGGCGTGGCGGAGGCGATCGTCGGGGCCGGTGAGGCGCTGGCCAACTGGTGGCTGAAGAAGCCCGAGGTGCCGCGCCAGGACGTCGCCAACTGGTATGTCGGGCTGGCGCGCGCGGCGATCTCGACGGCCACCGTCCGCGACAGCTGACCGCGGCCGCCGCGGGGGCCGGCGCGATTAGGACCAGTGCGCAGCCACCACAGTGAAGTGGCGGCGCAGCCCGCTCAGCTGCAGCAGACGCTGCACCGGCGGCGGCCCGGCGGTGATGGCAACGCGCTGGCCGGGCCGATTGGGCATCACGAACGAGAGCAGCGGGCGCAGGCCGGTCAGGTCCATGAACGCGACCCGCTCGAGATCGACGAGCACCGCGCGCGCGTCAAGCACGGCACCCAGGGCCAACTCGCGCTCGAGCAGAGGCGCGGTGGCGAGATCCACCTCGCCGCGCAGGGCAACGATCACCTCGTCGTCGCGGCTGACGCTGACCACGTCGAAGTCCGCCGCGGCCTCGGAGAACACCGGTTCAGGGAACTCGCCCGCGTCGATGGATATCTGCCGCCCCACGGTCTCCATTGTCCGCTGCGGCCGCGGGGAAGTCCATCCCCAAAATCGTGGACGTTCAGGGCGCCCCATCGCCGAGATCGAGCCGGATCTCGCCGCGGCGAACCCCCAGCGCGATCGCGTGCGCCCGATTGCGCGCGCCCATCTTGTGCAGGCAGTGGCGGACGTGGGTCTCCACCGTGGATCCGGACACGCCGAGCGCCGAGGCGATCCATGTGCTCCCCATCCCCATCGCCACGAGGTTGAGGACCTCCCGCTCGCGGTCGGTGAGAAGCCCCGTGCCCGTCTCGCGGCCGGAGTCGTGCTCGAGATCGTTGGAGGGCGGAGGGAACATGAAAATCGACAGGTGCCGGCCGGGCTCGATGTGGGCGGTCGCGCTGTACTCCACCGCCAGACGCGGGCCGTCGGGCATCTGGAGCTCGAACGTCCCGCGCTGGGTCCCGTCGCGCAGGAATCCCGCCCACATCTCATCGATCTGGCCGCGTGCCTCGGGCGGCGTGAGGTCATCGACGCGCCGGCGCAGGACCTCCTCTTCGGGCAGCCGCAGCAACAGGCAGGCGGCGGGGTTGGCGGCGACGAAATGGCGCTCGCCGTCGGCGATCACCATCGGCAGCAGGCTTGAGCGAAACGAGGGTCCCGGCCCGGGCATGGCTCGATTCTTTCCTAAGGAGCGCCACGCCGAAACCCCGGCGCCGCCAGTACCCCCCAGACTACGCACGTCGTCCGGTCAGTCCAACAGCTTCTCGAGTCCCACTACGGGAGACTCAGTGAGGCCGGCGACCTTGCGCACGGCCAGCAGGACGCCGGGCATGAACGACAGGCGGTCGACCGAGTCGTGGCGGATGGTCAGCGTCTGCCCCACATCGCCGAGGATCACCTCCTGATGGGCCACCAGCCCCGGCAACCGCACGGAGTGGATTGGCACCTCGTGTCCCCCTGCGTCGCGCATCAGCGCAGCCGTCCGCGCGGCGGTGCCGCTGGGTGCGTCGACCTTACCCGCGTGGTGCAGTTCGATGATCTCGGCGCCGGCCATGTGGCGCGCCGCCTCGACGGCGAACCGCATCATCAGGACCGCCCCGATGGCGAAGTTGGGGGCCACGAACACGTTGGCCTTGGCGCCGTGGAGGTCGTGGAGCTCGGCTACGTCAAAGCCTGTGGTCCCGATGACGACGTGGACGCCGGCGGCGACCGCATCACGGGCGTTGGCCAGCGCCGTGGTCGGGATGGTGAAGTCCACCAGCACGTTGGGAGCAGCCGACAGCGCGTCCTCCAGGGACATGCTCAAGGCGGGATCGGCCCGGGCCACGAGCTCCATGTCCTCGGCGCCCTCGACGGCCTCGCACACGGTCGCTCCCATCCGCCCAGCTGCGCCGGCCACGGCGACCCTGATCAGCGAGCTGCTCACTCCGACGTGCCTGAGCTTCAGCCGACCGGCGTCTCGGCCAGTTCGGGCACCACGGCGCGCAGCGCCTCATCGAAGCGCTCGACCTCGGGACCGATCCCGGCCGCCGACAGGCGCTCGGGAGCCCACAGCTCCTCGGTCAGGGCCGCGAGATCCGACAGGCTCACCGCGTCGATGCGCTCCACAACCTCATCGAGGGCCAGTAGCGGCGACTCGGCGAGGATCTCCGAGCCCAGACGGTTCATCCGCGCCCCGGTCGACTCGAGGGCGAGCACGACGCGCCCTTTCAGGTTCTCCTTGGCGCGCTCGAGCTCCTCGGGCGTGGCCGGCTCGGAGCGGAAACGCTGAAGCTCGGTGCCGACGACCGAGAGCGCCTGCACCAGATTGTCGGCGCGCGTGCCGACGTAGAGGCCGACCTGACCGGTGTCGGAGTAAGCGCTGGTGAACGAGTACACCGAGTAGGCCAGACCCCGACGCTCGCGGACCTCCTGGAACAAGCGGCTCGAGGAGGTGCCGCCGAAGATCGTGTCCAGGACGCGGAGCGCGAAGCGGCGGTCGTCGTGGCGCGAGAGCCCCGTCCCGCCCAGGCACACGTGGTACTGCTCGGTGTCCTTGCGCTCAAACCGCCGTCCCGGCCGCCGGGCGACGACGGCGGCGTGGTCGGCCGGCGTGGGCACCTCGGCTGCGTCGCCGGGGGGCCGCGGAGGCGGGTCGCAGCGATCACGGGCCAGAGCGACGAACGCCTCGTGATCGACCGCCCCAGCCGCGGAGATGACCACATTCTGGGGCCGGTAGCGGGCGTGGTGAAAGCGTGCGATGTCGGCCGCCGGGGTCCCCGAGATGACCTCGGCGCGCCCGATGATGGCCCGGCCCAGGGGGTCGTCGCCGAACACGGCCTCACCGAGCATGTCGAAGACCTTCTCCTGGGGATCGTCCTCGTACATGGCGATCTCCTCGAGGATCACCTCGCGCTCGGACTCGATGTCGGTCAGCGCAGGCCTGAAGACCATGTCGGCCATCACGTCGAAGGCGTCGCCGAGATGCTCGTCGATCACCCGCGCGTAGACCGACGTGGTCTCCTTGCCGGTGCCGGCGTTGAGCTCGGCCCCCATGCCGTCGAAGATCTGGTCGATCTGCAGCGACGCGTACTTGGCCGTGCCCTTGAACAGCAGGTGCTCGAGCAGATGCGACAGCCCCGCCTCGGCGTCGGACTCATATCGCGAGCCCGTGCCGATCCACAAGCCAAGCGACACGGACCGGACGGAGGGCATTGCCTCCGTCACGATCCGGACGCCCGACTCGAGCGTCGTCAGGCGGTGCTGCTGCTCCACTCTGAGGCTGGTCTAAGCGGTGCTAGGAACGCGGCCGGTCAGGATCCCGGTCACGCACCCGGCCGCGGTCGCGGTCCGCGTCACGCGGGGCGCGATCACGGTCACGGTCACGCGGGCCGCGATCACGGCCACCGCGGTCACGTCCACGGTCACCACCACCGGAGCGCTCGCGACGCTGCCCGCCGTTCTCGGCGGCGGCGATGGCTGAGAGCTCCTCGGGAGTCTTGCCCTGGATCTCGGGATCGTCGGCGAGACGCAGCCCGATCCGGCCACGCTCACGATCGACCTCGACGACCTTGACGGCCAGCTCGTCGCCCTTATTGAGCACCTCTTCGACCGTGCCGATGCGCCGCCCGGGAGCGACGTTGGAGATGTGCAGCAGGCCGTCGGTGCCCTTCGACAACTCGATGAAGGCGCCGAACGTGGTCGTCTTGACCACCTTGCCGGTGAACTCGTCGCCGACCTCGACCTCCTTGGTCATCGAGCTGATCCGAGCCACCAGGGCGTCGCCCAGCTCTCGATTCGCCGCGTAGACGAGCACCATGCCCTCGTCGTTGACGTCGATCTGGGACTCGAACTCCTCCTGCAGGGCGCGGATGGTCTCCCCACCCTTGCCGATGAGCAGGCCGATCTTCTCCGGGTCGATCTTGACCGAGGAGATCCCGGGCGCGTACTTGGACAGCTCCGAGCGCGGAATGTCGATGACGTTGTTCATCTCGCCGAGGATGAACTCGCGGGCCACCTTCGCCTGGGCGAGGGCGTCGCGCATGATCTCGAACGTCACGCCCGTGATCTTGATGTCCATCTGCAGCGCGGTGATCCCGTCCCGGGTCCCGGCGACCTTGAAGTCCATGTCGCCGAGGTGATCCTCGACGCCGGCGATGTCGGTGAGGATGACGTATTCGTCACCCTCCTTGATCAGGCCCATGGCGATACCGGCCACCGGTGCCTTGATCGGCACGCCGGCATCCATCAGCGACAGGGTCGAGCCGCACACGCTCGCCATCGAGCTGGATCCATTGGACTCGAAGATGTCCGAGACCACGCGGATCGTGTACGGGAAGTCCTCCTGGCTGGGGATCATCGGGACCAGGGCCCGCTCGGCCAGGGCCCCGTGGCCGATGTCGCGGCGCTTGGGGCCGCGCATGAAGCCCGCCTCCCCGACACTGAACGGCGGGAAGTTGTAGTGGTGGAAGTAGCGCTTGGTCGTCTCCAGGCCGAGCGTGTCCAGCCGCATCTCCTCGCGCGTGGTGCCCAGCGCGACGACGGAGAACGCCTGGGTCTGGCCGCGGGTGAACAGCGCCGAGCCGTGGGTCCGGGGCGCGACGTCGACCTCGATCGAGATCGGACGGATCTCGTCTGTGCCGCGGCCGTCGGGCCGCTTCTTCTGCACGGCGATCCGCTCGCGGATCAGCGTCTTCTCCAGCTTCTCAAAGGCGCGCTGCGCGTTGGCGCGGTACTCCTTGTAGGTCTCGGACTCGGGATCACCCGAGTAGTGCTCGAGGATCTGCTCCTCGACGGTCTTGGTCGCGTCCTGGCGCGCGAGCTTGTCCTCCACCTGGGTGGCGGCGTCCAGGGCCGCGCCGTGCGAGGCCTTGATCTGCTCATACAGCTCGGCGTGCACCTGCGGGATCTCGACCTCGGTCTTGGGCTTGCCGGCCTTCTCGGCCAGCTCGCGCTGGGCGGCGCAGAGCTTCTTGATGTTCTCGTGCGCGATGTCGAGGGCGTCGAGGATCTCGGCCTCGGGGATCTCACTGGCGCCCGCCTCGACCATCAGGATGGCGTCCTCGGTCCCGGCGACGATCAGGTCCAGATCGGTGTCCTCGAGGAGCAGCTCCTCGTCGGGGTTCACGACGAAGTTGCCGTCGATCTTCCCGACCCGCACCGCGCCGACAGGCGACGGGAACGGGACGTTGGAGACCATCAGCGCCGCGGAGGCGCCGTTCATCGCCAGCATGTCATAGGGGTTGACGTGATCAACCGACATGGGCAGGGCGACGAGCTGGGTCTCATAGCGCCAGCCCTTCGGGAACAGCGGCCGGATCGGCCGGTCGATGAGGCGCGCGGTCAGCGTCGCCTTCTCCCCCGCGCGCCCCTCGCGC
>DASXDW010000066.1:0-13293 GCA_036490435.1 Solirubrobacteraceae bacterium
GATCGTCGCGGTCAAGCCGCCATGGCACTCCGCAGACCGCGCACACCGGCTCCTCTCCGCACGCAGCCACGTACTCCTGCCGCCAGCGCCGACGTCGCCGAAACCATGCGTGCGAGGCCATGTAGTCCAGGTACAGCGCGCGACGCTTCGCACGGGCCTGCGACCACCGCAGTCCGGGCCGTGGGTCACGCATCTCCCTCCCCCGCGGTCTGACTCACCGGTAGCTGCCCTGCAGCCGGGTGGCTGCTTGCTCGGCGACCTGCAGCTCGATGCGCGCGCGTTGGGCCCGAAGCTCAGGCCAGTCGCGGCGCTGGTCAGCGCCTTCGACGTCGACGATGATCGGCGGCGCGGAGCGCAGCAGCAACAGCCCTTGACCGCGCTGCAACTGGCGGATCATCGCGGGATCCAGGATCGCGCGGTCGCGCTCGCTCTCAGAGACCGTCTCGCCGCCCAGGCCTTGCTGCCAGGAGCGCGACCGCTGGGTGAACGTCTCCTCGCCCAGCATGTCGGAGAGCGCCTTCAGATCGGTGGCGTTGGTGCCGCCGCCGAGCACGATCTTGACGATGCTCGAATCCCAGATCCCGTCGGCCGCGTCAGCGCCCCACTTCGCGCGGGCGGCCGACAACGACTGCAGGACCGCCACGGTCGTGATCCCGGTCCCACCGCCCTCTGCGATCAACGACGGCAACGACGGCAGCGGATAGTTGGCCGCCTCGTCCAGAAGCAACGCGACTGGTGGGTCCAGGCGCGCGCCGGGTGAGGCCGCGGCCAGGCGCCTGGCGACCTCGACGATGTCCTCGATGAGCGCCGCGACCAGCCCCGCGGTCGCCGACGCGCCGCTCGAGGTTCCCAGCAGGTACAGAGTGCCGCGCTCGCGCAGGAACGTGACCGGGTCAAGCTGCTCGGCCTCGGCGGGGCAGACAGCGTCGAGCACCTCGGGGTCGGACAGCGCGGAGAATGTGTTGGCGACCATCGCCCAGACGCTGTCGCGCTGTCGCGGGTCCGCGCGGACGATCGCGTCCAGCGCCTTCCCCCAGTTCCCCGCTGCCCGATCGCTGTTCTGCAGTAGCTGTACGGCCTCCTGAGCCAGCGCGGGACTCAAGGACCATTCATGCAAGGCGCGGGCGTCGCGATCGCCGACCGCCGCGGCGTGCAGCAGGCACTGCACCGCGATCTGGGTCTGCTGGCGCCAGAACTGACTCTCGTGCACCCCATCGGCCGCCGCCGAGGTCAACCCGGCCGCACGGATCATCGCCGTCTGCGGGTTCGCGCACCCCCGCACCGGAGACCACCGCAACGCAACGGGTACACCCGGCACCAAGCCCTGCGGGTCAAACACCGCCGCGGGCCGGCCATTCCGGCTGCGGGCCGTGAGCGTGGCCGTAACGTTGTCTGGCCGGGTGCTGGTCGTGACCACCGCGCCGGGATAGTCCAGGATCCACGGGATCACGAACTGAAAGCCCTTGCCGCTGCGCGGCGGTCCGAGGATCGTCACCGAGTCCTCGACACTGGCCCAGCAGGCCACTCCTCGCCCGCGTCCGAGCGGCAGCCCTACATCCTGCGGACGCGGTTTGGTCAGCGACGGGCGCAGCGTGCTCGCGCGGTGTAGCAGCGCCCGGCTCGAGGCCAGGCGCCGCAGCTGCCGGCGGGTCGCCAGGCCTCGGGCCTTGGCCGGATCGGTGTTGCGTTGGATCCGGCCGCCGCCGGCGGCGGCGTGCTGCCACAGCCACCACGCGCCGAACGCCGCCGCGGCGAGCAACGCCAGCGCAAAGGCCTGCAGCACCCAGTAGATGACCGGCGAACCCATCCGGGCGTGCCATACCCGTGATGGGTCACCGAAGTCCCGCAGCGCCGCGATCTCTGCGAACGTCCGGCCGGGGAGGCGGTGGCGGCCGGCAAGCAGCGCTGCGGCGACCCCTGCCCAGTGCATCACGAACGCAGCCAGCGCCATGCCCACGACGAGCAGCGACACCCCTGCCTCCGTTGCGTTGGTGGTGGTGCGCTGCCCGTTCATGGCCGCGTCGCCGCAGTGCGCGCGCGCTCGGCCAGGCGCGCGTAGGCGAGTGCCTGCTCGTCGGTATAGGGCGGCTCGAGGCGCCCGGCCTGCACCTCAAGCGCGAACAGGCACATCGCTTCCGCGGTCTGTGCGCTGTGCTCGTCAAGCAAGGTGATGATCTCTGCCTCACCGTCGCTGACCACCGCGACCGGCCTGCCGGCCAGTGTGACGATCGTGTACTGGTTGCTCATCGGCTGACTCCTTGGTCGTAGTTGCCGGCGGTCAGCTGCCAGCCGACGCCCCACACGTTCTCGACCGCCCGACCGGCGCCGGCGGCCTGCAGCTTCTTGTTCAACCGCGCCATATGGGTGTCCATCGACCGGCTCGTCCTCAGATCCGGGCCGCCCCACACCTGGCGGGAGAGCTCGTCGCGGGTGACGACGCGCCGTGGCCGCTCAGCGAGAGCGAGCAGCATCTGCATCTCCTTGCGGGTCAGCGCGACCGCACGGCCGTGGACGGTCGCGGTGCGCTCGGCGCGGTCGACCTCGATCGCGCCGATCCTCAGCACCGCGGGCTCGGGCTGGCCACTGCGGCGGGCGGCCGCGGCGACGGTGGCCGACAGCAGGCTCGGCGACCCCTCGCTCGGGACGGTGTTGTCCGCGCCGGCGGCCAGCGTGGCGATGATCTGGGGTTCGCTGTCGGCGGTGGCGACGATCTGCGGTCGCTCGCCGGCGGGCAGCGTGCGCAGCCCCCGGATCAGCCGGACGGCGGCCGTGGGCTCGCCGAGTGTCCCGATGAGCATCACGTCGCAGCCGGGGGCGGCCTCGAGCGCTCGCTGGGGCCGTTCGGTCCGCTTGACTTGCCAGCCCTCGAGCGCCAGCTGCTCGGCGCACTCAACGACCCGTGCGCCCCACTCAGCGGCGATCAGCACCGTGCCACGCATCGGCTACACCCCCGCCGCGCCGGCGCCGCCCGCCGGCCCGCCGCCCGCGGTCGCCGGCCCCCCACCGCCCAGGCCACCCTCGCCGGGGCCTGCCTGATCGCCGCGGGCCGGTGTGTCCTGCACCGGGCTCGGCGTTCCCCCGCCATCAGTCGGGGTCTCGCTCCCGCCGCGCTCACCCTCTGGCCTGCGGCCCATCGCGGCCTCCCCGGGCTCCCTGGAGCCCTGGTCGCGCTCGCGCCCATCCTGACCGCGCGAACCGCGCCCGTCCTGACCGCTGTCCTGTCCGCCGGAGGCCTCGCCGAGGGCGGCCTCGGTATGGCTCTTGGCGGTCGCGAACCCCTGGCCGGCCAGTCCGCCCACACCACCTGATCCTGCTCTCACCCCGGACCCATTGGAGGCACCCGAGCCTGCGGGGCTGCCGATCGCGGCGGAGCCTGCCATCGGCTCAGAGCCCGGCGAGGACCCCACCCCCTCCTCGGGGGCGTCCGCTCCCGCCGCCCCGCCGCCCTGCCCGCCACCGCGACCGGCGAACATGCCCGCGGCGCCCGCGCCGATCGACCCCCAGCCGATGTCGTTCACTTGGCCTGAGAACTGACGCTGGGGCTGCTCCAGGGCGGCCTGGCGAGCGTTATCGACCGCTTGGCCGTGCTGATGTGCCTGGTTGAAGCCGTCGCCCATCCAGTGCACCATCCGCAACGCCAGCCACGGTGAGAGGCCGGCCAAGCACAGGATCAGGAGGCCAGTGGCGAACTGCGTGAGCTGTTGGGTGATGCTGTGGGCGTCCGCGAGGCCCATTCCGTCGATCGTCTGCAGCCCGACGCAGAAGATGATCACCAGGACCAGCTTGGAGAAGATCATCGCGACTGTGAACTCCGTCCACTTGCGCCGCCAGGAGGCCGTCATGTCAAACGGCGAGCCCGCGAACGCGATCGGGATGAACACCGCGGCGATGATCAACAGCATCTTTCTGACCATCAGCGCCAGCCACACGGTCACCGACGCTGTGATCAACACGCCGGCGACCACGATCAGCGCCTCAGGCCCCATGCTCAGCGCCATCAGACCACCGGCGCCGAGCAGCTTGCCGGTCATCGCGCTCCACGTCGCCGTCTCGGCAAGGGTCTGCATCACCCCGGTGCTCAGCGTGTCGGTGATCTTCAACAGCGCCTCAGTCAACGCGAGCGCAAGGAACATGCCGAGGCTCGCGATCAACGTGCCGCGCACCGCCCGGCCCAGGCCGGCCGCGTCGGCGCGGAGCACCGAAAAGAGGACCTGGAGCGTGCAGGCGGCAAAGCACACCAGCACACCCAGGCCGGCGGTGACGCCCAGCGTCTGACCCCACCTAGGACCGGAGAGGCTGAGCTGTGTTGAGGAGCCGAGCTGGCCGAACACCCAGGCCGTCAGGTGCGATGCGAACTCTCCGAAGCCGTGGGCAATCGCGGAGAACACCGACGTCGCGACACTCCCCACGACCTTGCCGATGATGCGACCGATGATGCCGTTACCGACCGTCCCCACGATCCCGCCGACCGGGATGAAGCCAAGATGAGCCGGCATCTAGTTCACCTTCCAGGCGTCGGTCTCTGACACGCCGTAGCCCATGTGGTGCAGCGCCGAGCCAACGCTCAACTGCATTGCGAACCGCTCGACGATCGTGCTGCCGCGCCGGGTGACCGTCATCGTCCCGTTGACGTCCCGCTCGTCGGTCAGCGGGTCGCGGCTGGTCAGTCCCGCCGAGACGTCGCGTACCCACGTCTCATCGGGGTTGATGAAGACGTGGGTCACCTGCTCACGGATGCCCTGACGAGCCAGCTGCGCCCACCGGGGCGCGGAGGGCACCACGCCCGGCGCGGTCTGTGTCCGGCGCGGATAGAACAGGGAGGCGTAGAGGTCGTTATCCGCCGCGCGCGTCGGAACCCCCGGCAACAGCGCGCCGGCGGACTCCGCCGACACCCACCGCGCAAGATCCGCCCGCGGTTGCGTGCGGTAGTTGCGGTCAAGCAGCTCCCGCACGAACTTCGTGATGTACCGGGTCTCGCTGGTCCAGTCGCCGTGCGGGATGCTCGGGTACTGCGAGGTCCATGCCGGCGCCGGCGGCGTACACGACTCGGTCGCGGCGACTAGCCCGCTGTTCTGCGCCACGATCGTCGCCGCGCGCTGATCGGCCTTGCTGTCGGGCACCGACGCGCTGTAGGACGGACGGTATCGCTGCCTCGGCGTCCTCACGCCGCCGCGGTTCGCCCTCGTTGAGGGGTCACTGTTCGTCGACGGCTCAGCGCGACGATTGGTGCTCGCGGCCCCCACATGCGCGGCGGTGGCCCGCCGCGGGGCTGGATGCTTGGTCGTCAGGACGAGTGCGATCGCAACGAGCACCACGATCGCTGCCACCGCGCTCAGCACGCGGCTGCGGTATGCACGCCACCAATACCCAGGATCAGGTCGCATCGTCCGCCTCCCCCGCCGCCATGGCGATCATTCGCGTGTCGGTGCGGTAGAGCTCAAGCTCCTCGGCGGTCAGGTCATGGCGGACGACGAACGCGCGCTCCCCGATCCGCCACAGTCCCTCACCTCGGTTCAGGCCGGGCAGCTGATCGATCTCGGTGCTGCTCAGTCCGATCTCCGCGCCGGTCCTGACCGCCTGGTCGTACTCCTGGGTGTAGGTGATCCGCGTCGAGCAGTCCGCCAGCAACCCGAGCGCGAGGTTTCGGCTGGCGCTGTCGGCATCCCCGACCGCACTGAGGTCCGACAGGCGGTGGACCACCAGCATGTTCGCGATCCCCCAATGGCGGGAGAGCTTCCAGTGACTTTGCATCCGCTCAAGCAGCGCGCGGAACTGCATCACCCGCCACGCCTCGTCGTAGATCACATAGCGCTGACCACCCTCCGGGTCGCTGAGCGCGCCCTCCATCCAGGCCGAGGCGCACGTCATCACGAACGGCAGCAGCTTCGGGTTACCGAGCAGCCGCGACATGTCGAGGCTGATCATCGGCAGCGAGGTGTCAAACCCGGTGGTCGACGGCCCGTCAAACAGACCCTTCAGATCGCCGGTGGCCACGCGCGCGAGCGCGTGCGCCGCGCCGCGACCATCCTGCTTGAGCTGGGCCACCGTCGAGCCCGGCACGTCGCCCGTGGGCTCCAACATGCGCTCGGCCACCTGCGGCAAAAGCGGCTGGGGCTGCTCGGCGACGGTCGCCTCAAGCGCCGTGAACAGTGCGGTCAGCTCGACACTTTCAAGCTCACGACCGAGCGCCTGCTCGGTCAACGCCAGCAGCAGATCACGGCGACGGGTCATCACCATCTCGCGCCAGATCTCGTCGGTCATCGGCCGGCGACTGCCGTCCTCATCAACCCACACCCGCGGACGCTGACCCTCATCCAGCGGGTTGAGCCGCGTGGGCATCCCTGGTCCCAGCGCGATCACCGCGCCGCCGACCGCGCGGGTCACCGGGCTCCATTCACCCTTGGGGTCACCCGGCACGTACACCTTGCGACCCAGCGCAATCCCGCGCGTGGCCATGCTCTTCGCCAGCGAGCTCTTTCCCCGGCCGATCACCCCGGCCAGCAGAATGTTCGGATTGGTGATGACGCCGCGCTCATAGAGCACCCACGGGTCAAAGCAGAACGCCGCGCCGCTCCAGGAGTCGTGCCCGATCAACGCGCCCGCCGAGCCGATCCCGGCCTCGGCGAGGAACGGATAGGCAACCGCGAGCGTGTTGGTCGTCGCGTGGTGCGGGCGCACCCGCAGGCGTCGCAGCTGACGGCCGGCATCGGGGCGACGCTCGCCCATCTGCGGCAGATAGCTGGCGCTGCGCCGAGCGTCCCGGTCCGCCTGCTTTGCCGCACGGCGCTTGTCCATCACCGCCCGCCGGCGGCGCCGCTCGCGATCGGCGGCCGCGCGCCGAGCTGCGCGCCTGTGACGTCGTGCAGTCCCGGACGGTATGAACCCCGGCGCGCTCACCGAGCGGCTGTGCTCGGCGATCACCGGATCAAACGGCCGCTCGACCTCAGAAAGCCCGGTCGTCTCGGCAGCGAGAAGAGGCGTCTCGGCGCCGGCGGGCGCTGACGACGCGCCACGGCGCTGCTCTTCTCGCGCCGGCGAGTGGTGGTCGGAGTGATCGGTCATCGGGTGAACCTCCCGACCGGCAACGCCGCGGCGATGAACCCCTGGGCCTGGCAACCGAAGAGGACCCGGGTCTCACAGCCCGCATGGCTGGCCGCGCGGTCGATCTGCTTGGTAGCGATCTCCAGCTGCGTCTCGGTCGCCGCGGTCACGACCACCCAGCCGGTGAAATCCACGTCGGCGTGGCCGCTGACCAGCGCCGACTCGCGGGCCTGGACGTCGCGCCACTCCCGGCGCTCAGCCTCGGTCTGCAGTTGGCCGATCCGGCGTTTCTGGCGCTGGTCGGCCTCAATGTCGGTCTGCTCCTTGCGGATCGCCCGCAGCGCCTCATCGTTGTTCTTGGGGCGCACCGACAAACACAGTGTCTTGCGCACCCCGCGGGCGAACACCAGCCGGTGCAGGAAGTGCGCCGGCGCCTCGGTCCGCGGCCACTCCGAGATCCACAGCACTCGTGACCAGCCCGAGTCATGGTGGATGCGGTCCCACATCTCATCCATCCCCAGCGGCCCCGCATGCTCCAGGTTGCCGGCGGGCCCACCCTGGGGCGCCGCGCCGCCGACCGCCGGGTCAAACGCCGCCCGCACCATCCCCGCGAGCTCCGCCTCCCCCAGCCAGCAGCCCGCGATTTCAAGCTCCGCGGCGCGCAACGAGTATTCCATCGCCCGCATCTCATCGCGGAGCACCGCGACTGCGCCCGTCAGCCCGCCGCCGTGCGCCTTGACCTGTCCCGACGCGCCGGAGAGGTCCAGTGACAGCGTCAACGTCGTCCGGTGCGTCGAGGACGTTGTCGAGGCCGTCTGCAGCAGACGCTCGTACTGTTCCTGTGCCCAGCCGCCGATCTTCGCGCCGTGCTCGAGGTAGTAGTCGGTGATCGCCGACCCAGTGTCCGGGAGTGTCTGCTCGAGCACCTGAAGGCCCGCACACGAGGCGCCCTGCTGCAGAGAAGCGATCGCGCGCCCCCACATCGACACCCGCCGGCTCTTCTCATCCGGCGCCAGCAGCACGTAGGCCGGGTGCGTCACGCGTAACGTCGCCGCCAGCGTGCGGCGGTACGGGTCATGGACCATGCAGGTCCCCGTCTCGGTGTCGACGACCATCCGCAGCGAGGCCGCGTCACCCGGCAGCGCCAGCGTGCCCGCCGGCCGCGGGCGCTGCACCGCCGCCCGGTAGCGCGTCTGACCGCGCAGGCGACGGACCACCCATACCGACATGATCGGCGTCCAATCGGTCGCCGGCAGGCCCGCGACTCGCACGAACGCCGCGGCCACTAGCGGACAGGCGGCAGCCACGCCCAGCAGCAGCTCGTTGCTGAGCGCGAACGGCAAGAACAGCAGCCCCGCCGCCCCGAGCGCCGCCAACCGCCAGCCCGAGAATCCCAACAGCACCCCGCGGGAGGAGCGCCGCGCGAACGTCGCGGTCGGGGTCGCGGGCGAGGACATCGACATCTAGAACCCCTGTCCCGCGGTGTAGCCCTTCTGGATGATCGCCCCGGCAGCACCAATCAGCAGCGCCGCCAACGCCGCCACGACCGTCCCGGACTTGCCGCGAGTCTGCACGCTCGGGTTATGCGAGTGGTGCCCATACGCCCACGCGCCTGCGGAGAACACCAAAGCTCCGAACGACGCGACCAGCGCGTAGGTCATCAGGCCACCCACCAGGCTCTGCGTCTCGCTCGTGCCCGGCAGGCTCGTGTTCGGAGTGATGCTCAGCCCATCCCCTCCCCCGCCGGCGGCCCACGCCGTCGAGGCGGTCATCAGCGACGCGATCGCTGCGACGAGCACGCCACTCGCCCGCATCCTCCAGCACTTGATCTTCTGCATCAGAACCATCCCTTCGGTTGTTGATTGACGAGCTGCTCTCGACGCCTCGCACCGGCAGGTGCGGCTTGGCCACTGCATGCCGAGTGGCTCTCCCATCACCGCGTGGCTCCGCCGTTGCCATCCGCGACGGGGATCCCCGTCACCAGCCACCGCCCGTCGCGGCGCGCCAGACGGAGCACGACCGCGTAGGTCTGCGTGCCATCGCTCACGCTCGACGACGCCACCCACCCCGAGCCCCGACGGCGCATCACCACCGCCAGGAGGCGAGGCCGCAGCGCGACCGACAGCCGGGGCGTGTTGCGCGCCAAGAACTCGTGCAACGCCGTCGAGATGCCCGGGATCGCCCGCAGCCGAGCGTGCCCGTACTCGAACGCCAGATACGGCGCGATGAACGCGCGGGCCACACGGCCCGGCGCCGTCGCGGCCGCCGGGCTCGCTCCGGCGCCGGAAGCCGGATGTTGGAGCTCGGTATCGAAATCTGGGGCGACCAGTCCCGTCACCCGCAGCCCACGGGCGGTGTGGTGCACCGTCACCTCGGCGTGCAGTGCGAACGAGCCATTCGCCATCGCCAGCTCCCAGGTCGTCCGGCCGATCCGCGGCGCCCCGGTCAGCCGCGCGCTGCCGGCCCCGGGTCGCACAGGCACCCGACCGGCGCGGCGGGCGAGCAGACGCACACCGCGCGAGGCGCCCGGCAACCCCGACGCCGACCCCTCCCCGGACAGAAAGCGGGCATATGCCACCGCGAACGTCCGCTCGACGCTGCTCGCCGAGCGCGACCCCAAGTCACTCGGGCGCGAGCGGTGCGCGCTCAGCACCACGCCCAACGCCACCCCCGCCGCGCTCACACACCCAACCACGACCATCATCGCCAGCCCGTTCAGCGGTCGGCGTCTCATAGACCCGCGGGGTGTCGCGCGACGTACTCGCTGTGATCGGTGCCGACGGTCAGCTCGTAATCCTCGGCGTCCGTGGCCGGGATCCACCGCGGGCCCGAGCCGGCCGGCTCGACGCCAGGCACGTAGCTGTTGCTCGTGTCCAGCGCGATCCCGGCCACGATGATCCAGGCGTGAGCGGGGTTCGCGTACCAGGTCACCCATCTCCCAGGGCCCGGCTTGCCAAGGCTCGTCAACATCGAGGAGGCCGGGGCGCTGCCGCCGAGCACCGACTGCCCCAGCCCGCCACCCCACAGCACGTAGTCAGTCGAGCCCGAGCAGTCATAGCCGCCGAATCCGCACGCCTGCGGGTCAGGCTGGTTGCCCATCGCAGCCACGCAGTGTCCACCGCCGAACACGTAGGGCTCGTCGATGATCCGGTTGCCCGCGGCGATCATCTCCTTGACCGGCTCCGGCGCGTCCGCCGGCGCGGCCGCGATCCCGGTGGACTCAACCTTCGCCTCGGCGGCCTGGGTCAAGGGAGCATCCACGGCCCCACCGGGCGTGCACCCCACCGGCGCCGACACCGCCTGCGTCGAGGTCCCGCCGGTCGGCTCGGCCCACGCTGCCAGCCGGGTGCCGGCGTCGTACTCCTCGATCAAGCGCGCAAGCGTCTGCAGGCCGCCGGTACCCACGAATCTCGAGGTCTGCTGCTCGATCTCGCCCACGTACCAGCGCGCATGGTTGTACGCGTAGATCGCCTCGCTCCAGTCCCCCGGGGCACCGGAAGCCTGCAGGTAGCGAGCGGCGGTGTAGATCGCGTCGACCGGATCGTTCCACCCCGCCGCGTCGTCCGGCGCGACGCTCCCTGACGGAGTCACCGCGTACTTGGCCCATGTGGAGGGCTCGAACTGCATCCACCCGACTGCGCCGGCCGACGAGGTCGCAAGGTCGGTCCCGAACCCCGTCTCGGTCTTGTTGATCGCCGCGAGTACCGCGTAGCCATCAGCGCCGAGGCCATACCTTGCAGCCGCCTGGATGTAGAGCGCGACCAGCTCGGGCTCCCCTATCGCCGAGGGGCCCGCGCCAGACTGACATAGCGCATCAGGCGTGCCCGCGGCGCCCGAGCCGATCAGAACAACCAGCCCAAGGATCGCGAGACCACCCACGACCGGCACCAGCAGCAGGCGCTTCACGCTTCCACGCTCCGCCCCAGTCGTCTCACGACTCTCCCTCGGCCTTTCTGCGGCGCGTGGTCAATTGCGATCCAACCGAGCCTCACACCTACCTGTACGCCGCGTGGTCCACCACGACGCGAGCTCACCCGTCACCGTTGGGGGCGCTGCTCCAAGCCTCAAACGTGACAAGCCGCTGATCGTCTCCAGGGCTCCGCGACGGGTGCCACGTCTTCCTCCCCCGTACCCTCGCCCTTCTGAGCAACTCACGCGCCGCGGTACCGCGGCGCCACCTGATCCTTCCGCTGTGGGCTGGGCTCGTCAGCCCGCTCTGGCTGTTATCCGCTGCCGGTCGGCTCACTCGAACGTCGCGATGGACCACGCAGCGCACAGGAGAGCGTGACCGTCTCTCCGCGCCTCGCCGCTGCTGTACCTCGACCGTCCAGGCGCTCCGCGCGTCGGCAGGGAGCTTTGCCTTGGGTCCTCAAGCTGCCGTGGAGAACCGGTGTATTTGCCCGCACGCTTTTTGCCGGCCGGCGGCCGGGTCGCTTCAAGGGTCGCAGGCTCCCTTCCCCTCTCCGTACTCGGTTCCGCTCGGCCGTCCGGCCGGCATGTCGGGCTACGTCAACCACCGGATCCCACAAGGAGGGAACCACTGATGAGCGCCTCAGCACCCGCAGTCAACTCCGTCACCCTGGTCGGCAATCTCACCGCCGACCCGATCGTCAAGCAGCTTGACGAGAACCGCAGGGTCTGCCAGCTCCGCGTCGCGGTCAACGACGTCAAGGACCAGCCGATGTTCATCGACGTCGCGACCTTCGGCGCCCAGGCCGACGCCTGCGCCAAGTACCTGACCAAGGGCCGCGCCGTCGCGGTCACCGGCCGGCTGGTCTACCGCGAATGGGAGGCCGACGACGGCACCCGCCACTCCAAGCACCACATCATCGGCCGCGTCCAGTTCGGCAGCAAGCCCGACGACCCCGAGACCGCCGAGACCAACGAGGAACTCTCCGCCCTCTGACGCAACCCGGCGCCGGCGGGCCCACACACCGCCGGCGCGTTCCCACTACCCATCCCCAGGACCATCGAATGACCGATCACCACGACAGCTATACCGACCGCGCGACGACCGCCGTCGTGCATGCCGTCCGCATCGAACACGACTTTGGCGGCTGGCTCGCTCGCGTCCTAGCAATCGCTGCAGCCGAGCTGGGCTCGACCGCCGCACTGACCTCAAACCGCCCCGGCAGCTGGGAAGCGGACCTCGTCCAACAGCTCGTGCGCGGCACCGTCGGATGGGACGACGACTACCTCGACAACTACACCCAGGACCTCCAACCATGAATCCTCTCGCGCGCGGCGACGCTCAATTCCGAGTAACAACCCTCACCGGCCGCCTGACCAGCCCACCCGTCGCGGTCGCCACCAACGGTGGAACCCAGATCACCAGCTTGCGCCTCGCGGTCCCGCCGCCGCCCACGGACGGCAACGACCAGGGCGCCGACTTCGTTGAGGTCACCGTGTTCGGCCGCCAGGCCCAGGCGTGCGCCGCGCATCTGGGCAAGGGACGGCGCATCGCCATCGACGGGCGTCTGCACCACTCCGAGTGGGACGGCGACGACGGCCGCCGCCAGAAGCTCGAGGTGATCGCCGAACGCGTCGAGTTCCTCGACGCACCCCGCGAGGAGCAGCCCCAGCCCGCCGGCGTCGGGGCCGAACAGGAGGCCGCCGCCTGACAGCGCACCGGCGATTCCCGCCACCCAGCGGGTCTCGCCACCTCCCCGCACCCCGGAAATCGTGATGCGCCCCGACACGACATCCACTTCGGAGCTTGGCTCGACACTGTCGCCGCCCAGCCGCGAGCAACTGGTCATCTCCCTGTGGCGGATGACCGCCGCCGAGCGGGTCGCAGCGATGTGGCGACGCGAGCTCACCCCGCTGCAGTTGCTGCGCTGGAGCTCACGACGACCCCAGGAGGTCCCGCTGCTCGGCGGCGAGTTCGCCTGGATCGTGATGGACACCCCCGAATGGGCCGAAGCGTCAAACCACTGGGTCCGGACGAGCGCGCGATGACCCGCACGCTGCGCCAGTGGATCGCCCACTTCCACGGGCGCTGCCAGCAGCGCGGCCCCCGAGGCAACCTGACCATCGACCATCTCACCTACGCACGGCTCGGAGACGAACACCAGAAGGACGTCCAGGTCCTCTGCTGCCGCTGCCACCACGCCCGCCACCACATCACCGGACGCCGATGAACGCCACGCCGAACAGCCAGCCGACGACAGCGATACGTTTGACGACGTGGACCCCGCCGACGACGCCTCACCGGTCATCGTCGAACTCGACGGCACCCGCGTCGCCGCCGTC
>DASXDW010000192.1:0-7698 GCA_036490435.1 Solirubrobacteraceae bacterium
CTGGCCACCCTCGGGCTGACGCTGGTCGGCTTCGCCTTCAGCGGCTATCTCACGTACCGCGAGCTCTTCTCCATCCACGCCATCTGCGAGTGGTGCGCGTCGAGCGCGGTCATCCTGACGCTGCTGTTCATCGGCGCCGCCTACCGCTACGTGACTGTCTCCGATCAGTCCGCCCGCGCGGCGCCGCCGCCTCTGCCGCCCAAGGGCAACGGCGCACGCACGGCCACCTCGGCGCCCGCGGGCCGCACCAAGGCCCGCACCTGAGCAACCGCCGGCCGCACCACGCGGCCCGCACCTGAGGGCGCGGACGGGCGGCGCGCGGGTTCGGCTTTGGCACGTTGCTCGTCGATCTTCTCGCAGAATGCGGCTTCGACGGCAGCGAGCCGTCCGGCCGCGCCCGCATGATGCAGTAGTGGCCGCTCACGCGAGGAACCACCAGTGAGCTGGCGATCGACGCGCGCCGCGGGCCAGGAGGGGCACCGCAACCGTCAGGTCGCCGTGGTCGATCTCGGTTCCAACTCGTGGCGGCTGGTGGTGTTCACGTACTCGACCCCGCCCACGCCGTGGTGGAAGCTCACCGACGAGCTGTATGAGACCGTGCGCATCGGGGCCGGCCTCGCCGCGAGCGGCCGGCTCAGCTACGAGGCGATCGGGCGCGGCCTGGAGACCCTGGGCGTCTTTGCCCGCTTCTGCCGCGCCAACCATCTCGAGGCCGAGGACATCCACGTCGTGGCCACCAGCGCGATCCGCGACGCCGCCAACGGCGAGCAGTTCCTGGCCGACGCCCAGGCCGCCACCGGCCTGACCATCGAGACCCTGTCGGCGCAGGATGAGGCCTACTACGGCTACGTCGCCGCGGTGAACACCACCACGCTCACCGATGGTGTGGTACTCGACATCGGCGGCGGCAGCATGCAGCTCATCCACGTGGCCGGGCGCCGCCAGCGGGAGGCGGTCTCCTTCCCTCTCGGCGCCGTTCGCGTCACCGAGCAGTTCCTCGCGGGCGACGGCCCGGCCAAGAAGAAGGACGTCACCAAGCTGCGCGACCATGTCGCGGAGACTTTGTCGGGGTTGGACTGGCTGGCCTCGTCGGGAGCGCGCATGGTGGGGATCGGGGGCGCGGTGCGCAACCTCGCCGCCGCCGCCCAGAGCGCCAACGGCGCGCTCGACCTCGGGGTGCAGGGCTTCGTCCTCACCGCCAAGGTCCTCTCCGACTTCACCGCCGAACTGGCCTCGATGTCGGTGGAGGAGCGAGGGATGGTCCCCGGGATCAAGCCCGGCCGGGGCGACATCATCCTCGCCTCCGCGATCGTGCTCGACACCGTCGTCTCGCTCGGCGGCTTCGACGGTATCGAGGCCACCGAGGCCGGCCTACGCGAGGGGGTGTTCCTGGCCCGCACGCTGCTGGACGGAGACCCGCCGCTGTTCGACAACGTGCGCGAGGCCGCCGTGCGCAACCTGGCCATCCAGTACGAGTCCGACATGGCGCATGTCCAGCACGTCGCCAAGCTCTCGCTACAGATGTTCGACTCGCTGGTCAGCGCCGGGCTGTTCACCCCCGCCGAGGGCGAGCGGGAGATGCTGTGGGCAGCCTCCCTGCTCCACGACGTCGGCATGACCATCTCCTACGACGACCACCACAAGCACTCGCGCTACCTCATCGAGAGCGCCGAGCTCCCCGGCTTCGACCCCCGCGAGCGAGCGCTCATCGCGCAGATCACCCGCTATCACCGCAAGGGCGTGCCCAAGCTGGGGATCATCGAGGCGATCGCCCACCCGGGCGACGAGGAGCTGCTGGACCGCTGCGCCGTCATCCTGCGCCTGGCCGAGCACCTCGAGCGTGGCCGCGACCAGTCGGTCTCCGAGGCGCGCCTGGACACCAACGGCGACGGTGTCGACCTGCACCTCAGGTCCGAGGGCGATCTCACGCTCCCGCGCTGGAGCGTCGAGCGCTACGGCGACGGCGAGGCCTTCGAGCGGGTGTTCGACCGCCGCCTGCTCATCGACTGACGCCCCAGCGTTCCGTCAGGCTTTACGGAACCTTCACGACGCCGCGCCCCAGCCCGCCTACGCCGGGCAGGGCCGTGCGTCGTACAGTACGAAGCGAATGCTCTGGCTCCTGCGACACGCTGACGCCGCGGACGGCCCCCCGGACGATGAGCGCCCGTTGACCGAGCGGGGCGTGATGCAGGCGCAGGACGCCGGTCACGCGATGGCGGCCCTGGGGGTCACCGTCGATACGTGCCTGTCCAGCCCCAAGCTGCGGGCGATGCAGACCGCGCAGCTCGTCTGTGCGTCGCTCGGCGTCGAGGTGACCGTCGACAGCCGCCTCGCCGGCGAGCCCTTTGATGCCTACGACCTCGTCGCCGGTCTCGGCGACACCCTGCTCGTCGGCCATGACCCATCCTTCACGCTGACCTTGCACGACCTCACCGGCGCCCAAGCGCGCATGCGGAAGGGCGGACTGGCCGGGATCGTCAAGGGCGAACTGGTGGTCTTGATGCGCCCCTCCGAGCTGAGTGCGATCGCCGGCCGCGAGAGGGTCGCGTGACTGAGCTCGGATCCGAGACGCGTGAGGCCGCCGCCGGGCGGCCTGAGGACGGCCAGCCCGGAACCGATCAGGTGCCCGAGCTCCGCGACGCGGCGCTCTACGTCAACCGCGAGCTCTCCTGGCTGGACTTCAACGACCGCGTCCTCCAGCTCGCCGAGGACGAGTCGCTGCCGCTGATCGAGCGGCTGAAGTTCCTGGCGATCTTCGTCTCGAACCTCGACGAGTTCTTCATGATCCGCGTCGCCGGCGTGCACGACCAGGTCGACGCCCGGATCGACGCCCGCGGCCCCGACGGCCTGTCTCCGACCGAGGTGCTCGCTGGGATCGCCGATCGCGTCCGCGACCTGGACCGCCGCCACACCGAGCAGTTCTCAGGGGTGGTCCAGCCCGAGTTGGCGGCGCAGGGTGTCCGAATCGTCAGCTGTGACGAGTCCGGGGCGTCCGCCGAGGCGATCGAGCGCCACTTCCGCGAGCAGATCTTCCCCGTGCTCACGCCGCTCGGGGTTGGCGCGGGCCGCCCGTTCCCCTACATCTCCAACCTCTCGCTCAGCCTCATCGTGCACCTGCGCGACGCCGACGCCGACCAGGAGGCCTACGCCCGGGTCAAGGTGCCCAAAGAGGTCCTGCCGCGGTTCGTGGAGATCGAGAAGGACACCTTCATCCCGCTCGAGGACATCATGGCCCGTCATCTCGACGCGCTCTTCCCCGGCATGGAGATCCTCAGCCACGACCTCTTCCGGGTCACGCGGGATGCCGACTTCGAGGTCTCCGACGAGGCCGACGACCTGCTGCAGGCGGTGGAGGATGAGTTGCGACGGCGGCGCTTCGGCGAGGTCGTGCGCCTCGAGGTCGGCGCCGGCATGGAGCCCGCCCTGCGCACCCGCCTGATCGAATGGCTCAACGTCGATGAGGTCCAGGTCTACGACGTCGACGGGCTGCTCGACCTCGGCGACCTGTGGCAGATCGCAGCGGTCAAGGACCACCCGGAGATCCGCTGGCCCAGCTGGACGCCGGTGACCGCGCCGGGCCTGGTCACCGCCCAGCCCGACGGCGAGGCCCAGCCCGACATGTTCGCGATGATGCGCGCCGGCGACGTCCTGGTGCACTACCCGTACCAGTCGTTCACCTCGAGCGTCGAGCGGTTCGTCAAGCAGGCGGTCGACGATCCCAATGTCCTGGCCATCAAGATGACCGTGTACCGGACGTCCGACGACTCCGCGCTCGTCCCCTCGCTCATCGCAGCCGCTGAGAAGGGCAAGCAGGCGGTATGCCTGGTGGAGCTCAAGGCCCGCTTCGACGAGCGCCAGAACATCCGCTGGTCCCGCGCGCTGGAGGAGGTGGGCGCCCACGTCGTCCACGGCATCCCTGGGCTCAAGACCCACGCCAAGGCGATCCTCATCGTCCGCCGCGAGCGCGGTGCCGTGCGCAACTACGTGATGATCGGAACCGGGAACTTCCACGCCAAGAACGCCCGGCTCTACGAGGACTTCGGCTTCTTCACCACCGATCCCGAGATCGGCGACGAGGTGGCCAACCTGTTCAACACGCTGACCGGCTACGGCCACCCCCAGCGCCAGCGCAAGACACTCGTCGCGCCGACCTGGCTGCGCGAGCCGCTCATCAACGAGATCGATCGCACCATCGAGGCCCATCGCGAGGGCCGCGACGCCCGGATCGTCATGAAGATGAACGCGCTGGTGGATCAGCGGATGATCGAGGCGCTGTACCGGGCCTCGCAGGCCGGCGTGCCGATCGTCCTCAACGTCCGCGGAATCTGCTGCCTGCGGCCCGGGGTGCCCGGCGTGAGCGAGACGATCGAGGTGATCTCGGTCGTCGGGCGCTTCCTCGAGCACAGCCGCCTCTACTCCTTCCACCGCGGCGACGAGCACGTCTACTACATCGGCTCAGCCGACATGATGCCCCGCAACCTCGACACGCGCGTCGAGCTGCTGGTGCCCGTCGAGCGTCCCGAGCTGCAGGCCGAGCTCCAGGACACCCTGGACCGCTGCCTGGCCGACGACACCTACGCCTGGGTCATGGAGGCAGACGACTCGTGGACCCGACGCCGCGGAAATACCCGCAGCGTGCACACCGAATTGATGGAGCGCACGCTGGCCTGGGCCGCGAGCGCCGCCAGCTGACGTAATCTGACGCTCGGGTGCATAGCGTTTTCCTGCTCGTGATCGTCATCGTCGCGGCGACGGCGTTCGACTTCACCAATGGCTTTCACGACACGGCCAACGTCGTCGCGTCGTCGATCTCCACGCGTGCGATGACCCCACGCGCGGCGATCACCCTCGTCTCGGTGTTGAACTTCGTCGGCGCCTTCATCTCGCTCAAGGTGGCCGCGACCATTGCCACCGGCATCATCGACGCCGGGCAGGTCACTGAGACCATCGCTTTCGCCGGCCTGGCCGGGGCAATCGCGTGGAACCTCATCACCTGGGCCTACGGCCTGCCCTCCAGCTCGTCGCACGCGCTGATCGGCGGGATGATCGGCGCCATGCTCGCCGCCGTCGGCGCCAGCGGCGTGAACTTCGGCGGCCTGGTCACCAAGGTGATCATCCCCGCCGTGGTGGCGCCGGTGGCGGCGTTTGCCGTCGCCGGACTCGGGATCGTGTTCATCTACCGCCTGTTCGGGCGCCGCAGCCCCGGGCCGGTGACGCGCGGGTTTCGCCTGGGCCAGATCGTCAGCAACTCCGCGCTGGCTCTGGCCCACGGGACCAACGACGCGCAGAAGACGATGGGGGTCATCACGCTGGCCCTCGTCGCCCACGGCTCGCTCAGCCCCGACAACCCCACCGTTCCGACATGGGTGGTGGTGCTCTCGGCCACGGCGATCTCGCTGGGAACCTACGCCGGCGGCTGGCGGATCATCCGCACCGTTGGGACCCGCATCATCCGCATGGACTCCGCGCAGGCGTTCTCAGCGCAGGCGTCCGGCGCAGTGGTGATCCTCCTCTCCTCGCACCTGGGCTACCCCCTGTCCTCCACCCACGTCATCTCCGGCGGAGTGATAGGGGCGGGCGCGGCGAAGCGGCTCTCGGCCGTCCGCTGGGGCGTCGCCGGCTCGATCGTGGCCGCCTGGGTGATCACCCTGCCGATCGCCGGGCTGTTCGGGGCGGGCGCCTACGCGGTTGCCGCTGCCTTCGGCAACGGTGTACTCGGCCCGCTGGTCATCGCCCTGGTGGCGATCGCCGGACTGCTCTCGATGACGCTCGCGACCCGCCGTCGACGGTTGACGGAGGCCGCGAGCGCCTGAGATCGAGAGTCAGGCGGAGGTCAGCCGCCGTTCGGCGTCCGCGCGGGGCGGTCAGCGAGCGTGACCTTCACCTGCTTGCTCTGACCGGAGCGCTTGACGGACAGCGTCACCTGCTGTCCGGGCTTGTACTTGTCGATCGTGGCGATGAACGCGTCGGTGCTGGCGATCGGCGTGCCGTTGATGGCCGTGATCGTGTCGCCAGGCTTGAGGCCCGCTTGCGCCGCCGGCGAGCCGGGCGCGACGGGGCTCTGGCAGCTCTGACTGCCCGACGTGGCGATCTGAGCGCCGCCGCCGCTGTCGAGGCAGACGCCGATGTAGGCGTGCGCCACCTTGTGACCGGCAACGATCTGGTCGGCAACGTCCTTGACCGTGTTGGACGGGACCGCGAAGCCCACGCCGGAGCTCGAGCCCTCGCCGCCCGCGGTCTGGTTGTTGGTCTCGATCTGGTCGTTGAGGCCCAGGACGTGCGCGTTGGCGTCCAGCAGCGGGCCACCGGAGTTGCCCGGGTTGATCGCCGCATCGGTCTGGATCGCGTCCGGGATCGTGTAGAGGTTGGGCGCCTGGATGCTGCGCCCGGTCTGGCTGACGATGCCGGTGGTGGTCGTCTCGGGCAGGCTGAACGGGCTGCCGATGGCCACTACCGGGTCGCCGACCTGCGCCAGCGAGGAGTCTGCCAGCGGGATCGGGTGCAGCTCGGAGGAGGGCACGTCGACGTGGATCACGGCGACGTCGGTCGACGGATCGGTGCCGACGACCTTGGCCGGCGCGCTCTTGCCGTCCTGGAAGTTGACCTGCACCGAGGTGGCGTTGGCCACGACGTGCTCGTCGGTGAGGATGTTGCCCTTTGAGTCGTACACGACGCCCGCGCCTTCACCCTCGGTCACGCCGCCGCTCTGGCCGCCGCCGAAGAACCCAAAGCCCTGGTTCTGGGACTGCGCGGTGACCTTGATGTCCACCACGCCGGGACTGGCCGCCTTGTAGATCTGGTTGATACTCAGTCCGGTCCCGCTCTTGAACGAGGTCGGCTCGGCCGACGTGGTCGAGCTGCCCTGCTGGACGACGGTCGTCGTCACGGTTTTGGTGGACGTGCTCGAGCTGGCGATGATGAGCGCGATCACCCCTCCCGCAATGGCGCCGCCGATGATCGGAAGCCACCGGCTCAGACGTCTCATGGTTTTGCTTTCACTCCTGGATGGGCTGCTTTGTCGTGCTCTATAGGACCACCTACCCGTGAGGAACCATTCAGAGTTCGGGAAGAAGACCGTAAGAGGGAGCCTAGGACAGGCCCCCTACCCTGCAAAAGCTCCTGCAAACCGCCACAATGGCCCGTCGGCGGAGCGCGGGCGCGTCAAGCGGAGCCTGCGGCCAGCTGCACGAAGTAGTCCAGCGCCTCGGGGTTGGCCAGCGACTCGCGGCTAGCGGCCTCTGAGGCCGGCGTCCCCATCAGGATTCGCTTGACCGGAACCTCGAGCACCTTGCCCGACAGCGTCCGGGGCACCGCGGCGATCTGGCGGATCTCGTTGGGCACATGGCGCGGCGAGCAGTCCTCGCGGACCCGGCGGCGGATCTCGGCCACGAGCTCGTCGGTCAGCGACGCCCCGTCGCGCAGCACGACGAACAGCGGCATCCACCCGTCGGGGTGAGCGGGGTCGGTGTCGGGCAGGTCGACCACCAGCGCGTCGACGATCTCGTCGACGTCGAGCACCGCCCGATAGATCTCCGAGGTCCCCATCCGCACGCCGCCGCGGTTGATCGTCGAGTCCGAGCGTCCGTAGATGATCGCCGTCCCGCGGTCGGTGATCTTGATCCAGTCCCCGTGGCGCCAGACGCCCGGGTACATGGCGAAGTAGGACTCGTGCAGCCGCTCCCCGTCCTCGTCGCCCCA
>DASXDW010000104.1:0-4000 GCA_036490435.1 Solirubrobacteraceae bacterium
TCGGCCGGTCCGAGGAGGTCGCCGACCTCATCTCGGCGATCGTCCGCAACCCGTACCTCACCAACCAGTCGATCCTCATCGACGGCGGGATCCGAGCCTCGTAGGCCGTCGCCCGCTCCGCTCGCCCGCTCGCCCGCTCGCCTAAGAGTCGGCCTCGAGCTCGCGGATCCGGTCCAGCAGCTCGCACACCAGTACGGCGCCCGCGTAGTTGAGGCCGAGGTCGCGGCGCAGACGCTCAGCCTGCGCGACCCGCGCCGCGCTCTGCGAGTCATACAGCGGCGTCTCGTCGGGCGCCGGGTGGGCCTCGAACAGCCCGAACTCGAGGTAGCGGCGCACCAGGGCGATCCGGACGCCGGCGCGCCGGGCGACGATGGTCAGCTCGACGCGCTCCTCGGCGCTCATGCGCTCGTCTCCGGCGTGGAGATGTCCGCGAGCTCCTCGTAGAGCTCGCGCTCACGATCAGACAGCTCCTTGGGAACGGTGATCTTGACGATCGCGTGCAGGTCGCCGCTGGTGCCTCCCGAGCGGGGCAGGCCCCGTCCGCGCAATCGCAGACGGCGCCCGCTCGACGAGCCGGCCGGCACGCGGATCTGGGCGGTGCCGCTCGGGGTCCTGACCGGGACGGTGGCGCCGAGCGCGGCCTGCCAGGGAGCCACGGGCAGGTCGACGTCGAGATCATCCTCGCCGCGCCGGCGGAAGTCCGGGTGGGACTTGAGCGCGATGCGCAGGTACAGATCCCCGGACGGCCCGGCGTCGCGTCCGGGCCCGCCCTGCCCGGCGAGACGGATCAGCTGGCCGTCGCGCACCCCGGCGGGGAAGTTGACGTCGATGTCGCGCCCGTCGAGTGTCAGCCGGCGGCGCCCTCCCTCCAGCGCGTCCTCCAGCGAGAGCTCGAGCAGCGCCTCGCGGTCGTAGCCGCGCAGGGGCCCGCGCGGCGTGCCGCCCGGGCCGCGACCGGCCCGGCCCCCGAACAACCGCTCGAACAGGTCATCGCTGAAGGCGAAGTCGTCGCTGCCGAACCCCTGGCGGGTGACGAAGTCCTCGAAGTCGGCGTCGGGCGCCTCCTGCTCCTGGCGGCGCCAGTCGGCGCCGAGGCGGTCGTAGCGCTCGCGCTTCTCCGCGTCCGACAGCACCTCGTAGGCCTCGCCGATCTCCTTGAAGCGGTCCTCGGCGTCGGTGTCGGAGTTGAGGTCGGGGTGGTAGGTGCGCGCGAGCTTGCGGTAGGCGCGTCGGATGGCGTCCTGCTCGGCGTCGCGCGGGACGCCGAGCACCTCGTAGTAGTCGGTGTAGGCCAGTGCCATGAGCGTCACCTCATGTTAGGAATGCGCTTTACCGGCCCACGGCACGCGGGCATGATGCCTGCCGAGGGCTACGGGTTGTACGACGACGGCTTTGACTGCGGGGAGCGCCGGTCCCAACCGTGAAACGGCGCGAAGTCGCCCGTATCCCACGCCTCGTGCAGCCCGGGCTTGCTCAGGTCCCAGTCGGGACGGATCTCGCGGGTCACCGTGCGCAGGTCGTGCCAGAGGTCCACGAACGCGGGACGCCCCCAGAACCAGTAGCCGTTGTAGATGCTGTGGATGAGCAGTCCGGGCCCGAGGACGAGGGTGTGGGGGATCATCGGATCGTGCTCGGGGTCCGTGTACTCCTGGATGTCGAGGTCCTTCTGGACCGTCCGCTCCGGGTCAGAGAGGAAGGGCCACTGTGCGCCCGTCGACGCGCGGAACTCCTGGCTGGAGTGATGGGTGTCGGTCGAGATGGTGGCGACCTTTGTGTAGGCCACCGCGATCTTCGGATAGTTGGCGGCGAGCTCGAGGTGCTGCTGGTGCTCCTTGGGGCAGTAATTGCCCCGCGCAAGCGTGAGGATCAGCGGGTCAGCGCCTTGGATTTCACTGAGCGTTCGAGGCACGTTCTCGTGATCGGGTAGCTCGTAGTCGGGGAAGGTGCCGCCGGGGGCGATGTCGCTGCGCATGGTCTGCTCCTGTCCACGGGTTGAAGAGTGACGAGCACGATGGTGGCCGCCACAGCCTGTCGGGTCCACAATGAACCCAGTCAACCGGCGCCGCGGGCGCCAGAAAGGGGCCGCCCCCGATGAGCGCCCACACACCGGTGTGCGATTTGCTGGGTATTGAACACCCGATCGTGCTGGCGCCGCTGGCGGTCGATCCTCGTCTGCCCGCCGCCGTCTCAAATGCCGGCGGTCTCGGCAGCCTGGGACTGTCGTGGTCCGATGACGCGGGAGCCGTGGTTCGCGAAACGGCAGCCCTCACCGAGCGGCCGTTCGCCGGCAACTTCGTCCTCGCCTCCGATCAGCGCCGGCGGGTCGATCAGGCCCTCTCCGCGGGCCTGCGGATCGTGTCATTCATATGGGGCGATCCCCACGACTACGTCGACGGGGTGCATGACGCCGGAGGGCTTGTCATGCACACGGTCGGCAGCGCGGAGGAAGCGCGGCGCGCCGTCGCGGCTGGAGTGGACATCATCGTCGCCCAGGGCTGGGAGGCCGGGGGCCACGTGTGGAGTGGCGTGGCGACGCTCCCGCTGGTCCCAGCGGTGGTGGACGCGGTGGCGCCGGTGCCGGTGATCGCCGCGGGCGGGATCGGCGACGCTCGAGGTGTCGCGGCCGTGTTCGCCCTCGGCGCGCAGGCCGCCCTGCTCGGCACGCGGTTCCTGCTGGCCGATGAGATGCCGATCCACGAGGAGTACCGGCGTCGTCTGATTGCGGCGATCGAGACCGACGCCGAGTGGTACCCCAACCTCTATGAGGTGGGCTGGCCGGACGCGCCGCACCGCGCCATCCACAACTCAACGGCGCAGGCGTGGGAGGCCGCGGGTCGGCCGGCACCGGGTGGTCGACCCGGCGAGGGCGACGTGATCGCGCACTTCGTCTCAGGCGAAGCGATCGTTCGGTACGAGCCCGCGCCGCCAATGGTGGGAACGACCGGCCAGATCGAGCCGATGTCGCTGTGGGCCGGACAGAGCGTCGCGCTTGCCACCCAGACACAGCCCGCTGCGGAAATCATGGCCGAGCTCGTCTCGCGCCTGTGACGCGTTCGCGCTGCCTTCAGCGTCGTGGGAGGACGGTGAGGCGGACGTCGTAACCGGCGCAGCTCGCCGTATCCCGGCATTGGTCGAACGGGCTCCCTGTGGCGGCGATGTATGACTCGCCTGGGGACGCTCGCGCGGGTATCCGCACCGTGGCAGCGAACACGCCATCTCGCTTGACGCGCACGGCACCGAGGTTGAGGGGCGCGGCGCGCCCGACCTGCCCCAGCCTGAGGGTGTACGTCTTGCTGCGCGGGTAGGTCCTCGCGCACGTGAACGGCGTGCTGGACAGGATGACCGTTCCTCCTGCGTTCATGTGGGTCGGCTTGACGTGCAGCGGCGATGGCAGGCAGCGGCTCTTCGCTGCAGCGGGCCCTGGCGCCGAGACCACGAGGACCGAGCACGTGCTCACCTTCGGGTTGCTCGGGCAGAACTGGCTCCTGACTTGGAGCCGCGTTCGCCCGGCTGTCCGGGCCTGGTAGTGAACCGTCTCCCCATGCACCTCGGTGATGACGACTGCCGAGCCGGTCGGCTTCGGCACCGGGAAGGCACGGGTGACGTGAGCACCGTTGCGGTTTCCGGTGATCAGGAGCGTGAACCGCTCCCCGGGATGGACCGCGACGCGGGGCGGACGCCCTGGCATCTGACCGGCGCAGGAGCCTGACGGTACCTGGTGCCCGTCAACCGTGAAGATGTAGGGGACGCCGCAGGTTGTCGCGTTCCCGCGAGGGGCGGGTGCGCCTGCTGATTGCGCTCCGCATCCGGCGAGGGTGGCGGCAACGACGCACACAACGAGCGCAACGAGCGCCGGAAAGATGCGCGTCCGTCCGCCTGGCAACACCATGTCACGGACACTACGTCGAGCACGGCTACTTCGTCACGACCGCCTTGACCGGATGCGGGTTGGCGTTCCTCAGGCAGGTCGAGGCCCCGCCTGCAGGTTGTTGAGCCTGAC
>DASXDW010000138.1:0-11976 GCA_036490435.1 Solirubrobacteraceae bacterium
GCTGGATGGGCTCCCACCGCCATCGCAACACCATCAGCCCGGCCGAGCGCACCGGCGGCCTCGCCGCGCTTGACCAGGTGCTGCGCAACCGCGATCTCAACGAGCTCGACCTGCCTTACCGCGGCGACGTCGAGCTCCTGCTCGCCCGCCTGCGCGGCAGCCCACCGCCGCCCTAGCCGACGCCGGCGGCTCACCCACTCACTTGTCGTTCGCCGCGCCGCCCGGGATCACCCCTGGGCGGTTTTCGCTGTTTCGCGGCGCCGCCAGCGGGCTCTCCAAGCGCACAGCCGGCCGCAGAACGACAACGGGCCCCGTGAGGGGCCCGAGTGGCTGCTTCGGCCCGGTTGCAGCGGATTTCTGCAACTGAATCCTCAACAGCGGGAGTAGCGGGGGCGGGATTCGAACCCGCGACCTTCGGGTTATGAGCCCGACGAGCTACCAGACTGCTCCACCCCGCGGCGGACAGTCAAGTTTAGCAAGGGTTCCCGGACCCGTGAAGATCCGAGGCTGAACCGGTACTGCGGACAGCGGATGCTCCGAGGCGCTCCGCAACGAGCCTATCCGCCGATTGCTCCCGGGATCGAGTTCCAGAAGCTGCAGTTGTGCTCGGCGGCGAACTCGGAGTTGGGGATCGCGACGGAGGCGTCGCCGGGCCGAAGGGACATGATCTGATCGCGCTGGTAGCTGGGCCAGAACGGCTGGCCGTGGACCATTGGCGCGCCGGAGCGGGCGAACGCCCCCCACCAGCGGACCATCTGCCCTGAGAGCTGCAGCTGCGCGGGCGTGAATTCGTCAAACAGCGAGAAGCCGTTGTTGAAGCTCGGCCACATGTAGGCCAGCTCCATGGCGTGCCCCGCGCCCCACATGTAGCCCGGGACATTGTTGTTCAGGCCGGGAGCGTTGCGATCATCGAATTGGTAGAAGAACGTCGGGGTCCCGGCGCGGAACTCGCCGGCCAGGTTCTGCGTGGCGCAGCCGCCGATGCCGCCCTGGAAGCCGCTGTCGGTCCACACGGCCCCGATCGCGTACGCCGTGGTGTACGGCGACGGGAAGCTGCTCCAGGGGTACTCGGCCAGCACCTTGGACGCGTTGGCGCCGTACTCGGAGTCGATCGTCTGGTCGTACACGCTCTCGGGCTGGGTGGCGAAGCCCTGAGAGAAGGTCCGGCCCTCGTCGTGATTGGTCCCCATCAGCAGCGGGACGTGGGCGAAGTGACCCGACGCCACCGCGGAGGCCGGAGCGACCGGCAGTTCGGGGCCGCCGGTGGTGGGGGCCAGCGCGCCCGGGTACTGCGGTTCGTCGAGAATCTGCGCCGCGCTTTTGCCGCGCATGCACGAGGCGGCGGTGGCGGCATCGGTACAGCCCAGCGCCGCGGCGAACGAGGCGCCGCTCTGCTGGCCCTCAGACAGCGGCGTCGAGATGCACGAGCCGCTCTGCATGACCGCCCGCTCAAACAGGCCGCGCACCGTGGGTGAGGTCATGAGCGCGCACACTGAGTAGCCGCCGGCCGACTCGCCGGCGATCGTCACGTTGCGCGGATCGCCGCCGAAGCCATCGATGTTGCGGTGGACCCAGCGCAGGGCCGTTTCCTGGTCCTGCAGCCCGTAGTCGCCGGACGCGTGCGACGGAGACTCGGCGCTCAGCGACGGCAACGCCAGGAAGCCGAACATCCCCAGCCGGTAGTTGATCGAGACGACCTCGATGTGGTTGGTGGTCGACATCAAGGCGCCGTTGTGCTGGTTGCCCGACCCGGTGGTCAGGCCCCCACCGTGGATCCAGAAGAGCACGGGCAGGCGGGCGTGCCGGGACACGCCGGCGGGCCGGTAGATGCTCAGGTACAGGCAGTCCTCGTTCTTAGAGCGCGGCCCGTTGCCACTGGGGAGCTGAGGGCACGCGGGCGGGAGCGTGATCGCCGAACGAGCGCCGTGCCACGACGCGGCGGGCACAGGGGACTTCCAGCGCAGCGAGCCCACGGGCGGCGCCGCGTACGGAAGGCCGAGCCACTGGTCCACCCCGCCGGTGCTCTCGCCCTGGACGGCGCCTGACTGGGTGCGCACGACAAGGCCGCGGGCGTGCCCGGCCAGTGCCGAGGGGACGAACATCAACGCACAGGTCACCACCACACAGACCGTCGTCATCCGCATCCGCATGAGACTCTCCCTCCCTGCCGCTACCGGATGCAGATCAACATTTCCACGCGCGCGAGGCCTGAAACCCAGACGTCCGTATGCTGGCCGACAGGCCATGAGGCGACGCGGAAAGCCGCAGACCCCAGCGATCGACCCCGAGTTCGCGCAGCTCATCGCGGGGCTCTATCACGCGCTCGAGGACAATCTCGAGCGCTGTGCCCGACTGACCCGCGTCTACCAGGACGGCGGCGCGACCGCCACTCAGCGACACGCCGAGGCATTGGCCGGCGCGGCCCGCATCGCCTACATCCAGCGCGTCACCTTCGAGGCGATGGCCCACGTCATCGACATCCGCGAGCTGCCGCCGGGCGTCCTGCCCATCGGCGTGCTCAGCGCGCTCGCACGGCTGAGCTACGCGCTGGGCGCCCTCGCCGAGGACGGCCAGCCCGAGCCCGAGCAACTGCTCAGCCAGGACGAGATCCGAAACCTCCCCCACCAGTACGCGATCGAGGACTGGCTCGAACGCTGTCGCGCGAGCAACCCCGACCTCGCCAACCGATGAGCACACGCCGCCGCGAGCTGCTGGACACCAGCGATGCACCCCGGGACCTGAGCCCTGATCTGCAGTTCCTGGCCTCTCGCCAGGCGTCCCTGGCAGCGCTGATGCTTGACCACGCCGAGCGCTACACCGCCCTCTACACCGTCACCCGCGAGAGCGGCCCGACGGCGCAGACGCAACAACAGGCTCTCGAGGCGGCCGGCAACCTCGGCGGCCTGCTGCAGTCCCTGCGCAGCCGCGAGGAGCTGCAGGCCGCCCTTGCCCAGGCGCCGGGCTTCGTCCCCACCCCGCTCCTCGCCGTTGACCAGCTCTTCTTCAGCTTCATGCTCCTCGCGAACGCGAGCGACGCCACCGGCGAGGAACTCGATGCCGCCCTGACACCCGCCGCCGTCGCGGAGATCCTGCGCTCCGAGCGCGTCCAGGACTGGCTGCGCGGGCTCCGCCAGACCGCCCCGAGGCAATGAACCAATAGACAACGGTTGATGCGGTAGGGTCCACGCACTTTTGGCCGTGTCCGAGCCCGCCCAGGGCCCCGATCCGACCCCATCCAGAGAAGGGACAGGCGATGGCAACCGACGCACCGGCATCGACCCCGAACCCTCCGTCTCACGGCCTGCGCCGCGAGCTGCGCTTCTGGGAGGCGCTCGCGATCTCGATCGGGATCATGGCACCGACGGCGGCGATGGCGCTCAACGGCACCGCCCCGGCATCGCTCATCGGGCGCGCCGTGCCGCTGGCGTTCATCTTCGCCACGATCGGCGTGCTGCTTGTCTCCTACGCCTTCATCCGTCTGTCGCGGTACTTCGCCCACGCCGGGTCGGTATACGCGCTGGCCGGCGTCACGCTGGGACCGCAGGCCGGGTTCTTCGCCGGGTGGGCCCTGCTGGGCACGTACCTCGCCTTCACCTGCGCCAGCACGGCGGAGGCCGGCACCTTCGGAGTGGCGTTCTTTCAGGGCACCGGCATCTGGAACGGCGCGGACTACATCTGGATCGCGCTGGTCGCCGCGGTCATCATCGCGATCCTGGCCTACGGCGACATCCGCGTCGCCACCCGCTCGCTGCTCGGGATGGAGGGGATCTCGGTGACGCTGATCGTGATCCTCATGATCGTCATCGTCGCCAAGCTCATCGGCGGCTCCTCGCCGCACGGCACCTCGATCACCCTCAATGCCTTCAAGCTCCCCGGCGGCACCTCACTGTCAGCGGTGGGCAGCGCCGCCGTGTTCGGGTTCCTCTCCTTCGCCGGCTTTGAGGGCGCCGCGTCGCTGGGCGAGGAGACCGACAACCCGCGGCGCGAGATCCCGCGCGCGATCCGCAACGCGGTCATCGCCTCGGGCATCTTCTACATCATCTGCATCCTGGTCCAGACGTGGGGCTTTGGCGCCACCGCCACCGGCGCGAAGGCCTTTGCCAGCTCGACCGCCCCGCTCGGTGATCTCGGGAGGACCTACATCGGCCCCTGGATGTCCGATCTCATCAACCTCGGGGCGACCATCAGTGCGTTCGCCAGCGGCTTGGCCGCGGCCACCGCCGGTGCGCGGATCCTGTTCGCGCTCAGTCGCGGCACGAGGTTCGAGGGGTCGCTGGGTCGCGCATCGACGCGGAGCGGCGCTCCCGCCGGCGCGCTGACCGTCGTCCTCATCGTCGGCGTCGGCGCGATCATCGCGCAGCGGATCGCGGGCGTCTCCGCGGTGAGCGCGTTCTTTTACCCGGGCACGCTCGGCGTGCTCAGCCTCCTCGTCGCCTACATCGTCACCAACGCCGGCGCGATGGTCTTCCTGTTCATCCGCGAACGGCGTGCACCGCTATGGGAGATCGTGATCCCGATCCTGGGGATCCTCTTCCTGGGCTACACGATCTACAAGAACGTCACCGGCCAGGTGTTCCCCTACAGCCGCTTCCCGCTCGTGGTGGGCATCTGGCTCATCATCGGGGCCCTCATCGTGCTCACCGTACCCCGGCTGGCGGCGCGCATCGGCGAGGGGCTGGCCCGCGACGAGGGCCTGGCGATGCCCTCCGATACGGTGGCCACGCCGCAGGCCGGGCCGTAACCTAAGAACCGTGCCCGACACCACCTACTTCGCCGACGAGAGCAAGGAGCTCGGCGCCTACCTGGCCACGCCGCGCGGCGAGGGCCCGTGGCCGGGCGTGGTGGTGGTCATGGACGCGCTCGGGCTCAGTGACGACATCCGCCTCCAGGCCGACCGCCTGGCCGCCGCCGGCTACCTCGCCTTCGCCCCCGACCTCTACTCCGGGCGCGGCATCCGGTGCGTGGTGGCCACGCTGCGGGCGAGCCGGTCAGGGTCGGGCGAGGCCTACGCCGACCTCGAGGCCGCGCGCCACTGGCTGGCCGCCCGCGAGGACTGCACCGGCCAGATCGGGATCATCGGGTTCTGCATGGGCGGCGCCTTCGCGCTGCTGTGCGCGCCGCGCTATGACTTCGCCGCCGCGTCGGTCAACTACGGGGAGGTCCCCGAAGACGCGGTCTCCCGGCTCGAAGGGTGCTGCCCGGTGGTGGCCAGCTTCGGCAAGCGCGACCCCGAGCTGCGGGGCCGGGCGCAGCGCCTGGAGGGGGCGCTGACCGAGCTCGGCGTCGAGCACGACATCAAGGAGTATCCGGACGTTGGGCACGCGTTCATGAACCGGATCAACGTCGGCCCGCTGCTGAACCCGGTGATGCGATTCGTGCGCATGCACTACGACCATCCGTCGGCCGAGGACTCCTGGCGGCGGATCCTCACCTTCTTCGACGCTCACCTGACGCCGCCGCGGTAGCCGGCCGGCGGGCTGTAGCCGGCCGGCGGTCTGTGGCCGGCCGTGGCGGGGAGCGAGCTACGGCTTGCCCGCCCGGACGGCGCCTACTCCGTCAGCGCGTGCACCGGCCGGCGCGCCCGTGCCGTCCAGATCGCCACCCCCCGGCGTCGGCGCGGTGACCTGGATGGCCAGGACCGCGGTGTCGTCGGGCAGGCGCTGCGGCGGGGTGCCCAGGGCACGTGCCTCGAGCTGGGCGATGAGCTCGTCCACGTTGGCGAAGGTCACGGAGGCCAGGATCTCGCGCAGGGCGGCATCGCCGGCCAGGCGCGGGTTGCGCTCGATGAGCCCGTCGGTGTAGAGCAGGAGGGTGTCCTCAGGCTGTAGGTCCACGGTCACCTCCGGGAACTCCGCCGCGGAGAACACGCCCAGCAGCGGCCCGTGCGTGCGCAGGGCCTCGATCGCGCCCCCGGCGGCGCGGCGCACGAGCGGCGGCGGATGCCCGCCGCAGGCAAACGTCACCCTGATGCCACCCGCCACTGGGTCCAGCCGCCCGTACAGCGCGGTGCAGAACCGGTCGTGGTCTGAGGCGCGCAGCTCCTCGTTGACCATGCGCAAGACGTCGGAGGGCCGGGACACGAGGCGGGCCACCGCACGCGTGGTGTGCCGGGTGAGCGCGGTCACCGCGGCGGCTTCGGCGCCGTGACCGCACACGTCGCCGATGACGAAGCCCCACGCCTCACCGGGCAGCGCAAACAGGTCATAGAAGTCGCCGCCCACGTCGAGGTCGCGCTCGGCCGGATGGAAGCTCACCGCGGCGCGCAGGCCGGGGACGCGCGGGAGCGCGCGCGGCAAGAGGCTGCTCTGCAGCTCCTCCAGTCGCCGGGTGCGGCTCTCGGCGTCGCGGGCACGCCCGATGGCCACGCCGGCGGTCCGAGCCAGCAGGTCGACCACCCGGCGGTCCTCCTCCGTCGGCTCGCGGGGCTCGTCGTAGAACACGCCGAAGGTGCCGACGAGGTCTCCGTCGTCGGCGCGCAGCGGGGTGGACCACACGACGCGGATCCCCAGTTGCTCGGCCGCATCGCGGTAGGGCTCCCAGCCCGGCGCGGTGCGCGTATCGGTGACGACCACCGTCTCGCCGGTGAACGCCGCGGCGCCGGGGGTGTTGGGTCCGATCTCGATGCCTTCGGCGGCGTCCCGGTAGGCCGCCGGCAGGCTGGGCGAGGCGCCATGGACGAGGCGATGACCGTCGGAGCTCAGAAGCATGATCGCGCTCTTGGCCGGCGAGTCAGACAGGTCCTCCATGGTGTGCACGATCGACTCCAGCACGCGCCGCAGCGACACCCCGTTGGCGATCAGGGCCAGGATGTCGCGCTGGGCGGCGAGCAGGCGCTCGGTGCGCACCCGCTCGGACACGTCCTGGAAGACGAGCACGCCGCCCACGACGTCGCCCTGCTCGTCGCGAACGGGTCCGGCGCTGATGCGGACCACGATCGTGCGCCCGTCGCCGCGGATGTAGAGCATGTCCTCGTCCTCGACGACCTCGCCGGTGAGCATGGCCTGCGCCAGCGGTCCTTCGTCGCGCTTGAGGCGCTCTCGCTGCAGGGTGTAGAGCTCGTAGCTGTCGTAGTCGCCGCCATCGTGCGGGAGGATCCCGTGGCCGAGGATCTCGGCCGCCTGGCGGTTGGAGAGGACGATCCGCCGCGACGGCGCCTCGGCGAGCATGACCCCCGCGGGCAGCTGCTGGATGGTCTGCTCCAAGCGCCACTGCTCCCCGCGCAGTTCGGCGGCGGCCTCGCGGCGCAGGTTCGAGAGCTCGAGGTGAGCGCGCACGCGCGCCAGCAACTCGCGACCTGAGAACGGTTTGGGCAGGTAGTCGTCGGCGCCGGCCTCCAGACCCTCGATGGCGGCCTCCTCGCCGGCGCGGGCCGAGAGCAGGATGACCGGCAGGTGCTGGGTCTCGGGGGAGGAGCGCAGCGCATCGAGCAGCTCGTAGCCGTCGCGCCCGGGCATCATGACGTCGCAGATCAGCAGGTCAGGCGGGCGGTCGCGGATGATTCGCAGCGCCGCGTTGCCATCGCTCACGGCCTCGACGTCGAACTGCGCCGCCAGCAGCGTGGTGAGATAACGGCGCAGGTCTGAGTTGTCGTCGGCGACGAGCACCCGCGACCGCAGCTCTGTGGCAGCGGCCGCGGACACGGCGGGAAGCACGCCGGGGGTGAGGCGGTCCGCGGGCGTCTCGATCCAGCTCATCGCCTCCTCGACGAACAGCTCGGCGATCGACGCCGCTGGCTCCACGCTCTCGCTGTAGACTTGGTCGTGGGGCAGATGCGCGGTGCCGAACGGGAGGGTCACCGTGAACTCGGAGCCCTCGCCCAGGGTGCTGGCGGCTGTGACCCGGCCGCCGTGCAGCTCGGCGAGCTCCTTGACCAGCGCCAGCCCGATGCCCGTTCCCTCGTAGCTGCGCGCCACGCCAGGCGCGCGGTGAAAGCGCTGGAACAGCCGCTCCATCTCGGCCGGCTCGATGCCCGTGCCGGTGTCCCTGACGGAGAACTCGGCGTGGTCGATGACGTTGCGCAGGCGGACCTCGATCGACCCCTCCAAGGTGGCCTTGAAGGCGTTGGAGACGAGGTTGAGGACGATCCGCTCCCAGAGGTCCTGGTCGAGGTAGATCGGTTGCGACGGCGGCTCGCACTCGATCACCAGATCCACACCAGCCCGATCGGTGGCCTCTCGGAACGTGCCGGCGAGATCGGCGGTAAGCCTGGCGAGCTCGGTGGGACGGAACTCGGCCCGGATCCGCCCGGCCTCGGCGCGTGAGAAGTCGAGCAGCCCGTTGACGAGCTTGAGCAGCCGCATCGCGTTGCGGTGCACGAGTTCGAGGCGATCGCGCGACAGGCCGGTCGGGTCAAGCAGCGCGTCCTGGAGCGGCCCGAGCATGAGCGTCAGCGGCGTGCGGAACTCGTGGCTGACGTTGGAGAAGAACGCCGTCTTGGCACGATCCAGCTCCTCGAGCTGGGCCGCGCGCCGGCGCTCGGCGTCATATGCCCGCGCCGCCGCCAGACCCGCCGAGAGGTGCTGGGCGATCAGGTCAAGGAACGCTCGGTACTCGGCGTCGAGCTCGGCGTAGCGATTGAGGCCGGCGACGAGGAACCCGTACGGCCGCGCGTGAGCCGGCTGGCGGATCGGCAGCACCAGGGCCTGCGCCGGTGGCTCGTCCCAGTCGCCGGTGGGCAGCGCGCCGAAACGCTCGTCGGCGAGCGCGACCAGCGCGTCGCGGCCATGCGCGGCATCAGCGGCAGGCCATGGCGCACCGGACTCGCCGAGCGCGATGACGGCGGGCGCGGCCGGATGGCCCTCCGCGATCCCGCTCGCGCACGCCAGGTGCGCCTCGCCGTCGTCGAACAGGTACACGATCGAGAAGGGCAACGAGCGCTGGTTGCCTGCCAGCACCGCGGACGCCGCGTCGAGGAACTCGGGTTCCTCGCGCACCCCCGACGAGGCGGAGCCGAGCTCGCGCAGCGTGCCCATCCGCCGCTGCGTGATGACCCGCCGCGTGTCCTCAGAGACGACGCACAACATGCCCGCAATCGCGCCGTCGTCGCCCGGCAGCGGGCTGTAGGAGAAGGTGTGGTAGGTCTCCTCGGGATAGCCGCTGCGCTCGAGGATGAGCATGAGCGCCTCGTCCCAGGTCGCCTGGCCGGTGCTGAGCACGTTCCGGATGCGCGGCCCGATCTCCGGCCAGATCTCCGCCCACACCTCGCGCGCCGGCTGCCCGAGGGCCCATGGGTACTTCTGGCCCAGCGTGTCACGGCGGTAGGCGCCGTTGCACAGGAAGGTGAGCTCAGGACCCCACGCCATCCACATGGCGAAACGCGAGGTCAGAAGCACGCGGACGACGGTGCCCAGAGCATTGGACCACTCCTCGATCGGACCCAGCGGCGTCGCCGCCCAGTCCACCTCGAGCATGTCCCGGCCCACCTGCCCTCCCTGGGCGAGAAACTCCCGCAGGCTCTGGGGCGAACTGTCAGAGCTCACGCTGGCACGCCCCCCGGCGAGCGCGTGCGCGGCCAGTCATCAGCTGCTCGTCTCGAGCGATCTCAGCGTCGTGATGTACGTCAAAAGAGGGTTCCGGTCGGCGGCTGCCAGTTCCAGGTGCGATGGTACATGGCTGTGTACGAAACGCCTGCAGATATGGATGACTTGCAAGGGCTGCTGGACCGCAGCGTCGCCCAAGCGCGACCGTTCCGATCAACGCCTTCTTCGTGCACGGAACCTCTACTTCGAGGGCGCCGACGTCGCCGTGCTGGCGCACGGACAGGTTCGCATCGTCGGTGAGCGGGACCCGGAGCGGATCGCGCCTTAGACGCTAAAGCTGGCGCGAGGACCAGAGGATCGCGGCCAGCACCACGCTGACGATCGAGACGACCAGCCCGATGATCCACGGCGCCGAGCCGCTCGAACCCATGATCGCGGCGATCGCGACGCAGATGCCGACGACGCCCGCGGTGGCAACCAGCCGGACGAAGATCCGCTCGAACGGGCTGCGGCGGCGCTCGCGCGGCGGAAGCATGTTCTTGGAGTCGGCGCGAGCACGCGGCCCGGCCGCGGTGGCCGGCTTGGCGGCGCCGGTGGCCGGCTTCCCGGCGCTGGTGGGCTGCTTGGACTCGGGCATGGTGAGGTATAGATCGCCGCTCTCGGTAGGGCGCAAACAGTGCGACGTGGCTGGACGCTAGGCGAAGGGCGCAAGTAGCATCGAGACCCGATGAGGCGCGGCGTCAGATGAGCACCAGCGTCGGCACGCCGCAGTCGGTGTCTGACGTCGTGGGCCAGACGCTGGCCGCCACCGGCGTGACCGACGCCTTCGGGGTGCTGGGCTCGGGCAACCTCATCGTCACCAACGCACTGTGCTCGCGCGGGGCCCGCTTTCACCACGCCCGCCGCGAGGACGGGGCGATCTGCATGGCCGACGGGTACGCGCGCGTGAGCGGCAACGTCGGTATCTGCAGTCTGCACCAGGGGCCCGGGCTCACCAACGCGGTGACCGGGCTCACCGAGGCGGTCAAGAGCCGCACCCCGCTGCTGGTGCTCGCCGGCGAGTCACCCGCCGCGGCGCCCACGTCCAACTTCCACATCGACCAGCCGGCCCTGGCCGCGTCCGTGGGGGCGGCGTCTGACCGGGTCAAGAGCCCGGCCACCGCCCCCGACGACGCCCAGCGCGCCTACCAGCGCGCCGTGATCGAGCGCCGCCCGGTGCTGCTCAACCTGCCGATCGACATCCAGCCCCGGCCCCCGGAGGCGCTCGCACCGACCCACCCGCCGCTGCCGGCCTTCCCCACGCCCGATCCCTCCCCGCAGGCGGTGGCGGCGGCCGCCGACCTGCTGCAGGGCGCCCAGCGCCCGGTGATCCTCGCCGGGCGCGGCGCGGTGCTCGCCGGTGCCCGCGACGAGCTCGAGCGGCTGGGCGCGGCCGCCGGAGCGCTGCTGGCCACCTCCGCGCCGGCCAACGGCCTGTTCGCCGGCCTCCCCTACGCCCTGGGCATCTCCGGTGGCTTTGCCGTGCCGTTCGCCACCGAACTGCTGCCCCAGGCCGACGTCGTGATCGTCTTCGGCGCGTCGGTCAACCACTGGACCACGCGTCACGGGCGGCTCATCGCACGCGAAGCCCGCCTGGCCCACGTCGACATCGAGCCGCGGGCGTTCGGGCTCAACCACCATGTCGACCTCACGATGCTCGGCGATGCCGCTGCGGGCGCCCGATTGCTCGCCGACGAGCTCGAGCGCCGCGGCCATCGCGCCACCGGCTGGCGCACCGAGGAGATGGCGCGCGACATCGCCGCCAACACCTGGGCCGCCGAACCTTACGAGGATGCCTCCAGCGACGAGGGGATCGACCCGCGGACGCTGTCGATCGCGCTCGAGCGCCATCTCCCGGCCGAGAAGGCGGTGGTGGTCGACTCCGGGCACTTTCTTGGCTACCCCGCGATGTTCCTCACCGTCCCCGACGCCCGCGCCTGGGTGTTCCCCAACGGCTTTCAGTCCGTTGGGCTGGGACTCGGCAACGCCATCGGGGCAGCCATCGCCCGGCCCGATCGCGTCACGGTGGCGGCCATCGGTGACGGCGGCGCGTTCATGGCCCTGGCCGAGATCGAGACCGCGGCCCGGTTGGGGCTCAAGCTGCTCGTGCTCATCTACGACGACCGCGCCTACGGCGCCGAGGTCCACCACTTCGCGCCCATGGGCCACGACGTGTCACTGGTGCAGTTCCCCGACGCCGACCTGGCCGCGATCGCGCGAGCGTGCGGCGCCCACGCCGCCACCGTCCGGCGCCCCGAGGACCTCGATGTCGTCGATGGCTGGCTGGCCGAGCCCCAGCCGCGTCCGCTGGTGCTCGACGCCAAGGTCAACCCCACCATCTGCGCCGAATGGCTGTCTGAGGCGTTCCACGAGGAATAGCCGCGTGACGTTGCTCGAGCACGATCGCGCCGAAGCGGCGGCACTCGACGACGCCGACGAGCTGCGCGCCTTCCACGAC
>DASXDW010000162.1:0-6479 GCA_036490435.1 Solirubrobacteraceae bacterium
CGTCGACGAGCGCGCCGAGCCATTCCGCGTCGGCGCGCAAATGTACCTGGTGGTTGGTACCCATTCGGCCCTCTGCATGCACGCCCGAGGCGGCGCCGGTAACCCCGGCGAACAGTCCGAAGGGCGTCGTGCGGCGTTGCCACCGCGCCACATAGGAGATTACCGAGAGCACCGCGCGGCGCAGGTCGCGGATGCTTAGTCGGGCTGGGTCCTCGCAGAGAACTGCGTCAACCTGCGAGGCGAGCGAGGGGGTTGCGATGCTCAGGGCCTCGCGGAATCGACCGTCCGCCCAAACACGGGCCAGCCAGGCGCGGCCCTCACCGCGAAGCGCCGAGTCGTCGGCGATATTCACGTCCTGCGGGAGATCAAGATCTGCCGCGTAGGTGGTGGCGCGCACCAGCACGACGCCGGCGGCTTGGTACCGCGACGGGACGGTCACGTTCCTTCCTCCCGATCGGTGGCTGAGACGCCGTTGGCGCCCGGCAAGCGGGCGCCAACGGCAGTCGGGTCAGGACGGGTCGTTGGAGCTGGTCGCGCACGCGCTGTTGGCGCACGTGCTACCACAGCCGTCGTCGGTACTGCACATCAGCACGACGATCGGGGTCGTGGCCTCCACGACCGTCATGTCCAGTTCGAACTCGTCGTCGCCGACCTCGGTGTCCAGGCCGGGTGCGTCGAGCGTCAAAGTCGGGGTCATCTGTCCTCTGTCTCCTTCCATCGGTGGTCGGTGGTGCGACCTGGCCCGTCGCGAACTCGCGCGGTGGATCAGCCCGCGACAGGCCAGGAGATCGTGATGAGGCTGTGGTCCTTCGCGACCACGCCCGTTCGCTCGGGGAACTCGGAGTGGTCGGTATCGATCGGCCAGACGGCGAACGTCGGTGCCGGACCGCTGCGGGCGAGCTCGTCCCACGCCTTGATCTGTTCGACCAGTGCCCGCCCGGCTTCCTCAGCGTGCAGGCCGTACGCCAGCGCGCCGAACTCAACGCCGTCGGAGGCGGGCCGGACGACGAGGTAGGCGAAGGAGGCTGCGCGCACCGCGCCGAAGGGGAACCAGCTCTCGCCCTCCCCGGTCATCGAGATTCCGTCGTCGGCGGCGATCCTGCAAAACCCGTCGAGGAAGCTGGCGAACCACAGGTGCAGCGTCGCGAACGATGTGGAGCGCCCGATCGTGACCCCGGACCACACCGCCTCCCGCTCGGTCGCCAAGACCTTGTCGAGCAGGTGCGGGCTCTCCAGCTTTCCGTCATCGAACCGAAGCTTGATCGCCCGGCCGTGGCCGTCCGGGAGTTCGTAGACCTTCTCCGCGTGTGCACCGTCTCCCTGCATGGCGACGAACCCGGCGACCTGCGCCGAGGTGCTGATCAGGCGGTCGCCCTCACGGCGGAACGCGATGGTGCGGGTGACGCCCTTCATGCGTAGCGGCAGCACGATGCGCCCGCCGTCGGCAAGCTGGTCCAGCCAGGATGGCGCGATCTCCCAGGCGCCGACGGTCACGATGATGCGATCGAACCGCTCGACGTCCGGCGCCCCGTGCTCGGCGTCGCCCAGGACGACCCGGACGCGCTCGCCGTAGCCGGCCTCGGCGAGAGCCGCCTCGGCCCGGTTGGTGACGTCCTTGTCGATGTCCATGCTCACCACGAGCCCGTTCGGGCCTACGACCTCGGCGAGCAACGCGGCGTTGTAACCGCCGCTTCCAACTTCCAGCACGCTCATGCCGGGCTTGATCTCGGCTTGCTCGATCATCTGTGCCTGGATGAACGGCGCCGACACGGACGAGATGACTACGCCGTATCGATCGGTCTTGGTCGTCACCGCGTCGTCGGCGTTGTAGACGACTTCCAGCGGAGTGCCCGCAGGGGTGAACCTCGCTCGGGGCACCCGTCGGAAGGCCGACTCTACGGCCGACGTCGTGATCATGCCGTCCGTGAGGAGCTTGTCCACGAGCGCGTCACGGAACGCCGCCTCGCTGCCTGCGTCTTCAATCACATCTACCGCCTGTGTCACGTACGGCTCCCTGTCGATTCCACATGTGTTCGATGGTCCTGCTGGTCCCGGCTGATCATCGGTCTACGTATTCGCGTGCCGAGACCGATGCGCTCCCGACCGCCCCAGTACAGCGCGCGCCCCAGACAGTCAGAGAGCGGCACGCAGATGGCCTGCGCTTGTGTGCTCGCCGGAGCTTGGCCACACACGACTAAACAACCCCAGGCGGCGACGGCGCCGATGCCGTGCGACCGGACTCGGCTCTGGTACGGCGACTCGCTGGAGTACGACGGTGTCGGCCAACGGAGCAGCGAGCTCATCCAGTTCGCCCTGGTGAATACGCTGGATCTCAGAGCATGTGAGTGCGACTGAGCACGGCAGCAGATGGCCGCACGTGCAGAGCCCGTTGCCAGCGTTGAGATGGCCAGCGAGGACCTGGTTCGCCGTGTGGATCTGGCGTCGCGCGAACTCCGCCGCCGCGCGGAGATCGTAGGCATGTCGCATGGTCGGCTCATCTCATGGTGATCGTCGGGGCCAGCGCCCGACTCAGCGCCGCTCTGCTCCTCGGCCGAAAGTGGCTCGCCTGAACCGGCATCGAGATACCGAACGACGAAGTAGACGGACGTGCTGCCCTGCTCGACTTGATGGCCCTGGCTAGAGACTTGAGTTCTGGCCCCGGTTGTACCCGAGTTCTGGCTCCACCGCGTTGATCGCGGTTCGCGTGTTCCCGAGTTTTGGCCCCACCGCGCCGTAGCGGTGGCACGATGGTGGGGGTCGTTGACGCTCGGGATGGTGCCGTGTCCCCGAAATCGACAGTAGAGCTTTACGCGGCGATCCGCCGGGACTCGCGGGTGGAGCGTCTGTCCATCCGCGAGTTGGCGCGCCGCCACGGGGTGCATCGCCGGGTGGTGCGCGAGGCGTTGACCTCGCCGTGGCCCGAGCCGCGTAAGCCGATGCCGCCGCGGCCTTCCGCGCTTGATCCGTTCAAGCCGGTGGTCGACCAGATCCTTCGGGAGGACCTTGATGCGCCGCGTAAGCAGCGGCACACGGTCAAGCGGATCCATGAGCGGCTGGCGGCGGAGCACGGGGCCGAGGGCGTGTCGTACCGGATGGTGCGCGGTTACGTGTTCGATCGCAAGCCTGAGATATGGCAGGAGGCAGGGCGGGGTCCTTCGCAGGTGTTCATCGGCCAGTCCCACCGACCCGGGCAGGAGGCCGAGGTCGACTTCGCCGAGCTGCAGGTGCGGCTACGCGGAGAGCCGACCAGGTGTTACCTGTTCACCTTCCGCCTCTCGTTCTCCGGCCGTGCGGTGCACCGGGTGTTCGCCTCAGCTGGGCTTGAGGCCTTTATGGAAGGGCACGTGCACGCGCTGAGCGTGCTCGGCGGGGTGCCACGCGGGCAGGTGCGCTACGACAACTTGAAGGCTGCGGTCGTGAAGGTGCTCGAGTTCTCCCGGGCCCGGGTGGAGAACGAGAGGTGGCTGGCGTTCCGCTCCTTCTACGGCATGGACGCCTTCTACTGCCTGCCCGGTCGGGAGGGCGCCCACGAGAAGGGCGGAGTCGAGGGCGAGGGCGGCTGGTTCCGGCGCAACCACCTGGTACCGGTGCCCGACGTTCTATCGCTGCGGGAGCTTAACGAGCGGGTCGAGGAGTTCGAGCGGGCGGACCTTGGGCGCCGGATCGGGCAGCGCATCCGCACCATCGGGGAGAATTTCGCGATCGAGGCACCGCTGCTGGCCCCGCTGCCGGCCGACCGGTTCGAGACCGGGACGCTGCTCACACCCCGGGTCGACAGATTCGCGCAGGTCAGGGTGCGCACGGTGACCTACTCGGTGCCGGTCCGGTTGATCGGGCGTCAGGTGCGGGTCCAATTGCACGCCAACGACCTGGAGATATTCGACGGGCGGGAGCTGGCGGCGGGTCACGAGCGCTGCGGGGTGCGCGGCGGGATTGTGCTGGAGCTGGACCACTACCTCGAAGCCCTGATACGCAAGCCGGGGGCGCTACCCGGAGCCACCGTGCTCGAGCAGGCCCGCGCGGCGGGGCGCTTTACCCCGGTGCACGACGCCTGGTGGAGCGCGGCACGCAAGGCGCACGGGGATGCGGCCGGGACCCGCGCCCTGATCGAGGTGCTGTTGCTGCACCGGCATATGCCGCACGAGCAGCTGGTGGCCGGCCTGGCGGCGGCGCTCTCGGTCGGGGCGCTCACCGCGGACGCGGTCGCCCTGGAGGCCCGGAAGATCGCGGACCGGGACGAGAGCGGAACCGAGGGCCCCGCTTCGGGGATCGGCGAGGCTGGCCCCGTGGTCTCGCTGACCGAGCGGCGGCTGCGGGCGCTGCCGGACGACACCCGTCCGCTGCCGAGCGTCGCCGTGTACGACAGCCTGCTCACACACCGGTCCGCGCCCGGGCCGGTAAGACGCGAGGGAGATTCCGCATGACCCGCCGCCGCAACCTGACCGAGCAGGCCGCCGAGGCGGCCGTGGACGCCTCCTGCCGCACCCTGCGCCTGCCCGCGGTGCGCGCCTCCTTCAACGAGTTGGCCGAGGCCGCGGCCAAAGAGCAGATGACCTACCGCGGGTACCTGGCCGAGCTGCTGATGGGCGAGTGCGACGAGCGCAACCGCCGCCGCTCCGAACGCCGGATCCGCGCCGCCGCGTTCCCCCGGCAGAAGTACCTGCGCGACTTCGAGTTCACCGCCAACCCGAACATCGACCCCGCGCTCATCCACGCCCTGGCCACCAACGACTGGGTGCGCAAGGGCGAGCCGCTGTGCTTGATCGGAGACTCGGGCACCGGCAAGTCCCACCTGCTGATCGCCCTCGGGACCGAGGCGGCGATGGCCGGCTACAGCGTGCGCTACGTGCTGGCCTCCAAGCTCGCCAACGAGCTGGTCGAGGCCGCCGACGAGAAAGTGCTGACCAAGACCATCGCCCGCTACGGCCGGGTCGATCTCCTTTGTATCGATGAACTCGGATATATGCAGCTTGATAGGCGCGGCGCGGAGCTGCTGTTCCAGATTCTCACGGACCGCGAAGAGAATAAGGCTATTGCCATAGCGTCCAACGAGCCGTTCTCCGGCTGGTCCAAGACCTTCACCGATCCGCGCCTGTGCGCCGCGATCGTGGACCGCCTCACCTACGCCGGGGCGATCATCGACACCGGGACCGCCTCCTACCGCCTGGCCGCCACCCAGGCCCGCCAACAGCAAAACCCCTGACCGCCGGGAGCAGCGTAGACCTGCGCGAGTTCGCCCGACCCGGCAGGCACCTCGATTCGAGTCGGACCCTCAGCCCACTGCCGGCGGGCCGGAACGTCGAGACAAGGATCTACCGTGACAGAACCCGACGATACGATCCCGCTCGACCCCGACGACGCGAACGAGCTGGCCGAAAGCATCATCACCCTCGGCTCGTGGCTGTGCCAGGCGCCCGAGGAGATCCGCCGCGACTTCGCCCGCCACGCCTTCCCCGACCCCACCGTGCCCGGCGCCAACCCGGACGACTTCCTCCTGGCCCTGCACCACGCATGGCAGCACCTGTGCGAGGCGCTCGACGAAAAGCGGGGCCACCGCGATCGTCCGGGATGAGCCGGAGTGCTGTTCAGGGTCGTCACGTGGCAACGTCGGCCGTGCCGATGCCCGCTGGGTAGTGATTCCAGAGCGTGGACGCGGTGGCGAGTACGAATAGGCCTGACAAGATGATCGGCAGTAGCCCGACTGGGGCAAGGAACTGCCCTGGGTCCGTACTCAGAGCGTGCCAGTTGGTGTACAGGTTCGCGGCGACGTCGGCGGTCATCACCCCAGCGCCAAATAGCACGCCGCTTCGGCTACGGCGGAGCACCATCACGAGTGCGAGCGGGTCGAGGATCAGCAGGCTGTGGAAGTAGATCCGTGCCACGGCGGGGGCGAAGTCGAAGACGGCGAGCCCGTGGACGGCCAGGACGAAGGCGTGCCAGCAGGCCCCCTCCAGAAACACCAGGACCCAAACGACCTGGATCACGCGGAGCTTCGGGGGCACACGGGCCAGTGTAGTCAGGAGTCGAGGCACCGGAGAGCTCGCCCGAGGCCCCTTCGCGCAGGCCCTGCCCGGGAACACCCCCTGTGTCTGTTCGGCCCCGAACTCCTCGACGCCATCGCCAACGAGACCACCCACACCCTGTCGCAAAGCCTGCACCGCGGCGAACAGCCAGCCCCGCCCAACTGATCAGCCCTGACACCAGCACCCGCCCCGAGCGCAAACAAGCCCCCAACCCGGACCCGACCAGTTACCCGGAGCCCGCTCCGACAGCTGGCAGAACGCAGCCGCACGAAGGCCGTCAACCGAGCGCAGCGACAGTGACGACCGCCACGCGGCCGCCATCATCCGGCAGCGGAGCGGGCGACCACACGCCCGTGAAGCTGGGGCCAGAACTCACGTACCCGAGCACCGCCGAAGATCCCGTACTGGAGCCAGAACTCGGGTACAACCGGGGCCAGAACTCAAGTCCGTAGTCAC
>DASXDW010000172.1:0-14020 GCA_036490435.1 Solirubrobacteraceae bacterium
GCTCGCGTCCATCGCCACCACCAAACCGGGCGCGAGCCACTCCGCGGCTCCCGCGGTCGGGCGTCAGACCCTTGCCCCTCAGACTCGAGCAAGCGCGGGCCAATCGACCTGATCCGGGCAAACAGCCGCGTTCAGATCACGCGCTGGACCTCGGCCCCGAGACCGGTCAGATGCTATCCACCTACGTCGTTGAGATCGGGCCGCCGCTGGCGACATTCACGTAGGGCTCCAGTGGCCCGCCGCTCGCCAACTATCCGAGGCGTCGTCGAGTCGGTGAACGTCGGCACACCACGATCAGTCCAGGTCAACGGCCACCCCGTGCTGACCGCGATCTGGAAGCACCCGGCCTCTGGCCGGGTGCCCATATGCGGGGTGAACCTGCTCGGTGACGATCAGGCCGACCGCACCGTAGATGGCGGGCCCGACAAAGCCGTCTACGCGTACGCGCGCGAGGACATCGACTGGTGGGAGACCGAACTCGAGCACCCGCTGGGAGGAGCACCCTTTGGCGAGAACCTGACGGTCAGGGGAGTCCCGGTCTCAGAGACCGTGATCGGCGAGCAGTGAGCCGTCGGGTCCGCGCTGCTGCAGGTCGCGCAACCACGCCTCCCGTGCTTCAAGCTCGGAGTCAGGATGGACGACCCGCGATTCCTGAAGCGCTTCGCCGCCGCACGTCGTCCCGGGGCGTACCTACGGGTCCTACGCGAGGGCGACATCGCCGCTGGTGACGAGATTGCCGTGCGTAACCGGCCTGCGCACGCGGTCACCAGCGCAGTCGTGTCACGCGCGCTGCTGGGGGAGCGTGATCTCGTGCCCGTCGCACTGTGCGCACTCGAGCTCCCCCGGCCGAGCTGCGCGCCTGGATACAGGAGCGAGCACGGTGAGCGCCTTGCCGCGCGCGACAGATTTCGAGCAGAACGGCAGCAGCTAAAGGGATCCCGGCACCGGCGCCGCGTCCTAGGCACACACACGGATAAACAGTCTCTCCTCGTGGTCGCGCTTTTCGGCGACCCACGAGCTCCCCTCGTGCAGCGCCCGAGAGCCCCGCACCCGGCCCCTCGCGGGGGTCAACGCTCAGCGGACGAGCGCGCGGAGCCGCAACGATGTCCTGGCGCGAGTGTTGGGGTGGCCGGCGATTGCTACTGGGACCAGAATTGATGGCGATCCAGGTAGGCGATCAGCAGCCGGCCGGCGTGCTGGATGTGCGAGCTCATCGCTCGGCGCGCTCCGCGAGCGTTGCCAGTGGCCAGCGCGTCGCGAATCTGGTCGTGCTCCTCGACGCTGAGGACGTGCCCCTCCGGGGAATCCCCGATCGCCCGCCATACGTAGTCCTTGGGGAAGTAGCTCTGCAGGTCCTCCAACGTGCGAGTGAGGCGCGCGTTGGCGGCCAGCCGATGGACCACCCCGTGGAATCGTTCGTTTCCGACGGTGATCCGGGTGTTGAATGCCGCCTCGTCCTCCGGGCTCATCCGGCCCGGTCGCAGCTGCGACATCGCGCCGGTGATGGCGCCCTGCGCCGCCGACAGCTCGGCCAGGGACTCCGGGGTGACGTGGCGGGCGGCCAGCCCGGCGGCAAAGCCCTCCAGCTCGGCCCGCAGGGCGTACACGTCCAGTAACTCCACCCGGGTCCGGGTGCTGACCATCGCTCCCTTGTTGGGCACCAGGTCGACGAGATTCTGGGCCTGGAGCTTGCGCAGCGCCTCGCGGACGGGTGTGCGGCTGACGCCGAAGCGGACGCACAGGTCGTCTTGCTGGAGGTGGGCTCCGGGTGGGTACTCGCCATCCAGAATCGCGGCCTGGATACGGAACGCCACCTCGTCGGCGAGGCTGGTGGCCAGGACGTGATCACGCGCGGATGTGGCCACGCGGCGGATCATAGCCGCGGTGGCGACGTTTGGATTGACACATCCGTGGATCAATGTATACAATCGATCGCTGCCGCCCTGATGACCCGCCGCCGGGTCGACGCACCGAGGAGACCGCCGTGGCGTCCGCGCCAGGTCCAGCCCAATTGATCCCCGCTCGCGGTCTCACCCTCAGCTGCCGTGGCTGGGAGCAGGAGGGCGCGCTGCGCTGTCTGTTGAACAATCTGGATCCGGCTGTGGCCGAGCGGCCCGAGGACCTGGTCGTGTACGGGGGTGCGGGGAAGGCGGCGCGGGACTGGGCGTCGTTTGCTCAAATCGTCACCTCGCTGCGGGCGCTGGAGTCCGACGAGACGCTGATCGTGCAATCCGGCAAGCCGGTGGCGGTCGTCCGCAGCCATCCCGACGCTCCTCGCGTCCTCATCTCCAGCGCGATGCTGGTCCCTGCGTGGTCGAGCCCGGAGGATTTCTGGGCGCTGGAGGCGGCGGGCCTGACGATGTACGGACAGATGACCGCGGGCGGCTGGTTCTACATCGGGACCCAGGGCATCCTCGGCTTCACCTATGAGACGTTCCGCGCGGTCGCCGACGCGCACTTCGGCGGAACGCTGGAGGGGCGGCGGGTGCTCACCGCTGGCCTCGGCGGGATGGGCGGAGCCCAGGGGCTGGGCGTCCATCTCAACGGCGGTCGTACGCTCATCCTGGAGGTCGATCCGCGGCGGGCTCGGCGTCGCGCTGACGCGGGCTGGATCGATCTGCTTACCGACGACTACCGGCACGCGATGAGGTCACTCGATGACCCGGCAGGTCCGGCGTCGATCGGGCTGCTGGGCAACGCGGCCGACCTCGTCCCGCGGCTCGTCCGCGACGGAATCTACTTCGACGTGGTCACCGATCAGACGGCCGCTCATGATCTGCTGCACGGCTACGTGCCGTCGGGCTATACCGTCGAGGCAGCGGAGCATGCGCAATCGACGCACGGTCGGTATCTGGACGACGTCCGCAGCTCCGTCGCGCGCCACGTCGAAGGCCTGCTGGAGCTGAGCCGCCGCGGCGCCATCGCGTTCGAGTACGGCAACAACATCCGCGCCCAGGCCCGTGACGCGGGCGTCACGGAGGCGATGGAGATCCCAGGCTTCGTCGCCGCCTACGTTCGCCCCATCCTGGCGCGGGGGGTCGGCCCGTACCGCTGGATCGCGCTGTCCGGGGATCCGGAGGACCTGCGCCGCAGCGAGGACGCGCTGATGGAAGTGGTCCCGAACCCGACGCTGCGCAAATGGATCGGCCTGGCCCGGCGGCGGGTCGCGCCGCAGGGTCTGCCGGCGCGCATCTGCTGGCTGGGCCTCGGTGAGCGGGACGCCGTAGGCCTGAGGCTGAACGAGCTGGTCCGGAGCGGAGAGATCGGGCCCCTCGCTCTCGGGCGTGATCACATGGATCCGGCGTCCGTGGCGTCTCCGTCTCGGGAAACCGAGAGCATGCTGGATGGGAGCGACGCGATCGCCGACTGGCCGATCCTGGCTGCGCTGCTCAATGCCGCTCAAGGGGCCAGTTGGGTTGCGGTCGGTAGCGGTGGCGGCGTGGGGGTCGGTCGCAGCATCCACAGCGGCATGGTGGTCGTGGCCGACGGGAGCGAAGTGGCCGAGCGCAAGATCGCCCGCGCGTTCTGGTCAGACCCAGCCCTTGGCGTGGCCCGCTACGCCGATGCGGGCTACCCGACCGCGATCGCTCAGGCGCGCGCCGCCAATCTCAAGATCCCGGCTCAGGATGAGGCGAGCCGATGAGCCGGTCATACGCGATGAGCATCGACACCGGCGGGACGTTCACCGATGGATTCGTGACCGACGGTGAACGCACCGTTCAGGTCAAGGTCGACACCACCCCGCAGGACCTGACGATCGGGCTCGAGGCCTGCGTCGAGGCGGCGGCGGCGGCCGTGGGCCGAGAGCTGCCGGCGTTTCTCGGGTCGCTATCCCGGCTCCATTTCAGCTCCACCATCGCCACGAACACCATCGTCGAGGGACGGGGCGCGCGGATCGGCTTGATCGTAACCCGGGGTGCGGAGCAGTCCATGTACGGCACCGCAGCGCAGGCCGACCTGCTGCACCGATTCGTCGAGTCCGACCTGGTGCGGGGCGTGAGCGAGCAGGTCGACGGCGCCGGCGCGGTGCTGGCCGCACCGGATGAGGCCGAGACCGAGCTCGCCGTTCGGGAGCTGCTGGAGCGGGGTGTGCGGCTCCTGGTTGTCAGCTTCGCCAACGCCCACCTCAACCAGGCCAACGAGCTCCGGGCACGGGAGCTGATCGGCGAGTCCTACCCCCGCCACTATCTCGGCGCGGTGCCGCTGATGGTCGCCTCGCGCGTGTCACTGGCTCCCGACGATCACGGCCGCACCGCGTGTGCGGCGATCAACGCCTGTCTGCACCCCGGCCTCGTGCGGGCGCTATATCGCGCGGAAGATCGGATGCGTTTGCGTGGCCTCACTCGGCCCCTGCTGATCGTCACCAGCGACGGCGCGACCAGCCGCGTCGCCAAGACCCGGGCCATCGACACCTACGACTCGGGTCCGAGCGCCGGCGTACTCGGCGCCGGCTATGTCGCCGCCGCGATCGGCGCCCGCCACGTGTGCACCTTTGACGTCGGTGGCACGACCACTGACGTCGCCCTGGTGGCGGACGCCCGGACCCCGATGAACGAGCGCACCGAGGTGGGCGACCTGGAGATCCCCCACCCGTCGGTGTCGTTGACATCATTCGGTGTCGGCGGCGGGTCCGTAATCGCCCTCGACGCGGCGGGAGATCTCCACGTCGGGCCCCAGAGTGCCGGAGCGACCCCCGGTCCGGCGTGTTTCGGCCTCGGCGGACGCGAACTGACGCCGACCGACGTCTGGTTGCTCCTCGGCTATCTCGAGCCCGGCGAGTTCCTCGGCGGGCGCCGCCGGCTCGACGTCGGACCCGCCCGCGACGCGGCCAACCAGCTCGCCGGCCGCCTGGGGACCAGCACCGAGCAGGCGCTGCTGCGAGCCCAGCAGGCGATCCGGGACACCCTGTCCGAGCACCTGCTCCGATGGGCGCAGCGCCACCCGGAGCTGACCACCTCCGCCACAGCCGATCGCTGGTTGCTCTCCTACGGCGGCGGCGGCGGTCTGCTCTGCACCGACGCCGCGGAGATCCTCGGGATCGGCAGGGTGGTCGTCTTCCCCCACAGTTCGGTGTTCTCGGCCTTCGGCGCCGGGCTGCTTCCGATCGCCCACTCCTATCACCAGGTGGTGGCCGCCGGTGCCCGTGATGGCGCGCTCGGCGCCGCAGTCGCCCGGCTGGCCGACAACGCCCGCCGGGATCTCAGAGCCGAGGGCGTGCGAGACCTGGACGACGTGCGGGCGTCGCTGCGGATCGGCGACGGCGACCCACGCGAGCTCAGCCTCGCCGCCCTGCTGGAGGAGCCCCCGACCCTCATCCAGGCCGACGGAGCTTCGGCGGTGGGCTGCCGGCTGCATGTGTCCGTTCCGCGGAGCACGGATGTCGAGATGCACACCGGAGCCGAGGCCGCAGCACAGCTCGATAGCCATCGCGTCATCACCACCGCCGATGGCCCGCTCCAGGTGCCGATCGTCAACGGGTTGGGCTACCGCGGGGCGGCGGCGATCGCCGGCCCGGTCTTCCTCAATGCCCCGGACACAACGATCTTCGTGCCGAGCAGTTGGTCGGTGACGTTCACCGACGAGGGCTACGGCGTGCTCGAGCGGGAGCAGGCCACGTGAGACGACAGGTCACCGAGTACCTGGAGATCGACCTCGACAGCGAACAGTGGCACTGTGTCGGCTGCGGCCAGGCCCTGGGCAGCGCGCGGGGCAACTACAAGCACGGGTGCCTGGTGTGGGAGCGCGACCCCAGCGAGATCCATCGCCAGATCGTCGACGGTCCCTACACCTTCTCCCCGGACCCGCGGTGGTGCCGGATCCTGGAGTTCATCTGCCCCGGGTGCGCGACGCTGATCGAGGTTGAGTACCTCCCACCCGGCCACCCCGTCACGCATGACATCGAGCTCGACATCGACGCCCTCAAGCAGCATGGCCGGGCGCCCGGAGACCAGCCATGACGTCATCGGTGGAGATCGACATCGGCGGCACGTTCACTGACTGCTATGTGCGCTTGGACGACCGCGAGGTGTGGTGCAAGGCGCGCACGACCCCCTTCGACCTGTCACAGGGACTGTCGCGCGCCATCGCCGACGCGGCGGAGCGCCTCGGCCTGACGGCGTCCGAGCTCGTCTCCCAGGCCCAGATCCTGCGGTACTCGACGACGCTGGCGATGAACAAGCTGATCGAGCGCAAGGGACCGCGGCTGGGCCTGATCATGACCGAGGGCTTTGAGGACACCGTCCTGATCGGCCGAGCGAGCCAGTGGTCGGACGGGATCCCGTTCAAGGAGCAGCGCAACATCGCCGGTGCTGATAAGCCGCAGCCACTGATCCCCAAGGACCTGACGGTGGGCGTCAAGGAGCGTGTCGACTACCGCGGCGAGATCGTGCGGCCACTGGACGAGGATCATTTCCTCGCCCAGCTGGATCGGTTGGTGGACGCGGGTGTCCGCGGGTTCGTCGTGTCACTGCTGTGGTCGTTCATGAATCCGACGCACGAGCGGCGGATCCAGGAACTGATCGAGCGGGAGTACAACGAGACCTACCTCGGCAGCATGCCGGTATTCCTGTCCAGCCAGGTGTCGCCCCGCAAGCTCGAGTACACGCGGACCACGATGACGATCCTCAACGCGTACCTGCACCAGTCGATGTACGAGGAACTGATCGGCATCGGACAGGAACTGCGCCGAGGCGGCTACCGCAACCCGATGATGATGGTCCACAACACAGGTGGCATGGCCAGCGTGTTCCGCTCGGCGGCGGTCCACACCTACAACGGCGGGCCGGTCGCCGGTCTCATGGGCAGCTCGACTCTAGGCCGAGCCTATGGCTACGACAACGTGGTCGTCACCGACATGGGCGGGACGAGCTTCGACATCGCCATGGTGGTCGAGGGCAGTACCCGCTTCTACCAGTTCGCCCCGACCATCGACCGCTGGACGATCGACGCCACCATCCTGGATTCTCGGTCGATCGGGTCCGGCGGAGGCTCGGTGGCCCGGGTCGACCCGTTGCTCGGAAACCGCCTGGAGGTCGGCCCCGAGAGCGCCGGCTCGGTGCCCGGGCCGGCCGCGTACGACCAGGGCGGACGCGAGCCGACGGTCACCGACGCCGACCTGGTGCTCGGCTACCTGAGCCCCACCCGTTTCCACGGCGGCCAGCTCACGTTGAGCCAACGCCGCGCCGAGCGTGCCATCCGTGAGCGCGTGGCCAAGCCGCTAGGGATCGACGTCCCGGCGGCGGCGGTGCTCATCCGGCGGATCATCGATGCCCGCATGGGCGCCGAGATCTACAAGGAAACCGTGCTGAAGGGCTATGACCCGCGGGACTTCGTGATCTTCGCCGCCGGCGGCGCCGGGCCGGTGCACTGCTGCGGGTACGCCGAGGCCGCCGGGATGAACAAGGTGGTCATCTTTCCGTTCTCGTCGGCGTTCTGTGCCTACGGCTCTTCGACCATGGATGTGCTTCACGTCTACGAACGCTCGCGCCGGCTGTCCTTGCTGACTGCCGGGCACGGGGTCTGGTCCGAGGACTACGCCGGTTTTAACTCGGTCGTCGATCGGCTCCGCGAGCTGGCGCGTCGGGACTTCGCCGGCGAGGGCTTCAATCCGGATCAGGTGCAGTACGCGCTGGAGCTGGACATGAAGTTCGGTGGCCAGCTCAACGTCAAGCGCGTCGCCTCGCCGGTGCTGGCCGTCGGCTCGGAGGCGGGCATGCGGCAGATCTACGCCGCGTTTGAGAAGGAGTTCAGCGAGGCCTACAGCCCGCTCGGTCTGAACCCCGACGCGGGTGTGGAGATCGACGCGTTCGTGCTCAAGGCATCGCTGCCCCAGGCCCACGATCCCCGGCCCGGTCGCCCGGCGGGGCCAGCCGATCCGGCGGCGGCCCAGACGGGCTCCCGCCCGGCCTGGTTCTCGGATGACGCCGGCTGGACCGAGACGCCGGTGTTCGAGATGGCCCAGCTGCAGCCCGGACATAGCTTCGCCGGACCGGCGTTGATCGAGTCCGATGACACAACGGTGGTCGTCGCGCCCGGGTGGAGCTGCCAGGTGGACGAGCGCGGCGGGATCGTCCTGACCAATGACGAGGAGCACTCAGATGTTTGACGCGGCCATGGTCACTCGGGCGATGCAGCTCGAGGAGCCCACCGAGCAGGAACTCGAGGACGCCCGCGTGCTGCGCCCCGGCGACTACGAGATCTACTCGGAGAATCTCAACCTCATGCTCCAAGAGGGCAAGGAGGTGATGACCAAGATGGGCATCTCCAGCATGTTGCACTCCGGCGACACCCTGGTCGCGGTGTACACCGCCCGCGGGGACCTGGTGTCGGCGGTCCTGGGCACCTATTTGCACTCGGTCACCGGCCAGGTCCCCATTAAGTTCGTCCTGGATCGGTTCTCCGACGATCCGTCGGTGGGAGTTGGCGAGGGCGACATCTACTACTGCAACGAGGCGCTCTACGGCGGCATCCACAACCCGGATCAGTTCGCGCTGATGCCCGTCTTCGCCGACGGGGAGCTGATCGGCTGGGTCGTCTCCGGCGCCCATCAGTCTGAGACCGGCGGCAGCGAGCCGGGCGGCGAGGTCACCCAGGCCCACACCCGCCACGACGAGGGCATGAAGCTCACCCCGATCAAGATCGGCGAGAACTACCGCCTCCGCAACGACCTGCTGCTGATGATGGAGAACTTCATCTCCCGGGCGCCGCGCATGCAGGTGACCGACGTCAAGGCCCGGGTGGCCGCATGCGACCGGGTGCGGGTTCGGCTGCAGGGCTTGGCGCAACGGCGGGGGAACGCGCTCATCCGCGGACTGTTTCGCCGGATGATCCAGCAGACATCGGCGGGCGTGCAGGCGCGAATCGAGCAGTGGCCCGACGGCGTCTATCGCCACAACGTGTTCATGGACACCACCGGCCACGAGGACGGGCTGCTGCGGGCGTCGGTGGCGGTCGAGGTCAGCGGCGGTCGGCTGACGATCGACTTCGAGGGGACCTCACCAGAGCACGAGGGCTCCTACAACGCATTCACCAACGTGATCCGCGGGCATTGCGCGGTCAACCTGTACCAGTTCCCGTTCCACGATTTCCCGATCTCGTCGGGGATGTTCGACCACATCGACATTCGAGTGCCGCAGGGATCGTTCTTTGACGCCGACCCCGAGGCGGCAATCAGCTGCTCGCCGCTGGTCGGCGCGATGGTGTTCCCACTGCTCGGCGTGGCGCTGTCGAAGGTGATGTTCGGCACCGAGCAGCGATCGCTGGTATCCGGATTCACGTCGTCCAGCGCGTCGGCCGTGATGGTGGCGGGCACCAACCAGCACGGCGTGCGCGTGACCGACTTCATGGGCTACCCCCTCAACGCATACGGTCTGGCGGCACGCAGCGACCGGGACGGCATCGACGTGTGGGGGTTCCCTCACGGGCCGTGGGGCAAGGCGCCCGATGTGGAGGACATCGAGTCCGAGTTCCCCGTCCTGCACGCCTACCAGAAGCAGCAGCGCGACACGTGCGGCTTTGGCAAATACCGTGGCGGACTGGGCGCGGCGGTCTGCTACATCGTCTATCGGACCCCGCACCTGGCGTTTACGTCCAGTCAGAAGGAGTCTCTGTTCCCGGCCCACAACGGCCTGTTCGGCGGCTATTCGATGACCGTCATACCGGGGATCCGGGTGCAGGGCGCCGACGTGCTGGAGCTGATGGCCGCCGGCGAGCCGCGACTGCCCACGGACGACTACATGCTGGCCAGCGGCGACAGCGCGCTCGGAGGAGAGGTGATCGTCGAGCACCAGACTCGGGGCATCCGAGTCGTGCAGGAAGGCGACATGTTGGCGGCCAGCACTCAGGGCAGCGGCGGCTACGGCGACGTCCTGGACCGGGACCCGACCGCTGTCGCCGACGACGTCCGGGCCGACCGGGTCAGCGACTGGACGGCGCGTGAGGTGTTCGGTGTCGTCTATGACCCGGAGACCCTGATCGTCGACGAGCCCGCCACGCGGGCGCTCCGCGGCGCTCACCGAGCCCGTCGGCTCGAACACGCGCGGCCGTACACGGAGTTCATCGCCGAGTGGGAGACGCGGCGGCCGCCGGACGACGCGCTCAAGTACTTCGGCGAATGGCCATCGGGCGCGCTGAACCGGAGCGTCGTGCGGATTTGACACCCCGTGACCGGTTCTTGGCGGCCGTCTCCGGCCACGCGCTGGCGTTCGCTCCGATCCTGTGGGAGCAGCTTCCGGCGCTGGTGCACCAAGAGCGCGCCGACTGGTGGCAGGACCCGTCCGTGGGCCAGCGACTGATCGCTGACGCCGCGGCGCTGGCACAGGCCGATGCCATGTTCGTGTTCGTTGCCGACGAAGCGATCGTGTCGGCCGTCTCTGGCGGCGCAGTTGGCGACGACGCGCTGGACTCCCTGGCGCAGCGGCCCGAGATCGAGGACGGGGTCAAGCTCATCCGCTGCCTGCACGACGTGGCGACCCATGGCGTGATTGCGGTTGTGCCGGCCCCGTCCGAGCTGCGGTCAGCGTTCGAGGGCGCGGAGATCGAGGCAGCCGAGGATGCCTTTTCCGACCTGGCGTCGGCGTTCCTGGGAGCCGGGGCCGACGCGTTGGCCGTGATGGCGCAGCAGACCGATGACGTGGCGGTCGGGGTCCGACGCGCGGAGCAGATCGGCAAGTTGTTCGGGCGCCCGGTGCTCGGGGTGTGTACCGCGGACGGGGTCACGTCTGGGTGGACCGCGGACGGCTCGGCCCTTGGCGTGATGTCCACGGGCGGCGCATGGCCCGCGATGACGGCGGGGGTCGTCATCACACCGGGCGATGTCAGCGGCCGGTGGGACGCGCCTTCCCTGCGTGACGTGGGCGGCGCGCGGTCATGAAGGTGGCGATGCTCGGGGCGGGGGTGATGGGCCGCAACATCGCGCGGGTGATGGCGCAGGCCGGCGTTGGGGTCACGCTGTTCTCCCGGAGCCGCGAAACGCTCGACGGCGCGCGGCGCGCCCTGGACCGTTGCGACGGAGCGGAGGTGACCACCACGACCTCGGTTGCCGAGGCGGTCGCGACAGCCGACCTGATCATCGAGTCGGTCCCCGAATCGATGGAGCTGAAGCTCGGCGTTCTCGCCGAGGCCGAGCGCTCGGCTCCCGACGGGGTGGTGATCGCGACCAACACGTCCTCCCTGTCGCTGGATCGCCTGGCCGCGTCAGTGCGGGCCCCCGAGCGGTTCCTGGGGTGGCACTGGTTCAACCCAGCCCATCTGATCCCGCTGGTGGAGGTCGTGCCGACGGCGCTGACTGATCCGGGAGTCGTCGCATGGTCCGTGCAGCGATTGGAGCAAGTCGGGAAGCGACCGCTCGTCCTGTCGCGTCCGGTCGACGGGTTCCTGGCCAACCGCCTCCAGTACGCGCTGATTCGCGAGGCGCTGGCCCTGATCGATGCCGGGGTGGCGACGCCGGAGCAGATCGACGCGGTGATGACCGACTGCCTCGGCCTGCGCTGGGCCGTGCTGGGGCCGATGCGCAGCACCGACCTCGCCGGCATCACGACCGCGATGGCGGTGGCAACCGAGCTGTTCCCGAAGCTGTCAAACGCCGATCGCCCGCCGGCCTGCCTCAACGACCTGGCGGAGCAGGGGCGCCTGGGGCTGAGCGCTGGGGCGGGCTTCTACGCCTACCCGGACCCGGACGAAGTCCTGGACACTCGGGATCGGCTGCTGGCCTCGGTCTGGCACGCGACACAACCGGGCCGCTCAGCGCGTCCGTGAGCGACCCAACAAGGCCGCGTCGCCAATGGCGATTCGGCCAATTCCGAGCCCGGCCGTCGCCGCCGTTTGAGCGGATGTCGGTCGTCGTGGCCTTGGGGTCGATGACGAGGTGGGCCAAGCGCTTGCGGTCGGCGGTCAGGACCGGATCTTTGATCAGCCCGGACGCTTGGTTATCTCCCGGGACTAGCCGTCGCCGGCTGGGACGACGAACGCCCGGATGTGCGCGGCCCTCGATAGCTGGCCCTGGTCGACGGCAAGGGCGTACGGGCCGGGCGGAACCGTCGCGGTACCGGTCGCTGTCCCCTTTGTTTCGGCCGAGCGGCCGCCGGAGCTCCGCCCGCTAGATCCAACGATCGCGAAGCAGGCCACCCCGACGATGCACCACATCCTTAAGCTGATCATGCGAGACGGTCACGTGGCCGGGGTCAGGTCCCGAGGGTCGCGTGCGTTGGGCCTTCCACGCCGGGGTTGACGAGTTGTTCAAGTGCGTCCGCGGCCGCTGGCGCGCCCCCGGCCCGCGCGAAGGCGGCCGCGACCCGCTGTGCCCCGGCATGCTTGCCGATTGTGGTTCGGACGGCCGCGCGTAGGCGGTCGGGTCGGAGGCGCTGCACCGCCAAGCGGGTGCCGGCATCGCACCTGGTGACGTGGCCGGCGACCTCGAGTTGGTCGCGACCGAACGGCACTACGCACACCGGCACCCCCGTTCCGAGCGCGCGTTGGGTGATTCCCATGCCGCCGTGGCAGACGACGCAGGCCGCGCGGTCGATTAGTGGGCCGTGGGGTATGAACCGTTCGACGCGGGCGTTGGGCGGCGGGGTAAAGCTGGCCGGATCGACTGCGGCGGTCGTGATGACAACCTCGACATTTTCGTTCGCGAGTGCTGTGAGCGCGACGGCTGCGAGCTTGCCGTCGTCCTGGAACTCGGTGGAGAGCGTCACGAGGACGAGTGGTCGCTGGAGGTCGGCAAGCCAGGCGGGCGGCTCGGCGGGCGGCTGCCAGGTGCCCGGGCCGATCAGCCGGACCGAGTCTGGCCAGTCTGACCGCGGGTACTCAAACGGCTCGGCGGTGAAGTAGAGATTCAGCGGAGCGACGGCCCAAAGTTCGGTTCCGCGTCGAAACGGCGCCAGTCCGAACCGGGCACGTAGCGGATTGACGCTCCGCGCCGCTTGGCGTTCGGGTGGCCCCAGGACGAACTTTGCCAGCAGCGCGTCGCGGATTCGCCCGACGAGATCGTTTCGTGGGTGTATGCCGAGACCGAACGGCGGCGCGTCACGCGAGGGCAGCGGCATGAAATACGGGGTCCATATCGCCCACGGCCGCCTCCTCGCCTCCGCCACGGTCGCTGCCCCCTGGCAGTTGATGTCGATCAGCACGCCATCAGGCTCGATCTCGTCGATCGCCGCCTGGATATCTGCGATCTCATGCTCCGCACGCCGCGCGAACGTCTTGAGCAGCCGCGTGTTGGCGCCGATCGGTGTTCGCGCCTGCCAGTCATCGGCCTCGATCGCCTCAATGGCCGGAGCGATCGGCGCAGCCGAGAAGCCGAATTGCTGCATACGTGATACCTCCGAGGCGAGCGTCCGCACCGCCACCTCATGGCCACGCCCGCGCAACTCGATGAGCGTGTCGACAATCGGATATAGGTGCCCGCGTGCGGGCGAGGTGTACGCCAGATATTTCCCCATCAGGTCCCCTTTACTAGAGCGTTCACCATCTCCGCCATGGCGGCCTGGGTCTGGCGCGTGCTCAGCCCAAGGTCTCGTCGCAGCAGTTTCCACATGTACACATCAGTGAGCCCGACGAGCTGCGCTCGCCGACGACGCCGCTCAGCGCCCTTCAAGTCCGCGATGAACGGCGCGAAGGCCCGTTCGACCCACTCATAGTGGATACGCCGCCCCTCAACCGTCATCTCCCGGATCGCCTGGAACCGGTTCTCCTGACCCAGCAGCCGCAAGACGATGTCCCCGATGCGCTCGTAGTGTCCGACCACCGCCCGCACAGCCCTCGCAACGTCGCCGATCGGGGTCTCCGCCCGACGCGCCTCCTCCTCCGCCGCGACCTCCCGAGCCACCGCAATGAACAGCTCCTCCTTTGACCCGAAATGCCGAATGACCGTCTGAACAGTCACGCCGGCGCGCGCGGCGACCACGTCAAGCGTGATCTCGTCGTAATCAAGCTCGTGAGACAGCGCGAGCCACGCCCCCGCGATCGACGAGCGTGTCGCCGCCGCCGTCCGTGCCCGCGCCGCCATCTGATAGCGCCGCTT
>DASXDW010000211.1:0-11951 GCA_036490435.1 Solirubrobacteraceae bacterium
CACGGCGCCCGCCGCCGGCCGCGCTGAACCCGGTGTCGATGACGATGGTGCGCTCGCCGTTGCGCAGAACCCACAGGTAGTAGGTCATCTCCTGCGGGCCGTCGGGCTCCCGGTACTGCGCGTAGCGCAGGAACACGTCCGCCCGGCTGGTGGGCCGCGACGCGTAGCGCAACGCGGTGAGGGTCCAGCCGCCGCTCACGAGCCCGGCACGATCTCAGCGCCGCCCCAGGCCTCGAACATGCGGACGATCTCCGTGCAGTCCCGGCCGTCCTCGCCGGTCACGTCGGCCAGGCCCCAGAGCTCCTCCACGGTCGAGCCCAGCACCATCGGAACTCCATGGCGGCGGGCCTCGTCCAGGGCCAGGTGCACGTCCTTGGCCATGAGGTCCAGACGGAAGCCATGGGCAAAGGCACGCGTCAGCACCTGCTTGGGGAACTTGTCCGAGGCCGCGTTGTTGGCGCCGCTGGAGACGTGGATGACGTCGAGCAGCGTGGCCGGATCAAGGCCGGCGCGCACGCCCAGGACCATGGCCTCGGCGGTGATGGCGATCGAGCACGCCGACATGAGGTTGTTGATCACCTTGGCCGCCTGGCCCTGGCCCGCCTGGTCGCCCACCACGAACACGTTGCCGGCGAAGGCGTCGAGCGGCGGGCGGGCCCGGTCGACGGCGGCGTCGGGCCCTGAGACCATCAGGGTCAGCCGGCCGGCCTCGGCGCCCGCGGGGCCGCCGCTCACCGGCGCGTCGACCGCCACGACCTGATGGCGCGCCAGGCCCTCGCTGACCGTCTGCGCGGTCGCCACCCCAGTCGTCGAGAGGTCAACGAAGACCTCGACGGCCGAGCCGCCGGCCACGCCATCGGGGCCCAGCGCGACCTCCTGCACGATCTGGGGCCGCGGCAGGCTGACCATCACGACGGGCGCGGCGTCGGCGACCTCCCGGGGCGTCCGCGCCACCGTGGCCCCCGCCGCGGCGGCGGACTGCACCGCCTCGGGGTCGGGGTCGCAGACGACCAGGGCGTGGCCGGCGCTCAGCAGCCGCGCCGCCATCCGCCCGCCCATCGTGCCCAAGCCCACGAACCCGACCGGGGACCGCGCGTCGGAGCTCACTCGATCGACTCCACGTCCACCCCCTGGGCCGCCAGCGACTCCTCGGCGACGCGGAAGGCATCCATGCCGGCCGGCACGCCGCAGTAGATCGCTGCCTGGAGCAGGACCTCGCGGATCTCCTCCGGGGTCACGCCGTTGTTGAGCGCGCCGCGGATGTGGACCCCGAGCTCGTGGCGGCGGTTGAGCGCGGTGAGCATGCCGAGATTGACGAGCGACCGAGTCCGGCGGTCAAGGCCCGGGCGCGACCACACCGCTCCCCAGCAGTACTCGGTGACGAGGTCCTGCATGGGTCGGGCGAACGCACTGGCGTTCTCCAGGGAGCGCTCGACGTGCTCGGCGCCCAGCACCTCGCTGCGGACGCCCATTCCGACATCGAATCGAGAGTTGGTCTCCCCCATCGGCTGCCTTCCGTTTCGTTCGTTGGGCCTGGGCCCCAATCGTACGGTCGACGCGCCGGTATCGCCCGTGACAGCCCGCTCAACGGGGTCTCGTGCGTCGCGCCCGGCGACTGTTACGCCGCCGGCCAGTTCGACCCCCAACCTGTTCGGGATCTCGTGCGTACGCCAGACCGGCTGCACCGCGGTTGGGGCGCAGCCGCAGGGCGCTCACAGCGCTCCGCTGGCGATGAGCAGCCTGCCGCCTGCCGCGTAGGCGGCCTCGAAAGGTTCGAACTCGCATCGGCGCCACCGTCGTAGTAGCGTGCCCGTCCATCCGGGAGTGCCCGCCCCTCGGGATCGAGCGGGATTGCAACTGACATAGCAGTGTGTGATCGCCAATCGAGCGGGAGGGTTCTTTATGCGAGCGCGTGTAGCAGGCATGCGTCAAATGCTGGGCAGACGTCGGGGGATCGCCGCGGTCCTGATCGCGGTCGCGATCACGGGCATCGCAGCGATATCGGCGTCGGCGAAGTCAGGCCACCGGGCCAAGCCGCTCTCGCCGGCGCTCCGAGCGGCACTGTCGAAGAACGCCAACCAGCACGTCATCGTCATCCTCAAGAACCAGATGCGCCAGGCGCGCGTGGGCTCGAGGTCAGCCGGTGCGCGGTTGGCCGCGGTCAAGGCCACCCAGGCTCCGGTCATGCGCCAGTTGCGCTCCGTGCACGCCCAGCACGTCAAGAGCTTTCAGCTCATCAACGCGGTGTCCGCGACGGTCTCCAAGGCCGAGCGCGCGCAGCTGACCAAGAACGCCGACGTGGCCGAGGTCATCCCCGACGCCGCCATCCGACTGGGCACGCCGACCGCGCCGGCCGTCACCGGCAAGTCCAAGTCCTCTCACGCGTCGTCGCCGTCGGGCGTCACGCCGAATGTCATCCCGGGCGCGTGTGGCGCCAACGGGGCCACGCAGCTCGACCCCGAGGGCCTGGCCTCGACCAACACCGACTCCGATGACCACAACCAGCCGACCGCCCGATCGCTCGGGTTCACCGGCGCCGGCGTGAAGGTGGGCTACATCGCCGAGGGGATCGACACCCACAACGTCAACTTCATCCGTCCCGACGGCAAGTCCGTCTTCGACCCGTCCATCGGCGGCGATTACGAGGACTTCTCCGGGGACGGCCCCAACGCTCCCACCCCGGGCGGCGAGGCGTTCCTCGACGCCAACGCCATCGCCGGTCAGGGCATCCACGTCTACAACGTCGCGAACTTCAGCGCGCAGGCTCAGCCGGCGCCGTGCAACGTCCGCATCGAGGGCGTGGCGCCCGGCGTCGCGCTCGTCGGCCTCAAGGTGTTCGCCGAGAACGCAATCACCACCGAGTCCGACTTCCTCACGGCGATCAACTACGCCGTGGAGAGCGCGCACGTCAACGTGCTCAACGAGTCCTTCGGTTCCAACCCGTTCCCGGACGAGACGGCGCTTGACGTCGCCAAGCAGTTCGACGACGCCGCCACCGCCGCCGGCGTGACCGTCACGGTCTCCACCGGCGACGCCGGGCCGTTTAACACGATCGGTTCCCCGTCCACCGACCCGGATGTCATCTCGGCGGGCGCATCGACGAACTTCCGCTTCTACGCGCAGACCAACTACGGGCTGGCGCGGGACTTCGCCACCACCGGGTGGCTGAACAACAACATCAGTTCGCTCAGTTCGGCCGGGTTTGACCAGAACGGCGCCACGATCGATCTCGTCGCCCCCGGTGACGGGAGCTTCGCGTCGTGTACCGCGAGCCCGAACTTCCAGGACTGCATCAACCTCGCCGGCGCTCCATCGGACACGGAGCGCAGCGGAGGGACGAGCGAATCCTCCCCGTTTGTGGCGGGAGCGGCGGCACTGGTGATCCAGGCCTACCGCCAGACCCACAGCGGTGCCTCGCCGACACCGGCGATGATCAAGCAGATCCTGGTCAGCACCGCCTCTGACCTCGGCTCCCCGGCCGACGAGGAGGGTGCCGGGCTGCTCAACAGCTACAAGGCGGTCAGGCTGGCCGAGTCGATCGGGAGCTCTCACCCGACCACTCCGGCGCTGACCGAATCCCCGACGCAGCTCAACGCTGTCGGGGCGCCGGGTGCCACGCAGCACTTCCAGTTCACTCTGTCCAACCCAGGGAACACCGCGCAAACGGTGAACCTCAGCGGCCGAGGCTTCGGACCGGACCAGGACGTCCAGACCGGCTCCGTGACGCTCAACGACAGCACCAGTCAGCACGTCACTGACTTCGCGGGTACCAACGACAACTATCAGGTGATCCACTTCCATGTGGGCGCGGGCGCGGACCGGCTCCTCGCTCAGCTCGCGTGGCCCGTGGACCAGACCAACTGCAACGAGAACTTCTGCGACACCGGCAACAACTCGAGGGTCCGCATGATCCTGGTGGACCCGCAGGGTCGGTTCGCGGGGCATTCGCTGCCGCAGGGACCGGGAAGCTACGGCGAGACCGAGGTCGAGTCCCCCGTCGCCGGAACGTGGACCGGAGTTATCTTCGGCAACGTTGCCTCCGCGGGCGGGACCAACGGCGTCGTCCCGTGGGAAGTCTCCACCCAGCGCCACGTCGGATTCGGCTCGGTGTCGCCGAGCTCGGTGACGCTGTCTCCCGGCCAGAGCCGGACGGTGAACGTCAGCGCGACGGACCCGTCCTCGCCGGGTGACACGTCGGGTTCGGTCGTGATCAACCCGACTGACGGCAGTGGTGCGACGTCCGTCCCGGTGACGCTGCGCAGCCTGGTCGACCCCAACCAGGGCGGCCGGTTCTCCGGCAACCTCACCGGCGGCAACGGCAGGCCGAACGGCGAGGGCCAAGAGGCCTACTACTCGTTCAACGTCGGCCAGGGCGTCAAGGACATCCGGGCTGACGTATCGTTCGCCAAGGATCCGTCCGATCCGGTGGCGGAGTACCTCATCAGCCCCGACGGCAACACCGCCGGCTACGCCCAGAACTCTGTAGAGGGCAATCAGAGCACGGCGTTGTCGGCCTACACCACCAACCCCGAACCCGGACGGTGGGCGCTCATCGTCGTCTTCTCCGGCGCCGAGCCGGGTGACGTGATCTCCCAGCCCTACCACGGGCAGATCCAGTTCAACTCGGCCAAGGCCAAGGGCATCGGCGTCCCGGACGGCGGGAAGCTCCCGGCCGGCAAGGCAGTCACGGTCCCGGTCAAGATCACCAACACGGGGGTCGCACCCGAGGACTACTTCGTCGACCCGCGGTTGAACACCGTCGAGAACGTCACGCTCGCCCCGCTGGGCCCGAGCACGGTGTCATTGCCGATGACCTTCGACAACACCGTGTCTGAGCCCAACTGGCTCGTGCCGACGCAGACCTCCGCGGTCCGCGTGGCGCAGACGTCGAGCCTCCCGGCGATGTTCGACTTCACCCTCGTCCCCGGCGACCCGTTGCTCGCGAGCGCGAACTTCGGGCCGGGGTCGCTGTGCCAGACCTCGTCGTCGCTGCTCTATGACCCGCCGGGCGGCTCGGTCACCGCCGGGTTCTACGTCGGCGAGCCGACCGAGTGCGGCCCGTTCTCCGGTCCCGCCCCGGCGGGCACGGCGAACATGGCCGCGGCCGCTCAGACCAAGGCGTTTGACTCGACCGTCACCTCCACCACGGGCGACTTCTGGGCGTTCTCGGTGGACCCGACGGCGGACTTCTCGCCGATCACCATCCAGCCTGGCCACAGCGCCGAGGTGAATGTCACGTTCACCCCGACCGGCGCCGCGGGCAGCAAGGTGCGCGGGAACCTGTACGTCGACACGCTCAGCGACAGCATCCCGCCCTACAAGCAGGAGTCGGCCAGCGAAGTGACCGCGATCCCGTACAAGTACACGATCGGCCGCAAGAAGTAGGTCGGCCGGTCAGTGACTGCGCGACCCCGCCGCCGTGTTGTAGGACGCGGCGGCGGGGTCGTTGCCGTTGGGGGGTTACGCGCGGGAGCCCAACGGCGGGTCGAACTGCGACGCCAGTCGGCCGAGGGTGAGCGCGGCGAGCAGCAGTCCGAAGTCGCGCAGGGCGACGTCGTAGAAGCCTGAGTAGGTGAGCAGGTCAAGGATGATCCCGCCCAGCCACGCGGCGACCAGGTAGGCGAAGTAGCGCGGCTTGATCGCCACCAACACGCCCGCGGCGATCTCGATGATGCCGACGACGTGCATCGTGCCCGTGGCGGTGAACGGGCTGATGTTGAGGATCCAGTGGGCGAGGTACTTCTCCCAGTCGACGAGGTTGTTGAAGAACTTGTCCACGCCCATGACGATGGGCAGGACGGTGAAGCCGACGCGCAGGGTCATGTATGCCTGATACGCGGGCTCGTCCTTGGCACGCACCAGCGCGGCACGGAGCCGTGAGGGTTGGTGCGAACGGCCTCTGAGTGACGCAGCTGACATTGGGGTCTCCTTACTTCCAATGCGGGTGTGGTGTTGCCTCACCCCTTCTGCGTCGGTCCGCGACGTTTTCTTACGTGACGGCCGCGCGGCGCGCGCGGCGGATGGCCTGGCGCCGCCGGGTGCCGGCGCGCCGGTCCTCGGCAATCGCCCCCAGCTGCAGGGCCAGCACGCGGCCCGCCTCGGTCAGGTCATAGTGGTCGTTCTCGGGGCGCTGGGGCTTTGACTGAAACCACTCGCGCCGCATGCCGAGTCTCTGCGCGAACGCGTGCAACTCCTCCGCGGAGTCCGCCTGCAGGTGGCCCCCTCCGCTCCATCGCCCCCACTCGCCGTAGGCAAACGCGTGATCGACGTAGACGCTCACGCCGCGCGGTCGGCCGGGCGGGGCCGGTTCCGGGGGCGGGAGCGGCCGGATGTCATGCCGTCACGGTAGCGCCGGCGCGGGCTCCGGAGTAGAGCCCAGGCAGTCGATCAGGTCCGCCGTGCTGGTGCCGCGCGCGCGGAGCTCCTGGTCGAAGGCGTCGCCATAGACCGTCATCACCGCGAGCAGCAGGTCGACGGTGCTCACGGTGGTGGCCTGACGGTCGGTGGCGATGGCGGCTGCCGCCGCGTCGACGCGCGTCAGGGACTCCGCGTGCACCGACGGTCCGGCCGCGAGCGGGCGCCCGCCGTCGGGACCGACGAGGGGACCGACGGGTCCCGCGTCCGTCATGCCCACGCAGCGCAGAGCACGCCCCGCCTCACCGTGGGCGCTGAGGATCCGCAGCCAGCGCCCCAGCTCGTCGGTCGTGGACTGAGCGAAGGGCAGCGCGGTGGCGGCCAGGCCGATCACGATCGTCGCATCAGAGCCGAGCGGGAGCTGGGCGGGCTGGCGCTCGCCGCCCTGGGCGTCCTCGACCGTGGCAAAGATCTCAAAGCTCGCATCAAGGCCGGTGAGCTCGAGGAGCGCGCGCACGGGGTCCGGCACCTGCGCCAGCGCGATCTCGCCGCCCTCGGGGAGACGCCGGCCGAACGCGATGAGGACGCCGAGCCCGGTGGAGTCCAGGTAGCGCACCTCGGAGAGGTCAAGCACGAAGCGGGTGAAGCCGGGCTCGAGCAGCCCGACCAGGTGGGACTTCAGGAGCGGCGCCGAGGCGAGGTCGATCTCGCCGGTGGGGGTCACCACGCAGACGCCGTCGCCGCAGTCGCGGTGGCTGACCTCGAGGCTGGGGCGCGGGAAAGAGGTGGGCAGGACTGCGGAGCTGGTCATGGCTTCTCCCTGGGGGCTTTTGCGACGGCGGGTCCCTGACCGGCCCCGCCGTCGCTGTTGCAGACAGGGTCTTGTCGTCGGATCGGCCCAGATGCGTGAAACGCCGCCCAGATCCCTCAACAAACATCTCACCGGCTTGTGGACCGGTCAGCTCGTGTCGGCCTCCAGCTCCCCGCGCCCCTCGCGGGCGAACGGCAGCAGCAGCATGCCGATGACGAAGAAGATCGCTGTCAGCGACAGGGACGTGCCGAGACCGACCGCATCGTTCAGCGCGCCGATGGCGAAGGTCAACCCGGCCCCCGCGAAGCGGCCGATCGTGGTCACGAAGGCGAACCCGCCCGCGCGGGCCCGAGTGGGATAGACCTCGGGCAGCCACAGGCTGAAGATCGCGAAGTCGGCTCCGCCGATGCCCAGGAAGACGAGCATGAGCAGGAACAGCGTCAGGTCGTTGGCCTTGAACGCCCACAGGAAGACGAGCGGCAGCCCGACAGCCATGAAGCCCATCAATAGGGCCAGCGCGCGCCGGCGCCCGAGCCGCTCGGCCAGCTTGGGGACGAGCAGGCATGTGACCAGCGTGAAGGCCGCGATGATCGAGCCCCCGATCGCGATGAGGTACGTCGGCTTGATCGATGCGTTGGTGACGTCGTGCAGAGTGGTCAGCGCCGTCGGCACGAACAGCGTGCCGCCATACAGCCCGGTGATCACCGGCACCATGATCAGCGCGAGAATGATCGTGTCCTTGCGATGGTCGCGGTCCAGGATGGTGCGCAGCGAGTTGCGCATGTTCAGCTCCGAGCCGAGCTTCTCCTTCTCCTTGATCCAACGGCGCGGCTCCTCGGCCTTCATCCGGATGTAGAACAGCAGCACGGCCGGGATGATCCCGATGAAGAACACGCCGCGCCAGCCGATCGGGCCGACGATGAACGGCACGATTGCCGCGGCGAGGATGAAGCCGGCGTACCAGGCGCTGTGGAAGCGGCCGGTCCACTTGGGCCGCTCATTCTCCGGGAATGCCTCGGCGACACCGGTGCCGCCGATGAACCACTCGGCGCCGAGGCCGAGCCCGGCCACGAAGCGCGCGGCCGCGAACTCGGGGATGTTGTGGGCCAGCCCGGAGGCCAGCGTGCCGATCGCGTAGAGGGCGATCGAGAAACCGAGCGCGCGCAGGCGCCCGACCCGGTCGGCGAGCAGGCCGATGAGGAACGAGCTGCCCCAGCCGGCCAGGAAGATGGCGAAGAACGTCAGCCCCCAGTGGGGGGTGTCGGTGGCCGAGACGCCGCTGGCGGGCAGGATGACCTTGAGGGCCGGCACGAGCACGAAGGCATAGATCGTCGTGTCAAAGCCGTCCAGCAGCCACCCGAAGTAGCTCGCCCAAAAGATGTGCTTGCGGGCGGCAGTGGCGCCGACATCGTCGGCGGCCCCTGTGGGGCGCGGGCTCGTGGTTCCGGTGGCCGCTCGCGGCGTAAACCGCTCACGGCGTTGAGTTTGGCCGGTTCGCTGGGTCGAAGCCATGTTCCTCTCCTCCCTAGGGGTCGGGCTGGACTTGCGTCACCAGTTATTGGTAAACGTGCCCCGATGGCACGGGGCTCAACCGTTTCTCTGTTTCGGGAGGCCGCGGGCGCCTGCGCGCGGGCCCATGGTCACCCGCGATCGCGAGGACCTGTCGCAGTGTTGTCACATTTCTTGAGCAGTGGCCGTTGGGGCGCAAAGCTGGGTGTCATGTCGTTCACGCTCGCGGACAAGATCCGCGCTGAGCACGAGTTCCGCGAGTTCTTGCGGGAGTACGACCTGCCTCAGCCCGACGAGGTGGAGTACGGCTTCACCTGCCTGCGGTTCTTCTACCACGAGCCGAAGGCCTGCGTGGTCTTCGATCTCGATCCTGACGCGGTCGAAGACGAGGAAGCATGAGGCGGCGCTCAGACCGCCATACACACTGGCTGGTGTATCCTGATGTGCATGCGGACGAACATCGAGATCGATGACGAGGTGCTGGAGGAGGCGCGCCGGCTCACGGGACTGACCACCAAACGCGAGACCGTCGATTACGCCCTGCGGGAGCTCGTCGCCCGTCAGCGCCGCCGCGGTCTGCTCGAGCTCCGCGGGCGCGTGCGCTGGGAGGGCGACCTCGCCGAGTCGCGCCGCCAGCGCGGCGGCACGTGATCGTCGTCGACACCAGCGTCTGGATCGACGTACTCAACGGCGTGGACTCGCCCGCCGCGACAGAATGCATCCGGCTGATCGAGGCCGGAGAGCCCGTCACCCTCACCGACATCATCTTCGCTGAAATCCTGCAGGGGCTGCGCGATGAGGACGAAGCCGCCCAGGTCGAGGTTCACCTGCGCGCCTTTCCCATCCTGCGCCTGCAAGGGCTGGAGGACTTCTCTCTCGCAGCGGAGATCTATCGGACCGCCCGCCGCCACCGCGTCACCATCCGCAAGACGCTCGATTGCCTGATCGCTGTCCCCTGCGTACGCGCGGGCGCGCCCCTACTGCACGCCGACGCCGACTTTGATCGACTCGCGTCATGCACCCCGCTGCGCATCTATAGCCCGAGCAGCTGACTCTCGACGAACGACAGCCCCGAAGAGCAGGGACGTGTTATGGCTCACGACATAAGTAGCCCTACATAACGGCTCGTCGTTCCAGATCATCCGCCGTTCGGCAACGCACGCGTGAGCCGCGGCCGGCGGCCGCCCGACAAGAGTGTCAGGGCCGGTTCTGGCGGGTACGCGACATGACATGAGACTGGTGGATCCGCCACAGTGGCCGCAGGTCGTCGCGGTCGTCGGTGGAGGACGGATGGGCAGCGGCATCGCCGAGGCGTTCGCCGTCGGCGGCGTGGAGGTGCGCATCACCGACGCCGGCCCCGAGTTGTCGGTGCAGGCCCGCGAGCGGGTGGTGGCGCGCGCCCGGTCGGCCGTCGATCGCGGGCTGATCGACGCGGCCCTGCTTGAGCGAGTTGAGAGCGTGCGCGCCTGTGATTCGATCGGCGAGGCCGTGTCCGGGGCCCAGTTCGTGCTCGAGGCCGTCGCCGAGGACCTCCAGGTCAAGCACGCCGTGCTCGCCGAGATCGAGGGCGCGGTGGCGGACGATGTGGTCATCGCCACCAACACGTCGTCGCTGCCGGTGGACGTGCTCGCCGAGCCGCTGGCGCGACCGGAGCGATTTGTCGGCATGCACTGGTTCAACCCGCCGGAGTGGACGCCGGGCGTCGAGGTCGTCGCCGCACCCCGCAGCGACCCGGGAGTGGTCGAGCGGCTGGTGGGGTTCCTGCGCGCACTGGGCAAGGCGCCGGCGGTGGTCAAGGCCAGCACCGGCTTTGTCGCCAACCGGCTGCAGATGGCGCTGCTGTGCGAAGCCGTCCGCTGTGTCGAGGACGGGATCGCCAGCGCTGAGGAGATCGACGAGGTCGCGCGCTCCACCTTCGGCTTTCGCCTGCCCTTCTTCGGGCCCTTCCAGATCGCGGATATGGCCGGCCTGGACGTCTACGAGGCGGTCATGGCCCAGCACCGCGAGGGCCTGGGCGAGCGCTTCTTCGTCCCCGAGCTGCTTCGTCAGCGGGTGGGGCGCGGCGAGAACGGGACGAGCGCGGGCGCCGGGTTCTACGCCTATGCCGACGGCGAGCCCGAGCACATCCTCAGTGATCGCGACGAGCGCTACGCCGCCTTGGCCCAGTTGCTCGAGCGCCTTCCGCCGCAACGGTTCACGGCGCGGGGGGACTGATGGTGGACCTCGACGTCCTCGTGGTGGGCGGCGGTGCCATCGGCGGGGTCACGGCCGCGCTGATGACCGACGGCGTGCGGCGGGTGATGGTGCTGGACGCCAACCGCGAGCACGTGGAACGCATGCGTGATCCGGGGCTCGAGGTCGACGTCCTCGGGGATCAGCGGACGGTGAAGCTCGACGCGTACAGCGATCCGGCCGAGCTGCCCGTCGAGCCGCAGTTCGCCCTGATCAGTCTCAAGGCGGCGTATCTCGAGGCCGCCCTGACCCCCCTGCGCGACCGGGTGCAGACCTTCGTGTCCATGGGCAACGGGCTCGTGCAGGATCGCGTGGCGGAGCTGGTGGGCGCCGAGAAGCTGCTCATCGCGACCGTGGAGTGGGGCGCGACCAACCTCGGCCCCGGCCGCTTGGCGCAGACCACGCGCGCGCCGTTTGTCATCGGTGAGCCCGACGGCTCTGACTCCGAGCGCCTGCAGCAGTTGCGCGCCGCCCTGGAGACGGCCGCCGAGGTGCGCGTCAGCCACAACATCCGCGGGCAGGTGTGGTCAAAGCTGCTCATCAACTCGACGTGGTCAGGCCTGGGCGCCGCCTCGGGGCTGCTCTACGGCGAGATCGCCGACCACCCCCTCGGCCGGCGACTGGCCGTCGAGCTGTGGCGTGAGGGTGTCACTGTCGCGCATGCCCAGGACCTGGAGCTCCAAGAGCTCGTCGGCATCCCCCCGGAGGACATCGCCTCCCCAGACCGGGCCGTCTCTGACCACGCCATCGACGCGATGATGGCCCAGCTCGGGCCGACCAAGGCCTCGATGCTCCAGGACCTCGAGCGCGACGTCCCCTGCGAGGTGGATGTCATCAACGGCGCCGTGGCGCGGTGCGGCCGCGAGTGCGGGGTGACAACGCCCGTCAACGAGGGGATCGTCGACCTGGTGCACTCATACGAGGACGGCTCCGCTGAGCCCAGCGCGGCCGCCTTTGACGCGCTGGCCCGGCGCCTTCAGTAGTTGACGGCGTCCAGGCCCTTGAGGCCGAAGAACTCGCGCGCCCGATCGGGCGTCGCCGGCGG
>DASXDW010000236.1:0-16244 GCA_036490435.1 Solirubrobacteraceae bacterium
GCCGGATCTGGGTTGGGCTCGGAGAAGCTCAGTGCATGTAAGGTCACCGGCGGGTACCTGTCTCAATCGCCGAACGCCAACTGCGACGAGCTTGTTAGCCGCGAGATCGAGGTCGTCACCGCCCGGGATCGTCGTTACGGCTTCGGGAGCGACCCTTTCTCCTTCGGTCGCTCCTGGGTGACCCACCTCAGCAACTCTGGCCGATACCGTCCGTTACAGCGAAGATGAACCGATCACGCCGGTTGGTGATAAACCTCATCAGTGGCGCCAGCTTGGCGCTGGTGCTCTCGCTCGCTGCGGACGCGGCCGAGCCTCACCCGCGTGCTGACTCAGGCAACGCTGTCGTGACGCGACCCTCCGCTGATCTGTTGGCAACGCTGACCGGCCCGTCCGCACCATCGCCGAGTTTCACGCGGCTGGCCGCGTCGACGAGCACCGTCGTCGCGCAAGGCGCCGAAACCGACGTGTTCACGAAGTCCCCGGGAGGATGGCAGAGCGCCGGACGAGTTGCGACCCTGGTGGATCCGGACGCTCCCGTGGGGGGCACCGGTCTGTCGATCTCCGCAGACACGGTCGTCGAGGGGTTCGGTTCCCCAGATGCGCGCAGCGTCGAGGACGTCTTCGTCAAGCCCACCGCCGGCTGGTCAGGCGCTGTGTCGCCGGCGGCGCGACTTATCGCCTCGGGCAGCGGCCAGACGTTGGTGAATGGTGTCATCGCCGGTCGGGTGATCGCCGCGAAGACGACGTCCGCGCAGGAGCCGCTGGGCCCGGTCGACGTCTTCGTCAAACCCACTGCGGCTGGTCGGGGACGGTCCGCGCACGTGCGCGTCTGCGCCCGCCCGCGAACGCGATCACCGGGTTCGGGCTCGCGATCTCATCACACGCGATCTTCGTCGCTGGCCTCTCTGTCGTCTACGTCTTCAGGGAGCCAACGCGTGGCTGGTCGGGCGCGATCAAGCCATCGGCGCGGCTGCGCGCGAGGGGCCTGATGAGCGTCGCAGGCACGTCGGTGCTCATCGGCGACAAGGTGTTCTCCAGGCCCGCGCACGGATGGTCGGGGAACGTCAACCCCTCCGCAACCCTCACGCCGTCGGGTATCGGCACCGGTCAGGCCAGCTCCCCGGCGACCCTAGTCACGACATCAGTCTCGGTCCCAGCCAGCGGCTGCGTCACCGGCTGCCCAGCACAAGCCGCGGCCGTGACCAGACCCCAACAACGGTGGGCTGGACACTTGCACACGGTCAGGGTCGTCAAGATGATCAGCGACACCGGGGTCCTACCAGCCGCGCTGGCTGGACCAGACCTGTTCCTCTCCGGCGGTGACGACGTTCGGGTCTATCGGCTCAGCGGCACCCGCAACCCGAGCCCGCACTGAAAGATTGCTGCGGGCTCACCTCGAGTTCGTCGACTGAATAGTTGCGGTCCCGCGTCAGCGTCCGAGCGTTCGTCGGCGCCACCAGTGACTGACGCTGCCCGCACTCCGCGACCGGCATGCCGACACGGCACCAGGGCTTGCCGGGAGCTGAGGACCGATCCGCCCATCGAGCCCAGCGTCGTCGTCACCGTCGAAGGCGGCCCCCGCTGCCCTGGTAATCGGAGACCAGATCGGTGGAGTGACGCTGCGGGCTGGGCTGACCTACGACAACCTTCCGTAATGAGGGACGCTTCGAGCCGGACGTCGTTTCAGCTCCAGCGACTGCCGGGCACTCCGCCGCGGTCGCAGACGATCGCTCAGGGACGCCCCTGTCGTGTCCGCAGGGGATCGACCACCGGACACTTTGCGCAGTCCGCAACGGAACCGTCAGCGACGGTGTCTCGGGCTAGTGGACGCTGAAATGCCGGGTGACGGCATGGACGTCCAGGAGCCCAAGGACGAGCAGCACGACAGCAACCAGGCCCACGACGGCTAGCGCCGCGACGAGGAAGGGCGCAAGACCGTACAGGCCGTGTCTCCATTGCCGGTGGCGGCGCCGCCCAGGCTCTTTGAACACCGAAAGCGGCTTGGACGCCATCCGAGAACCGATCTTACGAGGGTCGTCGGTCGCAAGATCAACAAGTCAAACGCCTTTTGAACTCGTGTCGATCTACGACCCACTCCCAGCAAGCCGCGCCTCGGCGCGCGCCCGCTCGCCGAGTCGGCAGCGGATCCACGCTCGAACGCATTCGCGCTCGAGAGGCTCTGGGCGGTTGAGCCGCAAAGCATGCGTCGCTGTAGACCCGCCCGCTGAGCATTCGCACTCGCCGGGGCTAAACGAACACTTCGCCGTCAGACCTGCGGCCGCACGAATCCGGGACACGGCACCGCACCCGCTTCCGCCGCCCCGCCTGCGCCGGTCCAAAAGTGACCCCCCCTCAGCCCCGGCGCGCCGGCGGCATTTCGCTGCACTCGCCTACGGCTCGCTCCGCGAAACACCGCCCCCCCAACTCTCCACTGGGCCTCGTTCTCGACCGGGCGGGTGGAGCACTGTTCGGTTCCTGAAACTGGAGCCCTTTTCGGTTCCTGTTGACATCGCCAGAAGCCCGCACCGGCCAGCAGTCCTCATAGGGCTCAGTGGGTAGGCGGAGTCGCAGATGGCGTCAGCCCAAGGATGGCGATCCGCGCGATCGTCTTGCGCGACGAGCGATCACCCGATTTGGATGATGACCGTTTCTGTGGAGTCTTTTAGCTTCCCGTCACTCTGGCGGTGATCGAGCCTCGGCGATGAGGCGTGGGTCGGCTCTGAGCATCGCGGATCGTCGAGTGTGGAGGGCGGACTTGTGCCGGACCGAGTCGCTGCTGGGGATGCTGGGGTCGCGGGATGGATCTCTGCGGAGATGCAGCAGAACGTCATCGAGCCGATCGCGGATTTTCAGAATCCGGATCAGGAGTGGCGCCGATTGTTCTCGGAGTTCTTGGGGACGTTCTTTCTGGTGACGGTTGCCGCTGGTGGGGGAATGATGGGGGCCGCGTTTCCGAATACCATCGGTCGGACCGCAGCGGTCGTCGCGCCTGGGCTGATGGTGCTGGGAATCATCATGTTCATGGGGAAGGTCTCGGGCGCTCACCTGAACCCCGCGGTCAGCATCGCGTTCGCGCTGCGGCGGGACTTTCCGTGGCGTCGGGTGCCCGGGTACGTGATCGTTCAACTGATCGGCGCGACGCTGGCTGCGCTGGTCCTGCATGCGGTGATCAACGTGTCGGCCGTTCACGGTTCGAACTACGTCGCCTCGGGATACAGCGCCGGCGCTGGGTTCTGGATGGAGCTGCTTTTGACGTTCGGGCTGGTGAGCGTGATCCTGGGTACGGCTTCGGGCGCGCAGAACATCGGGATCATCGCCGCGCTGGCGGTGGGCGCGTACATCGCCTTGGCTGGGTTGTGGGGAAGTCCGATCTCGGGAGCGTCGATGAACCCGGCGCGAACGTTCGGCCCGGATCTCATCGGGGGAAAGTTCACCGACTACTGGGTGTATATCGCCGGGCCGATCCTGGGTGGCGCGGTCGCGGTCGCGGTGGCGTTCGTGCTCCGTGGTCCGGGCGGTGGCATGTCGGGCTCGGCCGCGGCGCAGGGCGCCCTTTACACCGAGGCTGAGAAACGTCGACGGGACGGACCGACCGAGCCGCCAATGAGCGATCCCTCAGTGAAAGGAGATGGCTGATGGCCACACCCGACAGATCCCACGCGCTCGACCATGTCGTGCTCGTGCTGTTCGAGAACCGTTCGCTGGACAACGTGCTCGGGCACCTCTACGGCCCCGAGGACGGAAAGAACTTCGACGGGGTCATCGGCAAGAACCTGAGCAACCCATCCCCGAGTGGGCCGAGCACAGCGCCGAGCGAAAGACGGTCCCTTACACAGTCGCCACAGACATGGACGCTCCGAACCCCGACTCGGGCGAGGAGTACTGCCACACGAACACTCAGCTGTTCAACATCCTCGACGAGGACAACTGGTTCAAGATTGGCGAGGCTGTGAGCGCGCCGTGGAACGCACCCGAGACCGGGGCGGTACCGACGATGGACGGGTTAGTGACCGACTACATCAGCACGTTCACCGCGGAGGTAGGGCGCCAGCCGACCTACGAGGAATATGCGCAGATCATGACCGGCTACACACCCGAGCTGGTGCCGGTCCTGAGCGCCATCGCAAAGGGCTTCGGGGTGTTCGACCACTGGTTCTGCGAGGTGCCCTCACAGACGTTCATGAACCGCTCCTTCTGGACCGCTGCGACGTCGTCGGGGTTCGTGATCAACAGCCCGGTGTCGAACTGGACCCACCACAACACCGCCGAGACGCTGTTCGATCGCATCGAGGCGCACGGCGCACATGGAAGGTGTACGTACACGAACCGATGCCCCTGTCGTTCACGGGCCTGATCCACCTACCGCGTGTCAAGGACCGCCTCGCGACGAACTTCGTTCCCTACTCCGAGTTCGAGCGCGACGCGGCGAACGGCACCCTGCCCGACTTCAGCCTCATCGAACCGAACATGCTCTCCGGGCACAGCGACTATCACCCAGCCTTCGGCCGGTCGCTGATCCCCGACAACACGAACATCCCGATGGACCCCCCCGTCATCGATCGGTGGCGGCGAGGCGTTCCTGGCCAGCATCTACAACACGATCAGATCGGCCGCGTCCCCGGACGGCTCTAACGCGTACAACACGCTGTTCTTCATCGGCTGGGATGAGCCCGGGGGAACCTATGACCACATTCCCCCAGGGCCCGTGCCCCCGCCGGACCCGAGCGCGCCAGTGGGACAACTCGACTTCAAATTCGACCGTTCGGGCTACCGGGTGCCGGCGATCATCGTCTCCCCGTGGATGGACGAGGGGATCGTGATCAACGATGAGCACCGACATACATCGATGATCGCCACGCTCCGCAACGTATGGGGTCTCGGCGACCCGTTCACCGGTCGCGACGCCGCCGCCACCACCTTCGATCACCTGCTCTCCCGCGAGACTCCTCGCGATCCCGCGAGCTGGCCGGACGTCGAGGCGCTCCCGGTCCCGCAGTTCCACATGGACATGGTGCAGATGGGAAAGGCCCTCAGCGTCCTCGGCGAGACCGCCGGCAGCGGCATCCTCGAGCATGCGACGCAGTCCGGGCTCGTGATCCCCGATGAGCTGACCGACCCCGACTCGTCCCCCGAGCAGATCGTCGCGGCCTTGCGAAGCATCGCGCTGCAGGTCTTCCCGCGCCTAGCCTCTCACACATAGACGCGAGACGAGCGATCACGCGTCGCTGATCCGGCCGTCTGTGGCTAAGCAAACGCCGGGATGCGGCACGTCCTAGCGCTCCGCGAAGGTCTTTCCGCCCTTCATCTTGTCGGTCAGCTTCGCTTCGACGATCTGGACGGTCACCACCTCTGGCGGGACCCCGAGGTTGTCGACCAGGGCCTTGGTGATGTCGCCCATCATGTGCTTCTTCTGCTCATCCGTACGACCCTCGGCCATAAAGACGTGTACTTCCGGCATCGTCGATACCTCCACTCGTTCTCAGCTACATGGCAATAACTTGTCAAGGTCTTCAGACTCCCGTCCCGCAAGTAAGCGGCGGTGGAGGCTGATGCTCCTCGCGAGGCGCAGACCCCGGCGTGCGGTTGCCTTCACACGCGATAGCGATCGCCAGCCCTCGACGTGAGGAGATACCGCCGCGGTGACCGGCGCTTGGGCAGCGCCGAGATGGAGGATGCGGCGATCACAGCGGGTGCCAGCGCCGGCTCGCGCCGTGCCCAGCATCCCGTCGTACACGGTGCAATCGTCGGCCGAGCGTTGGGGTCCGGCCGGTGATCGCTCGTCGCGCACTGCGCCCGGCACGAGTGGTTTGCTCCGGCGGGCCTCCTGCTCCCGTTCGGCGACGCGGAGGATGCATTGCGCCAGGCCGACGAAACTGAGTACGGTCTAGCGGCCTACGTCTGGACCAACGACCTGATCGCCGCTGATCGTGTGGCATAGGGCCTCGATGCGGATCGGTGTCGGTCGGGGCCCTGGTATCCCCGACCCGCGCATGCGGTGCGGCCCGCGCGAGACCGGCGGCCTGGGAACGGGACCGGATTGGGCGGGCATCGAAGACAACAGCGACGAGAAATCCGTCGTGGTCTCAATGTAGATCTGCGGCCACCTAATGACAGGAGATGCTGTGATCACAGACGAGCTGTATGAACGCGGGCTGGCGATCCGGCGCGAGATGTTCGGCGCCGAGGGCGCTGAAGCGCAGGTGGAGTCGACGACGGACTTCACCGACAAGCTGCAGGACATCATCACCCGCAACTGCTTCGGAGATATCTGGAGTCGGCCCGGTCTGACGCGCCGAGAGCGCAGCCTCATCACCGTGGCGATGCTGGTGGCGCTCGGCCGCCCCAACCAGGTCGCGGTCCACCTGCGCGGAGCTGTCGCCAACGGCGTCACCCCGACAGAGGTCCGTGAGCTGCTCCTGCACGCCCACCTCTACTGCGGGATCCCGGCGATGGTCGACGGATTCGCCACCGCATCGAAGATCCTCGGCGACGACCTGACGATGGAGGACTGACGCCGTGGCGAGTCCCGAACTCCCCGCCGTCGCATTCGTTGGACTGGGCAACATGGGGTGGCCGATGGCCGGCCATCTGGTCGCCGCCGGCTTTCCGGTGGTGGCCGTCGATGCCGATCCGGAGCGGCCGGCCCGCTTCGCCGATGAGATCGGCGGGGCGGCCTACGCCGATCCCTCTCAGCTTGCCGAGGTGAGAGCGGTCGTGTTGATGCTCCCCACCAGCGCCGTGGTCCGCGACGTGATGATCGGCACGACGGATCTGGCGTCGTCGTTGACACCTGGCACGGTCGTCGTCGACATGAGCTCATCCGATCCCCAGGACACCCGTGAGCTTGCCGAGGCGCTGCGCGGTCGCGACCTGCCGCTCGTCGATGCCCCAGTCTCCGGAGGGGTCGCCCGGGCGATCGAGGGCACGTTGACGATCATGCTGGGCGCCGACGACGAATCAGCGGCCGCGATGGCCGAGACGGTCGTCGGTCCACTCAGTCGAGAGGTCGTACGGACGGGCGGCGCGGGCACCGGACACGCCATGAAGGCACTGAACAACTTCATCGCCGGCACCTGTTTCGTGGCCACTTCGGAGGCGCTCATCGCGGGCCAACGGTGGGGCCTGTCGCGCGAGACGATGGTGCAGATCATCAACACCTCCACCGGCCGGAGCTTCATCTCCGAGCTTGTCATGCCGACGGTGCTCAGCGAGGAGTACGTCACCGGCTTCGCCTTGGGCTTGCTGGCCAAGGACGTGCGGATCGCCGATGGGCTGCTCAAACATGTCGGCGTACCCTCGGAGGTGTGTGACGCGGTGCGGAACCGACTCGGCTCGGCCGAGGCCGAGCTGGGATCGGCGGCAGATCACGCTCGCGCGTTTGAGACCTGGAGCAACGCTGGATGAGCCACGACGTGATCATCGTCGGGTCGGGCGCGGCCGGATCCGTCATCGCGCGCCGGTTGATCGACCAGACCGACTCTCGCGTCCTGCTGCTGGAGGCCGGTGGCGAGGCGGAGAACGCGGCCGTTCACGACCCCGCGAGAAGCCACGAGCTGTGGCACGCCGAGGAGGACTGGGACTACCTCACGGTGCCTCAGCACAGCGCCGGTGGGCGACGCTGGCATCTGCCGCGCGGCAAGGTGATCGGCGGCTCGACCTCCACCAACGGGATGATCTACATCCGCGGCTGGCATGGAGACTTCGACTACTGGGCCTACTTGGGGAATGCCGGCTGGACCTATCAGGATGTCCTGCCGCTGTTCAAGCGCGGCGAGGACTTCGACGGCGGCGGGTCGGAGTATCGGGGCGCAGACGGGCCGCTGAGGGTCATCTCGCGCTACGAACCCCACCCGGTCGCCGCTGCGCTGATCGAGGCGTCGGTTCAGTGGGGAATGCCGCACGTCCCCGACCACAACGGCGCCTCGCTCGAGGGTGCCGGACTGGCCCAGTTCACGATCAGCGGGGGGCGCCGCTTCAGCGCCGCCGATGCGTTTCTCACCCCGGTGCGTGAGTCAGATCGCCTGGAGATCCTCACTGGCACCCGCGCCACCAAGCTGGTGTTCGATGGGACTCGCTGCACCGGCGTCGAGGTCCGCCGCGGCGGCGGCGGCGGGGTGCTGATCGCCGATGCCGAGGTGATCGTCTGCGCCGGCACGCTGGAGTCGCCCAAGTTGTTGATGCTGTCGGGCATCGGGGATCCCGAGCAGCTCGAGCGCCTCGGGATCGACGTGCGCGTCGCGCTGCCCGGGGTCGGGGCCAACCTGCACGATCACACCCTGACGCCACTCGTCTTCGAGGCCGCTCGTCCCGTGCCGCCGGCACTCACCGGCGCGACCCAGCACCAGGCGCATCTGTTCTGGCACAGCCGGGACGGCCTGCCCGCGCCGGATCTGCAGCCGCTCATGTTCAATGTCCCCCTGTATCCCGAGGGCATAACCGGGCCCGACAACGCGTTCACCTTCCTGCCGGGTCTCGTCCGACCGGCGAGTCGCGGGACGCTGCGCCTGGCATCCGCTGACCCGGAGGTCCCGCCGGTCATCGATCCTGGCTACCTCACCGCCGCTGCCGACGTCGATGCCCTCGTCAGCGCGGTCAGTCTCTGCCGAGAGATCATGGCCCAGCCGGCGATCGCCGAATGGACCAAGCGCGAGGTCTTCCCCGGGCCCGCCGCGCGCACGGAGGCTGAGATCGGCCGCTACGTTCGCGACAACGCGATCACCTACCACCATCAGGTCGGCACGTGCAAGATGGGCGTGGACGCGATGGCGGTCGTCGATCCGGAACTGCGGGTCCGCGGTGTCGAGGGGCTGCGTGTCGCCGACGCCTCGGTGATGCCGGCCGTGACGACCGGCAACACGATGGCTCCAACCAACATGATCGGAGAGCGGGCGGCCGACCTCATCGCCGCCGCGATCTCACCGCGCCCCGGTGCGCCGCCCGCCGGCCTCGTGGCTTCGAGGCATGGTTCGGAGTCGCCGCGGGCGTTCCGCGGCTCGTAGGATGCATGTCATGGCGGCTACTACCACGCGTCCGGCGAGCTGGCCGATCCTTATGACGCTTGGCGATCAATCACCCGCGCGGGCGTAATGGGCGACCATCTCATCGTCCTTCATTCTGCGGTGCGGGCCTGCGCGGGCTACAGCCGGCACGATGCTCCCTCGATTCTGTTGGATGGCTCATCGGTGGCGCGCGACACAGAGCACGGCCGTGCGATTACCGCGCAACGGACGCGCCGCCACGGAACGCTTGAGGAGGCGATCGATGCTGCGGGCTTCGCGCTCGGTGCCGCAGGGTTGTCCAAGAGCATCCGCCGTCAGGCGCGCGCGGCGTGCGAGGACTACTTCTATGGCCGGCTTGACCTGACGCCGAGCCACGAGTTGGGCGGAGAGGGAGAGATCGTCGAATCGCTCGAGCTGATGCCCGAGCCGATGTACCGGGCATTGGAGGACATCGTCGCCCTCGTCGTGGACGGCGAGTACGACGAGCTCTGCGCTGCGTCTGGCGATCGGCTCAGCGTCGAGGACCTGCGCCGTCGCGTCGAGGAGGACTGCCCCGAGTCGCTGGTGCTACCGCCGCGCGAGATCTACCAGGTCGAGGCAGTCGCCAAGTCCGACGATCCGGACCTCCCCGGCTGGGCTTACTTCCTTGACCTGTGGACCGAGACCGGCCCGGCACGCCTGCACATCGAAGGCGAGCTTGAGGAGTCGGGCGAGCGGTTCACGGCGACGCTGAACGACATCCTGCCCTGATCCGCCGCCGCAGCTGTTGTAGGCGCTGGGCCAAATGGTGCGCTAGCGGTAACGCGGCCACGTCGGGTGTCGTGACGAGGCGATGCTCGCGGGTGGGTGCGCTACGCTAGGACGGTCAGATAGCGAGGGCAACCCGAGGGCGAGACCTTCATCTGAACGTCCCCTTGCCGCGAAAGCCGCCTGATCTTCTGATGGCCGAGAGTCCACCTACGGGTGGGCTTTCCGCGTTAACACGCCCGTAGCACCGATTCGCCGGTCGAACGGGTCGCGACCTCGAATCATGGGAACGCATAGGGACGGTCTACTGGTTGGGTGGGGCGTCGAGCAGGACGCCGTAGAGCCGTTTCACGCGGAGGCGGATGACGAGGCGGCGAGCCGCAATCATCTGAGTGAAGAAGGCGGACTCGTCCAACTCGCCGTAGAAGGCCGCGTGGACGGCGAGCAGTTCGCGGCAGGCGTCGTCGCCTGCGGCGGCAGCCACTGCGGAGAGCTCGGCGTCGCATTCGGCGACGGCGTAGGACCAGAAATGGTCTCCAGGGATGTGCAACGCAGCGCGCGGGTCTCGGGTCAGGACCCGCGCCTTGACCCGGTCGGCCGTCGTCGAGACTCGAGCCACGCGCTGCTGCGCATCCCAGAGGTAGAGGACGTTGGTGAGGTGCGGGTAGCCGTCACGAGCGACCGCGGCGAGAACGCCCTGCTGGTGGGCGGCGATCAGCTCCAGCAGTTGCTGCTCAGCAGGCATCGGAGCCTTCCGCGGTCATCGGGTCGGCGTTGCCCGGCGGGGCGCCGGAGCACGACGGTTCGTGGCCGAGTCCCTGCTGGACGGCGATCAACAGGCCCCGCAACTGCTCGCGTTGTGCGTCGTCAAGGCCGACGAACAACGCGTCCTCGGCGTCGCGCTGGGCCTCGGCGGCGCGGCTCAGGTGGCGACCGCCAGCCCGGGTGATGGTGACGAGGTGACGACGGCGGTCCTTGGGATCGCGCTCGCGGGCGATGAGGTGGTCCGCTTCCAAGGGGTTGAGCATCGTCACCAAGATGCTCGGGTCGGTCCCCATCGTCTGCCCGAGGTCAGATTGGCTCATCGCGCCGTGGTCGTGCAGCACTCCGAGCAGGTGAAACTGGCGTGGCGATAGGCGGCTCGCGGTATGGGCGTCACGGAGACGCCGCATCGCGGCATGTCCAACCAGCGCCAGCAGCAGCCCAGGACTTGAGCGCCGCTCCGGCAGCACCGCACCGCTGGTGGTGACAGATGGCGGCGCGATCTCAACGAGGGGCGGCGACGCCGGCTCTCGTACCATGCTAAGAAACTATAACGACCTATATCATCATTGCTTCACGTATGGTCGATCTGCCAACAGAGTCGCGCGTGGACGTGCGGCGAGACCATGAACCGACAGGAGACGGCCCGATGCCCGAAGCCCTTGACCTCACAGGCGAGATCGCCTCTGCCATCGACGGTGCCGCGTTACGCGGCGCCACGCTCGCGCTCGCCTACGTCCGCGACGACCTCAGCCCCTCGGTGTCGTTTCGCGGCAGCACCCACGTCCACGGCCCGACCGAGCTTGCGCTGTGGGCCCGCAAACGCGATAGCGGGCTCGCCACCGCGATCACTAAGCGCCCGCGCGTCTCACTGGTCTACTACGGCGGACCCGATGGACCCGGCCCAATGTTTCTCTCCATCGAGGGACGCGCGCGCGTCGCGCCTGAGATCAACGATGAAGTCTGGGCGGCGATCATCGACGGAGAGCGCCAGCAGGACCCCGAGCGCAACGGCGTGGCCGTCCTGATCGAGGTCGACAGCATCGCCGGCGCGGGCGCGGGTGGCTTCTTCCAGCAGGCCCGCGGCTGATCGATCGATCACTGATCTCCGCTGAGCGTCGTGGGCGCGAGCGCCTGCCAGACCCGCGACGAGATCGCGTTGATCGTGGTGGTCCCGTAATCCTCGCTCGGGTTAAAGCTCGTCAGCATGGCGATCAGATACCACCGCCCGTCGCCTCGGATCCGCCCGGTGCTGTTGAGATGCCAGCCGCCCCCAAACGAAAGCCAGCCGTTCTTGAGCGCAACGCTCACGCCTGAGGGGACGCCGCCGCTCACGCCCCAGGCCTGCGAGGGCGTGACGTGCTCCATCAGCCGCAAAGCGAAACGCTGCGCCCCCTGGTCGATCAGAGCGTGCGTCTCAAGCAGCTCATCAAGCAGCTTGAGCTGATCGCCGACGCTCGTCTCGGTCAGGCCCCAATCGACGTTCGGGGTCGTCTGATGCATCCCGACGAGGCGGTCATAGGCCGCGACGCCCGGCGCCCCGCCGTCCTGGTTCCACAGGGTGGTCGCGTCGCCGTTGTCGCTGTCCTCGATCATCCCGACCACGGTTCGGACGTCGCGCCGGGGATCGGCCGGCCGTGGAGGTGATGGAGCAGCGTTTCGAGAATGTCGATCTTGACGATGCTCGCGGTGACCTGCTCCGAGCGGCCGTTCCATAGATAGGTCCGGCCGGTCAGCATGTTCTTCACGCCGACCGCGATGTCACCGGCCCGAGAGCCGATGTACGCGCGCATCGCCGGCGTTGCCAGCGGGTCCACGAGCCGTGGCTTGCGCTTGTGATGCTTGGCCGGATTCGGTTTTGCAGCAGCGCCGGCATGCACCGAGGCGGTCACCGCCAAGGCGCCCGACGCCAACAGCGCGCACACGCAGCCCACCGTCAGGGCCCCGAGACCGCGCACGAGCCATCGACCACGTCGATGCCTCAGCAGATCGAGCGTCAGTCGACGACGGTGACGCCACGCCCCGAGAGGGCGCGCGCCTCGGTGTGGCCCGCCGCAGGCGCGCCGATAAGCCGTAGCACGCGCAACGCCGCCGCTCGATCGATCCAGCCGAGGTCTGCCACCTGCGTGCCCGTGAGGTCAAGCTCGGCTGCGTCGGTCACGGCTGGTAGCTGCGCGACCTCCGCGAGCGTCGTGATCGGCGTGTCGCGCACGATGAGTCGACGGAGCGTGCGCAAGCCTGTGAGCGGCGATAGGTCGGAGACTGCTGTGTTGGAGACGTCAAGGTCCTCGAGGCGCTCCAACCTCGCGAGCGGCCGGAGGTCTGCGACTCGCGTGGAGTTGAGCTTCAGCGACTCGAGGTTGCGCAGGTCGGCGAGTGGCGACAAGTCGGTGACGCGAGTGCGTGACAGGTCCAGGCGGCGCAGGTGCGTCAGGCCACGCAGCGGCGTGAGGTCCTCAACTCGCGAGCGGGGGATCTCGAGCACGGCGAGCCCGGGCAGGTCCGCGACCGGCGACAGGTCGCGCAGCGGGTGTTCGACGGTCCGGTGCGGGTTTGTGGCATGTAGGCTGAGCTGGCGCAAGCTCGGCAGCGCGCTCAGCGGGCCCAGGTCGTCAATGCGGACGTTCACGCATTCGAGAATCTCGGTGTCCGCGGGCCACTCCTTGTCGCAGAATCGCACTCAGAACCCCTTGCGATAGTGCTTGACCAGCCAGTCGATCAGCTTGCGATCGTCGGTTGCGTTGCCGGTGAGTTCCCCATAGCCGGCAATCGCGCCGTTAATCACTGTCTTGACCGCTGCCGCCTTTTTGACCTTTGTAGGCACTGGCTGTTTGGCGGCATTGTCCTGGATCGCGATCGTCGCGTGGGCGACACCCTCCGACAGCGCGACATCGAGCACAGTGACGGTGGTCGGCTTGGGCTTCTGCTGGTGGATCGTCAGCTTCATCATCTTCGACATCTGAAGCAACGACGACTTGCGCTTGTCAAAGACCCGGTCTGCGGGCTTTGCCTGGATCAGGCGTGCGGATTCGCGGACGAACTGGTGGGCGTCGACGGCCGCGTCCCACGCCTTGCGTAGGTACTCGCTTGCGGCCCGCCGCACCTCGTCCTCGAAGGTGACCTTGTGGCCCCCTGAAGTCTGTTTCGGAACGAACTTCTGGAAGCTTGGGAGGAACTTGGTCTTGTCTTTGGGATCGCGATTGTGGTAGAGGCTGCGGCCGAGGTACCGGGCCGGCAGTTCCTCGTAATGAGCGGCATTGTTGACCTTCTCGCTTTCCTCCATTGCCTCAAAGCCGTCACTGCCGTAATACCCAAGGTCGTCGACGTGCCGGTCGGCGAGGTGACACGACTCGTGGATAAGCGTGATGATGGCCTCGTCGCGATCCGTCACCTCCGCCACGTCACCGGTCAGGTGGATGTGCTGACTGGAGAAGTTCGCCCATCCGCCGAGCCCGACCTGCGGGTCGTCGCGGTTGTAATCGGTGTCCATCGCGGTATCGGCGCTCTTGATCGCATTGGCGAGCGCGGTCTTCGCTTTGCCGTAGCGTGACTTGGCGATCGCCGCCTTGCTACCGAAGACGTCCGCGAGACCAGCCGTGTCCGCCATCGCCTGGTCGATCTTGTCCGCGGCGATTGTGGCGACGTCGGTGAGCTTCTTGAGATCCGCGGCCTTGAGCTTCGCCTCGGCGTCGGCGACCGACTTGTAGACGTCGGAGGTCTCCGTCCCCAGGTAGCTGGGCCACGCCTTCTCGTCAAACACCCCGCCGCCGGGAAAGAGCTTCTTCATGACGTCTTCGGCGTCGGTCCGAAGCGCGAAGTCGAGGTCCATGCGGCGCAGCGCGCGCCGGACCGCGTTCTCGATGTCACCCTTGTCGAGCAGACCGCTGCCGTACAGGCTCTTCAGCTCAGTGGCGGACGGGACCCTGAACCGCGTATCCGGAGCCGCCGGGCTCCCAGGGCGCGCAGCCCGCGCCTCGTGCAGCCGCTGATTTGCCACGGCGATCGGGATCAGTCCGGCGCCGCGCAGCATGTCGACGGTCGCCGCGTTGCCGACCCGGCGCTGAAGGGCGACCACGCCGCCGACGCTCAGCGATCCCTGGTCGAGCTGCGACGCCGGAGCTCGGGCGACCTCGTTCGCCTGGGAGGGCAGTGATTCCTCCGCAACCTCTCCGGCTCCACGGTAAGCGCTCACCCCAGCGTGATGCTACACGCGTCAACCGGAGACCCGCAACGAGTTGGCGGCGCACAACAAAGCCGGTTGGGAGCTTGCGATGATCTGTTCATGTTGCGTGCGGTGCTGCTCGATGTGAACGGCACGCTGACTGATCCCTCGGCCATCGGCGACGCATGGGCGCGTCCGGACCTCGGTGAGCGCGTCCTTCAACATGCGATCTCGACAGCGATGGTGGCGGCCTTGCTGCACGATGTCGAGTTGACGTTCCGCGAGCACCTCAGCGCAGCGGTCGATGTCGTGGCCGCCGCAGCCGACCTCGATCCTCACGCCAACGCGCGAGTGCTCGAGAGCGCCGGGGCGCTGCCGGCGCGTCCCGGCGCGGCCGACGCCCTCGCCACCCTTCGCGACGGCAATCTGCGGATCGTCGCACTGACGAATTCGGGGGCCGAGGCCGGACGGGCGACCCTCGCGGGGTGTGGTCTTCTGCCGCTTGTCGAACGGGTGTTGGGCGTCGATGCCGTATCAACCTTCAAGCCCCATCCGGAGGTCTACGCCTATGCGCTGTCTGAACTAAAGGAGGACCCTGACCGGATCGCGCTCATCGCGACCCATCCATGGGATCTCGCCGGCGCGGCACACGGCGGGATGCGGACGGCCTGGGTGCGCCACCAACCCCGCGCCTGGCCCTCGGTGTTCCCCGCCCCCGACGTGCAGGCCGAGACACTCAGCGGCCTTGCCACAGCGATTCTCGCTCACGACTGGTAGTAGCCCTGGACGGGCCAGGCCACGTCACCCGATTCGGACGACGCGGACGGCCGTCGGGTACCGGTAGCGTCGGATTTGAGATGGAGGCGACGAGCCTGGATTTCGCGCTGATGGTGTTCGAGCACACAGGTGGTGCCGAGCACGCTTATGGCGACGCGGTCAGCCAAGCGCCGGGCGCACCGTGGGCCCAAGAGGTCGCATTTGTCGAGCATCATCGACGCGATCGGATCGTCGTCCGCGGGACGTTCGCCGGGCACTACGTCGACGCCGATGACGAAGGGGACTTCATCGGGGGCAAGACCGCGGAAGGTGTGGTGGCGGGGGGAGCCGCGGGATTGCTGTTCGGTCCGGCGGGGCTCGCGGTCGGGATGGTGGCCGGCGGGATGGCTGGAGGGGTGGCCAGCGAACACTCCGGGCCGCGGCTGCGTAGCGCCCTCTTTGACGAGTTGCGCGCGGAGGTGCCAGAGGGATCCTCCGCCGTAATCCTCATGGCGCGACCAGAGGACGTCGACGCGATGGCGAGCGCGCTTGACCGACATGACGGTCGGCTGGTGCGCCATCACCTCACACCTGACGGCGCAGAGGCATTGACCTCGGCTGTCGCGGGCAGCCCCAGCGTCACCCCTCGATCGCCCGGGTGATCCGGTGCTCTGTCGCTGACGGATGGGGAGTGCGGTCGGGGACGATCGCCGCGACGCGCCGATGCCCGGACCCGGGCGCCGGGGCCTGCGGCCGGCAACCCCCGGGCGGCGCAGGCCCCGGCTCGCGCGTGCTGATGGGGACGCATGAGCACGGCG
>DASXDW010000237.1:0-10409 GCA_036490435.1 Solirubrobacteraceae bacterium
CGTGCCCGCCTCGGTCGACTCGATCCCGAGCTCTGCGATGCAGGAGGACCACGTGTCGATGGGCTGGTCGGCCGCGCGCAAGCTGCGGCGCGCCGTGGACGGCCTGACCCGGGTGCTGGCGGTGGAGCTGGTCACCGCGGCCCGGGGCGTGGAGCTACGCGCGCCGCTGGAACCCGGGCCCGCGACGGGGGCGGTGATCGCGGCGCTGCGGGGTGGCTCGGCGGACCGGCACGCGGTGGGCGGGCCGGGGCCCGACCGCTACCTGGCCCCCGACATCCAGGCGGCCTATGAGATGGTGCGGCGCGGCGAGGTGGTGGCCGCCGCCGAGGCCGTCGCCGGCCCACTAAAGTAAACTCATAAGTTTACTTTGGCCGGGCGGTGGGCGAACATCAACTACAGCTATCGATTGGGGGAGCTGGGGTGGCCTCGGCGCTGATGGTCTCCTTTGGCGGGATCGTGGGAGATTTTGGGCCCGAGACGCCCCTTATCTCCCAAGACCCCCTGCAAACCGGGAGAAAACCCCGCTCTCGCTGGGTCGTGGCGGATATAGAAGGAAATAGCTTCACTATCCGCCTCGACTCCCGCCGCGGCCACCCGGGTCCGCCTTCGAAAGCCGCAGTTGACGTTCGCCGATACCTCGGCCAGACGCCGGGGGCCAACGAGTCACTGGACGATGCGGAACACGCCTCGCATGAAGGGGTGGATCCGGCAGTAGAACGTGTACGTGCCGGGCTTGAGCGAGGTCGGGGTGGTCCAGCTGAGCTTGCCGGTGGCGGGGGTGCCGAGGCCGAGCTGGCCGGAGTCGTAGTTGCCGGGGCCGTTGGCCAGCGGGTACGAGATCCCCGTGTTTAGCCCGCACGGGTTCTGGCACGACGTCACGGTGTGGAAGACCGAGTCCAGGTACGCCTTGGTCGGGCTCAGCGGATTGCCGGGGGAGAGGGGGCTCGCGTCGTCGTTGACGAAGGTGATCGAGTGGCCCTCGGAGACGGTCGGGATGCAGCGGTTCATGCCGGTCGACGTGAAGTCGCCGGGGTCGTACTGGAACTCGGAGATGTCGACGGTGCGGCGGGTGCAGCCGGGGAAGGAGCTGGGGTTGACGCCCAGCGAGTGGGCGCCGCCGTGGTTGTTGTCCTCGGCCAGGTGGCCGTGGGTGACGTGGCCGCGCTCGTCGATGGGATGGGCGAAGGGGTCAGTGCCGCCCTGGGCGTTCCAGGCCTCCCAGACGACCATGATCCCCATCGACTCGTACCACGAGGCGCGAGTGGTGTTGTAGGTGGAGCTGATGCGCAGCACGTCGCCGGCCTTGACCTGGGGTCGCCAGTCGGCCGGGGTGGCGGTCATCGCCATGTCCCACGAGATGGGCCCGCGTTTGTCGAAGTAGTGGGCGTTGGATCTGAACAGCCGCACCGAGTCGGGCATCGTGCCCCGAATCGTCCTGGGGGCCGGCTTGGTGGCCGGGCGGATGAGGTCGAGATCGTCGTAGAGGCCACCGGGGTGCAGGTGCCCCGCGGTGGCCACCAGCGTCCCCGGGTGGTCGACCGTGAACTCGTTGAGCGGCGGCGTGCCGGCCGGGTAGGCCTGCTTGGCCATGTCGGGGAAGGTGAACTTGCCGTCGACGCCGCTGCCGCGGTGGACGTCGAACACCGGGTAGATCTTGTGGTCCTCGACGTCCATCCAGATCGGGTGCACGGGCGTGATCTGCGCCGCCGCCGGCGAGGTCGCGGGCACGAAGTCGATGTCGTAGGTGATGTAGACCTGGGCGGCCTTGTTGGTGAGGTTGTGGATCATGTAGTTGAGGATCCACGTGTCCGAGGCGCCCACCGGGTATCCGTAACCGTGGGGGAACTCGTAGACGGTCTTCTCCTCGCCGGAGGCCATGAACGGGTACAGGCCGGCCAGGCTGTTGCCCTCACCCTCGCCGGCGGTGCCGTTGCTCAGCCACACCCCGTGGTGCAGGTGGATGACGTCGACGCGGGGGATCCCGCCGCAGCACTTGCCGCCCGGTTGCGCGTAGCGGAGGTTCGGCGCCATCCGCACGATGTAGCCGTTCTGGTCGGGCTTGGGCACGTGATTGGAGTCGAGCAGGATCAGGTTCGCGCCCGGGGTGATGCGGTAGGGCCCGGCGGCGAAGTGCAGGTGCTCCATGCCCGGATAGGCGTCGGCGGCCATCGCCGGCACAGCCAGGCAGGCCAGGGCGGCACAGCTCACCAGCACAGCGATGACAGCTCTCTTCACGACGGCGCACCTCCACCGGCATCTCCCGGCCGGGGATTCAATCAGTTCGGGTGCCCGCCACGGGGCAGTTGCTTCGCCGGGTCTACCAGGCCTGGGCGCCGCCGCAGTGAGGGCAGCCGACCGATGTCGACACGGGAGCGTGGAACACGAACCCGCATTCGCACGAGTACACGGCCTCGTCCTGCATGCCGCCGACCTCGCGCCGGCGCCGCTTGACGGGACTGCCCTCGTTGGTCACAGCCGCAGATGACGACGTGCCGCGGCTTGCAACACGCGTCGATTGCCCCTCGCGGTGGCGTCGGATCCTGTCGACGCCGCTCTTGGTTCTAGCAAGCACTGTTATGGGCCAGAAACGGCGACACTGGCCAAAGGTTTCGCCCCCGAGCCATAAAGTCCTATCCCTTAACACTCCGCTAACAATCCGGCGTTTGGAGTGGTAGGGCGCGGGGCAACCGCCGGCTGCCGCGGCGCGCCGTGCAGTCGTGGGGGCTCCGGCCGGCGCCGCCTGCCGCCGAGGCGTGGCCGGCGGGCGGTGTGTGACAATGGGCTGCGGCATGGATCCCAGTCGCAAGCGTGCCATCCGCCTGACCGTTGCCCTCACCGTCGCAGTGCTTCTTGCGTCGGCGCTCGTCTACACCAGCTTCGCCGCCGGCCGGGACGAGGTCACCGCGTCGCAGTTGGTCAAGAAGGCCCGTCCGGGTCAGACCTTCATCCTGGCCGGAACGGTCCTCAAGGACTCGGTGAAGCGCGACGGCGGGGTGCTGCTGTTCCGGGTGCGCGACCCCAAGCTCAAGATGTCGGTGCCCGTCCGCTACACCGGCGAGATCCCCGACCCGTTCGCCGCCGGGCGCGGCGTCCTGGTCGATGTCAAGGAGGGCGGCGCGGCCGGCAGCACGTTCATCGGTCAGGCCAACACGCTGACCACGAAGTGCCCCTCCAAGTACCAGGCGGCCTCCGGCTCATATTGATGGGTAGCTCTCGCTGATGGCCGGCGCCGGCCGCGTCCTGCTGGTCCTCTGCCTGCTGAGCTCGGTCTACGGGCTGGGCGCGTCGCTGCACGGGGCGCGCTCGGGTCAGGGCGAGTGGGTGGACTCCGGGCGCCGGGCGATGTACTCGGTCCTGGGGATGTCGGCGATCGCGTTCGTGATCCTCGACAGCGCCTTCATCAGCTCGGACTTCTCCTACAAGATCGTCGCCAGCGGGTCGAGCACGACGACACCGTTCTTCTACCGGGCGGCGGCGATCTGGTCCACCCAGCAGGGATCGCTGCTGCTGTGGGTGATGCTGCTGTCGTTCTGGTCGAGCCTGGCGCTCTTGATCACGCGCCGGCGGGTGCGCGAGATCGTGCCCTACGCCCAGTCGGTCCTGTTCGGGATGGCCATCTTCTTCGTCGGGCTGATCGTGTTCTTCGCCAACCCGTTCGCCACCCTGCCCGGCCCTCCCACCGAGGGGGCGGGGTTGGACCCGCTGCTGCGCCACACGACGATGATGATCCATCCCCCGATGCTGTACTCGGGGTTCACGCTGCTGCTCGTGCCCTTCGCCTTCTGCATTGGCGCGCTGGTCAGCGGACGGGTCGGCGCCGAGTGGATCCAGGTGACCCGCCGGTTCGCCCTAGCCGGGTGGCTGTGCCTGGGGATCGGGCTCCTGCTGGGCGCGCGCTGGTCCTACACCGAGTTGGGCTGGGGCGGCTACTGGGAGTGGGACCCGGTGGAGAACGCGGCGCTGATGCCGTGGCTGGTCTGCACCGCCTACATCCACTCGATCATGATCCAGGAGAAGCGGGGGATGCTGAAGGTGTGGAACACCTCGCTCGTCCTGCTCACCGGGACGCTGGCGATCGTCGGCGACTTCCTGGTGCGCTCGGGGATCCTGAGCTCGATCCACGCCTTCGTCTCTGACCCGACGCTCAACGTTGCCTTCGTCGTGCTGATCGCGGCGATGGTGCTCGGCTCGGTGTGGCTGGTCACCTATCGCCGTGACGCCCTGAGCAGCGAGCACCGTCTGGACTCTCTGCTCAGCCGCGAGGGCGTGTTCCTGATCCAGAACGTGGTGCTGGTGGCCCTCGCCGCCGTGGTGTTCTGGCTCACCTTCTTCCCGCTCATCTCGGAGGCCATCACCGGTACGCAGACCTCGGTCGGGCCGCCCGTGTTCGCCCACTTCGTCGTCCCGCTGGCGCTGATCGTGGTGGTGCTCTCCGGGATCGGGCCGATCATCGCGTGGCGCCGGGTGACGGTTGCCAAGCTCAAGCGCACCTTCGCCTTCCCGGTGGCGGTGGGGCTGGGCACGTTCGTCATCCTCGCCTTCGTCTCCGGCGTGACCCAGCACGTCTTCGCCTACATCATGTTCGGCTTCGGGGCGTTCGTGGTCGCGACCGTCGCCCAGGAGTTCTTCCGCGGCGCCCGGGCGCGCCGCGCCATGACCGGCGAGTCGCTGGCCCGCTCGCTTGTCGCGTTGGTCCGCCGCAATCGCCGGCGCTACGGCGGCTACCTGGTGCACGCCGGGGTGGCGGTGGCGCTGGTGGGGGTGGCCGGCTCGACGTCGTTCCAGCACCAGCGCTTTGCGACGCTGCGCCCCGGCCAGAGCGTGCACCTCGACGGCTACACCTTCAGATACCTCCATCCGACCGCCCACGCGACGCCGCAGAAGGTCTCGTTCGGCGGCGACCTGGCCGTCACCAAGGGCGGGCATAAGGTGACCACGCTGCACACCACCTACGGCCTGTACGCGTCGCAGGACCCCATCCACCCGATCGGGCGCTTCCTCAACACCTCCGACGGCGCGCAGACCGAGAGCCGCGTCGGCCTGGACTCGGGCGCGCTGCGCGACCTCTGGGTCGTCATCTCGCCCAACCTGGGGCGCCTGCAGAGCCTCGTCAGCACCGGCGATGTCACGATCGCCAAGGCGCTGAACAGCGCCGAGAAGCTGCCGCCCGCCCAGCGCGCCGCGCAGCTCAACACCATCTTCCAGCTGCGCGACGTCGCCATCAATGAGATCGCCCAGCGGTTCGTCACCCACCCGTGGGCATCGACGTTCCTCATCGAGGTCTCGCCGCTGGTGATGTGGCTGTGGATCGGCGCCATCATTGCCGCGCTGGGCGGCCTGATCGCCCTGTGGCCGGTGCCGCGACGCACGCGTCCCGGAACGCTGTCAGTGCGCCGTCGCCGGCCGGCGACGCTGCCCCCGGCCTCCCCGGCAGCCGAGCCCGAGCCCGAACGAGAGCGCGAGCTGGTCTGAACGTGGCCTACGTGCTCGTCCTCATCGTGCTGGCCGGCGTGGTCTACCTGATCAGCGCTCCGCTGCGGGTGGCGCGCCGGCCCGGCGACTCCGCCGGAGAGGCGCCCGACGTGGCCGAACTGGAGGCGGCGCGGGACGCCAAGTACCGCGAGATCCGCGACGCCGAGCTCGACGTGCGCACCGGCAAGCTGTCTGACGAGGACTACGCCGCGCTGGACGGGTCGCTGCGCGCCGAGGCGGTCGAGATCCTGCACCGGCTCGACGAGGCGCGCTCACACGAGCAGGTACCATCGAGCGCATGACCGCGGTCCTCGACGTCGTCCAGGTGTTCTTGAGCGCCGGGCTCATCTTCCTGATCCTTATGCACTCCGGCAAGGACGCGGGCCTCTCAGGAGCCTTCGGCGTCGGCACCGGCGCGGGACCGCTGGGAGGCGGGTCGCTCGTCGAGCGCAACCTGAACCGGTGGACAGTCCTGTTCGCCGTGCTGTTTGTCCTCAACACGATCGTCCTCATCCGGATCAGCTGATCGGGCCGGCGGGCGCAGATCGCGCCCCAGGGTCTGGCGTCAGGGGTGGCGGTCGAGTCGGTCGCTCTGCGCGCCGAGGCGATCGACCAGCCGCAGCAGGTCCAGCGGGCTGAACGGCTTGGTGAGGAACAGGTCGGCGCCGGCAGCCTCGGCCTGGGCCTCGATGCGATCCCCGTGCGACGCGGTGAGCATGACGATGGTGGCGGCGCTCGTCGCCGGGTTGCTGCGCAACTCCCGGCAGGTGGTGATGCCGTCCATGCGCGGCATGTCGACATCGAGGAAGACGATCGTGGGGAGCTCTCGCGCGGCCACCTCGACCGCCTGGACGCCGTCGCCGGCCTCGAACAGCTGAAACTCCGAGACGTCCTCGAGGGTTGTCGCCACCAGCTTGCGGATGAATGGGTCGTCGTCGACGACCAGCACGCCGCGCTTCATCGGGCCCCTCCCGGTCGGTTCACCATGCGTCGCGCCCGATCTGCACGAACGTTGCGTCGTCGATGTCACGGAAGGCCTCGATCACGGTTGGGTCGAAGTGGGTGCCGGACTCCTCCATGATCATCGCCCGGGCCTGGCGCAGTGGGAAGCCCGCGCGGTAGGGCCGGTCGGTGGTGAGCGCGTCGAGCACGTCGGCCACGGCGAAGACCCGCGCCGCCCGCGGGATGTTCTCGCCCGACAGCCCGTCGGGGTAGCCCATGCCGTCCCAGCGCTCGTGATGAGAGCGTACGACCTCGGTTGCCTCGGTGAGGAACTCGATCTGCCCGACGATCTCAGCGCCGATGGCGGGATGACGCGCCATCAGGGCCCGCTCCTCGGCGGTCAGGGGCCCCGGCTTGTAGAGGATCGAGTCGGGCACGGCCACCTTGCCGATGTCATGGAGCAGAAAGCCGAACTCGAGCTCGGGCGCGTCGGGCCGCGGCACCCCGGCCGCCCGGGCGATCTCAATGCCGTAGGCGGCGACGCGCTCGGCGTGCTTGCCGGTGTAGGCGTCGCGGGCCTCGACGGCATTGGACAAAGCGCGCACCGTGGCGCGATATGAGCGGGTCAGCTGCTGCGTGAGCGCGCGCTCCTCCTTGAAGGTGTCGCGCAGGTCCGCGGCGTAGCGCTCGAGCTGCAGCTCCTTGTCCGCAGCCTCGCGCTCACGGCGGGCGAGCTCGGCGCGTAGGCGCGCGATCTCCCGCGTCAGCTCAGCTTCTGTGTTGAGCTCCACCGGCAATTCGACTCGCTTGTTCTCGATCTCCGCGCAACGCAGATAGGAGGGCATGAGCGGCGTCCTGGACCGGTACGACCTCAAGCCCCAGATTGACGATACCCGAGGGTGTCGGCGATTCCCCGTCTGAGAATAGGATCACCGCGCGCCGAAGTCGACGTCCGCGCAGATCCAAAGCTTGCAAAACCGCCTGAGGGTTGCGTATTCCTACGTCGATGAGGGCGACCTCGAAGCGCCGCTCCCCGCACACTCGTGCGGCGGCCGCACCCGACGTCTCCCACTGGTGTTCGATGCCGAGCTCGTCCAGCGAGGGCTCGAGCGTGTCCTGAAGCTCCTCGCGCCCGACGATGAGGACGCGGCTGCGGCCGGCGCGGACGGCCGCGGCGAGCACGTGGCGCAGCTCGGCAGCGTCGATGGGCTTGGCCACCACCCACTCGCCCGAGAGCTCGCTGCGCGCCGAGAACACGGACACGAACACGATCGGGGTGGCGCGCAGGTCGGGGTCAGAGCGGATCTGCCGCAGCACCTCGAAACCGTCCATGTGGGGCATGAGGATGTCGAGCGTCACCGCGTCGAAGCGCTCGCCGCGCAGGGCCAGGAGCGCCTGCTCGCCGCTGGTGGCGATGGTGGTGTCGACATCGAGCGGGGCCAGTTGGCCGGCGATGAGCTCGGCCACGTCGGGCTCGTCGTCCACGATCAGGACCCGCCGGCCCTGGATGACATCCAGGGAGTCCAGGTCGTCGGCGGCGACGGCGGCGGGGATGAGGACGTGGAAGGTGGTGCCGCGGCCGGGCTCGGAGTCGACCTCGATGACGCCATGGTGCAGGTCGACGAGCGACTTGACGATCGAGAGCCCGAGCCCCGTGCCGGGTGACGACTCGTTGCCACTGCGCGCGCGGTAGAAGCGCTCGAAGGCACGCTCGGTCTCCTCGCTGGTCATGCCGATGCCCGTGTCGGCGACGACGATCCTCACCCAGGCGCGGTCGGCCTCGACGCCGAGGTGGATGCGCCCGCCCTCGCCCGTATAGAGGTGGGCGTTCGTGAGCAGGTTGCCGATCACCTGCCGGATGCGCTCGGGGTCGGCCATGGCCAGGGGTAGCGTCGGGGCGACGTAGACGCCCAGCGTCTGGTGCTTGGCCGCGATTCGTGGCCCCATCAGCTCCGCGAGCTCCTGGACGGCCTCGCCCACGTCAATCGGGCGGGCGTTGATCTCGACGTGGTCGGCCTCCAGCCGGGCGACGTCGAGGAGATCGTTGACGAGTTCGACGAGCCGGTCGGTGGAGCGTTTGATGATGTCCAGGAACTCCAGCTGGCGAGCCGACATGCTGTCGGGGCTGCGCTCGAGCAGCTCGACGAAGCCCTTGATCGAGGTCAGGGGGCTGCGCAGCTCGTGCGAGGCGGTGGCCACGAAGTCGGACTTGGCGCGTTCCAGCCGCGCGCGCTCGGTGACGTCGCGCACGGTCCACACGATGCCGCTGGAGGTGTCGTCGCCCATGGGGGCCGCGGTGACGGCCAGGATCCGACCGCCGTGGTCGATGACCACCTCGCGCTCGAGCGCCGTGTGCAGCGCGGGCAGCGGGCTGCCCGGAGCGTCCACGTTCCCACCGGGGGTCAGCTCTCGCAGCAGCTCCGCCGCTCGGGGGTTCATGGTGGCGATCGCGCTGGACTCCGACTCGGTGACGATGAGCCCATCCCCGAGGCTCTCGATCGTCACCGCCAGGCGCCGGCGCTCGTTCTCGATGCGCCGCTGGGCCGAGGCGAGGTCGTCGGCCATCGCGTTGAAGGCCAACCCCAGCTCGCGCAGCTCGCGCGGACCGCTGGGCTGGACCCGGCGCTGGAGCCGGCCCGAGGCCAGCTCACCGGTGGCGCCGACCAGCTCGTCCAGAGGCCGGCGCATCGAGCGCACCAGCCCGGCGATGAGGATGAGGGCCGCGATGAGCGCCAGCACCCCGGCGACGATGGCGATGGTGATGGCGGTGCGCGAGCGGCTGCGGTCGCGCTCTGAGGCCTGCTCCTGGCGGACCCGCTGGCGAGCCTGGAGCTGGTCAGCCACCGCCGCGGCGCTGGCCAGGGTCGTGCCCCCGGCGCTCGCGGACTTCAGCCGCCCGCGCTGGGCCTGGGCGACGGCGAGGCGCTGGAGGGCGATCTGGTGGGCCAGGAGCTTGGCACTGGGCGTGTCGGATGCGGCGAGCGCGGTGGCAGCGCGGGCCGAGCGGTCGAACGCCTCGGCGGCCTGGCGACGGGCCGCGGGGGCGAGCGGCCCGGTGGCGTCGTGGGCGATCTCGACCTGGACGACGCCTGCGCTGGTGAGGTTGGCCACCGCCGTGCCCAGGTCCGAGCTGCGCGCCAGGACGTTCTCGTAGGTCTGGCGCGCGCTGTAGAGGCTGGCGATTCCCGCGGCGGCCACGGAGGCGAGCGCGATGGCCAAGCCGACCAGCGCAAGGCGTAGCGAACGTGCGATCGAAAAGCGACCCATCAGCCTGTACCCCACGGTAGACCGCGGCGGATCGTACCGGTGGGATGCAAGATGTTCGCCTCCGTGCAGGTAATGCGGCTTTTTCGTAACAAGAACCTCCAGATGAGGAAGTTTCGAGAAGGCTCGCTACTAGCCTCCAGGAAAATGGGCTTGGTCCGCGCGTGGCGGCGCCAGATCTACGGGGCTTCGCTGGTTGCCGTCCTTATTCCCGCCTCGATCATCGCGGTGCTGTTCTTTGCGACCGGCAGCGGTCCGCTGGGTGGGCTGGGCACGTTGGGGCAGGTCTTCAGCGGTCCCGCGATCCCGGGGGGCAATCTCTCGGCTCGCGTGTCTGAGAACTCCAAACCCGCCCTGCCGGGTAGCGGGGGCGCCGGTGCGGCGGCGCTGCGAGGGCACAGCCCGGTGATCGGGCAGACGGGCAGCGCCCCGTCGCCGTTGCGCAGTCCGGCCCCCCATGGCACCGCAGTGGCGCCGCTGGGCCTCGGCACGACGCCCACCCAGCCCAGCAACGGTGGCCATCTGAACGGCGGCACGGGCCAGAGCAGCGGGTCGGGCGGCCATCAGCCGCCGCCGGTGACCACGCCGCCGACCACGCCCACGACGAGCTCCAGCACGACGACCACCGACACCACCACGGCGGCGTCGCTGCCCCCGATCGTCGCCGTCCCGCCGCCGCCGGTGATAACCACCACGACCACGCCGACCACCGCGACGACGACCACCACCAC